>NZ_JABXYX010000189.1 GCF_017982655.1 Brasilonema sp. CT11 | reverse complement strand
AGAGGAGGTTTTATTTCATCGTTGTAAATCTTTACTTCAACAGCAAGATTTAATTCGAGGGTTAACGGGTTTTCATTGGTGGACTCAAATTGGAGTTTAATCGTAAGTCATTAACCGGACATGATATCATAGGTTAAGATAATAGACCGTTTGTCAATAAGTAATGGTACTTAAATTTTTACCGATAATCGGGGTCCCAAATGCAATTTTTGTGGAGGCGATTACGCGTAAGCGCAAAGCGCACGCCAAGGGCGAACGCGTAGCGTGTCCCTTGGGGACTCAGCGCAGACGCCCTTGGCGTATCGCTTAATGTTTCAATGCATCATTCATTCTTGCGTCAAAAACTCAGCACTCAAGTTAACTTGGTACTAAGTTTACTGAAATCATTAAGCATAATTACTAATTGACAAATCTTGTTTTGTTTTAACCTCTCACTGATGCGCACATACAGGTTAGCCGCGCACTCGTGAGCCTGGGGAGTTCGACGAATTTGTCGGCGTTGGAGGAATGGCACTAAGATCATTCGTGACAAGTTAAGATAACATTGCTTTTGTCAATTAGAATTTATGCTGAAAATATAGGAAAAACCAGGTATCAAAGTAAGCTTTGTACTGGGTTTTCCGCACAAAAATAAATGGCGAACACAAAAATTAGGCGATAAGCCGGAGGCTTGACGCTACGCGTATCGTGCTTCCCAAAAACAATGTTTTCGATCGCGGTTTTTGATAAGATTTTTCTCCTATAGGTAGATTGACAAATGCATCATAACCTTAACCTGTCACCAATGCCCCTCACTCATCCAAAATCCCAAATAACCCTAGGGTAATTCTACAGAGCTAGGCTTAGCTATATGTGGTAAACCCCAACCCAGTTTTTCTCGTAAAATCCTGAAAAATTCTGCGGGTTGGAGACGAACAAACGGGGCGCAATAGGGTGACTTCTCTACAGAAACTCTATCGTCTGGCAGAACATAGCACCCTCCATTACCATCCACAGTCATCACCAGCCGAGGAGTGTTCACTGGGTAGATATTAAGTGGTTCACTATCTGGAAATACCAAAGCTCTAGAAGCCAGAGAATGAGGACATATGGGTACAAGCTGCAATACGGGTACACCCGGAGTCACGACTGGACCGCCAGCACTCAACGAATATGCTGTAGAACCTGTCGGCGTAGATACTATCACACCATCTGCTGCAATGTCTACTGCTGCGTGCCGACCAATTGCTATCTCAAAATGACACATAGAGGTCAATGGTTCTCGATGCAGCACCATCTCATTTAAGCACAGAGCTTCCCACATGACATAATCTTCCCGAAAAACTCTGATTGTGAGCATTGCTCTTTGCTCAATCTCATAATCACCCAGAAGCAACTTTTCTATTGCTTGGGGTAATTGATTGAGATAAGTTTCGGTCAAAAATCCCATGTGACCGGTGTTAACCGTTAAAATCGGGATACCGCAAGGAGCAACTAAACGAGAAGCAGCCAGAACTGTACCGTCTCCCCCTAACACCACCGCAAATTTCATATCTGAATCAAATCCGGGAGGTGTTAGTCCCTCTATTGGGGTGTGGCATACGGGACTTTCCGGTGTAGAATAGCCCAATATTCCGCCGACAGCTGATGTGACACAGATATCCCAACCTGCGGCGGTTAATGTCTGTTTGAGTTCGATAGCGATTCGGCTTGCTACCGGCTTAACGTCATTGTAGATAATGCCTGCTTTGGGCACACTGAAATATCCAATTATTGGTGACGCACTTTATTATGTTAATCGTTGCACATTTTGGGCTATTTAGTCATTAATATTTTGTCTTTGTGTCATAACGACTGACTCATGACTTATTACTGATAGCTACTGAGTGTCGGTTTTCTTAAACGGGGATCTTTTTGGTTTTTGCTTTTTGGGCTGAATCTTCTGGTAGTCTAACTCCTTGAGCTTTTTCAAAATTCGGCTGAAGTACTCTTGCAGGTAAGTTTCTAAGGTCATGGTTTCGTTTGCATCTAGTCCAAAAACCTGATAAACTTCCTCCATTGGAGCATTTAGCGGCTTGCCACTGGCGATAACTTCTGTAAAAGCAAGTCTATCTGAGACGTTCCATCCCCACTGAAAAAAGCGTATGACTCGGCGCACGGTACGTAGTAAATTAATTGGCAACCGTGTAATCCGCGCTTCCTTTCCAGATAAGCGTTCGCACAAGGCTATAATTTCCTCGGCACTCCAAGCACGAGTTCCCACGACTGGAAAAGTTTGCTTCTCGGCTTCTGGTACCTTCAGCGCGCGGATGGCAAATTTAGCAACATCCTGAGTGTCCATGTAGGCGATAGGAGACGAATCTCCTGTTACCCAAACAGGCTGTGCTTCCAATATGGGAATTCCATATTGACCAATTAAGCCTTGCATGAAGCCAGACAGTCGCAATATGGTGTAATTTAAACCAGATTCAGCCAAAAAAAGTTCTGTACATCGTTTAATCTCCATCAAGGGTACATCTGGATATTTTTCCGCATCCAGTAAGGAGAAAAAGATAAAACGTTCCACACCTGCAGCAACAGACTCTTGAATCAAAGAGACTTTGCCTTCCCAATCTACTTGTCTGATACTAACAGAATCGGCAGGACGAGATGTTGACGCATCAATAACTGCTGTGACACCTTCAAGTGCTGCTTTCAATGTCTGACGGTAGCATAAATCTCCTCGTACAACTTCTGCCCCCCACTCTTTTAAAAACGCGGCTTTTTTTGCATTCCGAACAAGACACCGGACTTTATACCCCTCATCGATCGCACGACGAGCCACTTGTCTCCCTAAGGTACCAGTCGCACCAATTATTAATAATGTCATGAGAGCTTTTTACAAAATTTAAACTTTTATGAATAAAATCTTATCAGACTTGACTATGCAAACAAAAGTTTACACGCTTTTAAAGCGCGTATACGAGACAAAGAGACTTTTAAAGTTGTCTCTTGTCTCTAGCGCGATGCTTTTTTACAGTGATTCCTCTTCTCCACCCTGAACTTTCAGCAACAAAGCGCCTAAAGCCCAGCCTACAAAGATTAATCCGAAGGACAACAAAGCTGCATTTAACATTTCGCCGCTCATTGCTGCAATTCTCCTTTGCAAATTGTTTAATTAAGTTAAGTTTACCAGAGCCTGAAAGAGGTGCCAAAGTATTAGACTAGTGTAAAACATTGTAAAGTTGCCGATATCCCAAGTCGTCCTCCTTGTCTCCCTCCGATTGAATATTTTTTTATTTGCAAGTCCTTGAGTCAAGAACTGACCAAACAAGTCTGTTTTGAGCAAATTCCTGCTCTCTACGAAGTTGAAGTGTATCTTGAGAAGGAATAATATGCCAACAATGTACAAATTAGATGAAAAAGATATAACATCAGTGCCAAGCCGCCCACGCTTAGCATTAACACTGGGAGATCCAGCAGGAATTGGATCAGAAGTTATTTTAAAAGCTTTAGCCGATCCAGAAGTTAGCAAAAGTTGTGATCTGACGGTCGTGGGTAGCCGTAGTTTCTTAGTAGAGATTTACACGAAACTAAAATTAGCCGAAAATTCTCAGCCTTTAGCAGATCCAGCAGAGTTATCAATTTTTGATGTGCCCTTAGACAAGCACACACAGGATGACATTATCATCGGGACGGGTAATGCAGCAAGTGGTGCGGCTAGCTTTGCTTATATGGAAACAGCCATAGCCCAAACACTGACAAATCAATTTGATGGTATCGTCACAGGTCCAATCGCCAAATCAGCATGGAAGGCAGCAGGATATAATTATCCAGGTCAAACAGAACTTTTGGCTGAAAAGTCGGGTGCAAAACGCGTGGGAATGTTATTTGTCGCTCGATCGCCCCACACTAACTGGACACTTTGCACTCTGCTTGTTTGCACACATGTCCCATTAAGTCAAGTACCCAAAGTACTAACACCGCAGTTGATGACAGAAAAACTTGACTTGCTGGTGGAGTGTTTGGAGAAAGATTTTGGTTTAGAAAGAGCGAGGATTGCGATCGCTGGTTTAAATCCCCACAGCGGCGAACAGGGACAACTTGGACACGAAGAACAAGATTGGTTAATTCCCTGGATTGAGCAAGAACGCAAAAACCGCCCGAATTTACAATTAGACGGTCCGGTTCCACCAGATACAATGTGGGTTAAGCCAGGTCAAGCTTGGTATGGTGGTATTAAGCCATCACAAGCTGCAGATGCTTACCTTGCACTGTATCATGACCAAGGTTTAATACCGGTAAAGTTGATGGCATTTGACAGAGCAGTTAATACTTCTATAGGTCTTCCTTTTGTTCGTACCTCACCGGATCACGGGACGGCGTTTGATATTGCGCTTAAGGGAATTGCTGATGCTACGAGTATGAAAGCAGCAATTCTGTTAGCAGCCGAGTTAGTATCCCAGAGACTAAAAGCAAGGCTGTAATAACAGTGTAGGCAATAGCGCCAAAAAATTATGACAATGCTTGTGGATGCCATTTTAGTTGTTACTGGATCAGAATACAAATCTGTTTGCAAAGGATTAAATCGCCTTGCAGTTGCAACACCGCCTGTTTTTCCCATTCCTATGGGTTCTTCAGCATTAACCAAACATTTAGAACAATGGTTAGAAGCTGGACACCTTTCTCGTCATCCGCAACCGAGAGTTTTGTTGATGGGGTTATGTGGAAGTTTGTCAACTAAATATAGTGTTGGCAAGGCTATAGTGTATCGAAGTTGCGTTTATCCTGGTGCAGAAGAAAAGAAAAATGCTGCTGAACTTTTGTGCGATCGCTCGTTAACGGAGATAGTCCAAAATAAATTACAAGATAGAGTTTTTACAGGTATTGGTTTGACGAGCGATCGCCTGATTTCTTCTGCAAGTGAAAAACTTCAATTAGGTCAAACATATAGTGCTGACGTTGTAGACATGGAGGGATTTTTAGTATTAGAATTTTTGAGTGAGTTAGGAATTGCTGTATCAATGCTGCGAGTTATCAGCGACGATGCACATCACAATATTCCTAACCTCAGCAATGCATTTCACTCTGATGGTTCTTTGCAGGCATTTCCTTTAGCAATGGGACTCCTCAGACAACCAATTGCTGCAACTCGCCTCGTTTCTGGTTCTCTTAGAGGATTGCGTATTTTAGAAAATTTAACCACTTTTTTGTTTAATAGGTAGATCTGTTAACTGCCTAATTCAAGAAGCGTTTATTTGAAACTAAAACTACGTGGTAGGTAAGTATTCAGCTACTAGCTTTTACTCCCTTCGGCTACGCTCAGGGCAAGCCGATCAGCAAGCCTGATTTGTCGGTCTTTCGGCAACGCAAGCTGAACACTAAGTGCTGACGGCTGAACGCTTATAAAAGATTTAACAGACTTAATGATATTGACAGTGAAGAGTAATTTGAATTCCCGATTTTTTCACATTCTTGTTTGCCTGCTCTCAACGATCTTGGTAACAGATTGCCGAATCATTCAAGCACAAGGAAGAACTATATCTAGCAAAAAAATCGCTTACGGTGGCAACGACCAGCAAATAAGCAATCAAGGGCGATCGCGTACCTACTATCTTTACACCCCAAAATCTTATAATTCGCGTCGTCCGATGCCATTAGTTTTAGTGTTTCACGGACATGGTGGTAGTGGTCATTCAATTGCTCGTGTTTCTCGCTTCAATACTTTAGCTGAGCAAAAAGGGTTTATTGTTGCTTATCCAGATGGAATTAACCAAGAATGGAGCTTGAGATCTAATTCTCATACGGGTGTGGATGATCTTTCATTTGTTTCAGCATTGCTTAAGCGCATACAACAAACAAGAAATATTGACAGCGAGAAAATTTATGTGACTGGCTTTTCCAAAGGAGCAATTCTAGCCCAAGCTTTAGCTTGTAAATTCCCTAATAAAATTGCTGCTTTTGCATCAGTAGCAGGTGCGATGCCAGTGCGACTTAAACCTCTTTGTCAGCCACAGGCAGCCGTATCAATGCTGATGATCAACGGTACAAATGATCGCTCCGTACAATATCAAGGCGATCACGACTCCCAAGAGCGAGGAGCGCTGATTTCCGTCCCCGCAACAATTAACTTTTGGCGATCGCGCGATCGCTGCGGTGGATCGGCTCCAGTGCGACTGCTTCCCGGTGCTAATCCACGCGCCCCCTATAAAGTCAATATCTCTCGCTACTCAGGTTGTAAAGATGGCTCAGAAGTTTTACTTGCAACTGTTGTAGGTGGTGGACATGCTTGGCCTGGTGGTACTTCTGATGATGCTAGCCTCAATAAGTTCAACAATAAGCTTGGCTTTAACGCCAGTCAAATGATTTGGAACTTTTTTGAACGTCACAGTCTGCCTTAAGTACTGACCAACAAAAGGTTGGGTAAAAACCTAGAAAAATCTGCCAGCCTCCGGAAAAATCGCCCTATGAAAAATCTTTATTTTGTATACCATTTAACATTTTTGCGATTTTTCCGCCAAGATCGTGGACTCTAAACCCATTAACTTGTAATGAGGCTGGCAGATTTTTCCGGATTCTTTGTGTTCTTCATTTCTACGGATTAATTGTGAGCGGCTGCGATTTGTGAAAATTAGACACTCTCGCATCTCTACGTACAAGTTATTAGCCTCAGAAGGACTAAAACTGTCAATTGTCTTGGGGAATTCTGTCGCGGAACGAAAACGAGGAGACGATTGTTCAGGAGTAGTCATGGTGTCATTTCAAATAGTTAACGAATGACTTAGTGGGACTTAAACAAAAATTAAGCCCAAATGTAGCCTAAACTAGCTCTATAAGCGATAAATACGTCGCGATTATGGGTCAACCAGTCGAAAAATCGATAAGACATAGCTGTTCTAAAGGCTTCTAAAGCTTCAGTAAAGGTATTCAAAGATTTGTTCGCCCATCTACGTCTTAAACCCCCTGTAAGTTGATGCCAAAGAATAAAAGTATAGGCACAGAATACCAAGAGAAAATGTCGCATCAAGCTCCTTTTCTCTCGAACTTGGTATTCTTTTAATCCTAACCAACCCTTAGCTTCTCTATAAAAAACTTCCACCCAATTTCTTTGAGAGTAAGAGGATGTTTGAAAAGTAAGACAGGTGGTAAAAAAGCTCTCTCGGTATACGCTGTGAATAGATAGTAGACAGCACCAAGAGAGCAACATGAGTAAAGCATATCCCAGTAACCTGACACGCGCTCAATATGAATTTCTGAGTGACTTGATTCGGTGAAGCAAAACCTGGTGGTCGCAAGCGTGAAGTTGATATGTGGGAAATTCTGAACGCGATTTTCTATATCTTGGTAGAAGGAGTGAGATGGCGAGGATTACCAGGGGACTTTCCTCCTTGGCAAACAGTTTACACATACAGACTCAACTGGCGCAAAGATGGGACATGGCTGCACATTCACGATAGTCTGCGAGATTGGACGAGAATCGAAATTGAGCGTCATCGCAGTCCATCAGAGGCAATTATCGATAGTCAAAGTGTGAAAAGTGCGGCGATGGTGAGTCAATCCGTGGGCTTTGATGCAGGCAAGAAGATCAAAGGACGTAAGCGATTTATGACGGTCGATACTTTGGGGCTAGTCCTGCGGGTCTTGGTCACATCTGCCAATTTGGGTGAGCCAGAAGGAGGCAAACAAGTTCTCAAACGGGTCAAACAGTCTCAACAGCAGGAATCTCGTTTAACAACCATTTGGGTGGATGGTGGCTTTGACGGTGAGCCGTTTATGCAGTGGGTGATGAATTTTTGCCGTTGGATTGTGCAAGTGGTGTTGCGCCCGGAACAAACCAAGGGTTTTGTCTTGCTCAAAAAACGTTGGGTGGTCGAGCGTACTTTTGGTTGGCTCATGGGATGTCGGCGTTTGGTCAGAGATTACGAGTTATTGCCTCAAACATCAGAGACTTTTATCTACCTTGCCATGATCCGTATTATGGTTAGGCGACTGGCTTAAATTTTGACTCCCTAAAACTTTTCAAACACCCTCTTAGAGTCAGACCACGGTGCTTCAGTTAAAAAGTGATGCAATTGATGATATTCAACCCCTATAGCGTTAAAAGCGATCTGAGAAAGGTTTTTTCTCTCGCTTTCCCCCAATAATCCTCCCAAATAATTCCTAAATCCTGTTTTTTGGGCTTTATGAGTAAAAGCTTCATCAAATCGTTGGCACCATTTCTCAAAACACGGCGGCATCGCTGCGGGGGTTGTCTGTTTCATGGATGTTAATTCGATGTGAAAGCTATGCTAGAAAAGCATTATAACCTGTTTATCTTTATTTTTTTGTTTAAGTCCCGTTAGAGTTTCCAAATCAATTGGATATCCAGAATTTGAACCAATATGAATGGCTTGAGTTTACCTTCCAACGCACGCAATTGTCAGGAAAATGAATGCGATAAGTAATGCAAGCACCCGAATAGCATGACGATTATCCCAAAGTCTACGCCTTTCTTTCCAGTTTCTGGGTAAGTTCTCCAAATTCCATTTAGCAACTTCGTCGTTAATTGGTGCAAGAGCAACGATAGTACAGATAATACTAACAAGCCAAATCACTGTGGCTGCAATGGCAAGCCAGAAAAATATGGGGTTGGAGAGAGTATGTAACTGATAAGTAAAAAAAGATGAAGTGATAAGGGTAGCAGCGTACCAGAAGGGCATGAACGCACCGAATATACGTGCTAGCGGTTGGGCTGCTTTAACATGTGTAGCGTCATCGAGCTTCCATAGCTGCGGGTGGACGAAAAAACCGACCGTGATTTCGTTCCCTACCATTAATCCAGCGACTACAAGTGCAAGGACGCCGGAGACAATTAATATAGTCATATATTATCTAAATAACTTAAGCTAATTTGCACTAATGAGTCAAACAGAACAAACAGAACAAACAGAAGAAAATTACGAATACTGTAAGCGAGTTTTGATTGATTTGTGAGAGTCTAACTAAACGAGTTTCTAAATTCGAGTGGCGAGACGCTTGTCTTATTCTTAAATAATTTATTAAACGACTGCGGATGTTCAAAACCGAGCCGATACGCGATTTCGCGGACTGAAAGCGATGTTGTGGATAACGCTTCTTTGGCTTTTTCGATTAATTTATTGTGGATATGCTGTTGGGCGTTTTGTCCCGTCAGCGTTCTTAACATATCGCTTAAATAATTCGGCGATACGTTTAATTTCTCGGCAATATATTTGACGGTTGGAATTCCCAATTGTAATTCATTTTGTCTGTCAAAATACTCGTTTAGTAAATCCTCCAGTTTCAGCAGCAAATCACTGCTCGCTTTTTTGCGGGTGATAAATTGCCGATGATAAAATCTGTTTGAATAATTAAGCAGTAATTCAAGTTGTGAAACAATCACATCCTGACTAAAGTTATCAATATTGGAACGATATTCCTGCTCCATATTTTCGATAATATCGTTTATGATTGCTTCTTCTTTTTCCGAGAGGTGCAAAGCTTCATTGACCGAATAGTTGAAATACTGATATCGCTTGATCGTTTTGGCTAGCGATGTATTCCATAAAAAGTCGGGATGGATTAGTAGTGACCATCCCCTACGCTTTGATGCTGCATCTTTATCAATCTCCACTCCGAAAACCTGACCGGGCGACAGAAAAAACATTACGCCTTCATCAAAATCATACTCCTGCTGACCGTATTTATATTTAGCGTTCGGTGTTCTTTTGAGCGCGATTACGTAGAAATCAAAGACAAGATTTATTAATTTTTGAGGAGGTAAATATTTAATGGATTCTAAATTACTGGACTTTAGACTAGTAAGCACAAAATGACTCAGAGAAGCTGAGTTGAGAATAAGCAAAAAGAAAAATTGAAAAAATGAGAAATCAAGCAGGTTTCTGCTCTGGTTTAGGTGAATACGAAGTACGC
>NZ_JABXYX010000188.1 GCF_017982655.1 Brasilonema sp. CT11 | reverse complement strand
AGTAGAGGTTCAAGAATTTCCCACTCTTCGTCTGTTAGGCTGCTGGAGTATGGCATGGTTGCTGGATAAGGCTTTTGCCGTAACTTTACTTCAACACTGTAAAAGATGTCAAATGGGTTCTATAGAGCAATATCTTGAAATTCAGGCTCAATATAGAGAAATTAAAGCTGAGTTCATGGAACTGGGAACTAAATTTGTTGGCTCTCAAGCTTCATTCAAGCTCCGTGAGCAGAATTTTAGCCACACACAAAAGCCGAAAGCAATTGAGCTGGCGGACTAACGTCCGCCAGCTCAATTGCTCGATTTTGGAGTTATAAATATTCTTTTTTATAACTAATCAACCGGACATAATATCACTCACCAACCGCACCTTCTGGAAAAATCCGACTCAAGTTCAAGAAAGCATCTTCAAACCCAGGAATAGACACTGACTGATTCACCAGAGAAATCTGTTTACTCAGATAGTTAAACTCACCTTGAATATTTTGATAAGGCTGACTGTAACGCTCTAGTTGACGAGCTTGCAAATTCACGATCCAGTAATCATAAATTCCGGCTTCTGCATACAGCGCTAATTTTGTTTTTTGGTCATAAGTCAATGTGGAATCGGAAATTTCAACAACAAGCAAAATATCTTCGGGATAGGGATGGTGAGCAAGATAATCTTCATCTGTTCCTCTTGCAATAACGACATCCGGCTCAGGCTCACTTTGATTGGGTAGAGTAATCGGATCTTGTCCACGGATAACTGCGCGATACGCTTTGCGTCAAGCCTCCGGCTTATCGCCCAAAAGCCGATTCAATTGACGGCAAAGTCGGGTTGTACAAAATGTATGAAGTGTTCTCTTTGCAGTCTTTTGGATCAGTTCTCCTCGAATCAATTCAATTTTGTCTCCCTCCGTCAGAAACCCGAGTGAAATCAGTCGATGATATTCCTCGATTGTGAATCGCTTTGGTTTGACAACAGTCATGACATTTATTAGATGTAGCGGCTTCCACTTTTAATTTAATAAATTTAATTTCCACTCAACGCCTCAAATTGTTGCCAACACAGATACAATGCACGCGGAACATGAAAGCAACCCTTCCATTTGCCACCTTTAAGATTTAACAACACTTCTCCACGCCGATTGAGGTATCCAAACCACTCACCGTATTCTGGATCAGCAAAGTGCGACCAAGCGTAATCATGGATCTTGTGATACCATTCTCGACACGACTCACGTTTTGTTAGGCGATAGCTTCGCTGCTGCGCTCCGCGCAGATCGCCTACGGCAGAGCTATGCTTAACGCCCATCACCAATGCAACCAAAGTTTCTAAATGAACCCACCAAAGTTTCTGATCCCATTCCAGTTGCTGTGGCGGATGACCATTTGCATCCATAAAATAATACAATCCGCCGTACTCACTATCCCAAGCAAAATTTAAGATATTTAGCACCACATCAACCGCTTGGTTAATCGTTTGAGTATCGTTGCGACGACGAGCAATGTCCATGATAAACCACATCGCTTCAATACCATGACCGGGATTTATCAGACGTCCCTCAAAACAATCAATGTGCGAACCGTCCGGAGCAACATTTTCAAACATCAATCCGCGTTCTTTGTCCAGAAAATCGCTCATCACTTCCTGAACGGTTGCAGCCAAGACGTTCTCAAGGGTTTCGCTTGGTAGTAGCCATTCCATTTCCAGAGTCAGATTGGCTAAAATCATCGGTACAGCCAGAGATTTCATCGGACGCGTACCAGGATAAGTTTTGGTATACTTGCCTTTGGGGTTATCTTGGCGGCGCAAAACGTTATTGTAAGCTTGCATAGCTACATCTTTTGCCCATTCTTCACCAGAGGCGAGGGCATATTGGCTGAAAGCCATTGCTGCAAAGCAATCAGAAAAGATATTGTAAGGCTGAACCAGTGGCTTCCCTTCACGGGTTAGGGCAAAGTACCAATTTCCGTCAGCATCTCGACCATGTTGGGCAAGAAAATTCGCACCATTGCTGGCAATTTTGAGCCAATTTTCGCGTTTTTCTAGTTGGTTGTAAAGCATGGAGAAAGTCCACACCTGGCGGTTTTGCAACCAGATAAATTTATCTGTGTCATAAACTTTCCCCTGACGATCAAGACAAGTGAAATATCCGCCTTGCTCCCAGTCAATCGAGTGTTTTTCCCAAAACGGGAGTACGTCATTGAGGAGCGCGTGTTTGTAAAGTTTAGCAAGTTCTTTAAAGTTGTACTGCATAGATATCTGTTATTTATCTTTTTTCTCGTCAACCCAAGCTTTGAGCTTAGAAGTTAAAATTGCCTGAATCTTTTGTTGTACAGCTTCCTGACTCAAGCTAGCATCGACACGAACAATTTGCTCTGGGTAAGAGTCAGCTAAGTGTGCATATCCTTGTTGGACGCGACGATGAAAGTCTATTGTTTCTTTTTCAATGCGATCAAATATATCCCCGCCTCCTCGTTTTCGAGCAAGTCCGATTTCAACATCAACATCAAACCACAAAGTTAAGTCACTTTCTAACCCGGATGTCGCAATGGTGTTTAGCTGATGAATTAAATTGATATCTAAACCACGTCCCCAGCCTTGGTAGGCAATGGTAGAGTGAGTGTAGCGATCGCACAAAACAATCGCCCCATCTTGGAGAGCTGGCTTGATAACTTGTTCTACGTGTTGCGAGCGATCGGCAGCATACAAAAGTAATTCAGTTTTAGCTACAATAGAGTGAGAGCCTGCTTCTAACAAAAGTTTTCGCAGATACAACCCTAACTCTGTTCCTCCTGGTTGACGAGTCACAACTACCGAAGTCTGAAAACTTTGTAACCACTCTTGCGTAAGCTGTATTTGACTAGTTTTACCGCAACCTTCCACTCCTTCAAATACAATTAATTTACCCTTCATATTTTTTTGAATTTTTGGAAATTTTTATTATCTCATCATGACTAGCAGTTTACCTAGTCATGCTCGATATCACCCGATTGGGTGACCCAAATGGATGAAGTCTAGTTAATAACAAACATTGTATTCTTTGTATCAACGAGTAATAAACAGTAGCAATAAACAAAATTAACTATGAGTAATCAACAACAAGCAGATATGAAACTAGCATATCAAGCAGCGGCAGAAATGACATACATTGTAGCTGTTGGTTTGAGTAAAGTAATGGAAAAGCAGAAAAAAAGACCACTCATTAGCAAGCGACAAAAGCGAGTCAAATCAAAATCAGAATCTTCTATCGTTGGAAGTTCTATTTAATACAGATTTTTAATAATACAGTGGTTCTGTTGTTGCACCCCACCAAGGTAGGGGCACAGCATGCTGTGCCTTGGATAAATCCTGCTCAAAGTTGGTCAACCTTGTTGATTCTAGATAGATTATATCCGGCTTTTCTTGCGATCGCCGTGGCGCAAGCCATAGCCAATAGGTTGACTAACGCGTGAGCAACTTCACTAAAATCAACTATCCGCACTAAACTGCAATCAAGATTTTGGAGATGGACTGGTTACGGGTTTAGCAGTACCAGATGCTGGTTTGGAACCCGGTTTCTGGTAATAAGCTACAACTTTTTTTACATAGTCAGCAGTGAAGCCGCTGTTGCAGCCTGTGTAGTTACCAGTCATCCACCAACAAGCAACACCACGCACAGCAGCCGTTTCATTGTTACCACTAGCAGTCAACTGCTTACTTAACTCCCGGCGTGTAATACATGAGACCACTTCGCGTGCTAACCCAGCATCACTGTCAAACTGCGCTGGTGTCACTTCCTTCTTAAGACAATTTTTTGACCAGCCTTTAAGAGTTTCTGGTTTGACTCGCCATTCACTGTAATATCCATCATCTTTACTACCACTTTTCGGCGGTGCTGCTTGCCGCAGTGCTTCTACCATCGCGTTTATTTGGTTTTGAGACGCTGACGACTGTGCTTGAGCTAAAGAAGATTCTGGCAAAACGAGTGAAGACAATCCAAAGCTCAGAAGGACTCCACTTAGTAGTAATCGCATTAATTTTCTCCTCACGACGTTAAACTTCTCAGTTATAACAGAATTCGTAAAACTGAAAGCTTCGAGGGTTGCATAAGTCTTTTTTAAACTTTGTTTCAACCTAGGAATCATTGCATAAAAATTTCGATATCTTAAAGAGAGCGCTTTAGAAAAATCAAAAAAGTCGAGATAGCAAAGCGAAAATATAATGAACTTTGCTCTGGTTTCTCTTGCATTTAAACTTGTTTTTTTGCAATAAGTAAAAGTCTTGGTTGGAGGTGAGCACAATGACAGGAATGCTTTGGTTTGCAGGTTTTTGCTTTCTTTGGCTGATTGGTATAACCCTCATAGCAGAAATTTGGTTTTTTGAGGAAGAGCAGGAGTTTTGACGACAAATTGTGATGTTTTATTTTACAGAAGACGGTGAAAAAGCTCCGTCCCTTCTAGGATATTGTTGGCGAATCAGGAGTTATACCGCACAGACTCAAACTTGTTCCCAGTCTCAGACTGGGAATACAGTTATCAAGGCTCCGCCTCGCGTTTAAGGGGACGAGAGGCGGAGCCTCTGAGTTGGCATTACCTGGCTGAGCCAGGTAACGAGGGATAAAGTTTGAAGTTTATTAAACATTCAACACTCGTTTTTCTAACTTCACCTCAAAGCGATCGCCTGGTTTAGGATCTATCACCTGCGTTGATAAATTGTTCTTTTCTAGTAACGAACGAAATTCCTCAATGCTTCCTTTCGTTTGAAGAAAAGAGTTAAGTAATCCTTCAAAAATCACATCTCCTCCAGCAGCGGTAGATATCATAACTTGAGGTTGCAACCACTGAGCAACTTCTAAGGCATATTTATTCCCCTTGATAAATGCGCCAACTAAAGGTAAACCCAACTCAATCAAAGGAGTAATGACAATATCCACTGGAGGAATTTCCTTGAGTGTGGAGGAATGATTTCCATGAGGCTCGTAATAAAGTGTCAAACCGCTTTCCAATTCTTTGAGGAGATAACCATTTTCCACCAAATTTAGACCAACCAGTGAGCCAGGAGTTGCTTTAATTTCAACACTTTGATTCAGGGTGAAGCTTTCCCCGTGAGCAAGTGTTGTGATTTGAGTGTAATTTAACTGCTGTACAACTTTAGTAGCATTGGGAGAAGCTACGACTGGAATATTGTGGTCAAGTTGCTTGAGCGTTGGTGGATGAGCATGGTCTTCCAAACCTTGAGATAGTAGAATTAAATCTATGTTCTCTGGTATTGGGCGTTGTTGCGATCGCGAGCCTTTGAAGAACCAATTCTGACCGCTAAAAGTTAACGAATCAACTAGCCAAGGATCAAGAAGTATCCTTTGTCCTCCGATTTCAATCAGCCAAGAATTGCTGTCTAACCAAGTTAAATACATAAACTTTTGTAAAGATAACACCTAAATTAATTATGAACTAACCAAGGTAACCAATGTCCTGAAGCATTTGGACATGCTTGTGTAAAGGTGCGAGTGTATTTGCAGTCGTCATCCCACTCGCAGCGACTGCAGGTAAACCAATACCAGGAAAAGTCGAGTCTCCACAACACAAAAGCCCTGGAATAGGTGTACCAGAACCAGGGAAGAAACCAATTCCAGCCTGAATAGCCGGACCATATGAACCTCTATGGCGTCGCAAATAGCGCTCGTGTGTCAGTGGTGTACCAACTAGTGTGACATCGCAACGCGATCGAATATCTGGAATAATTCGTTCTAAGGCTTGCCACATAACTTCTGCACGCAACTGCTTTTGTCGGGCATACTCCTCACTTTTTCGATTCATTCCTTCCCACAATTCATAAGGTTCGTTACCAGGAGTGTAAACGTGAATAACGTGCTTTCCCGATGGTGCCAATGAAGGGTCTAAAACGGAGGGAATAGACACCAAGACGACATTCTGAGGAGCAGTTACACCATTTTCCCAATTATTAACAACTATATAATGACACGCAAGGTCTGAGCGCAATCGTGTTGCGTCAATACCTAAATGGAGATGCATAAAACTATCGCACTCTGGTGTTGCTTGTCGTTCCTGAAACTTTTTTGGTAATGCTTCTTGTGGAATCAACTTCAGTGTATCCCATACCGAAGCATTAGAAATGACTGCCCGACGCGCTTTTATTTGTTTACCACCACGCAAACGCACACCCACAGCACGCTTGCTTTCTACAAGAATTTCCTCAACATGAGCGTTCAACATCAATTCACCGCCGTGACGTTCCAGTCCCCGTACTAAGGCGTTCACTAAAGCACCACTCCCACCTATCGGATAGTCAAGCTTAACGCCCGGTCGATACCAATCTGCAAACATAAACGCCATCTCTGCGGCACTTGTTCCATCTGCTGGTAGTCCAGAAAGAAGAAAACACAGCAAGTCCAGCCAGTTGCGTATGAAAGAGTCTTTGATAACGCCGTCCATAATTCGGCTAAACGGTCCCGTGAGCTTGCCTATGTCTGCAATATGTTGGAATAAAGACGGGGCAAATCTACTCACAGTCATAATCGCGCCGACATCAAACCGCAAGGCTGCTGGCGGTAGTGCAGTTGCAGCACGCGCCAATGGTTCCATCACACGCTGTAGTTCACGCCATTCGGCTATAGCCTCAGCACCACTAAACCGTTGTAGCACCTCACAAAACTGGTTAGTGCCAACTGAGGTGTCAAAATCTGCTTCTGGTAAACAGCAACCCCACGTATCGTAGGTGACGCAAGGTAACTCCTCACCGATTGCATCTAGTACTTGTTTGAGAGGATTAGCAGAGGGACTGTAGGATAAGCCAGAATAGAGTGATGGACCTGAGTCAAATTTGAATCCATCACGCTCAAAAGCGTGCGCTGCACCACCTGGAATTGAGTGACTTTCGCAAACTGTGACATCAAAGCCATACCGTGCCAGAAGAGCTGCACAGCTTAAACCGCCAATACCACTACCAATGATGATAAAATCTATCTCTTTCTTACCTAAGATAGATGCTGTATTAGAAGAAGTTTGCTGTACCACTGAGCGTACCTTGTGCTAGTCTTGCGTCATTCAAGGATATTGTAATCCAACGTAACAATTCTTAAAACTGCACATAATGCCAAAAACCCGGTTGTTGTAACCGGGTTTTCCATAGAGATTGGGGTTATATCCCCTGCGGCTCATATAGATGTTTAGTTATAGAGGAGTCAACTAACAATATCTACAATCAGAGGTTTATCTTTTCCGGAAAATCACAATATTTTTTTTGGCAGTAGGTTATAGGCGCGTCAGGTACAGGTTCTAGGAATTGACGCTAAATTAGTGCTGGGTGTTTGAAGATATTTTTTGGCATTACAGGTGCTCTATCGCCCAAAAATAGCTTTACTTCCATCAAGCAATGCATTATCGATACAAAGTTTACACACGGCGATTGTTACTAGCTACCGGGATAGGTTTACTAGCTCTACTATTATCACCACTGATGTTCTACGGCTGGCGGTGTTTTCTGCGTCCCCCCCGCACGGATATGGAGCAAGTCTTGTTTCGTGGAATTGTTTACAAACGTTATCCTCTCTCGACACCACGCCCAGGAATGATCCACATTGTCACCATTGACTTAAAAACACCAGGAGTTAAACCACTTGTCACTCCAGGAGAACCAAAACCAACGGATAGAGAAACAAGCGCACGGAAAACGTCTGATTTTCTCAAAGAATTCAAGCTGCAACTGGCAATCAATACCAGCTTTTTCCATCATTTCCACGAAAAGTCCCCTTGGGAGTACTATCCTCACAGTGGTGATCCTTCCTATCCAATAGGCGAGGCTATCTCCAATGGATATCGTTATTCGCCACCCGAAGCAAATTTTCCTGTGTTGTGCTTTTCTGCCCAAAATCGTGCTCAAATTTTGAAAAGTCCTAAGTGTCCTGAAGGGACAGCTCAAGGTGTTGCTGGGAACCAGCTTTTAGTTTATGACGGTAAGCCAATTGATGACAGTTTAGAAAATAATAAACCGTATCCGCGTGTTGCTGCTGCTCTCAATCGAGAAGGGACAAAATTGTGGCTGATTTTGGTAGACGGGAAGCAACCACTTTACAGTGAAGGAATCACAATGGCTGAATTAAAAAAAATTGTCGCCAGTTTGGGGGTTCATACAGCACTAAATTTAGATGGGGGTGGATCAACGACACTGGTGATCGGAACTAATAATGGCTCAAAGGTATTAAATGCTCCAATACATACCAGAATACCAATGCGTGAGCGTCCTGTTGGTAACCATTTAGGATTTTACGCGACTCAGTGAGTCCTACACTTTTCACTACTTATTGCGCTAATGGGAATTCTAATTGCAAGACACTGCAAATAGAGGAAAGCTTTATGAAAAAAGATTTTGAGGGAATTGATTACCAAGTGAAAACCTCACCGCAAGTCGAGAGTGAAAAGCCAGACGTTGCAGTGCAAAAAGACAGGAGTTTCGTTGCAAGGGAAATTGAACACTCCAACAAAGAACAAATCAGATCTATCGATTTAAGCAAACTTGAAGCATTTAACGAGTGAAAGAGCCTGAACTATTGTAACTGGAAGCTTACGACAACAAACAAGGAAATCGTTACCCCACATCTAAACTACTTGAAAAGTAAGTTTTCAAATTTCCTGATCATAAACAGGGAACTCTAAGTTTGAGTGTAATCAGGAAATTTGAAAGTACTCAAAAACAGAATCCAAATTTATCCCCATCTTTTCTATCTATAGCTTTGTAGGTAGGGATAGTGGGGATTTTTTTTGTTTGATATCAAAAGTATGGTTTTCAGGAATTTAAGCAACGTCCTTTGAAGCTATATTTACCAATGAAATCAATTGCCGAGTTTTTATCAAAATCTTCGTTTTCATAAGTAAATTCACTATTAAATGGTCTAAAATCAAACTAAAAAAGTCCGAGAAATGGCGAACCCTAGTAACCTCAACGACATTATTCAACGCATCCTCAACGGAACTCAAACCGATTCCGATGTTGAAGCTTTGCGTCAGTGGTTAAATAGTGGTGGCATTCAAAATGTGGAAGTAGGGAAGTACAACGTCAATATCGGACAGGGGCAAAACATTCAGATAGGAGATAATACTTATCAAGGGCTTAATGCTGAAGCAATTCGGGAAGTTGCTCGTTCTGTCCTTCAAGGTTCTAACGCCGCAGATATTCGAGAAATTGTTCGCTGTATCCTGAAAGAGGAATTTCCGAACTTGGCTCAACGAGAAAATCCTCAAAGTAGTTCGGGTAATTCTCGTAATCCCGAAGAAAATTTGCAAAGTATTTTTAATAATGTACGGGTTGGCGGTCACTTATCTATCGGTCATATTACACAAATTAACGGTGCTGGAGAGGTTATTCAACCCGTCAATACATCTGAAGATTCGCCTTTGACGAATACAGGAAACTCGATTGATGACTTGGTGCAACAAGTGCGATCGCATGGACACGACACCATCCAAAGCTTACACGGTACGATGCCGTTATGGGGAATAGACCATTGCGTCCCTTTGGGAGATTTGTTTGTAGACGTAAATATCCTGGAGTCACTTAGCAGTAGCCGCAGGTTGGAACTGGATGATTTGTGGCAGGATTTTATAACGCGTAATTTCGACTACCGCAGTTTGGATCGAATTGGTTTGGGTAAGGAACGAGAATGCGTGTCAGGGTTGGCTGTGTTGGAGCGAAATACTAACCTGATGGTGGTAGGTAAACCTGGTTCGGGGAAAACAACATATCTCCAAAGAATTGTCACCGAGTGCAATGCTGGAAAATTACAAGCACAGCGAATTCCGGCATTGCATAATAGAAAGATGAATTGAGGTATTCTACTGTGCATTGCCCATACTGCAAGTCTACTGAGATGAGAAAAAATGGTAAACGAAGAGGTAAACAAAACCACATTTGTGTAAGTTGTGGT
>NZ_JABXYX010000360.1 GCF_017982655.1 Brasilonema sp. CT11 | reverse complement strand
TTCTGAAAGTAGTTCACATAGTCAGGGTCTTGTTCACGTCTTTTAGCTTTACCCATGTCGTTTTACACCTCTAAAATATCTTCTACCAATTCTGATTCGTTCAACATTTCTTTCAACGCTTCAAATGTTTTTAAATTTGGATGCGATAGAGAAATTTTCTTCCGTTTATTACTGGCTCCTTTCACTTCCGATGGATTCTCAGAACGTTTTTCAGACCGTTGTTTGTGGCGATGGTTAATTTAGGACACTGATAATAATCAGATAATCCTAGTTTTTCATATACAACTTGCCATTGTTCAAAGTAACAGTTAAGTGCTTCGTACACGTCTAAATCACCTAGTGAATATTCCTCAAATTCAATCGGTCGCTCGATAGCCATATCAAGCATTCTACCTTTTTCATCTTTTGTGAAATTGTCTTTGGCGGTTAACTTCCATCCAACAGAATCACAAAAGTCTTTGTACGAAGCTACTCCGTGAATAGCGCCAGTGTCTACCAGCTTCAAACACAGTTCATAGTCGATACCATTGATTGTGATGATGTGTTTGAGACTTACCCAGTCTAATTTCATACCGTCAATGGTAGTTTGGCAGAAAGCACGGCGACCGCTAGTTATCTGTTCATCACCATTGGAACGCTGCAACTGTTTAATTCTTTCCTTGACACTTCCCCCACAAATCATATTCAATTCAGCCGTTAGGAAGTGCCCATAGACGACAACAAAGCATTTTGGTACAGTTCTAAGTTCATCGTCGTACCCTTGCCTTAAATCGACTTCTAGACCACAATCACGAAGATAATCAACTGGATGGAAATCAGTTTCTACCATCGGGAAAGGTTTTAACCCCATCATCTCACGACCACTGTTTACTAATGGGTGATGAGCGTAAATCTTTCTTAGTGTATCTACACCCACTCCTTTAATTTGAGTAGTCAGTCCAAAGCGCTTCTGTTGTTTGTATTTTTTACGGTTTTGGTCGGTGAATTCGGTATCAATTACTAATGGTATGGTTAGTGAAGACTAGATATCTTTCACACAAGTGGTAAGTTTTTTACGGTCTATGTACCATTGATTATTAGGAATTGATGGGGAGAATATTCTATGTTCACTCTGAATTGGGGAGTAGTCTAACTCTACAACCTCGCGTTTTTTCGGCGGTGATTGTGTGTTTAATTCAGAAATTTTTACTTTTGATTTAGATGACACAGATTTTTTAGTTTCTATCAACTCTCCATCATCAAAAATCTCACCACCAATTTTCACCTTATTTACTGGCGTCTGAGTCGATTTCCTGTTTATAAAAATCTTCTCTACATTATTAGTACCGCCGCCAAATTCATCATCATCGTCAGTTACTGGTGTCGTGGTCTTACGGTTACGAAAAATTTTGGCAACGCTATTAGTACCGCCGCCAAATTCATCACTTTCATCAAAGTTATTCATGTGATAAAATATTTAAATGGACAAAGATTTTCAATCCCGTAATACGAGATTTAACACCTCCCCATTTAGATAAACAGGGAGGTGAATTTTTACGTATTAATCTTCATCACTCATGGCGATTTCAGGATTTTCAAAATCTTCATCAGACACATCAGAAGCGAGCATGTCCCGCAATTGTTCACCGTTTTTGATGA
>NZ_JABXYX010000187.1 GCF_017982655.1 Brasilonema sp. CT11 | reverse complement strand
AATCTCCCAGCAGGCGTCGCAAGAGTTCCGAAGCTTTGATGTAGAGTGGTTCAGCATCAGTGTACCGTCCTTGGGAACGGTAGACTTCAGCCAAGTTGTTGTAACTGGTGGCGACATCAGGGTGCTCTTCTCCCAAACGGGATTGGACGACTGATATACATTGCTCTAACCACGGTTTCGCCAGCGCATACAAACCCTGTCCTTCATAAAATCTACCCAAGCCAGTAAAAACCCAAATTAAATTTTCATCACTGACTGCATCAATCAGATTTTGTGCAACCTCTGCTAAATGTGGAATAGCACCTTTGACTGATTTGATTATCTCCTGAGTTGGCGACTGGGGAATTTCTTGAGCAATTGCGATAAAAGTTTCTGCAAAAGCGCGTTTCAACTCATCAACTTGTTCAGATGCTGCTTGCTTGACTTTCAAAAACTCCCGAATTAAGGGATGAATTTTGTAGCAATAATCTATATCTCCACTTTTATCTTCCACCGATTGAATCAAATGACGCTCGTAAAGTTGCTCAAGGGCTGTTTCAACTTCACTTGCATCCCAATTCAGCCGAGAAGTTGCAGACTCTACCCAAACACACGCAAAAACATCCGGTGCAAATAAACTTAATAACTCACCGACACACTGTGTCATCGGATCGAGTTCCTGCCAACTTAATTCAAACGCATCCAAAACCCCAAGCTGTGCTGTACTCAAGGTTTTTTGCAATTGTTGCTTATGGCGATTTATCGCTTCATCTTGGAGTCGCTGCTGTTTCAGACGCTCCAACATCTTTGCTAAAGTCCAATGAGGAGGTTTCTTAACCAAATACCGCCCCACCAATTCCAAACCCAAAGGTAGATATCCCAGCCATTCACATAATTGTTTCGCTGTTTCCTCTTCCTTTTGCACTCGTTTTGTGCCCACCAGCTTTGTCAACAATTGCAAAGCTTCTTCTGGTGACAGCACATCCAGAGATATCTCCTCGATGTTGGTGTCGAGGTTTCGCAACCGCGTTGTCATCAACACACGGAAGCGGTTACCTTTTGGGATGAATTGCTGGCAATTGCCTAAATCTGTAGTATCGTCCAATATCACCAACGCCAATCCTTCTGCTGGTTGCCAATTCCGCCAACACCAGTCTACCTGCTCGCTAAGACTCAACTGCCTTCCAAGGAAATCCTGCTGCGGTACTTCCAAATTCATATACAAGCGAGCAAACTGCAAAATATCTGCTGCTAAATCTGATTCTCTGGCATTTAACCAGCAGATTCCACCAGGGTAATCCGCTTCATGTTGACGTGCATATTGCGTTGCGAGTTCGGTTTTGCCAACACCACCCATACCGGAAACAGCAGAAATTGCCACTACGCCTGGTTGCTGCAACAATTCTTGCAGTAGGGAAAGTTCATGCTGTCTGCCAACAAAATTGGCAGAACCTTTAAACACAACATTATTTGGGGGATTTAACTTTGCCCGTTCCCGTTCGGGCGACTGCAGTCAGTTGAATGTGATATTATGACCGCTGCCACCTTGAATGACTGGGGCATTGGTGTTGTTAGCATTGTTCTGTTGTGCTTCTCCACCATACACATTCTGAACATTCTGCCCTTGAATTTTACCAATATTTATTTCTTGCTGAATTTCATGAGCTAATTTTTCTATATCAGCAGCAAACTCTGGTTGTCTAACCATCACCGATTGCAAGTACTCAGCCACTCTCTCTAAAGATGCCTCAGAACCTTTCTCTGCTTCCTTGAATGCTGTTTCTGCCCTTGGATTTCCCCGCAACTTCTCCCAAATCTTTTTGCGCAACTCATCCATCTTGGCGAGGGCTGCTTCTGTGAATTTCTCGATTGTTTTCTCAAAAGCTTTTTTGAAAGCAAGAGTGGCTATCGCTCCAGCAGTGAGTGGCTCCATGTGCTACCTCGTAAGCGCGGTATCTTATTTGTTGTATTTATTACCACATCGTTTTTGTTCTCAATTCCGGAGTAAAGGTAAAAAACTTTTAAACTCCTCCTCTTAAGCCGCCGGTTGGGGATACTGTTAAAAAAAGCAGTCAAAATCCTGAAGTCAGAATTAATTAGATAAGGCAAAGTCATAAATCGCGCTTTCGCTAATTAACGAAATCTTGAAAGCAAGAAATAACGATAAATTAAAAAACCCTTTAAAAATACGACAGATACAACGGATGCAAGCTCTCAATTCGGACTGAACTGCAACGCCTGATAGATAGCTTCAGGATTGGCAGCGATAACCTTGAGGTAAGCCTTTGCTGTCTGGTCCGGTTCACTGCGTCCTTGCTCCCAATCCCGCAACGTGCCAAGGGGAATATGGTAACGTGCGGCAAATTCCTCTTGCGTCAACCGCAACGCGCGGCGGATTATTTTTACACGGGGTACCCGCTTCATCCGGGCTAAATCTGCATCAGTAAGCGGCTGCGCGTCAGGGTCATTAAGAGCCGCCGCATGAATCTCTTCTTCAGTCATAGGACGCATAGATTGTTTAGGAAATGGTCTTTCGCTACCGTCAGGCAACACCTCAACCACCGTCCCATCCTTGTGCATTCTCGCGGTAATAGTCGTTTCGTTCATTCAACGTTTTCCGTAGCCCATAAAAAACTTATCCTGCGGCTTCGAGCGATCGCCGGATGTCCTTGAACAGTAAAAGCAGGTGCAGGGGATTGGTGGGGGATTCTTCCATGCCGAATTTGAGGTAAAAGGCGTGAGCTTCCTCGTCTTTAGCGTGGACAAGAAAAGCGCGACCGCCAATGGTTTGGGCCCCCGCCAAGGAACGGCGCAGCGCATTGCGGAACAATGCTTTACCTAAACCTTTTCCCTGTTCGCCAATGTCTATGGCAAACCGCGCCATCAGGATCACCGGCACAGGGTAACGCCCTTGCCCTTTGATGACACGAGCGGGAGCATCATCCGGGGAGATGGACGCAGGGGCAAGGCTGTAATAGCCAATGACGCGCTCGGCACGGGTAAGGACGTAGGTTCTGGCACCGCCGCTTGCCTGATTTTGCAAAGCGTATTTGATCAGAAAATCATTAAGCGGCGGCTTGCCGCAATCGAAATCCGCAATCAAGTGATGTTTAGCCAGCAGAACAGGTTCGTTTAAAGGCTGCATTAAAACGGTTCCGGTTCGCTAAAGAGTCGCTGCAATTCTGGAACGACTTTCGGCGGTGCGTCAAGACGTTCGCAGAACGCTTCCCACTGGTCCGGCGGCAAGCGAAACTCTGTTTGATGCACAAGAATCGCATTTGCGGCATCAAGCGATGCTTGCAGTACAAACTTGCTTACATTCGTGTGCCGGATTCGTGCCGCTTCTGCCAGTATCGCCTTTTCCGGCTCCGTGGCGCGAATGGAAAGCCGCGATTCTTTGGGTGTTGCGGCTTCTGCCGAAAACATAGTTTTTCTCCTATGGTGATTGACGTATTCCCAATGTACACCCAAATAAAGCAAATGGCAATCTATATTAAAGTCAGCCGCCTAGTCAGCCTGTTTTTCCAGAATGGACGTTAAGCAAAACTGATGAGTTTACCGGGAAACCACCGATAAGATTTTGTGAACGTTGAGGGAGGAGAACGGAAAATCGGGCGTTGAAGCTGGTAGGATGGGAAAGAGAGAAATGCTATTGTAACTAACAAGGTGTGAAAATTAACCGTTTCGGCCAAGGCGAAATACTGAAACCTGAAGAAATATCATTGCTGTTTAGGGAGGGTTTTGTCAACGAGCGCGATCGCGCTTTGTTCGGTATCTGCTTGTATGGAGGAGCCAGAATCAACGAAGCCTGCACGATGCTTAAAGGCGACGTTATCAGCCCTAGAGGGGTTCGCCCGAAGCTGATGATCCGCAGTTACAACGCCAAAGGCGGCCGGGATACGCGGGAAATCCAAATCCACCCAACCTTAAAAGAGTATCTGGAAGCGTATTATCCAACGATCCACGCCAGGGGTAAGAATCTACACCTTTTTCCTGGCCGACACGGCTTAAACCATATTCACACCTCAAGCGCTGACCGTCTGTTGCGAAATGCCTTGCAGCGCGTTGGGTTGGAGGAGGGGGGATTTAGCACCCATTCGTTCCGGCGAACGTGCCTGACGATGATGAGCGATGCAAATATCCCTTTGCGCCACATTCAAGCCATCAGTGGACACCGCAGCTTAGGGGCGTTGGAACGTTATTTAGGGGTAACCGACTATCACAAGGAAAGCGCCATTGCCGCCCTGAACTTTAGCGATCCGGCCAGCAACAGCGCCCCATTTTAAAATTTGTTGTATAGCTTTCTTTAGCGTGCCGTTACAGCTACGCAGCGCGTTAGCAAGAACTTGGTTGTTAAAGCTGCAATATTAGGCCATAGGTTGCCCTGGTTTTTTCTTTCGAGAATTGGGGTTGGGTGGAGCAGGGGGTGCTTCTATTCCGTAGTCATCAAAAGAAAAAGTATTTACTGTACCATCAAAATTGACAATGGTGTAATTCAAGGGTTCTCCGTCACTGACAACTTTGCCATACTGGTCAATAACTGGATAGATAACAGAACGTAAGAGGGTGTTATTCGCATTCCAGATTAATTGCGCAGTATCAGGAGATTTCTGCTTATTTATTTCAGTAAGAGCGTCTCTAGCCCACTGATCGCTGTCAATAAAATAATCATTGGTGTGATTTTCATATCCTGAAATGACGGGTACTTTTATGCCAGAATCACCATTTTGAATGGCTTCACCGTTTTCACTAATCCCAAAAATCACTTGGCCTTGTGCACTAACTAAAATAGTACCTTGTGTGAATCGGAGAATAAAATCACCATTTTTGTTACTGGCGATAGGCGCATAGTTTAAAAAATCCGGTGTTCTTGCCCCGACTAACTGACCAATGCCATCTTTATTAAATAAGAGAGAAGTATTATCACCGCCTCTTGTGAATTCTGCGAGCGTAAAGGCATTTGTTCCGTTAGGGACTATGCCTGTGCTTAAACCGAATGTTTGATTAGCTGGTACTCCAGGATAGGCATTAGGGTCAGTGATATTCTCATCAAGGGGTGCTGCTATTTTATACGGTATGTCATAGCTATCAGCTATGTTAATGATTTTGCCAGTTCTTGTATTTGACAGATACCAAACAGAAGCTGTAGGATCGCCTTGTCTCATCGGCCATGTATCCCCATAGCCTAAAATATAAGTATTTAGTCCTGAATCTCCTTTGAAATTATCCCCTTTTACCTGTGGAACAGTGCTCTTTTTAGAGTTTTTGTCCAGGGCGTTTTTCTGAATATCCCGGCGTAATTTGCCAAGAGCGAATTGAAAATCATTTACTACTTCATTCGTAATGTCGCCGTCATAATCATCGTGCCATCCAGTCTGAATTTCGGGAATTAAAGTAGTTATAAGGTTGTTTTTTGAATCTCTGATTGTCCCCGGACGAACGACATAATCGTCTCTTTCGTTCCAGATACCGGATAAGATATCGTTTCCAGGCCCACCGTGAACCTCGTCATCATATCTAGTTGTTGAGTAGGGGCTTGATTCATAGCCAACTATAATAGTATCGTTTCCGGCAATCGTTGAATTTTTTGCTGAGTCTCCATTAATAATATCGTGTCCACCAAATTCTGAAGGCTTCGGTAAAGACTGGATAGTGTAATCTGCTGGAGGCGCATAAAATGGTTGGGGGTTACCATATATCCGATCATCACCCCCCTCACCAGAAATACCATCATCCTCAAAAGTACCGATAAGAATTTCGCTCGCTGGTTGACCATTTGTGAGCTTGGCTGTTACTTCGTTGCCGTAGGAATTAACAATTAAAAGACTTATGAGACAGCCTAAACCCACGTTGAGCAAAATTGAGAGTATACGCTTTTTCGCCATAATGCCCCCTTTGAAGTCTAATTAAAGCATATAGGTGCAATCGCTTTTTCTTAGGCTTTATTATAAAGGGACAGGAGGTTAGTAACTTATTCTCGCTAAATTCTTTGTAATATTTTGATAAATTTTTTTGTAATTTATAGGAAATATTCCCAGGTAAAGTATAAATGCTAACAATCCTAAAGGTGCAAACCTATAAGCATATGTAAAACAAAATGTATAAAATTGTTTATTTGCAAATACATTTAACCAATCATTGTACATGTTCCGTATTTCAATGGAAGCATCGTAACAACTGAAACTATACGGTATAAACAACAGCGCGACACTTGACCAAGCCAGCCAAGTTGGTTTTTTCATATGTTTTAATCGTTTAATTGAAGGAATCAGTAATGCTAGCGTTAAAGGAAAAGTAGCAGAAATCTCCATCAATAAAAAAGCACGAGGGCTATCATCAATATCTAATCCACTAAAATTTATTCTATCTAGTGCCGTTAAAATTAGGAATAGAACAAACCAGTATCCTCCGAACCATATTATCGGATACACCCAGAATCGTGTTCGATTGATAGGGGCGCTGAGCGAAAAAAATACCCTTCCTTCTTCCCTGATTCGTTCCCAAACCCACGAAGAGAAAGGATGATTCCTGATTGAAAGTGTGCTCATTATCTGCCCCCGTAATCAAAAAATTTAATTTGATTATTGAGGGCACTTTAGACACATGCAAGAAGTATTTAAGGGGTAAGTGATTTATCTTTGCGTTCTTGACTAAAGGCAGACCTTGTAAAACCGCGTGAGAGGGTAGGGCGATGACCGGCGAGCGATGGAACGCTTCGCTAAAGGAGCACCGGGAAGGGCTATCAGATTAAAGCCTCCAGGAACGATTAAAAAGCCCTCCCCGTTCTGCTCCTTTTCCCCCGCTCTTACCCCTGGAAATGGGTTTATTCGTCCGGCTTCTGAATACTCATTGGAACGTTACAGTCATAGGTATGACATGTTACCTTTCCCCCGCCTTGGGCTAGGAAGTTAAATCCGCAGGACGGGCAGAAATATTTAAGTTTAGTCGGAGGCTGTTTTGTACTTTCGATCAGTCCTTTCAAGGGAAAGAAATGCTGCATAGCTTCCGGGCAAGCGTTGGCGTATTTGCCCCCCTCTGCAACGGTATGGAGAAGACGGCGACCATACATTTTTTCACAGGGTAAGCCGACCTGTGCCATCTTCCCGGTAAATTCCATATTGCAGTAATCGGACAGCCCCGGCGGCGTACCATAAATCTGTTGCCACAGGTGAACCATTTGCCGCGCCAGGGTTTGAAAAATTTGGTCATTGGTCTGCTTTAAAAGTTTAGGGTTGAGGCTGATTTCATGAAACATTTTTTGCTGGCGCAGAGTGTTGCCCTCGCGTGACCATGCCTTAGCTTTAAAAATACCATTGCAAGCCCCCCGGCAACCGAAGGTCAAAATACATTCCGGCAGTTGCTTATCGAACAGACGCTCATTGAAATGTTCAAAGGCGAGTTGATAGCTTCCCCATAGTTCCAGATTAGGATGTTGTTCAAGGGTTGAGGTTGCGGCTGTCATAAGGGGGCTTTCTAAGCGTCCAGGAGGGCATCCACAGCCCTTTGCGGGGTTAAGATGAGGTCTACTAGCTTATTGCCGGATATAACGCTTACATGGGCAAATAAGGGAATATTTTTAACCCCGCGCACTTTGCCGGAATGAACGAACAGACCGCGCAGGGCAGGGGTAGACGTTTCCTCTGCATAGCGGGTGACTTTACCCCCGAATGCGGCCAGATCATCGGGGTTGAGCAGTTCAGTATATTGGCGGACTTCGACCAGATAAAACAGCAGTTCTTTATGCGCTAAAACAAGATTATCTTCCGGGATAAATTCAAGCGATAACCCACCTTCCCGCAGGCAGGCATAAATGATTTCAAGAGCGGCATCGGCGGGTTGTTGCCGGTAACTGCCAATCACTTTAGGGAGCCAAGCTTTACGGTCTATCCCGGCGATTTGTTCCCGGAGAACGGCCAGCCATTTTGCAGCTTTATCAGTAGGAGAAGCTGAGGAGTGATTCATAGGGCTTGAAAGTAGGGATAAGACGGCATAGAGTAATTTCAATAAAGAATTAATAAGTAATTTAAATAGAATTAAAATAAAATCCGTTACGTTGTACAAACGTAACAAACGCTAAATTCTCGTTACATTTCAAATTCCTTTGCCAAGTGGTCTTGGTTTATTTCTTTGAGGGGTTTGGCAGATTGCTTGGTATCAGTCTTTTGCGAACGTGATGCCCCGGCGGTCGGAGGTTTGGTTTTGGTTGTTTTCTTGGGGGCTGGTGCCGCTTCCGTCTCTGGCTTCTTATCCTTGGCGTTATCGGTAGGAGGAGGGGTAGGGGGCTGAACAGTTGCCGGTTCTGCCTTCAAGTCAAACAAGATTCTGTCCTCTTCCCGTGTAAGGAAAGCACTGAGGGCTGTTTTAAGATCCGCCTCTTTTATTTTCCCGGTCTTAACCCACTCCTGCAGCAATTCGCCCAGGATGAATTTCCGGCGGGCGTCCTTCTTTTTATCCTCTTCCCGTAGTTGCCTTGATTTAAGTTTTATCTGTTCTTTCAGGGCGTCGATTTCTGCTTTCAATTCATCGGCAGACTTCTTTTTAGAGCTCATGGCCTGCGGTGTTTTCTCAAAGGTGCTACCTTTATCGTATCGCCTAATGGTTTTATTCAAACCCTGTGTTGGGATTGTTGGTGGCTTGTAGTTTGAGGATTGAGCGATTTGCATTTCGCAGGCTGGCGCGTTTTGTGCTTGGTGCGTCGTGCCTGCGACGTGAGTGAGCGGAGCCTCCCTGGCGATGAAGGGCACGATTACGCATTCTTTCTAGCCCGTATCCCCCCTTACGGTTGTCTACGGCCTAGAATCGGCTGCGCCGACCGAATGCAATCGTGCCACGGGGGGCGCTGCCCCCTTTGGATTCCCCCGCCAAAGGGCAAAGCCCTCTGGACACCCGCTAAAATTGATTTACTTATGGTTGTGCGGTCGGTGATGATATGGCTGTCAAAAACATGAGTTTCAAAGCCCAGGCTGTTTCTCGAAATGCGGGTAACGGAAAAACCCGCAGCGCTGTTTCAATGGCCGCGTATCGGGCCGGTGAAAAACTTTATGATGAACGATACCGGGAGGAAAAAGATTTCAGCGGCAAGCGGGGCATTTATGCCAGCGAGATTATCACCCCTGACGGCTCTCCTGAATGGGCCAGTAACCGCCAACAATTATGGAACAAAGTAGAGGCCGCTGAAAAGCGCTATGATGCCCGTGTGTGCCGGGAGTTTATTATCTCTCTGCCGAATGACATAAGCCACGACCATAAAAAAGAAATGATCCGTCATTTCGTGCAGGAGAATTTCACCAGAAAAGGACTTATTGCCGACATTGCTTATCATGATTTTACTGGCCGACATTCTCATAATCCGCACTGTCATATCATGATAACGACCCGACCCCTCAAGGGCGGAAAGTTTGACAACAAAGACCGGGAATTAGACAAGAAAGACGCGCTGCAACACTGGCGTAAATCCTATATGGAAATTGGCAATCGTCATCTGGAACGCCAGGGGTATGAGGGACGGATTACCACCGAAAGTCTGGAGACGCGAGGCATCACCGACCGCGCCCCGGTCAGTGAATCAATGGCGGTTAACCAGATGCGGAAAAAGCATCGGGACAAACCCGATCAATTTCCCCTGCCAGAGATAGCCAAGCAGAACGATGAACTAAAGCAGTTAAACAAGCAGTTGGCCGACCTGCAACAGGAATTAGTGCAGGCTGAGGAACGGGAGAAGCGGGAACAGGAGCGCCAGGAAAAAACGACCACCAGACCGCCCGATAAAAAACCTGAACCGGCCAGAGCCACCGCCAAAGAAACACCCCCTGCCAACCAGAACCAGCCAGCCAAGGACAAGGAGTCAGAACTGGACGAAGACACCCGCCAGTTAATCCGGCAATGGCAGGAGTATCGTGAACGGGAACGAATTAAGCCGCGCCGACCCGATAACCGGGAAGAACGCGGCTATGATTTTGACGAATATGAAAGATAATTGCTATTGAAACTGTCGGCATTGTGGCGCGGTTTTTGGCAGTATTTTAGCGAAAC
>NZ_JABXYX010000186.1 GCF_017982655.1 Brasilonema sp. CT11 | reverse complement strand
CTGCATTCACCCTCCTACACCCTGGATTATCCTCTGCTTTTGCCTTGGATATTTCTGCGGACTTCCATCAGATAAGTATTTTACCTGCTTCTCTATGCCTTTCTTAAATACCTACCCTTGAAAGGGGAAGCTTCCCCCGGCGTTAGCGGTTGATTGTGCCTTGGCTGCTTTGACCGTTGTGGCGACTGCCGTTCATTGGTAAGGGTTTTAGAGGGTTTTACCTTTCTTAACAAGTTTGTGTTTATTTCTACCTGTCTACTTATTTATCTTTATTTTTCAAAGCAAGGTTTGAAACCCACTGAAGTAAACCTGGAAACAATCGATAAAACGCTTGCGACAAATTCGCCGAACCAACAAATACTTCAGACTTATGGTTTTTAACAGCGTCCCAGATGGCATTTGCCACGTCCTCAGGCTTCTCCACACCTGGAATTTCTAGGACGCTGTTCATCTGATCACGACGGGATTTCGCATCTTGCTGATCTTTACCACGAAAAACAGCCGCTTCCACAAAACGACTCTTGATCACATTGGGGTAAATTCCACAAACGTGAACACCTTTTGGCTTCAATTCTGCGTGCAACGCCTCTGTCAAACCTGTGACGCCAAACTTACTGGTGGAGTACGGCACTGAGTAAGGAATAGGCACTTTACCGCCAATGGAACTTATGTTCACAATTGTTCCAGTTCTCCTTTGAAGGAAATGAGGCAAAAGGGCATGAATTGTGTGAATATATCCCCATAAATTAGTATCTATGATGTGGTGCCAATCGCTTAGAGAAAACTGTTCCACTGGTCCTTCTGCGAAAATGCCTGCATTGTTAATCAGTACGTCAATGTAGCCATAATGATCCAAAGCCTTTTCTACGAGTGTTTCCACCTGCAATGGATCTTTAACATCGCAACGAACTATAAGTGGTGCAGGACGACCAAGGCTTTGCACCTCCTGTGCTACACTTTCCAATTCGTCAAGTTGACGTGCAGTGAGTACCAGGTCATATCCTTTGCGAGCAAATAGAAGTGCTGTTGCTTTCCCAATACCTTGGGAAGCACCTGTAATCAGTACTGTAGGAGCCATTTTTTCAGTTAAAAACTTTATTTCGTATCTACTAGTTTGAGCAACAAAATTTAATAAACCTTCTGACTAGCGTTAGATTTTCAATTTTTAAATTCTCTTGGTATACCTGACTACTACCTGATGACAAAAAAATCCTCTATTTGGCAGGTTCATTACACTCTTGTTAACCTGATGATTGGTTTTATCGCCTACCTACTTTGGGATCTTAGCGGTTACAGCGTTCTGCGCGACGTACTCAACCTCATTCACTAAATTTGAAAGAACCTAAAACTCAGCTAAAGATATAAGCCGACACTACAGACACAAAAGCTAACCTCTTGTGCACTCTGGGTTCTGGGTTGTGAATCTTTCTCTAGAATTTTCCTGTATGACACCCATACAGTCAACCTCCAGACGGATAAAGTTTTCGGTCTGGCAATTGTATGTAATTATTAAAGTAAATTAACATTTCTACATAATGTGAAATGTAAGGCGAATGTTGTTCTTTGGGCAACATCTATTTACGACTGGATAAAATACAGTCCGGGAATTATGGAAACAGTTCCCCACCTTATCTCACCTAGTTGACAAGTAACTGCCTAGTGGCTGTGTGAACTGTTAATGTATCTCGTCATGAGCTTATTTTTATGAATTTTCCTCCAAAACGAAGTACAACCATGATTCAACAATTAGAAAAACCAACCACTCATCAACAAAAACTTTCCAGTCCATCTACTGGAGGACTTGTCATTGCTATTGTGATAATTGCAACTTGGGTGACCAGCTTGATTTTATTACTTTCTGTTGATATCTCTAACTTTAATATTTTGACTTTACCGCTTGCTATACTTTGGCAGGCATTTTTATACACAGGATTATTTATTACGACTCATGATGCTATGCATGGGGCAGTTTTTCCTGCAAACAATAAGATTAATCACTTTATTGGCTCACTATGTTTAACACTGTATGGTTTTTTACCTTATCAAAAACTATTAAGAAAACATTGGATGCATCATCATCATCCTGCTAGTGAGAAAGACCCCGATTTTCACGATGGCGAACATAAAAATTTATTTGCTTGGTATTTTTATTTCATGAAAAATTACTCAAGTTGGGGGCAAATGCTTATCATAACAATTATCTATAACTTAGCCTATTTAATACTCCATATACCCCGAACAAATCTCACTTTGTTTTGGGCAATACCTGCACTTATCAGTTCAATACAGCTATTTTATTTCGGCACATTTTTGCCTCATCGTGAACCAAAAGACGGCTATAGTGAACCTCACCGTGCGCAAACTATCTCATATCCTGTTTGGTGGTCATTTCTTACCTGCTATCATTTTGGCTATCACGAAGAACATCACGAGTCTCCTCATCTTCCTTGGTGGCAATTGCCAGATGCTCATATGTTGAAGCGATCGACAACTAATGCACCAAATATGTAAATGATCCTGGGTTACAAACTTTGCATCCTAATACACAATAGACCTTCATCGAACTCCACTTCATCAGCCAAATTTGTCGCACGTTAGCAGTGAGGTAAAAATCTACTGCGGGTGCGGGAGCGAAATATGCAAAATTTCGCCAATTGTCGAGAATCCAGCGCGAGTGTAGATCCGCCGTTCTTCCTCATGCGCCGCCATCAGAAAAGCCATTGTAACGCCTGCGTCAAAAGCCTCTCGCACTAGCCGAGTCGTCAAGGCTCCTGCTACACCTCGTCGGCGGAAAGGGACACGCACACCAATGCCAGCGATCTCTGTCGTCTGGTTTGCGGGCACAGAACATACTCCAGCCCCCACAGCTACTCTACGAGAAGCCGCCCTCCGGGCGTCTACGCCTGTTGCTGCTACACGAGCTAGTACAGCGATTCCACCTGCAGCTATGCTAGTTTGTAGACGTTTAACGTCTTCGGAACTTGGTGTAGAATCTCCATAGACCTCGTTTTGCACCGTCACAGTAGCGAGCATATCAGCATCCGAAACCGGCACGATTAGTTCTATGCCTAAAGGGATGGGAAGGAATTGCTCTAAACCAGGAGTGCAGATCATAAGCGGCAGGCGTCCTTCAACGGTGAAACCACCGGATGTCAGCGCTTCCTCGACAGCAGGTGCTAGTTTCGCAACATACTCCAAACGTGGCTTTCGTTTACGCTCAAGGTAGGCAGTGATAAGTGCGTTCACGTCGCTGAGGGACGGCGTGGCATCGTTGTCGGGGATGGCATAGTTAAGAAAGGGGTTGGCGTTGTAGCGGTTGAAGGTTGCGAGGAACGGACCTATCTGCTCCGTGTCACGTTGCTGGCTCGCCGCGACGCGCAGGTACGATTGAATGCGAGATTCCATAAGATTATCGCACTCTACTGCTGCCAAAAGATGCTGGTCTTTGTTGCGCAACATTTTCCGGTATCGGTGGACGCAGGCAAAGATACACAAGTGGACCGAACAGAGGAACAAGTGCAACAGTCCAAAACACTTGAGGATTATTCCAACGCCGTCTCGCCATATCATCGCCTAAGACGGTTGGGAAGAGTAAGCAAAATAAACAAAATGCCAAACTCATACCATTGATAAAGCGATCGCCCAAAAACTGCTGCCAAAACCCTACCCAATCCCCAAGAATTGCATAAGCAAACAAACCAACAGTGCTTAAACTCAGAGCAATACCAAAAAAGCGAGAATCCAACAGCTCTAAAAAAGCATCCTTCCGTCCAGAAAATTGTTGATTGTCTTCCCTCAAAGCCAAATAAGGTATAAGACCAAGCGTACCTGAAGCAATGGACGCTATTGCAAAAGGATAGAAAGGAATCCACTGCATCCTACCATCAAAGAACAGAACACCACTGTAAATGAACAAGCAGATCCCAACAAGAGAGAACAAACAGAGGAGAACTGGATTTACATCTGCCCAATTGAGAGTAAAGATATTTTTGAGTAGTGTCAGAGTTTTCTCTAAATGCAGTGGAGGAGCGAACAAAAAAAGGTAGGCGATAAATCCAACCCACAGTAACCAAAGAGCAATTTTTCGACTCATAATCTTAATTTATGGCGCTTTGTTGCTGACTCTGTATTATTCTGTCAGCTGCTTCTTGCAATGGTGGACGTATACATAAATAAATCAAGGGACCAAACAGCGGAATTAATCCAATCAACCAGAACAACTGAGGATTCTTGATATCTCGCCGTGCCATATCATCTCCCAACAAGGCTGGAAACAATAAGCTAAGCAAGCAAAAATCTAAACTCATCACATGAATAAAGCGGCTTGTTTGCCACTGCTGAACAAAATTTCCCCAATCTCCTTGTCCTATACCATAAGCGATTAAGATAACTGTGGCGATCGCCAGAGCAATACCTGTTAGACGAGAATCTAGTATCTTGAGAAAAGCATTTTTGCTGCCAGGAAACTCTTGATTTGGTTCCCGTAAGGCTAAGTAAGGTAGTAACGCAAAAGCCCCAACTCCAAAAGAAACACTAGCAAAAGGCCAAGCAGGAATTTTTTGTGCTCTACCATCAATAAATACCAAGCAGCTGTAAATCATAGGCCAGATGCCCATGATGTTAAAAAGTGCTATAATTAGGGGGTTTATTCCTTGCCATTGACCAGTAGAAAGATCTTTAATCAAATCGAACGTATCAGGTTGATCGGGAGGGGCAAAGAAAAAGGCATAGACAACAAATCCCAGCCATAGTGCTCCAAAAGTAATTTTTCTAACCATTATTTAAGCTAGTTTTGATTAATTCAGCGATTGTCCTGCTACAAGCCCTACTGCGGATTGAAATAACTGAAAGCTTCTGAAAGGTAATCAGAAGCAGCTGTTACTACTGCGATCGCACCTTGATAATCTAGACGCGTTGGTCCGAGAACTCCCACGCTACCTAATGATACAGAACCCCGGCGATAGGTGGAAGAAATTAACGAACAAGTGCGTATAGGTTCTAGAGGGTTTTCTGCACCAATACGAATCATGACTCGTGGCTTACCAACCTCCTCCGCTTCCGGCTGTTCTTCAAATATTAACCGCCACAGTTGGTCTTGTTCTTCTTCCAACAGGTGGATGAGCATTTGCACTTGCTGTAATTCCGAAAACTCTGGCTGACGCAAAACTTCGGCAACACCGCGAACCATAATTTGTGTTGCAGATGGTGTCAGAGTGCGACGAGCAAGTTCAGCAACTGAATGTTTCAGGAATTCTCCATATCTTTGGAACTCCTGATCCAATTCACTCCATTTCAGGTTTGCTAATTCAGTTATGCTGCGTCCCCGCAAGTGAGTATTCAAAAAATTAGAGACAATCTGTAACTCGCGGTCGATGACTTCTGCATCTGGTTGTGAATCTTCCGAGGCTTGCGCTAAATCCATCAATGCAGAATGTGTCTCATATCCATCCGTCACCACAATCAACATCACCCGTCCCGTTTCTACTTGCACTAGTTGTAAATGTCTCAACACTGCTGTCGCAGTTTGCGGCATCGTGATTAAGGTGATGCAACCACTCAAAGTTGCTAAAATGTGAGCGGCTCCTTGCAAAAGAGCTTCTAAGCTCCAATCTTCCCACTTGAGGCGTTTTTGCAGTGATAGTTCTACATCTCGTGCTAGAGTTTCAGAAGGTGTTATCAACTGGTCAACATAAATACGGTAGCCAGAGTCAGAAGGGACGCGTCCTGCAGAAGTGTGAGGTTGGTACAGTAAGCCAACTTTTTCCAACACGCCCATCACATTGCGAATTGTTGCTGAGCTAACACCAAGGTTGTACTCTTCAACAAGAGCTTTAGAACCAACAGGTTCTGCTGTGGCTATATAATGACGTATTGTTGCCCCAAGTATCTGCTGTTGACGATTTGTAAGCTGGACTTGCATAAGGAGTTTTTTACCGAAGCCGAATTGTAAGCGAAGCTTTGAAAAAATTTTTAGAGATAACTCTAAATTAAATAAGGATTAATAATAGTAAAGCAAGATCACAAGCACTTTGCTTCTACAACAATAAGCAAAAAGAAGTAAAGAAAAGTAAAGACACTGTACTGCCTTGAGTAAAGTTACTATTAATACAGGTAAATTGCTGGAAAAAAGCTTTTGGATTGAAGTAAATTAGCCCCTACTTATGCATACTTGCATAAGTTTCTTGAAATCTCTGTATTTCAAGTTACGAATTTCCTGAACAGCCAAAAAAGGCACGTAGGTAGAATACAAATATTTACCACTTAACACTTAAAGCTATCCTAGCTTGTACAGAGGATAGCATAGGCAAATTAAAATCGTCAGTCTTAACAGACTACATATCCGCTCAATGCAAAACAGCAGCTAGTATTGGGGAATGGAAGAGTCAACCAGAGTTGAGTAAGCATCAATTCCACCCATAATATTTTTGACATTTGTAAACCCTTGAACAGTTAACCACTGACACATCTGAGCAGAACGAATGCCATGATGACACAGCACAAGGGTTTCAGCGTGCGGATCTAAGCGGGTGTTGACTTGATCTGCCCAGTCAGGAAACTGACTCAAAGGTAAATTGACAAAGCCATCGATGTGAGCGATAGCCACCTCTTGTGGTTCACGCACGTCCACAAGCTGAATTGGCTCTCCTGAAGATAAGCGTTGTGCCAGTTCTTCAACGTTAATTTGGGTAATGGATGGTTCGGAAGGTTTGCCCATCATGAAGTTTTAATAAAAATCCTATACTATATTATATTGGCAAAAAATCTTCGTTCTTTGGGTTTGCTAGGTACGTGAGTGCCGTTTCATTCAAGGACTGAAAAATCCGATTTTCATGCAGAATTTCTCTGAAGTTCGGCTGAATGCTGTAAAGTAAGCATTTAACAATTAAGAGATAACCTGATTTCTGATAGACTTGTGCGTAAGTTTCAGTAATAAACTAATTTCTAGTAACAGAACTACCTTTGATAATTTAATTTGGTAGTTGATTATTTGTATTTGCACCCCTAGCGGTCTGTATAAAAATTATGACACAACGCTCATTTTTCAGAGTTGTAGCAGTGGGTATTATGATGCTGCTATTGATTGGTATGACTGGTTGTAACGGGTTATCCGCCAAAAATTCTCTAACTGGCATCGCTCCTACAGGACAGTCAGATGCTGCCATATTCGTGTCTAAACAAGCACCAGTCATGGTGTCGATGCTCGTGAATCCAGAACGCTTGCAGGCGTTTGAGCGTGATGGACAACTGTCAAAATTGAAAACAAGATTACTGGCGAATACGGGTATAGATTACCAACAGGAAATTAAACCTTGGTTAGGGAACGAAATAACATTAGCTGTCACAAGCTTAGATATTGATCACGACTCTGAGAACGGACAACAGCCAGGGTATCTAATGGCACTTGCAACCACTCAACCCGAGAAAAGCCGTGAATTTGTTCAGTTATTGTTTTCCAAGCGGGCTTTGGCTGGGGCAAACTTAGCAACTGAAGAATACAAAGGCGTGAAACTGATTTCTGACAATCAGATTCCTTCAACGTCTTCTGAAAAAGAACGAGTCAAAAATCAAAATAGTCTTGCTGGTGCAGTTGTAGGTAATAGCTTTGTCTTGTTTGCCAATCATCCAAAAGTGCTGCGAGAGGCAATTAATAATGTACAGGTATCCGATTTGAATTTAACCAGTTCCAACAAATACCAAAAAGCAACCAAACAACTGTCCAAAGAAGCACAGGCTATTGCTTTTCTGAATCTCCCTGTAGTAGCAAAATGGCAGAATCTCAAACCCGATGCTCAAACTTATGACAACCAAATTATTTCCTTAGTATCAAACCCCAAAGGATTGCTAGCTGAAACTGCTTTTTTGGCTAAAAAGGAAACCTCACCTCCAGCGGCACAACTCTCTGAACCTGTGGGTGCGTTGGAGTATATCCCAGCTTCAGCAAGTTTGGCAGTAGCAGGATCAAATTTAAGCGGTTTGGGTGAGAGTGATTTGGCACAACTTTGGCAACAAGTGACAGCTAGCCTCTCTGCTTCCACAGAAGATGTGATTTCTAAGTTCCTCCCGGTGGCAGATGTTCAAAAACGTTCGCTTATCAACTGGAGAGAAGATATTTTTAACTCGGTGGAAGGAGAATACGCGATCGCATTGTTACCCCGCGCAGAGCAAACAACTCCCGATTGGATTTTTGTCGCCCAAAAATCCGAAAAGACACCCGCAGCAATTTCCCGTTTGGATGAACTCGCCTCATCAGAAGGGCTTTCGCTGAATTCCTTCACCTTAAATGACCAAAAAATCTCTGCTTGGACACAGCTAAAAACTGCTATCAATAAATCTAGTGAAGCAAAAGAGCGAGAATTGTTCACAATTCAAGCAAACGTTGTAGCCGCACGTGCTGACATCGGAAATTATCAGATTTTTGCATCCTCTGTTGAGACAATCAATGCAGCTTTGACGGCTAAGGAGAACCCCCTAGTTAAGAATCCTGATTTCCAAGACAGTATTGCTGCGATTGGTGAACCGAACCAAGGCTACGTTTATATCGACTGGACAAAGAGTCAGGATATTTTAGAGCGTCAACTACCAATTCTAAAGTTTGTGGAAGTCCTGGGCAAGCCATTTTTCCAAAATTTGCGATCGCTCACCCTCAGTAGTTATGGTAGTGACACAGAATTGCTCAAAGGTGGCGTATTTTTTCAATTTTTACGTTAGCTAAATCCCGAAATCTGTATAAACCAAGCTGTAGCTATTCTTGGTTCATGGAGTACAGAGGGTGCAGGGAAAGACTTAGTACTATTTCTAGTCTTTCCCTGCTTTTTTATCATTAGATCTCTTGCAAAAGTGAGATTTTACGAAGTTCTGTTCCCTATTCCCTGTTCCCTATTCCCTGTTCCCTATTTCACCAACTCACAACCAACGATTTTATTTATGGCACCTGGAACGCTAAAATAGATTTTGAGTTGATTGGCGAAACTAGGGTACAAAAAGCGTGGTATCTACATTTGTTGCTGACTTCCGCATCATCTTTGAACGCGATCCAGCTGCTCGTAACTGGTTGGAAGTATTATTTTGCTACCCCGGTTTGCAAGCCTTAATGTTACATCGGCTGGCTCATTGGCTGCATATCATTCACATTCCCCTTATCCCTCGGCTGATTTCACAGATAGCTCGATTTTTAACCGGAGTTGAAATTCACCCTGGTGCAACGATTGGTCAAGGTGTTTTTATTGATCACGGTATGGGTGTGGTGATTGGGGAAACAGCAATTGTGGGAAACTATAGCTTAATTTATCAAGGTGTCACCCTTGGTGGTACAGGTAAGGAATGCGGTAAGCGCCATCCGACTGTAGGAGAAAATGTTGTCGTAGGAGCTGGAGCCAAGGTGCTCGGTAATATTGAAATTGGCAACAATGTCCGCATTGGTGCTGGGTCAGTTGTTTTACGCAATGTGCCAGCAGATTGTACCGTAGTTGGTGTTCCAGGCAGAATCTTATATCGTTCTGGCGTTCGAGTCAACCCCCTAGAACACGGAAGTTTACCAGATGCTGAAGCCCAAGTCATACGTGCTTTAGTGGACCGCATTGAGCAACTGGAACAAAAAATTGAACAGTTGCAACAACCACAGCAAAAAGTTTTAGTTCCTTTCGTTAACTCATCATTGTCAACACCTCACACCTCAATTTCCCACATCTTAAAAGATGAGGCATCTTCACAAACTCGCAATTGTTGTCTTTTGGAAAATAAGGTGATAGAAGAGTTCCTGGATGGTTCTGGGATTTAACGAGGAAGCAAGTCAATATTTGAGAAGTAATATCCTTTAGAGCTAGGTGAAAAGGCGTTAAGCGTAGCTCTGCCGTAGGCGATCGCTTCTTGTGGGAAGTCAGCGCGAATACGTTCCTGAGTGAATACAATTGCCTGATTTGTCGCATCTAGTATAGAACCCATTTGACATCTAACAAGAGGCTGCAAGCCTCTTAATCATTAACCTGATGAAGCAGAGGTTGAGTTTGGCCGTAGCACCAGCCAGGGTTCGTTCAAAGTTCTTAAC
>NZ_JABXYX010000185.1 GCF_017982655.1 Brasilonema sp. CT11 | reverse complement strand
GGCCATCAACTGAGCAAACAGCCCCTCAACTTTAGCCAGTTCTTCAAAACGACCCTGCTGCAAAATTCGACCTTCTTGGAGTACATAGATGCGATCGGCGTTACGGATTGTACTCAGTCGGTGGGCGATCACGATTCGGGTAACTTGCAGTTTATCTAAACTTTCACTGACGATCGCCTGAGTTCTGTTATCAAGCGCACTGGTAGCCTCATCAAATAACAAAATGCGGGGTTTTAATGCGAGTGCGCGAGCAATCAACAGCCGCTGTCGTTGTCCGCCGGAGAGATTACTACCTCCCTCACTGACGATTGTATGCATTTGCATCGGCATCGCGGCAACATCATCTGCAAAACCTGCCATTTGAGCTGCTTGCCAAGCTTCATCCATCGTAATCAATGCATTACTGGCAATATTCTCAAAAATTGAGGCTGACATCAAGCGACTATTTTGCAGTACTACACCTAATTGGCGGCGCACAGCATGGACATCTAACCCTGCTAAATCTTGTCCGTCGTAATAAATCGTGCCAGATTTTGGGAATTCAAATCCCAAAAGTAACCTTAATAACGTTGATTTTCCGCTACCTGAAGACCCGACAATGGCAATAAATTCTCCTGGTTGAGCGTGGATACTGACATTCTCCAAGATTAATTGACCATCATCGCGGTAACGGAAAGATACCCGATCTACATCTAATTTACCCGCTAGTCTTCCTGGATCTGCCTGATGAGACTTGACTTCTAGTTCACCTTGCAGTATAGGTTGAGCACGTTGCCACAAAGGCAAGATTTGTAAAACTTCCACCACTGTGCTACTTAAACTGGTAGCTCCGTTGACAAAAGTGCCAAAAGCGACGTTAAATGCTAAAAAAGTACCAGTTGATAAACCAGAGCCTCCAGGGACTTGGGACTGCACAATTAAGCTAGTAGCAAACCAGAAGAGGGCGGCAGTTGTTAATGCAGGTAAGATGTGATTGATAACGGTGACAGTGTCTTCAATAACTTGGGTACTTAGGATTAATTTCAATTGATGGGTATATTGTTTTCCCCAATAACCAAAGGCGCGGGCTTCAGCTTTAGCGACTCGGAGTTTGGTAACTCCATTAATTAACTGCACCATTACACCAAAGATTTGTCCTTCTTGCTCTAGCAGAGGGCGAACTTTGCGGACAATCAGAGTACCAGAGATGATTGTGACGGCAATATTTATAAATGCTACCACACAAGCTATCAAAGCTAAGGGAAGACTGTAGTAGAACAATAGTCCCAGATTGAGTAGCGAGAACAAACTGGAGAAGATTGTTCTTAAGATTGTACTACCTAGTCTTTGGCGAATTTGAGTAATCGCCGTGACTCTAGAATCCAAATCACCAACTGAGAAGGAGCGAAAAAAGGAAGCCTTTAACTTTAACAATCGATCCCACACTGCAGCTTGAGTAGAGGAATCGGCAAAAGTTTCTAGCCTAATGGTAGCAAATCCAAGGGCTAGTTGAAACAGCATTCCGCCAAAGGCAGCAGCTATCAAACCAAAAGCAATTTGGCTTAACAACCCCCGATTAGCATCTGGGATAGCTTTGTCGATCAGGATTGCTGTAGCTTGAGGTGTTAGCATTCCTAATAGACTGATAGTCATGCCCATTACTAAAACTGTAATGAGTTCTTTGTAATGACCTTGAAGGGCAAACCGAAGCAAATCAAGAGTTTTGAGCGGTTTTTCAGGCAAAGGTCGATAGAATACGTAGGCAGTCGAAGCTAACACTCTTGCTATGGGGGTATCTACAGGAATGCGCCTTTGTTCCGAAGGGGCGTAGAGTTCGTAACGCGTAGCAGACACTGGTAATAGTGCGACTGGCAGTTTGTCCTCAATCGTAAATGCCAACATTGCCCCGGAATCCTTTTCCCACCATTTGTCTCGCAACTGAATTCGCCGCACACGGATATGGGAAGCACGAGCGATCGCTTCCACAGGATCTTGCACTCGTGATAAATCTTCTGATGCAGCTGGGGGAGAAATCTTAATTCCTAATGCTTTTCCTACTGCACCAGCAGCAATTAGTAAGGCTTGATTTGGATCAGTTGAATCAAGACTACTACTGAATTCTGAAGGATTATTTAGTCTGTCTGACTTTGGCTGTGGCAATACAGATGCTAATTCTGCTAACGTCTCTTGCATCACTTGCCTTTCAAGACGTTCTCTGGCTTGAAATCTCAGTAATTCTGCATCCACTTCCTGCCGTTGAAGCAGATTAATACAATAAAGGAAATAAGTTTGTAATTGGGACAAACCGCCTAATAAGGAATTGATATCTTCGATTTCTAAGGTGTTAACACTTTTTAGCTCAACAGTGTTATCTGCTTGTAGCCACATGTTCGCACCTAAAGGCAAGATTGCTGATGCACGAGTTAACGAGAGTTCCTCAAACCCCATCCATCGAACACGTCCTTGCACGACTTGCACCCATGATATTTGATGCGGCTGGAATATTTGGTCTTTGACTAAGGAGATGTCGCGGGTTTCCGGAAGCGATGTTGGTATCGTTGGTGTAGTGATGCCAGCAAGTACTGAACCTAATTGATAAATCCAGTGTTCTATCAGAGTTACGACTTCTTTATTAGCGTTAGCAAACAATTGATTAAAGTCGGCTTTGGATACTTTGAGAATTTCTGTCTCCTCAAGCGACACGGCTAAAATTTCTTGCTCGTTGTCTTGTAAACTTGGTGCAGTCGCAAATATCGCCTGTCCTGCTGTGCTACTAAATAAATAGCGACGGGTATCTTTTGGAATGCTATTGTTATTTGCAATCGCAAATAACGCCAAGCTACCAGATTTCACTAGCCAAATTGTCTCAGGCTCATTTAGCTGTAGCGATTCATTGCATCCTAAATGGTAGTGTTGTCCTTTGAGATTTGAAACAGACAACACAGATGAGGCAGAGTCTTCTAATTTTGAATTGATTTGCTCCCTGCCCCCTGCTCCCTGCTCCTCCTGCTCCTCCTGCTCCTCTCCTTCACTCCGGATTAATTCTAAGTACAGCCCTTCAACTTGCTGTAATTCTTCATGGGTTCCCCGTTGGACTATCTTGCCGCGATCAAGGACAATAATTTCATCACAATCTCGGATGGTTGAGAGTCGATGCGCCACGATGATGCAAGTGCAACCACGCAACCGCAGATTACGAGTGACGTTCTTTTCTGTTTCGCTATCCAGGGCGCTAGTGGCTTCATCCATAATCAGAATACTAGGATTATTCACCAAAGCACGTGCAATTTCTAGCCGTTGTCGCTGACCACCACTCAAATTGGTAGCACCTTCCAAAAGGTCGGAATTGTACCCATTTGGCAGTGAAAGGATGACATCGTGAAGTTCTGCGTCTTGACAAGCTCGAACCAGGTGACTGTCAGGAATAGTAGTATCCCAAAGCGTCAAGTTATCTCTGACGGTACCAGCAAATAACAAAATCTCTTGCTCTACAACAGAAATAGAATTGGCTAGTACTTGACGAGAAATTTCCTGTCTGGGCTTCTCGTCAAATCGAATTTCTCCTTCCCACGGTTGGTATAAGCCACACAAAAGTTTGGCAATGGTAGACTTTCCAGAACCACTTCCACCTACCAAAGCAACTCGTTGCCCTGGCCTGAGCAAAAGATTAAAATTTTCAATCTGCGGTGGAGCAATTTGGCTATAGCCAAATGTCAAATTGCGTAATTCTACGTATCCCCTGAGTTTGGTCAGAAGATAGGGGGATGTTTGCGAACCGACGAGCCGTAAGCTGGAAGACAAGGAAGGCACATAAGGCAAGGAAGAATTTATTTCTCTCTGAGATTCCGTGCCCCTGTGGTTCCTTACTTCCCTGCTTTCCTGCTCAAGCTGCCGATCAATCGGATTACGTAAGATATCATCAAGGCGAGTGAGATTACCTTCCATCTCTTGGAGTTGACTTCCCAAGTTGATGAGATTACTTACCGGAGCGAAAAACCTTTCCATCATACCGAGAAAGGCGATTAACATTCCGATGCTCAAAACTCCATCCATAACTCGCAAACCGCCCATAGCTAAAAGTAGCATGGAAGCGATCGCTTCGAGAAAACTTGGTAATACACCAATTGTCTGGTTTGTTTCCTCTAATTCTTGGTCGGTGTTGATGGCTTTGGCATAGTGACCTGCCCACCGGGAAAAAAAATCTGATTCTAACCCAGATGCTTTTAGCGTCTCCATACTCTGAAGACCAGAAATCTCTACGCCGCTGACTTTTCCCTGTTCTTGGATGAGTTTAATGTTGGCATCTACGCGCCGCCCTCTGACCCACTGCAAGGCAGCAAGGTTTATAATCACAAAAGCGATCGCAACTAAGGTTAGCACCACATCATATTGCAACATCACTATTACATATAGAGATACAGACGCTGCTGCAATCACTGTAGTCGCTAACTCACCCGAAAGCATATCGGCTATACTGTTGTTGAGCTGTATACGGCTACTGATTTCCCCAGCATACCGCTGATCATAAAAACTCAGGGGTAGGCGTAAAATGTGCCACAGATACCGACTCTTCATCCCCACGGACAACTTGATTTTCATCTTCCGCAAGAACTGCAACTGTAACAGCGTCAAAAACCCATTCAGTACAGCTGTAAACAGCATCCCTAAAATTAGCGGACGCAACCATTCATATCGATGCTCAATCAATACGTTGTCTACAAATACCTGGGAGAATGCAGGTAGCGCCAGTCCAGGAATGACTAGCAAAAATCCTGCTACCACGCAGTAAATCAATCCACTAATAGAACCTCGCAGCCGTGACCACAAAGCTAAGATTGTGCTGGGCTTGCGTCCTCCGCGTTGAAATTCTGCAGTAGGTTCTGCAACTAGTACGACACCCGTGTAAGCACCACTAAATTCTTCTAGGGAAACAGTACGCCGCCCCATAGCGGGGTCATTAAGATAAACTTGCTGTTTGCCGAATCCTTCTACAACTAAAAAATGGTTAAAGTTCCAAAATATAATATAGGGAAATTTCAACTCCGACAAGCCAGCTAAGTTGGTCTTAAAGCATTTGGCGCTGAGTTTATAGTTTCTAGCAGCCTTCAGGATATTTAAAGCACTAACTCCGTCCCGCGATACACCGCAAGCTTGCCTCAGTTCCGTCAGTGGGACAATGCGATGGTAATAACTTAGAATAATTCCCAAAGCAGCAGCGCCACATTCTACTACCTCCATTTGCAGCAGAGTTGGAGTGCGACACCGCTTTTTTTTAGGCAATTGCGCTAATGTCTTTTTTAAATTTTCCCAGAACATAAAAATATTTTTTAAAAATTTGGACTGTGATTTAATTTATAGTCATCAATTATGTAAGGGAACACCAAAAAATAAATTATCCAATTTAGTGAAGTGCGTGATAGCGATCACCTTCAGTGACTCCCTGTGTCCAGAGGACACGCACTCGCGTTCGGAGCATCGCGCTTCAGATGCCGCCTATTTCTATCAACACTGAAATAAAAGGGTATAATTTTTTTTAGGCAGCACATGGTATGATACCAGATCACGAAATACCACTCCAGGATTTCAAAAGCGGCAGGACAAATGTAATCGGGGCGCGTTCTTCCACAGTCACTTGTACTGAGGTAGTAGTTCCTGAAGTGACTTTCATCTGTGGTCCAGTTGAAGAAGACCATTTGTAGCCGCTAAAGCTCGAAGAGTCTGATTGCAATCGAGAAGTCATTAAGATTTGCGGTCCTTGTGACATTAAAGCTTCCACAAATTCGGAATTACCTACTACACTTAATGCACCCTGTTTAGTCACAGGAAAGGGTGAGACATCTGTGACACCACCAATGATGCCACCAAAGCGTTCCCGTTGCACTGTACTAGGCGTGACTTGTAACTTCATTCCCTTTTGAATTTTTTTGCCATCGCCAACAGGAAAAAATGCCACACTCATAGGTTGAGTTGCTCGCTGTTGTGCGGCTATTGTTCCTATGGGTGTACCCTGTGAGACAACTTGTCCTGGAGTTGCCGAAATTTCTAAAATACGTCCAGAGTAGCTACTTTTGATTAAGCTGCTACTCGACAATTGCAGTGCTAATTGAGCAATATTGCGTTGGACTTCCTGAATTTCTTTTTTGCGAGTGGTTACTGCTTCTAAATCTTGTTGCGCTGCGGTTGCTTTTTTACTATCTAATTGTTTTAACTGCGCTTGCAAATCTTTAATTGAGTTTAGGTTCTCTAAATATTGTCTTTGTGCATCTGCTTCTTTGACATCCAGTTGCTTGAGTTGCGATTCGGCTTCATTAATTTGTGTCACCGCATTTAAATAATCTTGCTGTGCCTGTAGTACCGTATCGCCAGCAATTGCCCCTTCCTTTAATAACTCCTGACGGTTGTTCAATCTCTGTTGGAAAGTCGGTAACAGTTTTTGCAGTGCTTTTAAACTTTGTGTTTGGTTAACGCGATCGCGTTGAATCGAATTTAGCCCTTTGTCTCTTAAAATAGGTGTTAATTTCTGTACTGCCTGGAGATTTTGCCGCAAAGATTCGCTTTGCTGCTTCATCGCTTCTTCGTCTGCTTTTTGCCGCTGTAGTTGCACTAAATTAGCAATGCGATCTTCTGTTTGTAGTTGCCCTAATTTAGAGCGTTGTAGTTGTAGCTGTTTGAGGAGTTCGCTTTGGTCTAGCGTTGCCAATATATCTCCTCTATTTACAAAATCCCCAACCCGGATGTTAATTGTTTGTAATTTACCACCAAGTGGTGACTGAAATGAGGTAATTGTACTGGGATAGACTATAATTCCAGTACCCGTGACCGTAATTGGGATTCGACCTAAAAAACTCCAAGTCAGCCCCATCGCCACCAACGAACCAACTGCAACTATAGGTAGCCACTTTTTCGGGCTGACTACCTGCATGATGTGATCTAATTCTTCAGGCGAAGAAGCACGGTCTAAAGCTTCTTTGCGGAACAAGTCGCTTCTTTGATTAATCACCACAGACTATACCATCCCATTCTGCTACCGCAACTTTAGAAGTTGCAGCTTTGATAAAGGGTAAGCAATAGTAACGTTTTGTTTGCTTTGGCTTACTATTATCCATAAGATTTATGCACTCTCGACGTCACCCCTTTGGGGAATTCAAAATTCAAAATTCAAAATTCAAAATTCAAAATGCAAAATTCAAAATGCAAAATTAATACTTTTGACTTCTTACCTTGTGGTTTTGACTTGTTTTGCCCTTACACCCCTGTGTTTCTTGAGAGTAAGGAACACGCTCTATTACTCAATATCCTGCGCAAAGGCTTACACCAACGCTGCACAGGCAATTTCGTCACCTGTGCATAAACAAGCAGTGGCTCCTGTCAGAACCACATTTTCATTGATTTTTTAGGATAATATTGACGGGTAGGTAAGAAGTAAGGGATAATAGACGAAGGTCTCTTACCCTTTGACCTTTCACTTTTATCCAGCTTACACCCGCCAATGTTCAAAGTGACGTTGTAGCAGGTTTTGCAGCCAGAAAATACCAGACCACTATGTTATAAGATACCCGTATACTTATTCGTAAAGGTCGTTATTAGTCCTTTGTCAGTTGTTGGCAGCATCTGACAAAGGACTTCTGGTTAATAACTGTCTTTACGAAATAATCTATAACTTGCATACCTTCTAGCTTAGTGTTGTTTTGATTTGTACTGATGACACAAATCATGCATGATCAAGGAATTTTTGGCAATACAAACTGCTGTAATGGCTTTTTGTTGAGGTATTAACTCAACATGAGCATACTATCGAGATAAGCTAGTAACCCTACCGAGCCAGTAAAAAGTCAAAAACATTACAGTATAAGCTTTTCGTTGATGTTGTAGACACGGAGGAGCTTACCGCAGGGTATGGGTGCTTTATCGGCGGGGTTTTGTCTGAATAACCTTTTGAGTTATATCTTGTTTCACACTAGCTTTCCCCTCACCAATTACTACTGCGGTACCAACTTGATTGGCTTGTTGGACGTTTACAACTGTGCCATCAATTTTTACATGAGTGGGAGCTTTAACACCAACAGCGACGTCTGCACCTCCTCCTCCTACAATTCCATTGATTTCTTCATCAGTTAACTCGGTGAAAACTGCGAGTGTTTTTTGCTCAAGTGTTACAAATGACATAAAAGTTCCTTCTTTGTACAAAATAGTTTTGGGAGAGTGAAATTATTTTTTTACTTAACCAATCATTGGTAATCAAAAGATCATTAGATTCTTCAATTGATGATTGTCTACTGATTTTTTATTTTTGTCGTTAAACATGAATATTTTTTGACATGCAACGACATTGTTTGGTTAAGTTTTGCATTTTCACTATAGTATAAATATTACATATTTTCCGAACCTTTTTATAAAAAATCGATAAAACTTATATGAATAATTTTAAAGACTAGACTTTTTAAATTTATAAAACAGCGACAACAAATCAGAGTTAAGTTGGTAGGCGTAATTAATTTGTAGATAGTAATAGTGCGAGCGAGACGCTCGCGGGCTGTCCGGTTCGCACTACATTTTATATTTAATTCAACCCACTTGTACTAAAAATAGGGTAAATATAAATAGTCACTTTTTATAAAAAATAAAAATAAAAGTAGACTGATGATCTACTTTTATTTTTTTCAAGGTTACTTATAAACATCATAAGTCTCTACTGCTTAGGCAAGCTAACATACACCAAATTCTTTGATGGCCTGTGATTGTATGTTATAAATTTGTTGCTCACCTGTGAACAGTTACAGTTTCAAGATAGTTGTTATAAACGTTAAACAGACACAGAACTTTGATATTTAATTCTTTTTTTTACTCGATTTACTACTTTGTCTCTTTTTTTTATGTTTTTTATTGAATCATTTTTTATGTCTATCTTCACGTCACTAATGCTAACGTCATTTCCATCAGTTGAAACTGCAGTGACATTTGAAACCAACGTAGAAGTGACTCCTCCTACTATTCCTTCTAATTCATGTTCTATCAGTTCCTCAACAATAACTTTCTGATTACTGCTGAGTCGTAAATTCATTTTATTGACGTTACCCATGACTTCACTCCAGAAAAATTATGTAATACAGGCAATTTAAGCACCGTGCCTGAGTTCTAATCCATATACGAACAAAAATCAACCTACCATCTAATGAAAGGTCGAAGGCTGAGGAAACAAAAAATTTTGATGCTTCAATTGTGGATCAACAAGGACTGGTTCCTGTAATAACCACAAATTTATTCATTTTTCAAGGGGAAACTTGACGGGTAGGTAAGAAGTAAGGGATAACAAACGAAGGTCTCTTACCCTTTGACCTTTGACTTTTATCCTGCTTACACCCGTCAATGTTCAAAGTAACGTTGTAGCAATTTTTGCAGCCAGAAAATACCAGACCACTATTCTTATAAGATGCTCGTGCAGTTATTCGTAAGGGCCGTTATTAGTTCTTTGTCAGTTGTTGGCAGCATCTGGCAAAGGACTACTGGTTAATAACTGTCTTAACGAAGTAATCTATAACTTGCATACCTTTTAGGTTAGTGCTGTTTTGATTTGTACTGATGATACAAAATCATGATAATAGAGGAATTTTGGCAATACAAAAAGCGTACTATGGAGATAATTTAGTACCAAATCTTCGCAACATCGCGGCTATTATCAATCGATTGATTCGACTCTTGATAAGAGCTAGCTGTTGTCTTGCTTCCTTTTCCACCACCATTAGCTACGTTAGTAGCAGATTGATTAGATGATTGTGAGTTCTTACCTTCGGAAGAACTGGAACCTTTAGTAGTGGCTTTTGTACCACCACCACCAACAATTCCGCTGATTTCTGCTTCGGTTAACTCGGTCACAATTGTTACTACTGACATAATAAAGGTTCCTTCCTGGTAAAAAATAGTTTTGGGACAGTGGGATTATTTCGTTTTGAACGTACTATGGAGATAACTTAGTACTTGATGTACGCTTTGTCTCTGCTATTATCAATCGATTGATTCGACTCTTGATAAGAGCTAGCTTTTGTCTCGCTATATTTTCCACCACCATTAGCTACGTTAGTAGCAGATTGATTAGATGATTGTGAGTTCTTACCTTCGGAAGAACTGTAACCAGAAGTCTTGGCTTTTGTACCACCACCACCAACAATTCCGCTGATTTCT
>NZ_JABXYX010000184.1 GCF_017982655.1 Brasilonema sp. CT11 | reverse complement strand
CAATCAATTCCGTATCCTGCATTTTGCCACCCACGGCTTCGTCAATCAAGAGCAACCAGAGTTATCCGGAATTGTACTGTCATTGGTTGATAAAAAAGGCAAGCCAATCAGAGGACACTTGCGCTTGGGAGATTTGTTTAATCAAGACTACCCAGCAGAGTTAATCGTCTTGAGTGCCTGCGAAACCGGACTTGGTAAAAACGTCAACGGTGAAGGTTTAGTGGGGTTGACACGCGGGTTAATGTATGCAGGTGCAGCGCGGGTTATGCTGTCGCTGTGGCAGGTTAGCGATGAAGGTACATCTGTACTAATGCAGGAATTTTATACAGTTTTGTTGCAGCAAAAGAAAACTCCATCAGAGGCGTTACGTGCAGCACAACGTAAGTTATGGGAAAACCCAAAATGGCATAGCCCCTATTACTGGGCAGGTTTCACTGTTCAGGGAGAGTGGCGTTAATTCTTTACTCACTTACACACGCCAGATACCAAGTGAGGGAAACCCCTTCGGGGAGAACCTTCGGTTCCGCTGCGCTAACGCCAGATGCCTGCGGAGGGAAACCCTCCCGCAGCACTGGTCTCACCTCATCAAGTACTGGCTCCCCTACACCCTTATCATAAGGAAGCTACTATCAGCTACCGTGCAGATGCGTCAACTATTGCTATCCAACGGTAGCAGGAGCTTTCGCTAACTTACCATCTTCCATATAGACAATGCGATCGGCTATGTCCAAAATACGATTATCATGAGTCACTAACAAAATCGTACAAGCTTGCTCTTTCGCTAAATTGTGCATCAAGTTCACCACATCTCGACCCGACTTACTATCAAGGGCGGCGGTGGGTTCGTCTGCGAGAACCATTTTGGGATGACTCACCAGGGCACGGGCGATCGCAACCCGTTGTTTTTGTCCTCCTGACAAATCATCCGGATAATAATTGAGACGCTCCCCTAATCCTACCAACTCTAGCATCTCGGCTGAACGTCTTTTCATTTCTGCTGGAGTTATACTCTTGTGAAGTTCCAAGCCCATCCTGACGTTTTGCAGTGCGCTTAAGCTACCGTGCAGGTTGTGTGCTTGGAAAATATAGCCGTTATTGCGTCGCGCCAGTGTGAGTTGTTCTGCATTCGCACCACAAAGTTCTCGTCCTAACACTCGCAAATGACCTTCCTGGGCAGAACGCAGCCCACCTACCAAGGTCAGAAGCGTGGTTTTCCCAGAACCAGACGGACCTGTCATAATGATAATTTCACCAGCGTTAATCTCTAAGTTTATATCATATAGCACTTGTTTGCGGAGTTGACCTTTACCAAAGTAATGGTTGAGATTTTGAATAGAGATAACAGGTTCATTCGTCATAGTCATTAATTATTAATCATTAGTTATTCTCCGCGTCCGGTGGGTCTTTGAGTCCTCTCGTTTTATACAATATAAGTTTAGAACATGTCAGCTGGATCAGCAGATTGGACTTTACGAGTGGCGATCGCCCCAGATATCATACACATGATTATCGTCAGCATTTGTACCTGAATGGCTCGTGCTATTGTCATCAACACTGGTAAGTTGGTAGCGTTGCGAGTAAGAGCATATAGTCCCAGGGATACACTGATGCCAGGTAGAAAACCTAATACTGCCATAATGATTGCTTCTTCAAACACCACTCCTAGCAAGTAAGCGTTGCGATACCCCATTGCTTTGAAAGTGGCGTATTCTTTCATGTGTGCATTCACATCGGTAGAAAGGACTTGATATACGATAATCACCCCTACCGTGAAGCCCATTGCTGCACCCAAGCTAAAGATAAAGCCGATGGGAGTACTTTTTTGCCAGTAGTCTTTCTCAAATTGAACAAATTCCTCTTTTGTGAAGACTTTGACATCCTGACTACTCCCCAGATAAGATTTCAAGGTATTTGATACTTTCTGTGGGTCAGAACCTGGTTGTAGCTGAATCAAACCTAGATTCACGCTGTTTGCTTGTTGTCCGGGAAAGAGTCGCAAAAAGTTTTGGTCGCTGGTTATCAAACTACCATCAGCAATAAAGGAAGCCCCGACTTTATATAAGCCACTAACATTGAGTGTCCGCCGTCCTATTTCGGTGGTAACAGATTTCCCTTGCTCGATTTGGGCTATTATCTTGGCGTAATCTCCTTGAGAACCACGGTCAAATAAAACTGTATCCGGTAGCTTGAGAACATTTAATTGACGGTTAACATCCGGTAAATCAAAGGCTTGCTTATTAGGATTAATTCCTATTACAAGAACTCCACTTTTCTTAAGCGTTTCCGGATTCTTCCAATCAAGAAAGCCAAGATACATTCCCTCCGCTGACTTTACTCCTGGTATATCCATCGCCTGGAATAATCGCCGTCGAGGAAATGTCGTCAAATATGCCAGGTTACGTCCTTGGGGACTGACTAAAAAAATGTCTGCTTGCATCGCAGTATGCAGTCTGGTGTTACTGTTAAACAAGGCACTTTGAAACCCCAGTTGCATGAACATGAGAACATCAGCGAAGGCAATTCCTGCTAATGCTACTAAAAAGCGCCCTTTTTCGTGACTCAGTTGCAGCCATCCTAGTGGTGTTCGCCCCCTTAGTTGCTGAATTTGCTGGGTTATCAGTCCAATCACAGTGAAATCACCGCCTTGACTTGCAAATTCGAGAATTTAGCTGCTTTCTCGGTAGATGGCTGATCAAGTCTTACGTGCACTTCCACAATTCTGGAGTCAATATTGCTTGTGGGATCACTGTTGATCACATTTTGCCGTAGAACTTGCGAATCAATCCGATCTACAATCCCTAACAATTCACCCGCTACAGAATCACTCAGTAGCCGTACTCGTTGCCCCAAACGTACTTTATTGATGTCACTTTGGTAAACTTCTGCAACTGCGTACATCTGAGCGTTTTGCCCCATCTCGACAATACCGTCATTAGAGACGTTCTCTCCAGGACGGCTATGAATTTTGAAGACTTCTCCTTCTTGGGGCGATCGCACAAAAGCCTGTCTTAAATTTGCCTGTGCTTTTTTGACAGCCGCTGTGGCTTGATTTATTTGTGCCTGTGCTGCTGCAACATCCACAGAGCGGACTTCTGCAATTTTAGCTAAGGTTGCTCTACCTTCGTTGAGTTCTTGATCGCGAGATGTCTGAATCCGTTTGAGGTTTGCTCGTGCTTCTGCTAGTTGTTGTTCTCCGGATGTTTCAATGCGTTTGAGGTTTGCTTGTGCTTCTACTATTTTTTGCTGCGCTGTAGTCAGAGTCAAGCGCTTGCTATCCTGGAACGAGGTAGAAATCGCCCCTTGTTGATAAAGTGTTTGATAGCGTCGGTATTCTGCTAGGGCATTGTTTAGCTGTGCCTGCAGTTCAGCAATGGTTGCTTTTTGTGCCTCGATTTGCGTGTTCTTTTCTGCCTCTAAGCGGGCAATAGTTGCTTGTTGTGCTAGAACTTCTGTGTCTTGTTCTGCTTGCAGGCGAGCGATCGCTGCTTTTTGCGCGTCTATTTCACCCTTTTTGGCACCCGCTTTGGTTTGGGCAAGATTTGCTTGGGCGACTCGTACTTGTTCCTGTGCTTCTGCTACTGCTGCACTCAGGCGATCGCGACTATCCAAAATCGCAATCAGCTGCCCTTGCTTCACCTTAGTTCCTTCCCGCACAAGCAACTGTTCAACCCGACTTCCTTCTGCTGATGCTGGTGCAGAAAGTTTTATGATTTCTCCGCTTGGCTCTAATCGTCCTAGGGCTGTTACTGTTGTTACTTGTACTATAGGTACTGCTTGCTGTTTTGCTGCTTTCGCCTCATTCTGAAATCTTTGTACTGTATAAACACTGATACCACCTGATGTTATAGTTGCAAGTATAATTAATAGAATTGGTAGACGAAATGTAGGTTTTAGCTCAGATGAACCCTCTAGGTTCGAGTGTTCAAGCATAGTTATGGTTCCATTGCCTGTCAAACTAAACCGTTTAGTCTAATATCATATCTAAGCTAAACCGATTACTTCAGTCTTATTTATAGGGTTTTCATTGATATATATAGGAGTTTTCATTGACGACATATAATTAGGGCGCTGCAATATCGGTGAGCCTGGTTTTTCAGGTTGTCACTCATTGGAAACGACTTGTTTTGGATACACTTTATTCTCAAATCGGCTGATTGACACTCTTTGTGTGCTGATTTATCCACTCTAAAATCCGATTCCACGCCCACCACGGATCGGAGTCTTGTGCTTGTCGCTGACACTTTTGACTACTGATATGGCTAACATGACCGCCATAACGAGTCAGCAACAAATTTATCTTTGAGTTACTAACACAAGCGGCTTGCAACTCAGGTATGATTGCTGGTTCAAAGAACGGGTCGTCTTCAGCGTATATAATCAAAGTAGGTTTTGTCAGGTTTGGCAGAAGTGGTAAAGCGCTGCTTGCGTCGTAGTAAGCATCTACTGTAGGAAAACCCAACCGCCCAATCACGAGTTCCTCGTCAAAACCCCAAATACTGTTGGCTCTTTCAATCGCTTCCGGCTCAACAGTTCCAGGATGAGCATCATGAATTTGCCATGCGAGTTTCTTCAACTGGCGTGCGATCGCCCTTTCTAAATATTTTCCCACAGGATGTTTGACGAGAAAAGAAAGCGATCGCCCAGAATCCAAACTTGGACAAATGACAGCAGCACCTCCAATCTCGCTATCTTCTAGCCCTAAATCCGCATCCTCTCTGACGAGTTCCACCCCAGCCTTAACTGCCCATAGCGCCAATTGTCCACCCAGAGAATACCCCATAAACCAAAATTTTCCTGGGCATCCCATTGCTTTGGCAGTTGCTGCGATGCGAACAAAATCTTCTCCCTCGTACAACCCGTCACTTGTTAACGTTGGCGACAACAGAGCTGTCTTACCATGAGCACGCCAATCAAACAGTACTACAGCATACCCTTGAGCATATGCTTTACGTCCCAATAGCTTGAGGTACCATTGGTTATCCAAATCGCCTGTAATGCCGTAAGTGCCGACAATAGTGCCATGAGCATTGTCAGGGATGGCTACCCAACCAAAGATAGGAACCCCTTTGGCACCCACAAATATTTTTTCTTCATAAGGCGGCTCTGGATTTTGTGTTGTACGTTCCCAATCACGACTAGCCCACAAAGCGGTGTAGACAGTCTGGACGGTACCGTCTTGCAAAAACCACGGTGGACTGTAAGAGCAGTAACACATTAGGACAGTTTTTTAGTATAGTTTGGGTTTAGCACCACAATCATTTAATTTTAATGTTTATATTAGATTTAAAATATTTTTTATAATCAATACAGCAATCTTTGTATCTACCAAAGGTTCTTAATTATCCTTAATAAGTAGTAATAAATTTTTAATAATGCCGAGGATTCTTGTCATAGACGATGATGCCGCAATTTCAGAACTCGTTGCCGTCAACTTAGAAATGGCTGGTTATGATGTCAGTCAAGCTGAAGACGGCATCAAAGGTCAGGCGCTTGCTCTCCAGCTACAGCCAGATTTGATTATGCTCGACTTGATGCTGCCTAGGGTAAATGGATTTACTGTTTGCCAACGCCTGCGGAGGGATGAGCGTACTGCCGAGATTCCCGTGTTGATGTTAACGGCTTTGAGCCAAACTCAGGATAAAGTCGAAGGCTTCAACGCTGGTGCAGATGATTATCTTACTAAACCTTTTGAGGTTGAAGAAATGTTGGCACGGGTGCGAGCACTCTTGCGACGTACGGATCGAATTCCTCAAGCTGCAAAGCACAGTGAGATTTTGAACTATGGACCGCTGACCTTAGTTCCAGAACGATTTGAGGCGATATGGTTCGCTCAGACCGTAAAATTGACCCATCTGGAGTTTGAACTTCTGCACTGCTTGCTGCAACGCCACGGTCAGACAGTTTCTCCAAGTGAAATTCTTAGGGAAGTTTGGGGTTATGATCCAGATGATGATATAGAAACCATTCGCGTACACATCCGCCACCTGAGAACCAAACTAGAACCTGATCCCCGCCATCCCCGTTATATCAAAACGGTGTATGGTGCCGGTTACTGCTTGGAGTTGCCCAGTTTACCTCAGTCAACTGAAGGTGCTTCTGCAACATCAGGAGTTCAGTAACAACAGCCAAATAAGCGAGATACTGATTCTGCACAAAGCTGATAGATTGACTTGCCCAAAGGTCTCTTTATATATCGGTTTGGAAGCGAGTTCAAAGGGGGCGTGGTTTCAGTAGATAGAGGATAAACTCATTCTTGCGCTCCCAAGATAGATTGTTAGCCTCAATTGACTTATCACTTGAGTTGTTCACTCAAAAAATTGACACTCTACGCTACGGAAAATGAGAGAGTGTCAATAGTATGTGGTGTAACCAATTCGTTTGACTCTGCGGGTATTTCCTGTACAGACGCTACTTTGTTAGTCCCAAACGGACACACAGCACGCTTAATCACCGCAAGGCGCTGCTGTAGGCACTCCAGAGAACGGACTGTTCACCAAAAGAAGCAGGGGGGAAGGGAGTAGGGAGCATGGGAGAAAAAGAATTATCGTCTATTAACTCTTGTTTCCCCCCTGGTGCGGAACGAAGTGGAGCAAGCGTTTGAGGCCCCGTCCATATCGCGAAAGTTGGACGCTTTGAATCAGTCGTGGGTTCAAGCCCCGACTGTATTCCTCTCCCTTGCGCCCTCCGCCCCAATACTTTTCGGTTAAAGGGCAAGGGGTAAAGGGCAAAGGAGAAATAGCTTGGTTTTCATCCCTTTTCCCTTTCACCTTTTCCCCAAAACCCAAGAGGTATTGCCCTGCGCCCTGCTCCTGAACCTGTTTTTAACTTTCCCAAAATGAATAGCCAGAGATCTAAAGCCCTGGCGATAAATTAGGTAAATTACGTGTGAATTTACCTTAGCCTATTCTTTTTTTTACACCCAAGGATTTCTTATGAGTCACAAGGTAGATGCCTAACACTGATAATCCAACAATACCTGCTGGCTCAGGAGTTTGTTTTGCTGGTGTTATCCGAGTCATTCTGGCATAAATGCCTGCTGTAGTTCTATCATCTTCTAAAACGCTAAATTTGTTAACAGGTGTATTTCCACCGTTTTGGCTAAAGCCAATTAAATTCAGTTGATATTCGTTTCCTTCAAAATTGAAACTGCGAGTACTAAAGTTGTCCTTTATATACACAATATCTGCATCGTCCTCAGGATTTAGTCCTAAGTTCGGTGTATTCACAAGCTCAAACCCGAAGTTGAAAACTTCCCTGAAAGTACCAGGATTAGTGAATGATAGAGTGAGATTTAAAGGCACGGAATCAACACTCGTGCTTTCCTCAACCTTGCCATTGTAGTACTCTAGATCGCCCACCTTAAACAGCGAACCAACATCGTCTGCGGAAAAGGGATTTCCAGTAAAGGTTAGCTCATTTGCAGCAGTTCCATAGTTGTTTTCAAAATCATCTGGATGAGGACGTCCCCAAGTAAATGTGTTCGTTCCCACACCGGAAAAAACCGGGTCAGTATTGCTCCCTGGATCAGGTGTTCCCCAGATACCACTCGAGTTGCCTAAAATAGTTAGACCCTGAGCTTGATTGGAGAAACCAAGTGCTGTGATCAAAGTCACAGCAAAAGTAGACAAAGTAGCAGCAAAAACTGAACTTAGTTTCATGGCTAGGCTTTCACTCCTATGCAGGAGCTTTTCTCAAATAAGTACCCAGTCTACCTTAATAAATTTGTAGAAATTTTGCCAATAGATTAATAAAGCTTTTGTTAAATCTTTGCAGAACTTTTTAAAATCTTCTCAAAGCAATTTTGTTGGAGTCTTGGTTATAATCAGCTTCAGATAAGGGTTTGAAAAAATAATTAGTATTAAGAAGAAATCATCCAGCTTCAAGCTTATTACTTTTTTTTGAAATAAAATTCAAACTCATACTCAGATAATAGTGAACAGTCATCTGTTATCAGTTCAACCAGCGTTTTTTATTTATATAAAAATAATTTTGGAGCACTGATTGGCATTTTCCTGTATCCATTTAGAGGATAACATGATAACTACTTGCTGATAACAAATAACTGTTCATTGTGAAAGTGACGCAGTCATCTTTGTCACAACTTTCTCGTGTTCCTTTTAGGGAGCAAGGGCGTTACCGCGAAGTAAGCTACCAAGCGTCTTAGCGGTTATTTTGAGCTGAGTGATAGGATTAGCCGGGACAACTGTCTTATAAAGATAGCTATCAAAAGTGAGCTTTTGGACATCGCGATCATCACACATTTCTACAAAAGCTTCACGGGTGGCGTCAGAACGATAAAATACGGTTTGTAGGAGATCCAACACCTTGTAGGTGAGTCCGTATTTGCGATCCCAGCGCTTCAAGTACACCTTGAGGTCTGCTTCTGTGGGAATGCGGCTACCACCGTTGGATGTCTCTACGATAGTTTCGGCACACATCCGTCCGGACTTTGCAGCAAAATAAATACCTTCACCAGACGATTTGGTCACGTAACCAGCAGCATCACCTATCAAAGCGATTCTTCCGACAACGCGACGAGGACGAGGATGTTCAGGAATGGGGTGTGCTTCTACTTTAATAATTTGACCACCAACCAGTTTACGGGCAGCACGGGCGCGGATACCAGCTTGCAATTGTTTGATGCGAGCTTTGTTAACCTGCATCGTACCAGTACCCACTGCTACGTGGTCGTATTTGGGGAACACCCAAGCGTAGAAGTCAGGAGACACATCGTCGCCGACATACATTTCCGCGAGGTCTTCATAGTAGACCATTTTGTCTTTGGGTAGACGAATGCGCTCTTGGAAGGCGATCGCATAATTATAATCCCCAGCATCCATTTCCTTCGCAATGCGGGAATTCGCCCCATCTGCCCCAATAATCACATCTACTTTCAGAGTTTTAGAAATACCCAGAGCACCACCTTCTGTATGATCTAGGTAATGAATGGTATAGGCGTCTGTACTATTGGTGGGAAAATCGAGTTTATGAACAGTGGCATTAATGAGATTTGCCCCTAGTTTTGCCGCACGATCGCGCAGGTAACCATCCAGCACCTCACGGCGGCACATTCCTATATATTCATCTTCATTTACTAGATTGATATCAACCTCACGATTAGAGGGTGAAATCATTTTCATCTTGCGCACTTGACGATCAATGATATTCGGCGGCAGGTCAAATTCACTCACCATGCACAGGGGAATTGCACCTCCACATGGCTTCGCATTGTCTAGCTTGCGCTCAAAGAGGTAGGTTTCGATTCCAGCTTTGGCAAGCGTTTCTGCGGCTGATGAACCAGCAGGACCAGACCCAACAACAGCAACCCGTAGTGTCAAAGGTTTTCTCCCAATCTTGACATTCACCGAAAGAATGGTATCACGCTCTTTTGGCTAATTTCGCGCTATGGTTTCCAGATTTGATAGAAACGCAATGTTCCTTAATATTTCGTAAGAGTTTCAATGCCCTCTGGGCAGGGTGTAAGGGCAAAACAAGTCAAAAGTATCAAGTCATATGTCACGTATTCATCAGCAACAATTGCGTTTTTTCTCAGTTGATGGACAACTTATCCCCACGCCAGAGGAAGCTGCAGCAGAAGCGGAGGCTTTGTTAACTCGTTATCGTGAACGCTTTGGTGAATTACCTCAGAGTTAGAAGATTATGTTATTTCCTTGGGAAATAAACACTCAACGGTAACCTTCAAGTTACTTTTAGCAGTCCCTTTTGTCACATAAGGAATGCCTGCTTCTCCACCCAATTCGATACCAAACTCTAAAGTCACTTTATTGACTCCTGGGATGGGAAGTTGCTTAAATGCATTCAAGCTACAAACCGTGTAACCACGAATCGTGGTGTGAATGATCTGAAAATTTTGCACAATTTGCTTGCGCACAGCTTCCGGACTGATTCCCTTGTCAATCAGTGCTTCTTCCTCTTCCTCTGCGGGTTCTTCAGCGATAACTAAGGGAACGTTCACGTCGTCTGTGGCTTCAATGTAGATAATCGTGTTGTCATCTAGCTGGATGGGTGTGAGTTTGGTCATATAGCGGTTCTCGCTTGAGTGAAATACAGTGTGGGAGGATGGAGTATATCAATAACCAAGTGCATCGACATGAAAGCTTACTCCACTGATCTGCGCCAAAAAGTGATTGATGCTCACAACAATCAA
>NZ_JABXYX010000183.1 GCF_017982655.1 Brasilonema sp. CT11 | reverse complement strand
TCGGTCAAGCCACCTACCACGGGAATCATCAAAAGCTTGTCCTATTTCCTCTTCAGATTGGGCTACAGCACCCGGTGATAAGTGTTTCCATGACTTTCTAAGGTTGTCACCCGCATGAGCGTCTACAAGGCAAAATAGGGGCATATCAAAGAGTTTTTCACGTAGCATCACAATCGATGCTGCTAAGGTGCTTTTACCACTGCCAGCTTCACCCAGTACCCAGATTGGTTTCTGATTTTCAATAATTTTCCATAGCCAACCGTCCTCATGATTTTTGATTCCTTCAATCAGGGAATCTTTCAACCTTGAGTCAGACGACTCATCAACCTGTTCCGATAAAGCAACTTTACCCAAAACCTTATCCGTCTCTTTATCAGCTTTAGCGGCATCTCTGAGAGCCTCAGCGCGTTCCTTTTTCATCTTTGCGAGCATTACATCATATTCGGTCAATGATGTCTCGTGTTGCTTGTCCTGTATCTCCGTTTGTCGATTGAGTCGGTCTTGTGCTGCCTCTACGGATATGAATCCGTTAGCAATCTTCTGTTTATCCCACGCCCGATTATTCACTAGGGTCTTAAACTCACGCTCGCTTTGTGATGACACGGTTGTTAACTTTATGCTGGTCTTAAACCCTTCTAAAACTTGATACGACTCGTTTTCATCTTGTTCTGTCTTCTTTGCCCATGCCAAGTAAGCTAGACCGCTGGCAACGGGAGCTACTAAAAACCAAATAATTCCTGTCTTCTCACCGGGAATCGTCTTCATCTTAAAGCTGCTTTCAGAAAGAGGTGTAGCCGATTCAAATTGCTTTTGTTCCCAAATTTCCTTTAGTAGCTTTTGCTCGTGTTTGCAATACCGTTGATCCAAACTCTGTTGAGACTGCTGTTGTTCACTTCCAGTGTTAGCTGTCTCAGGACAGAACCGAACTGATATCAAATCATAAGGACGTTGTGACTGACCCAAGTATAGTGACGATGCTAGAGCAACTGATACCCCTAAGACTGCTAGACCAGCATATGGTTTCATTTCCTTCTAGCTCCATCAATGATTGTGTACACACCGCCTAAACCCAACAAACCACCGATAATTAACCACTTGTTCTGTTGGTCATCTGGTAGTCGGTTGAATTCTTCTACCTTGTTCTGTAACTGGTCATAAGTATTTTTACTCTGCTCAGTCAACTGTAAGAAATTACCCAGTGCTGACCAGATAACAAAAGCACTTACCACTGTTGAGAACCCAAACTTAATAAATTTACCCATCCCGTCCATCTCCCATTGACCATCTCTTCTGTTGATATTGAGTCCATCGAAACAATCACGATTAGTGATTTGATTGATTAAGAAGCAAGCAGCGACTGCTAACCCCACACCTTGTGACCCGCTGGTTATCACCAAAAACCTAGCCAAGCTGTATGAGGTTATCCCCCAAAACGAAACCTCTAAACCTTTTAAAACGCTCTCATTCTTCCTTCTTTTAGCCAGTAGACGCTGCTTAAGTGTGTTGATGACTTCTTGTTCATCGGGAGTAAATGAGTCGTCTTGTTCCGTCGGATAATTAGATTCCTTCTGGTCTTCAATTTCTGGTATCATGGATGTATTCAGCATTTTACGAAAAAGCCCCCAAAGTCTTTAGGTTTTTGGGGGCTATTGTTTTTGGGTCAAGTAGCTTAACTGAAAATATCTCTGACTTGGTTCCACAACTTCACGACCGGGTTTGTCGAGAAATGTTTTTTGGGAATCAGGGATAAGTCGCCATCAGAACCGTTTTCTAGCAGGTGCTGAATTTTCTTATTCTCATAGTCAGCATCAGCTTGTATTTGAGCTATAAAGGGTCTGTTACTAATTCCCTCCATTTGTGCTTTAGCGTTGACAGTAGCCATCTGGGAGTCAACCCAGGCAGTCAATTCAATAATGTCCATTGCATCATCGTGTCGCTGTCCCTCTTTTTCCAGGTCAGAGAACAATTTGGTTTTGTATTCTTCGGTTAAGTTGTTGTATCGGGTGTTCTCCAGTGTCAAATCACTGCCAGCTTTGTCAATGGCTAGAGCGCCTTTAGAACCTGTTTTGTAAATATCTGCAAGAGCAGTGTTGTACTCTTTTGTGCCCTCAATGTAATTCTTGAGGTTTTCCCGGATAGCTGGCATTGCTAATTGTAGACGTTCGCCCGTTTTACCCATGTCACCAATTTGGATCAACGCTTTCTCATCACCCATTACTGCTCTAACAATCAAGGAATTATTGATTCCAAAATGTTTGTCGCTAGCTTTGACAATCTGCTTACCGTAAGTGCTTACATGGTCTTTAACGTGCTTAGCTTTCATCTGATTACCTCTTTATATTTGCGTTCGTAGGAGTCGATAAGGTCTAGAGTCCTCTGGTCTTGGTTAGCAAGGGCGTAACCTCTAAACAAGGTTGCCAGTTCTTCAAAAACTAGTTGACTTTGATAAATTCTTACCCCAGGCAAGTGGTTTGTTATTTGTTTTTCAGCGTTGTCATAGACCTCTTGAACTTTGGCTTTTGTCTTAGCATCCACTACACATATCTCCTTTCTGTTCTAGGTAAATATCTAGTTGTCTTCTGGTTAGTGTCGAAACATAAGCTGATTCAATCCAACCGGGAACGAACGGTAGTAAACCCGCTACTACCGTCATCAAAACCATCAGTTTAATTTGAGTGCTTCTCGAAAGAACGATACTTTTTTTTTGTAATCCTGCTTGATAGCTGTTGTACGTTCCCTTTGATTGGTGGCAATCTGAGCGAGCGCCTGATTAGTTAGCTGAGTTTCTGATTGAACAGTTTCGTAAAAGTCCTCAGCAGCCATGTTAATGTCATCTCTAAATTCGCGCTGGACTTGCTGCATTTTGGCTTTTTTAGCAGCTACGTAAGCAAGGATTAACCCTTTGAGTTCCCCCAAGCTCTCTGTGATGTCAATCGAATTCTCATCAACGTCGGTGGCGATTTTTAGGGCGTCGTCTTGGCTAAGCTCGATACCCATCGAACTAGCTTGAGTAGTAACCAGTTCTTGCTTTTCAGCGACTGTTAGTGCTGTTTCAGAGTCAGAACTGGAGGGTTCCTCGCTCTCTTGTGCTGGTTGGATTTCAGTTTCGGTAAAGCTGCTTGACCGAAATTCGTCTGAGTTTACAAAAGCTTGGAAGTTATTCATCTCATCATCCGTCATGATTTCGGTTGATTGAGGTGTCGTGACCAAAGCATTTTGTTGACTCATAATCTGGTCATAGACCTCATCAAGTTGTTCGGGTGTGGGTTCATCAGAGTTAATAACTAATTGATAAACGGCTCTAATATCTGCAAGAGACAATGAAACACCGTTACGCTTTAGTTTTGACTGAATTCTCTTAATGTAAGTAGTCATATTTCTCCCTAAACAATTTCACAATCAAGAATGTTCAAAGCTTCTGAAGTAGCGATTCTTTTAGTTTTGCGGGATTGCCAAGTGTAAGCGAATGCTGCTACACAAACTAAATCGGTCAACGGGTATGATTGCTCTTTCCTGAACGGGCAACCAGCGTAACCGAACCATTTGTAAACCTGTGATTTATGAGGTTGTAGCTTCATCCCCTTAATTAACCAGTCTTTGAACTCGGAACAAGTTAGAGACGGCTTGTTAAGCTGATTTTCGGCTTTTACGATGATTTCCCAAACTTCTAAGAACGAACTTTGCAAAATTGGTAAACTTGCGTGATTCTTCTTTAATTTGGCAAGTATCGGCAATGCCTTATCATATTGAGATTCAGCAATCTCAAAGCGCTTCAGGGATGCACGGATTCTATACCAGGTTTGGTCACTTACCTCCCGCCCCAGGAATCGCTCGTACAGCTTCTTATGCTGGCGTGTATTCATATTTTCAAGGTTCGTTGTCTCAAAACCTGTCTATCAGGTTATGAGACTATTCTAACAAAATCACAGTGATTATGCAGCACTTTTACATCACAAATAGTGCAAAGTTTTGTGAATTCACATCAGATATGCTGATATAGAAAGGTAGTAAATATGCTCAAACAATGTCAGCAGAAAAAAGAAAGTATCGCGGTGTTAGATATTCGGTAGTCCTAGCAAAACCGATAGCCGAACAAGTAGAAGCACTGGCAGAGAAAGAAGGTCGAAGCATCTCACAAATGATTGCAAAATTGGTCGAAGAATCTCTTGAAAGACGTACAAGTGAATCATAAATACTTAGTGTAAATTATTGCAATCTCGCGAAACGTGCAAAATCCTTAAGTCGGACACGGTTTCGCGCTGCGAGTCAAAAAGATATCGAGACAAGTCTATGACTGTCTCAAGACGTGACTATTGCAATCTCAAGACATGTCTATGCAGATATCAAGAAAGCTGCAAAATTCATTGACTAAGTACAGCCTCAGTGTGAGAATTTTCAAACCTAAAACCTTTACGCACCAATAGCGCACGCGATTTTGACCCTAAAAATGATTTGAGACTGAGATTTTTATCCTCGGCTTTTTCTGCCTTCTAGAATTCAGTCTCAGAAAGGGTCGTGCTGAGTGCAAGCTTGCAGTTTCAGCCTGCTGCAATTAGTGCTAAAGGGTAGGTACAGCACTAAAGATTTTGGTACATTGTGCTCACTTATACATAGTTGTTGTCGCTTTTTGTCGCTTTTTTTGTGTAGAGGATTCCTGGTTTTTTTATGGTTCTTCTCAATTAGCAGCTCTGTTATTGACAACGACCTCACACAACCTAGAACATCACCTAAAAACTAAATGACCAAACATACCACCCAATAAAAACAACCCCCTTCCTGCCCATCCTGGAGGGGGTAAATATGTGAAAAACCTCCAATCAAGGGACGGGAGGTTTTTTTAGCGTGCTTACAGATTTAAGTTTCGTATTTATACTTACCAATTTTACTATCAAGCTTCTAGCTGTGTCATTGCAAAAACGGGAATCTGTTGTAGTGCTTGGTGTAGCGTTGTCTTGGATTCCCTCTCTCAAAAAAGGTCGGAATAGGTCGGAATAGGTCGGAATATGGTCGGAATACTTCAAACTTATATAGAGTAAAGATAGTCGGATAGGTCGGATAGTTTTTCCTTACTCTTTTAAAAAAAAGTAAATATACTAATATACTTAATGTATATATATATACTAGTATAAAATGATATAGTAAGTATAAGTATATTATAAAAAAAATTCTATATGATAAAAAAAGGGGGGTATTTTTTAAAAAGTTTCCGACCGCCTTACACAGCAAGGAATTGAGGTTTCCGACCTTTTTAAAAGCCTTCCGACCGGAGCAACCCGCTTATTATAGTAATTTTGTCAACTATAAGTTTTAAATATTTTTACTTTTTTATTTATAAGAAAAATTTATAATAGACACTCAACTTCGATAAAGCTGCTTTATTGTAAAAAAGTTATTGTTTATGTTTTTAAAATAAGTTTTTCTTATTTCTATATTGAGTAGTATGCAAACATACAAATGTAGCTTGATATTAGATTCTAATATCAACGTGTTATTATGTGTATATAATTACTAAAATGTTGTTACCGAGATGGCAGTCAATAACACGACTAAAGGTAAGAAGAGAACCTTCATTCAGGTCTATATGACTGAGGAAGAAATGAATTTATTAACAGAGATGGCTAACGATGCTGGTATGACCAAAACCGAATTAATGAGGAGGTTCCTGCAAGAACAGGGTGCCCAATTTCGCAATAGACACAGTGAGATTCAACAACCAATACGCGATAAAGAATTACAAGTAGCTTAACCATCTCGATAAAGCTGCTTGATTAACTCCTGAAACCAAAAACCCGTGATGTTGGTAGCATCACGGGTTATAAAACTCGAATCGGGGGTTTTTAACGATTTTCTGTACATCGAATTAACCCAAACAATAAATCAATGATAGCTCAAAAACGACAAATTAACAACCCTAACGGTATTGCCAACCTCAAGAACGCTGCTTCCGACATACTCGAATCCAAGCAAATCCAAGCTATAAGCAGCCGATATGACACCATCCAATTTCAGATGTACGATGGCACCAACAGCAGAGAGCAGTCCAAAGATGATGTTTCAAGAATCAGCAACGCTCTACGCTCAAAAGCTTCTGACAATCAGGATAAGTGGGATAACGGTACTAGATACCAATTCCCAATTTACACAGGAATCAACGCACTCATAGCAGCACTTGATAGTGGGATTGCTGTACATTTTGGCATCACTCACAAATCTACTAAATCCGAAGATGTCGAATACTTTGACGGAGGATTTACCGACTACGACGCAACCATCAAAATCGGTGATGATAAAGCTTTAGCAGATAACGCTGCAACCATTGAAGAACTCTTAACTCTACCGACTATCAAGCAGTACACAGCTTTTTACCAGAGTAGCTACAGCGGGGGTAGCAATTACCATTTTCACGGGTTCTACAACAGGAGATGTAGCTCCGATGAGCACAAAACCTTACAGGCAGTTTGGATCACAAAGTTAAATTCTGAGCTAGCAGAACTTGGGGACAGAAAAACCTTCGACCCCTCAACATCCCCCAACAGCACCCATGTGTGCTACGCCGGTAAAACCGATTGCCAATTCATCGACCGCGTGCCAGGGCTAGACAACGACTATGGCGACTTGATTCCCGTTGATGAATGGTTGAAAATCGGTGCTGATTTAGGACTTACCAAAAGTGAAAAATTCGATAAAGCTGCTTTATCCAAAAATGTAAAAAAACGAGAGACGATAGAGGAATCACATCTTGAGTACATCCATCGGGTAATTGTCGAAGATAAGCTACAGGGTGATTTTACGGCACTCTTTAATCTTTATGACCACCAATGGCATAGACCTGAACCTTGGGACGGTGGTGGTATTAAGGTCAAAGGCTCCAACCCATTTTCTTCAACCAACAAGACCGGAACATCATTCTACATCACTTACTATCCCGATAAGCTGCCAATGTTACCGCCTGTTTGGTGTTCGGCAAATGGGACGGGTGACCCTGAACATAAAAAACCTGGCGAAGATATTACCGGGTATTTTTACTACATGGCTAGGCTTGAGGGAAAATATCAACATGGCGGACTTGAGGGGAACAGAAAAAAAATTGTTGATGAAATCTGCAATCACTTTGAGGTAGAACCCTATCCTTGGAACAAAAAATCATCTGATGATAGCGAAAAAAAACTAGCTCAAATAGTAGAAGATGTTCGGGAAACTTTCAAGGATGAAATCTTTTCTGTAGGTGAGGATGAGTATTTTTTCTATCTCAGAAAAGAATCCCGTTGGTTGCATGGAAAAGGTAGAAAGTATGTTTTCGGATTAATTTTTAGCGATTATATCAAAGAAAAGTACGGGATACCCATGTCAGAGAACGCTAAGTTACGGGATAAAATTCTCTCAATATTTAACAACGGAAACACGTTGACCTCTATACCGGATGAAAAACCTACTTGGTTGGTGCTGGCTAATGGGACAATAGTTAATGCTATGTCTAAAGAGGTCAAAACCGGTAAAAACGATGTCTTCAATCGTTCGGTCTATCCTTGGTGTTATAGCGAGATGAAACAATCGCCGGATGACTCAATCACTCGTGTAAAAAACTGCATAAGGAGATTGACACAATCTGAGGCTATGACAGAACTACTTCTCGTATGGATGCAACTAAACGCGCTAGGGCAAGCTTGGAGGACGCAATCAATTCTTGGTATCATTGGCGCTTCTGGTAAGGGGAAAACTTCTTATTTGATGATGATAAAAGCGCTCATAAACGGAGTCACCAACAACGATGACTATAGAGCTAAGCTCCCAAATTCAAAAGGGTACGCGAGCACTTTGGATGCTGATAATCTCACTTCTAACAATTCCCATTCGACACAGATTTTGGAAGGAATCAGGAACGTATTGATTCCCGAATTAAGAGGTGAAGTTTCAGGTAAATCCCTTAGCATCTTCAAAGCAACATCCGGCAATTTGGGTCAACGAACCATCGAAATTAATCCTAAAGGATTAAAGGCATATACCACACAATTTTTTGGTTCAATCACATTTGATGCTGAGAATATGCCTAAAATACCATCCGACGTAAAAGGGTACTTTCGTCGGTTTGTGATGGTGGAGATTCATGAATCCGCCTCAACTGATAAAGAATTTTGGAAAGAATTCTTTGATTGGTACAATACCGAGGTGGTGCTATCAGAATTATTTAATTATTTCTTGACCCTGGATGTTGAATCATTGGTAAACCGATTTTATGAACTAGCTGCCAGCAAAGAGATAAACGAGGTGATAAAAGGGGTGCGTCGTCAAAACTCCCCTCTTGCAGATTTTGTTGCTGATAGATTGGTCATCACCAATAATGAAAGTTCTATCCCAGCATCTTTTCTGTACGATGACCACGTGATGCAATGTGAGAAGAATCGTGGTTACGGCTTCACATACTCATCAAAGCAGAAATTTGGAAAGGCTCTTAAAGATGTCCTCAAAGATTTATTTGACTGGAAGGGTGAGAGTAAGGATAAAAAAGTTAGTGGTAAATGTATGCAATGTTATACGGGTATTAGGTTCAAAACCCAAGATGAATTAGACAGAATCGACTTGTAGCACCCTAAGTAAATATGCTCATCTAAAATGTTAAAGGCTAGTATGAAAATACTAGCCTTCAAGCTAACCATATATATTTTTCAAAAACAATGAAAATACCAACCTTAGAAACGGGCGTAGAACTAATTGACCAGACGCCTACGGTTCAAATTTGGCAACACAGTAAATTGGGTCAATGTCACTACGATATTATACTCGACTACAAGAACAAAGAGGTACGTATTCAGTCACTCGATTGGGGGAAAATGACTTACATGGATGCCGTACATGGCTGGATGTACGGCAAGCAAACAGTAATTCATAGGGAGCCTCTAAAAACAGGGGTTGAGCAGCCTCTACAATGGCTTGCAATGACTCAATTCCTAGACTCTTATGTAATGACTCAATATCGCAGCTTGCTAGAGTGGAGCGAGAAAAATGACCTCTAGTACACGACTGCAAATTTTAATCAGCTTCAATGGCAATCGGGAGATAACCCTCAAATCAGCACATCAGATTGATGATTCCCTCTCTGCAACAATTGTTGAAATCATCAAGCCATTTATGAAATTTCCCGGCAATCGTGACCGCGTATTACAGGGCGAATACCTAAAAATCACAGCAACCATGAGAGATGATATTTTGGAGGCTTACTCGATAGGTTTCACTACCAACACCCGGTTGTCCTCCGAGATGTCGGAAATGAGTACAAATCACTAGACTTATCATTTCAGTAAAGCTACTTGATTGAAACCATAAAAATTACCCCCTCTAGAATCGCCTAGAAGGGGCTTGTTTTTTGTCGCTGGTATGTTTGTACGTTTAGGTTCCCTTCTGATAATCTAGGAGCCGTATCGGATACTGTCGGTGAGTCGCTGGCTGGTAGTAGCTTACGGGTAGAGATTTATCAATCTTCAGATAGTTTGACTGTTGCAGTAGCTTGTTAAGTTTGACCTGAGCCGCCAGCATTTTGGCTTGCAGTGGTAGGTATTCAGCCTCTAGAAATTCCTCAATAGCTTTGGTGTGTTCTTCGGCTTCCAAGTGTGCTTGCAGTTCTGTGATATCCCTTTCGACAAGAGGAATTCTAGACTCGACATCAGCCAATAGGGTCGCATAGGTATTTAGTCGCATCTCTAGCAACTGTACAGATTTTTCTGCTTCAAGGCACTTGGACACCCTATCGGCTATATCACCCAAAGTATCCGATTCAAGGTCATAGAGAGCCTTTTTCTGGTCTCTAATAGCCTGTTTAGTATCAGATACGTTTAGGGTCAGTTTTTCCTTCTGGGATTGCAGTTCAGTCAAATCATTTTCCAGTTTTGGCAAGTCAGTGGCGGTCAATGACCTGATGTAGGCTTCGCGGGTTCTACGTTCCGAGTTAATTGCGAGCATGTTAATATCTCCTGTACATTTGGGGTGGATTTGGCGGAAAAGCCGGCTTACGGGCTTTTATCTTAGCAGCTAGGACATCTGGGTCAATACCTGAAGCTAAGAGGTCTACGATTCCCTGTTGAACTGAAAAGGGAATCGCAGCTTCCACCATGTGTGCATCAGTCTGATAGTTTGACCCTTCTATCTCTACAATATGTCTGTCTCTGGGGTTCTTCATAGTTTTTGGGTTTAC
>NZ_JABXYX010000026.1 GCF_017982655.1 Brasilonema sp. CT11 | reverse complement strand
TGTAAAATTCTGGTTAAGAACTTTGAACGAACCCTGGCTGGTGCTACGGCCAAACTCAACCTCTGCTTCATCAGGTTAATGATTAAGAGGCTTGCAGCCTCTTGTTAGATGTCAAATGGGTTCTATAAAATTAATCCAAAAAAACTGCATAATCATCTGCCTTTAGCACCCATAAATAAGTAGGCACTATCATGCAGACAATTTTGTTTCAAAACGAACATGGATGAGTTATGCACAAATTGTATATAATGATGATTATTTGTAATAAAATTTATTTTTGTAGGTTAAATCGAGCAAAGCGGAACCCAACGTTTCAAATAACACGATTTTTAAATGCGTAAAACACATTACGCACGTCATTTTGTAGTAAAAAAGTTTTATAAAAAGCGCTCAATATTCACTTCTGTCACTGAGTAAAAATATTTAAAAACTTTGGCAGACAAATAATGCCCTACTACGACTCGAAATCGGTAATATGAATGATTCCTAAAAAAGGAGAAAATTATTCAGGCCACTAAGAAATCGACAATTAAGGATAGTCAACAATGGTATTTACTTCAAATGATCTAATGGCTATTTTCCCAAATCAGCTATGGTTAGAAATTCCTGAACAGGAGCAGGAATACAGATGGCAACTTGTAAGCAAACAACTATATTCTAATGCAGCCGCGCGCTGGAATGCTTATCTAAATACTCTTTGTCTAAATAGTTTTCTGGCTTGTTTTCAAGATGAATTTGACAAGGTGGATTTTCAACGGTGTGAGGAAGCTGATTTATCGATTTGGGAAGTTGTCAATGGATCAGTTATAACTTTTGGTGAAACTCGTATTGTCTTAATTCCTGATGAGAAAAGTAATTTATCCGAATTTTGCATTCCTCAAGAATGGGTTGATATTACAAACTGGGCACCTGATTATTATTTGGCTGTACAGTTAAACTTAGAAGAGTGTTGGTTACGGGTGTGGGGATACGCTACGAGGACACAAATACGCGAACAAGCAAGATATGAGGTGAGCAGCCGAAGTTACTGCTTGGATGCCGAAGATTTAATTCCAAACTTAAACGTAATGTGGGTAGCACAGGAGTTTTGTCCTCCTCAGAAACCAGAAGTTCAATTATTGCCCAGTTTGTTACCTAGTCAAGTCGAAAAATTATTAGAACAACTTAGTCATACAACATCTTATTCACCTCGTCTAGATGTGCCATTCCCAGAGTGGGCAGCAATACTAGCATCAGATGAATATCGACAGCAACTGTATCACCTCCGGATAGAAAACTGCAACAAAAAAATAGTGGAATCTAGCCCAGTTGTAATTGGTAGTAATTTAAGCCTTTGGTTCCAAAATATTTTTACAGCAGGATGGCAGTCTTTAGATGCACTCTTTGTTCTAGAACAAAGAGATTTCGCCTTTAATTTCCGCAGTAATTCTCTGTTTGACTCGGAGATTAAGATTAAAGGTGTTAAGTTAATTGATCTCGGAATGCAACTGAGGGAAAAATCAGTGGTGCTACTGGTTGGTTTAAATCGGGAAGCTGATGAAAAAGTATGTATTCGTGCGCGGTTATGTCCAACGACTGGAGAAAATTACCTGCCAGCTAATATGAAATTGGTTTTGCTCAGTGACTCGGGAACGGTACTTCAAGAAGTCTGCTCGCGCAGTTACGATAACTATATTCAACTTAAAAGATTTAAACCTTCACAAGGTACGAGGTTTAGTATCAAAATTTCTTTGGCCGATGTCAGTATCAAAGAAAATTTTGTGCTGGAGGAAATTGATGGATAGATTGCGATAAAATAGACACGACAAATTGAAAGAAAAATGTAGCATTGATGACACTGTCTTAACCCCTAACAAATGAGTAAATCAGTAGTGATTAATCTGGGAAGCGGTGATTACCTGAGTGGATTTCCAAGAGTAACTGCTCAAATTTGGTCTGAAGAACACCTTCTACCAGAGCAATTCATTGGCAGTTTACCTCCAGCAGCTTCTTTAATTGAATTGTATAAAAATTGGCAGTCACTTTATCAGCATCTCTACGCCCACCAACAGCTACTTTCGCCACCAGCAAAAGACAACTCTCCAGAGATAGAGATTGAGGAAGGTGATATAACTAACGTTTCTGTTGTCAGCTTCGATGAGTTATCCGAAAAATTACAAGCAGGAATTAATGAGTGGTTCCGGTCGAGGGAGTTTCTTGATATTGACCAACAATTGCGATCGCGACTAACAACAGCAGAAGAAATTCGAGTCATCATTGAAACTGGTGATATAATGCTGCGGCGATTACCTTGGCATCGCTGGAATTTCTTTACAGATTTTCCTAAAGCTGAAATGGCGCTGTCTCGACCGGAGTACAAACGTACTCTAGTTAACACTCCAAAAGACCAAAGTGGGAAAGTTAGAATTTTAGGGGTTTTGGGTAATAGCTTTGGTATTGATTTAGAAACAGAAAGTCAATTTCTCAACAGCTTAGCGGATACCCAAACTGTTTTTCTCGTTAACCCATCACGTCAAGAACTAAACGCCCAGCTTTGGAATTCGGACGGCTGGGATATTTTATTTTTTGCAGGTCACAGTCAAACAGAAAATGAAACAGGGCGGATTTATATCAACGAGAACCCTACAAATGATAGCTTGACGATTGAAGAGTTAAACCAAGCGTTGCTAGCGGCGATAGGAAATGGTTTAAAATTGGCACTTTTTAACTCCTGTGATGGGTTGGGACTAGCTGTAGCATTGGAGAAATTAAATATTCCCACAGTCATTGTCATGCGAGAGCCTGTGCCGAATCGTGTGGCGCAGGATTTTTTTCTGTATTTTCTCGAAGCTTTCGCAGCTCGTAGACTATCTTTATATTTAGCAGTACAGCAAGCGCGCCGGAAGTTGCAAGGGGTAGAATCGGAGTTTCCTGGTGCATCTTGGTTACCTGTGATTTGCCAAAATCCATCAGTAGAAGCCCCAACTTGGCTGACTTTGGGGGGAATGCCCCCAAGTCCATATCGCGGTTTATTTGCTTTTGGGCAAGAGGATGCACATCTATACTTTGGGCGAGAAAAATTTACCCAGGATTTGGTTTTGGCAGTAAAAACTAAGCCATTGGTGGCTGTGGTTGGTGCTTCTGGAAGCGGTAAGTCGAGTGTTGTTTTTGCTGGCTTGATTCCAGCGCTACGAGCGTCGGAGGAATTTACGAATGTAACGGATAATTTGAAAGTGAATCCAACAGATAACTCATCTGTTATATTCCCGACAAAATCCCCTGCCCCACATATTATCTGTTTTCGTCCGGGGCATAATCCAATTGCTGCGTTGGCAGTAGCTTTAGCACCTTTATTGCACTTTGAATCACACGAGCAAGTAAACAATCCAAAATCCATAAACGCGCAAGCGGCTTCTGGCAGGGAAATCCAAAATCTAAAATCAAATGCCCGTCGCCAAATTGAACTAGAAGTAGCGAACGCACTTCAGCAAGATCACCAAGCTTTAACTAAAATCATCAAAAACTTAGTGCAGCAATCAAGTTGCAGCCGTCTAATACTAATAGCTGACCAATTTGAAGAACTTTATACTATAAGCCCAGAATCACAACGTCAGTCTTTCTTAGATGGACTGCTCAATGCGTGTAGAAACGCTCCAGCGTTTACCCTGGTTTTAACACTGCGCGCCGACTTTTACGGACATGCTGTTTCTGACCGTCACTTCAGCGATGCTTTACAGGGGGCAGTTTATAACCTTGGTCCAATGAGCCGTGAGCAATTGCGATCAGCGATCGAAAAACCAGCGGCACAAATGCAAGTCAGACTAGAGGAGGGATTGACAAATCTACTCATTAATGATGCATTAGGATACCCCGGACGTTTACCGTTACTGGAGTTTGCCCTCACGCAATTGTGGTCAAAACAACTCTGTGGTTGGTTGACTCATGCTGCTTACAACGAAATCGGTGGTGTTGAGCAAGCTTTAGCGAATCACGCTGAAGCGGTTTATGCTCAAGTAACTCACAAGCAAAAGCTTTTGGTGCAGCGGGTATTTATTCAGTTGGTGCAACCGGGGACAGGAACAGACTTCAACCGACGATTGGCGACGAGTGATGAGGTAGGAAGCGAAAACTGGGATTTGGTAACGCAACTTGCGGACGCTCGTGTGTTAGTAACAAACCGTAATGAATTATCAGGTGAAGAAACGGTGGAAATCGTCCATGAAGCGTTAGTTCGTTCCTGGGGACGCTTGGAGAATTGGCTGCTACTGGCGTCCGAGTTTCGCCTTTGGCAAGAGCCATTGCGGGTAGCCATCCATCAGTGGGAGAGTAGTAGTTTTGATAATGGAGCTTTGTTGCGAGGAAAGCCTCTGGCGGATGCTCAACACTGGCAGCACAAACGCGTGGAGGAACTGAGTTCCAGGGAGAGAAATTTCATCAAGCGTTCTTTGGTACTTCAGGAGTGGGAGAAACAGACGCAAAAGCGCAGGCGCAGATTTATTATATATGGGCTAGTGAGTGGCTTAATAGTTACTTCGACTTTGGCTGTTGTTGCTTGGTGGCAATGGCACAATTCGGTCATTAGTCAGATTCAAGCGATCGATGAATCTTCCGAAGCGCTGTTTGCCTCAAATCAAAAGTTGGATGCGCTCAAAGAAGCAATCAGGGCGAAGCGAGAGCTGCAAAAATTAGGTGGGACAGATGCAGCCACCCAGCTAATTGCTGAATCAGCGCTACGCCGAGCAGTTTATGGAGCTGTTGAGTACAATCGTTTGGAAGGACATAGCGGTGAAGTTAAGAGCGCAGTTTTCAGCCCAGATGGTAACATGCTCGCCTCAACCAGTAACGATAAAACTGTCAAACTTTGGAAGCGTGACGGTACGTTGCTGACTACCCTTGAGGGACACAAAGCTGGGGTGTTAGATGTGGCTTTCAGCCCCGACGGTCAAACTCTAGCTTCAGCGAGTGAAGATAAGACCATTAAGCTGTGGAAACGAGACGGCACGTTGTTGGGTACTCTTGAGGGACACAATGCTGCGGTTAACAAAGTTGCTTTCAGCCCTGACGGTAAAACTCTCGCTTCAGCAAGTGAGGATCATAGTGTGAAATTGTGGAGAGTATCAGGAAAAGTGCCTGTCTTACTGACGACTCTCAAGAAACATCAAGATGAGGTCAAGGCAGTTGTTTTCAGCCGCGACGGGAATATGATTGCCTCGGCTAGTAAAGACAAGACCGTCAAACTATGGAAGCGGGACGGCACGTTCTTAACCACGGTTGCTCGGCATAACGATACAGTTTGGGATGTTGCTTTCAGCCCCGATGGAAACACAATTGCCTCGGCGAGTGCAGACAATACTGTCAAACTGTGGAACAAGGACGGCAAGTTGCTGAAAACTTTGGAGGGGCATCAAGCTCCCGTTTCGGGAGTTGCTTTCAGCCCTGACGGTAAGACTTTAGCTTCGGCAAGTTGGGACAATACTGTCAAGCTCTGGAACAAGGATGGCACCTTGTTGACTACACTTAATGGACATAGCGATAGAATTTGGGGAGTCACTTTTAGCCCTGACAGCAAAACTTTAGCCTCAGTAAGTGGGGATATGACTATCAAATTCTGGAAACTAGATAGCGCATTGCTAACTACCCTCCAAGGTCATAACGCTCCGGTTATCGGAGTTGCCATTAGTCCTAACGGTAAGATGGTTGCCTCGGCGAGTGACGATGGAACCATCAAACTCTGGACTCAGGATAGCACGTTACCCGTTACGCTTGACCACAAAGCACCAGTTTACGCAGTAGTTTTCAGTCCCGACGGTAGTACGCTCGCCTCGGCGGGTTCGGACAGCACAGTCAAACTGTGGAACAAAAACGGCACCTTACTGAAAACTCTTAAAGGACACAAAGCTGCGGTTTGGGGAGTTGCTTTTAGCCGCGACGGGAAGACTATCGCTTCGGCAGGTTGGGACAAAACAGTCAAATTGTGGAACAAAAACGGCACCAAACTTACGACTCTTAAGGGGCATCAAGATTCGATTTGGGATGTTGCAATAAGTCCTGACGGCAATACAATCGCCTCAGCTAGTTCAGACATGACAGTCAAGCTCTGGAAGCGAGACGGTGAGTCAGCGCTGCAGAAGGGTATCCCTCCGCAGGCGACTGACGAACCCCGAAGGGGCACCGAACTGACGACTCTTAAGGGACACAAAGCTGCGGTTTGGGGAGTTGCTTTCAGTCCTGACGGCAATATAATCGCCACCGGTAGTGAAGATAAGACGGTTAAACTTTGGAAGCGAGACGGCACTTTGCTGACCACTCTTGGAGGACATCAATCTATAGTCTTTGGAGTGGCTTTCAGTCCTGACGGTAAAATTTTAGCTTCGGCGAGTGCAGACAAAACCGTCAAACTGTGGAGCGTGGAAGCAGGCAAGTTACCTGTTTTACTGGCTACTCTCAATGGGCATAGTGGTAGAGTTTGGGGAGTTGCTTTCAGTCCTGACAGTAAAACTCTCGCCTCGGCAAGTGAGGACAAAACAGTGATTCTGTGGAAATTAGATCGTGTTGTCGATCTAAATAAGATACTAGCGTATGGTTGCGACTGGGTGCGAGATTATCTGAAAACTAATCCGCATGTGAGTCAGAGCGATCGCCATATTTGCGATATGAGTCAATAAATTACTGGATGATTTCTAAATTTATAGAGCAAACATTTATCACTAAAGTCTTTAAAGTTTTTGATTTTATCCTACCTCTATCAAAAGTTACATATTTTTCTGACTCAAGATAGAGATATATAGCAATTTATTAATTATTAATAATTTAAGAGACTTGTAATTTTTCAAGAAAGACAAGATAGTAGTAACTGCATAAAAAACCATTAGTTATACCTATATATAAAAGTAGGTCGTATCTCTTGCTTTACCCGAAAACGGGGTGCAGGGTGTGGTGTGTGGGGAGAAAACTGTCTTCTGTGGGTTTAAAGCCCAGTAAAAAAAAGAATTGCTTTAAGTGGCGCAGCCCGATAAAGCAAGGCGTTTTTGTTTCAATCTTACGCTATAGCGCGTGGATCCTTACACCCCACACCCATGTGAATGCTTTGCTATTGCGTATTAATACAGCATTAACTGCAATTTCTAGTGAGTCATAAATATGAATAAACGTCAAGTTATAGTACAAAAGTTTTCCACATTTCTTAGCTTTTTAGGTGCAAGAAAAAGTCTCGTACACAAATGGATAACAGAACCTGAATTGGAACGTAATATCAAACAACAAGTGCAAACACATCCAGAAAAGACAGCAGAATTATGGGCACTTTACTTTTTAGGTCTTTTACAAAGTAAATCCCACCAAGAGGAGAAAAGTGAAGACACCGAGGAACAGAAAAATAACAGACAATTGGTTTATACATTATCCTCTACACATTATTCAGTCACGACTCAACATTCCTCTACAAGCGAGCATTTAAAACCAGGAAAGCATCTGTCAGCCTACTTACAAGAAGCTTGTTATTGGGCAGCACAAAAAATACAAAAAAAGCTTCCAATATTTAATTATAAATATTCATTGGAAGATTTATTTCAAATCGGTAATTTATTTGTTAGTCAACCAGCCAAACTCTTCCGTAGTTTTAAATTAGAATATCAAAACAGTAACTTGGAAAGCTATGCGAAAACTGCACTTTGCCGTTTCATTGCCAATACAATTTATACTCAAGATGTAGAAGCGAAGCGAGAAAAGTTTTCTGATTATGGCTTGTTGAAGGATTTAAATAACAAAGAATTAAAAGAAGCCTTAGCATCAAAAGGAATAAACACTAGCCAACTTGATTCATACTGCTTAGCTAGACAATGTTTTAATGCAGTTTGTCAACCTCAAAAAAGACAAAGTAGCCGTAGTTTAGAATCTCCTAGTCAGGAAGATTTAACTCAAATTGCCTCCTACTACAATCAGCGACACAATCAGTTAAACTTGCCAACCGTACTAGCTGACTCTAAGAAAATTCAAGAAATGCTATCAACTTGCATTCAGGCTGCGCGCGACTATCGTACTAAACGTGTTCTGACTCTAGAAAATGATGACATTATTTCTGACTCCATGCCGACTCCTTGGGATACTATCACCCAAACAGAAGAAACAGAGCAAATAGAATCTTTAGTTTCTAAGATATTTACAACCATGCCAGAAACTGGTCAAACAATGCTAAAACTTTGGCTGGGATTAAACTTAACTCAAGCTGAGATAGCATCAGTGTTAAAGCACAAATATCCAGAATTACAAAAACAGTATCAAGTGGCTCGTCAGTTGGGAAAATATAGTAGAAATTTCTTAAAAGAATTTCTTCAGCAGTGTCATCAACTAAATCCCGAAATGTCTTTGCATGATGACAAACATATAGAACTAATTCAAGAGTCGTTAGATGAATGTTTACAGTCACACTGTAAACATTTATTACACGCAGATTTCGAGCAATTAACTCACCAAGACTATAGTGAAGACGAATTTTTAATATTGACTGATTTAATACACAATGAACAACCAGAATACGAGCAAACAAGTAAGTTGATAGAAAGAAAGCAAGGTTTGATACAAACTTTTGAAAAGCAACTAGAAAAAAATATGAATTTATCTCCTGAGTCTTTGAAATTTGTCAACAGGAAAATAGCTCGTATTGTGGGCGAATGGTTACAATTGTCAGTTAACTAAATTAGGGAACACCCTTATTATTGGAGTTTAGACTAAGGCATGAAAAATGACCCAGCAATGCTGAGTAAAGAAGTTTGAATCGAAAAATTAGAAAAATGCCCGAACTAACCAGACTTGGTAGTTAGTTGTCGAGGCTTAGAAGTACGTTTTCAAGTACTGCGGGGCACAAGGAAACGATTAGCTTGAGGATGTATCTGTAATGATACGACATGTCTTGTCAGACCAAGGGTGACTAATAGCACAGACAACCCAAGAATGCCACTGCCTTTTAGGCGTAGGAGTGTCAAAAACAGGTATAACTAGGAGTTCCTTCCATTAGCAATAATCCCAATCAGATTCAAGTTACTCAAGATTTCTGTAGCTTGAATGAGTTTGTTGCAAGTTACCTGCCCCATCCGCCCTACCATAACAATCTGATTGCAAAGATATGCCAGGATTGTGGCATCAACTGTGCCGAGAATAGGAGAAGTATCTATAAGCACGACATCATAAGTTTGCTCGAAAAATTCCAACAACTCTTTCATCCGTGCAGAACTTAATAGCTTAACTGTATCTTCTAGTGTTGGTCCAGCAGTCAAAACATCAATGAACGGATGAATAGGCTGGATGTATTCCAAAACTTCGGAATTTCTTTCCTCGACTAACAACAACGATAGACCCCAATCATTGGTTAATCCCAAAATTTTGTGCAGATTTGGCTGTCGCAGGTTGGCATCAATTAATAAAACCCGTTGATGCATACGGGCAGCACTGACTGCAAGTCCCAGCGCCAAAGTTGACTTCCCTTCTCCAGACATTGCTGAAGTAACCATCACAGATTTGTGGCGAACACAAGACTTTGATATGTGAATGTTTTGGTACGCCATATCCAGCGTTTCGTGGGAGGGTAACAAGCCGTAGACGTTGAAGTGCTTTTCGTCAGATATGGCTTGTGATGAGAAATGAGTTATGACTCGTCGCAAGGATCGGCGAAACGACCTCTTTTTTGTACTCAGCTGTGATAATTGTGGGACTGTCCCTAATAAACGAAGGTTTGTCAGCCTCTGTAACTCTTGTGGAGAAGAGATAACATCCTTGGATTCTGATATCAGGGCTGTGCCAATACCTAAAATCGGTGCTAAGAGCACTCCTGCAAGTAATATAGATAGCTTGTTGCTATCTAGATAGTTTTCTACTTGAGGTTGTTCCAAGACTTGGAAATGAGATCCTCCTTGAGCCATCATCAATCCTAGAGATTGTTGTGCTGCCATGAGTTGCTCAAGTGTTTTGCGATTCGTTTCTACTTCTGGTAGCAGACGGTTGTACTGTGCTATTAAACTTGGGTATTTGCTTAGTTCAGCACGAATTTGCTCTTGTGAGTCAGCAAGACTCTTTTCATTGGCACGCAGCCCTAAGATTGCTGTCTGTACCTGAATCAAGTCTTGCGCCAGCTTCAAGTCAGCTTCTCCTACTTGCCTTGTAGTCTGTTGTAGTTCTTGCGTACCAGACGATATTTCTGTATCCAACGGCTTTTTTTGAAATAAAGTATCTGATATCGCTTGCATATCTTTGTCTCCCAGCGTTCGTCGAATCTCTTCTTGCAAAAGCGCGGCTTGAGTTCGTCGCTGCTGTATCAGTTTTTGGACTTCTGGATAATTATCTGTATAACGTAACCGTTCTTGAGCTAAAGCTAAATCAGTTTTTTGAATCTCATTAAGTAGTGTTTGATAACGGGTTGACTGACTCAGACGAAAGGAGACAATAGCATTTTTAGGTAAGGACGACAATTGTTCTTTTAAGTTGTCGTAACGAGCTTGTAAGTCTTTAAGGTGTGCACGGGTAGTTCTTAACTGTTTTGTGATGTCAGCAAGAGATTCAAGAAGAATTTTGCCTTGTACCTGCGGGTCGAGTAAATGATTTTTTTCGCGAAATTGTTCCAATTTTTTATCCGCTTGAATCATTTTACTTTTGACTTCGGACAATCTTTTTTTGATAAAAGTAAGCCCTTTGGAAAGACTTTGTTTTCGTTGTTCTATGTTTTCTTCCTGATATACCTTTTGTAAAGACTTGAGAACCTTTTCTGATCTAACGGGATCGTTGTCTTTGAAGGAAACTTCAAAGACTTGACTCATCACTTTGTTGTCCCCTGTCTGTGGCTGTAATGGCGTAACCACTAAAGGTGCTTGTTGACCTTTATTACCTTTTATATGTTCAACTGTCAAATCTGGATACTCAAAACGAAGCAAATTAACTGCTTTTTGAATCAAGTTGGAACTCAGCATAAGCTTTTGCTGAGTCATGTCGTTAATAATGTCAAGATTAGTATTAGTAAAATTGCTTTCTGCTCCCTGTTGGGTATGACTTGAGCGTACCCCTTCATTTAGCTTAGAATTTACTAGTATTTGTATAGTACTTTGATATGTCGGTTTTGCACTTAAAGCCAGAACGCTTGCAACCGACATGACTACGCCAGAAACACCTAAGATTTGCAAGCGTCGGCGAAACAGAATTGTAGAGAGTTTTCTGCCTTTAACTTTGCTTTGTGGGGAAGTAATAATTATTTTTCTGTGCTCCAGACTCATGTCAGCTACAATCAAAGTCCTCTGAATTATACCGAATTACTTTTTCTACAAAATTGTGAGAAAAAATTGACAGTTTATACAAGTACACTCAAAAAAAAGAATTCGGAATATCTCTTACCCAGACGCTGCGCAAACGGATTTTGAAATTAAGGTACAAGATGTCACCTCTGCTGAAATATTTTCAATTTCATTTCAAGCTAAGTGAAGAATATTGAAATAGTCAACTGTCTCTGTCTATCTTTACCATCTCGTTACGATTCCAAGTTTTTTCTATTGTGATTTTTGAAGAAGCGGTTTATACAATCAATTGCTTTTTTTTGATTGGGTGAAAAATCGCACTATGTTTATATAAAAAAACTGAATATTTTTTCCAAAGCAGAAAGCTGATAGTATTAAAAAAGACTTCAATAGAGACTGGGAATCTGCATATTTATATTGTACTAAGAATTCTAAATGTTTATAATTACAAGCTAAATGAAGAAATTTTTGGAATATTTAAGATTTGAAAATAAAATCAGTAGTTCAATAATAACAAGTAAAAATTTGGCTGTGTTTTTGTTAGTACTAGTTTGGTAAATAGAACAATTGTGTACAGTATGTTGATTAGTCAGCAGCTAAAAATATTGATATTTACTTTTTTCTGTTTATAGACATGTATTTTCATCTACTTTTACAGAAATCAAACACCGAAAAATTTTTGACTTCTTCGATCAGAAAATTTAAATTTATTATGAAGATGGGCGCAAATGAGTAGAAAATGAATAAATTTCTTGATATCAAGCCTATTAAAGGCTCTAGATGTAGAGACAAAAAGCTATATTTAACAGTTAACAGTGAACAGTTAACTGATTTAAGCCATAGCCTCCGCCTTTTTTAATTCTTTATCCCGCCGTCTAGGTACTTCATAAGTCATAAAATCATATGCCATGTCAGTTTTCGGAAAAATAGCACGAGCTTCCTCTAGTAAATCTTTTAACTCTATTTCATTTCCAGGAGCATACCGGGGACTAAAATGTGTCATGATGAGTCGATTTACCCCAGCAGCTAAAGCGGTTTGCGCTGCCATTGTGGTTGTGGAATGTAACCGTTGAAAAGCCATCTCTGCATCTTGATGGGCGAATGTCGCCTCGTGAATTAACACATCTGCATCCTGTGCCAATTCGACTGCACCGTCACAATAAAGTGTATCTGTACAATAGGCAATTTTGCGTCCAATTTCTGTCGGTCCACACAGTTGCTTACCATCGATCACTCGCCCATCAGCAAGAGTCACGACTTCACCACGTTTGAGTTGACCGTAAATGCGACCGGGAGGAATTTCCAACGCTTTGGCTTTTTCTACGTCAAAACGTCCTGGTCGGTCTTTCTCTAAAACACGGTAGCCAAAACTGGTAACGCGATGATGCAAAAAACCACAGATTACAATGAATTCATCATCTTCGTAAATCACCCCTGGACGTACGGCGTGAACTTTGACTGGATAAGAAAAGTGGGTGTGGGAGTAGCGTGAGGCGGCTTGTAGGTACTCATTTAATCCCGGTGGACCATAAATATCAACGCGTTGTACATTTCCTGCTAAGCCACAACTGGCGAGAAGACCCATTAAGCCAAAAATATGATCGCCGTGCATATGGGTGATAAAAATTCGGGAGAGTTGGCTGACTCTAAGGTCACTCCGCAAAATTTGATGCTGAGTTCCTTCACCACAGTCGAATAACCACATCTGAGCACGTTGTGGTAACCTCAGCGCGACACTGGAAACATTGCGCGATCGCGTAGGTACACCGGAACTCGTCCCTAGAAATGTTATCTCCACAGCCTTATTTTGCCTTCCTCTTACTGCATTTGCCACTCTCTTCTCTATAGTGGCATGGAAAATGCAAAATTCTTGTGGCAAAACGCTTTCCTAAAAAAAAGTGCCTTAGCGTGTTTTCAGCTGAAATACTGCTGCTTTTATGTGCTTTATAATACGCTTTTGTATATTCTAAAGTAAGATACAGCAGACTTCGCAGATTTGTTGAAAATCTATATCTGAAGAAAGCACTCATATGCCAAGCCAACACAAGACATCTATTATCCGTCGTTCATTAAAATTAATATTTCTGTTCAGTCTTGTATTAATTTTATGGCTGAGTCACGTTCCGTTATCACCTTTGCTATGGGGATTTGGGAAAGTCGTCTCTGCAGAAACTCGTGATGTTAGTAAACTGGTGCAGCAGATAGAAAAGAGCGAACAAGCGTTAGCCTACCATCGCAAAATCAAAAATTGGCTACAGGTTGGACAAATACTTATCCAGCAGGCTCAAGCTTATATGAATTTGGGGAAACCTAAAAGAGCGATCGCTCTTTTAGACAGTGCGTTGCAAATTGGTCGTACACATAACAATAGTGTCCTAGAAGCATTGGCTTTGAGCAGCCGAGGAGAAGCCTATCAACAAAAAGGTGATTACAAGCACGCGATTACAGATTTACAAGCTAGCTTAAATTTTTATGATAAAAAAAACAATTTAATGGCTTGTACGTCTGTTTTCCAAAATTTAGGAACCGCCTATATAAGGCTTGCTCAAGTCAATTATCTTCGTGCTGAATCTGCTGTAGAACTTGGTGATGATGATGTTGCTGATATTTTAAAAAAACAAGGTTTAAATTATGAATTTTTGGCGTTAGAATACATTGAAAAGAGTCTTGTGATTGCCCGTCAACAGAATGAAAAATTACGACAAATTCATTTACTGCTCAATTCGATAACGCCAGCACATCACACCAAACAATCAGATTTAGCTAAGACCAAATTCCAAGAAGCTTTAGTCCTGCTAAAACAACTACCTAATTCACAAGATAAAGTTTATGTAGCCATCGAATTAGCTAAAATTGTACAACTTCCATCTGATAATTTCACTTTCTCTTTAGTGAAATGTCAACAACCAATTGTAGAAAGAGGATATATTCCATCTCTACAGTTCCTTCAGCAAGCCGTTTCAATTGCTCAAGGTTTGCCAGATGATCGCGCTTTATCTTTTGCTTTGAGTTATCTTGCTCATTTTTATGAATGTCAACACGATTACACGCAAGCGCTCAAATTGACTCGTGAAGCACAGTCGATTGCTGAACACAATGTAAATGCTAGAGATAATTTATATTTGTGTCAGTGGCAATTGGCTCGCATTTTCAAAGCACAAAATAAACTTATGATGGCACTAGCGGCTTATGAAGCAGCTATTAATACTTTCAAAAATATCCGCCATCCTCATGTCATTTTTTATTCATATATAGAAGATTTTAGCCCTGAGAATACTAAGCAAAAAATCTTACGCGAGTTGATTGAAGTCAAGTTAAGTTTAACAGGTACTAAAGTCTCTAAAAAAATTAGTCATAATTTGACTGAAATACTGAACACAATTGAAGTTTTAAAACTAGCAGAAGTACAAAATTTTTTAGGGGAAGATTCAGACTTAATTTTAGTTAATCATAAAGTAATGGATTCAGTACAAACAGATAAGACAACTGCTGTTTTTTACTCCATCATATTGGAAGATAGACTCGCTATTATCATAAGTCTTCCTGACAAGAAGAAGTATTTGAGGTGGATATTCGTTGATAGAAAAAGCCTAAGACAAGAAATCAACGAATTTCGTAGAGGTCTAGAAAAACGTAGTAATATAATTTACAACCCTCAACAAGCACAAAAACTGTACGACTGGATTATTCGTCCTTTTGTTAAAGACTTAGATTCCTTGCACATTAAAACTCTCATTTTTATTAATGATGGAATTCTTGATAGTGTACCAATGGCGGCGCTGCATGATGGAAAGGAATTCTTGGTTCAGAGGTATGCGATCAGCAATGCTAGCTCCCTGAGTCCGAAGGACACGCTACGCGAACGGAGCATCGCAACAACCTCCAGCCTAAGCCTTATCAATGCCAAAAAAGTGAATCGTAAAAATCTACGGATGCTTGCTATGGGGTTAACTAAAGATGCAATAGTTGATGGTAGAAAGTACGAGGCTCTCACTAACGTCAAGCAAGAAATTAATCAAGTTACAGCACAAATTCCTGGTAGCAAGCAATTATTGGATGACAACTTCACATACACGAATCTGCAAACTGAACTTCGGCAAACTTTTTACCCTATTATTCACATTGCCACTCACGGTGAGTTTAGCGCAGTTTCCGAAGATACCTTCTTGATCACAGGAAATAATGGCAAACTTACCATGACTGATCTATATACTCTCATTCGCAATACCGTTCGTGGTTCTGAACCAGTAGAATTACTAACACTGACGGCTTGTGACACTGCTATTGGAGATGACCGTATTCCTTTGGATTTAGCAGGTAGCACAGTTAACGCTGGTGTCAAAAGCGCTTTCGCTTCTCTTTGGTCAATTAATGATGCTGCAACTGTAACTTTTGTGACAAAATTTTATGCTGAATGGTACGATAATGGACTGAGTAAGGCAGAGGCTCTACAAAGGGTGCAAAAAGAATTGATTACCAATGGTAAAAAATATGCTCATCCATACTACTGGGCTCCTTTTATCCTTGTAGGTAATTGGTTTTAGTCATCACCAAAAAACTCTTGAATGTTGACCTTTTTTCAATTGCTCAAGGCAAGATTATAAAGATCCAAATTCTGGAGAGACTTCTCTAATTGAGCGAGGTCTTGTATCAAAGTTATCCCCACTATTGTTAATTGTCCATTTACAGTGAAGGCTAGAGCTTCCTCGAAGGCATCATACCACATACCAGCTTCAGCATATGAGTTCGCTCTTTCGGAAGGTTCGCGTTCACGAGAAAGCAGAATTTTTAAAGTTGATGGCATTTGTACAACCTCTATTTCTGCCCGAACAAGAAAATTACGAGATGGACGGTTAGGGTTGCACAAGGTTTCCACTTGCCAGAGATATTTTTTACCTGAAGTTAATCCTTGCTTGTACTGTGGCAAAGATAGCTTCATTATCCCTGGAGAGCTTTGCAACTGGTATTTATATGTCAGGGTGGTTGGTTGATCATTTTTATCAAACTCGTAAAGAGTAAATTCTATGGGTATTTTTTGGTCATAAGGTACAAACCATGCAAAAGTTGGGTGAGTTGAAGTGGTTTGTCCAACGTGAGTCATTGGAGCAAGTAGGATGGGTGAACTAACACCAGTTGTTTGGCAACTCCCTCTAACTCCTGATGAGTCTGTATAAGTACTGGGAGGTTTTTGAGTACGCGGTGGTTGGTATTTAGCATATGCAGCCTGAGTTGAACTCAGCGTCAAACTCAAAATACAACTCGCTAATAAGCTGAGATTAAGTACTCTGTACAAAAGCCATAGTAAGCAAGTCATTAGAATCACTCTCTCCACATTGACATGGAGTCAGTAATAGTACGATGATGGTAGAGAAATTTTTAATTTATATCTAGTAGATTCTCTAGCCATGCTAACTTTACTATGAATTTTCAGTCAATTTTATGACATATAATTAATAAAGTTTCTGTAAATAATTCTTGCTTCTTCATGTATTTTTTATATCTAGCTGTGGTTTTTACGAAGAAGGGGTGTAAGGGCAAAACAAGTCAAAAGTATCAAGTCAATTTGACTTCGCCGTAGGGGTGCCCTTATACCCTTTGCTATTCAATTAACTTTTTGACGCCAGCCAGGATAATTCGCAAAGAGTGCCTTTGGGAAAAAGAGGCGATCGCGTAAATTTGCCTTTAAGTTGTTGAGCAATATACTTAAACTGCCGTGTTCCTTGACCTTCTTTGTATGATTTCATACTCAGCCCGTTATCTTTAATCCTTAAGGTGTACCAACCATTGTGATTTTCGTAAATCACCTCTAGACGGGTTAGTCCTAGCGCGTGTTTGCCGACATTGCACAAAGCTTCTTCCAGAAATCGGCACACACCTTGCTTTTGTTCGATACTCAAGTGTCTATCTTCTATTGGCTCAAAGGTACGGACTTTGACCTTGAGAGTTTTAAAACAGGGAAAGTCTCGCTCTAAGGTATAGTTGTAAACTTGATAGAGAATGTCGTGAAGAGGATTTTGTAAATTGAGTTCTATACCACTGCCAATATAAAGACGATTATCTTGATTTTGCGGTTCTCGTTGCAAAAACTCATAGATGCCCCGTAGGTCATAGTTTAATTTCTCCAAATCTTTTTCAAGTTCACAAAGTAATTCGTCTGGTGGCAAATCTTTCCCGTCTCTGACACGTCTCAAAGCTTTAGCCAGAGTTTGTAATGGTCCATTATGAATTGTTTCAAATGTGCGTTCAATTATTATTTGACGAGCATTAATTTTAGCTTGAAAAGTTTGGTTATATTGAAACAAAGCGGTGAGTGTTACACCATTTAAAGTCAACACTAGCATTGCTGGTATCGCTGGAACCCAGCAACCCCAAATGAGTAGCAGCAAATAACTACTTCCTATAAGGTTAATGCTAGCAATACTAACAGCCAAAAGATTTATTAACGGATATTTAGTGAGTCTGGCGAAATAAATTCCTACTAAACCCCAACCTACAATCCAAATATATTCCCACTCTTTTGTCCATGCATTTATGAGTGGTCGTCCGTCAAGTACTGCACTGATAATCTGGGAAGTTTCATGAGCTTGAATTTCTACTCCATAAACTCGTCCTGGTGCAGTTTTGGTAGATGTTATTGTGGAAGTTGAGATAAAGTCTTTAACGCTAGAAGCAGTCATGCCAATAATGACAATGCGATCGCGTATCCACTCTGGCTTAAAGTTTCCCGTTTTGATATCATTCAGACTAACTGTTCTAAATCGCTCTCGACCGTTCTTAAAATTCAGTAAAACTTGAACCCCACCTGCATCTGCTTTGACATATCCCCCAGAGTTGGGTAAAAAGCGGGGTAACTCAGTGTTAGCAAATCTCATAGTATCGCGATCACGTAAGCCATTCTCCAGGGCGATACCTTCATGGGTTAAATAAGTTTCTGATAAACGTAAAGACAAAGAAAATTTGTATCCTTTAGGCGTTGGCGTTGCCAGCAGGCTACGTCTGAGTTTACCGTCTGTATCCGTCATTTGATCCGCAAAACCAATTTGTTCAGAAGACAAATAGGGTGTTGGCTCGACTTTATCTGGTAAAACTTTTTCAATAGCAATTAAATTTCTCATGTCTTTGAATGCAGCAATCATCTCAGGGTTACCTGGAGAAACTGGCAAGTTTCTATACATATCAATACTGATGACTCTGGGCTTGTACGTCTGCAACTTTACCAGTAGCGCTGCCAAGTCTCTATCTGGTATGGGATATTTTTTTATACTGCGGATATCATCTTCATTAATTCCTACAATCAGAATTCGTTCATCAATAGGTTCTGATGGACGCAGACGTAGAAAAGTATCAAAAGCTAGCCATTCTAAAGCTTGTAATGAACCAGTCAGACGGGCTATGATCACAAGCCCAATGATTAGAATTCCTGTTGATGCACCTAAGCGCCAAACAAAAATTTCCTCTTTAACTTTTTTCCACATGCTGGGATACATGAGCTTATTAAATTAATAATTCGTAATGGTTAACAGGGGAAACCTTGTTAACCATTACTGAGTATTAATTTCAATTCCGGAACTCATTAATATCTTTTTGAAAGAATAAATATAGATAAGTTATCAATCAATGAATCCTTCAACTCTTGCTCCCATTTCAGTCTGAATTCGGATATTTTTTCCTTCTTCAGGATAAACGCCTAAAGCGTCTTGCAGTTTACTCCAGTAGTGACGTACCATCCGTTCTGAAACACACAGGCGTTCAGCGATCGCCTTATCTTGTAATCCTTCTTCAAATGCTAACCTCAGCACTTGCAGCCACTCTGGTTTAACTTCTAGTCCTACGAATGTTCCTTTAATATCTTTGGTATGAGTTAATCCCTGTAATGCCCAGTCAACTCTAGTCAACATTTCGTTGCTAGAGAGACTTTTATCAGCAACTGTAAAGCCTCCTTTATGAGCATCAATTTCAGGTCTAATCCGCACGAGGGTTTTGACGTGAGCGCTTTGAACAACCAGATTCAGGTTAGGATAGTTTGTCATCAAATTCCTTAACAGTTGAAGACCTGTATCAGGTCGTGCTATCATCCCTAGGCTTTCTGGAATAGAAAGATCCATGACAACAAGATCAGGCTGCAAGCTATTCACTACATTTAGAACACTTTCAGCAGTTTGAGCAGTGATGATTTCAGCATCTGGGTACTTACTCTTAAGTACCCAGATTGTTCCCCCCAAAACAGATTCATGGTCATCAACCACAAGAATTTTTAATAATGCTTGCTCTATTAAAGCTTGAGTCATCATCAACATCCTCACAATATAGTAGGGAGTAGGGAGCACCCGAGCGCTTAACGCTTAACAGACGTGTGAAAGTCTGGTGATTTCCGTATTTTCTCGTTAGTTTATGTCCTAATCTACGTGGCAACTGCTATAACTATAAAACTGGTACTGACCAGCAGAAGTACCAAGCAACGCTGTTACTATTACTTTGACGAAAAGTTTTTCCTGATGTTAAGAATCGAAAAGTTTCACAAAGATAACTTAATTCTGGTAGACTCGAATAAAAGGTAAGTGTAGATACATCTGGATAAGTAATTTTAACCATAAGTTGACCAAGATTTCCCAGTTGTTTCAAGCTTATATAGATACATAATTCAGTCACAACTTCTGGCACAGTTATTGCTAGTAACTCTTCTAAGGTTCTTAAAACTATCAGACTGGTTTCGGCTGGCTCATGTCGCCAACTCTTAGGCATATCTATATCAAAATAGAGATGAGGATGGGAGTGTACCCACGGTTCAATTGTGGACTCCATCGCCAATGGCAAGCTATCTTGAAGGTATGCCGGGAACAAGCGATCGCTCAATTGTGCTAAGGATAGATGAAAACTATTAGTCTTAGTTAAGCATTCTTGAGTTTGGGAGAATGATAACCCCTGATTTTCTACTGGTAAAAGTTCTAGGCTGCGGCGTATAGTGAAAAATTCTTGTAGTAAATTGTCCCGAATAATCTCTGCTTCTAGAAAAAGTTTCAGAGACTGCCTACAAGACCACCACTGCAAGGCATGTTGAGTTCTATAATAAGACCTGACAAACCAAATGAAAATTATGATGCAGACAACGACAAGTATAATTTGCATACGTAGTAAGTAGACTACGGGTGACCACTGTAATTATTTATTGTCTTAATTTTAAGACATAAAAGCTAAGTAAGACATTGTATATTTATGCCAACTTAATTGTTTAAAAATACTATTTTTATTTCCTAAAAATTCATCAAAAAAATACATATATTGTAAATGCACTTGAGTTAACCAAAAAAAGAAAGTCAGAAAAAGTACTTTTTCTGACTTTGCTTTACCTACTGAGCATCTCATAAATCTGTTATTAGCCTCGCTTTTCTCAGCAAGAATTGCAAGGCTGTTTCTTCTTTGGAAATAATATCAGCTTTGGCATCCATTCCTGCTTGAATAGAGCACTGATGCTGATGTTGACCAAATTTTAGCGCCTGGGGTTTAACTGTAGCTTCAAAATAGCCAACAGCAGGCGTTGTTCCAGTTGTGCTACCTGTATTGTTAGCTTGAGGTGTAATTGCGTCTGGAGAAATGGCGCTGACAACACCATTGAGAGTACCATAATCCGGATAGGGACAAGCATCAACTCGCAGTTGTACTTTTTGACCAACTTCGACTTTTTTAATATCAGCAGCAGAAACCATTGTTTTGATAACCAGTGGAGCATTCTGAGGTACAATTTCAGCAATTGCTTCGCCCGGTCGTACTACTTGACCAGGGTTTCGTAAGTTTAGCTTGAGAATGGTTCCGTCACTTGTAGCACGAACAATGCTACTTTTTAATTGAGTATCAAGTTGTTGAATTTCTTTTTGAGATTGGTTGAGTTGACTTTGCACTTCAACTTGCCGCTGCTTTAAAGCTTCTCTTTCTCTTCTCAAAGTGGCAATAGTTGATTCACCTTTGGCAGTTTCTTGGGCAATACGTTCAGAGGCAATCTTAATCATTGCTGTACTGGGATTGAGTGCAGCTTCGGCTGATTTCACCCTAGCTTTAGCAATGTCAACAGCTTTTTGTTCACCCTCTAATATTGCTTTTACCTGCTCAACAGCGAGTTTTTTCTGTTCAAATTCACGCCGAGCGATCGCTCCGATTTCTGAAAGCTGTTTGTATCGATCGCTATCTACTTTAGCAAACTCTAAATCAGCATGAGCTTTTTCCACATCCGTCTGTGCTTTTTCCAAACTTGCTTGTGCTACTAGTAATTCGTTTGTTGTTGTAATTTGACGTTCTTGATACTCCCGTTGATTGCGTTCAAAATCTGCTTTAGCAGAAGCAACTGTTCTGTCTATAACTCTCTTTTCAGCCAGAATCTGAACTTCTAAACTCTTAATTTGGGCATACATTTGAATGAGTTGTAACTTACCTTGTTCGAGATTACCTTGCAACTGGCTCTTTTTGATGAGTAGTTGCTCATCATCAAGGCGAGCGATCGCATCTCCCTGCTTAACAAGCTGATTTTCTTTGACAAGGATACTTTTAACAGTACCTTCCATTTCCGGCTGCACCAGTCGGGTGTCTCCCACAGGACGCACAGTTGCAGGGGCTTTCACCGTGACATTGTATTTCACCCATGAAGATACGCCAATTGCAGTACCAACAGTCCCAACAAGAAACATTCCAGCCATTGATGTCCAGGGACTAATAGGGGGAAGAAACTCGTCAGTTTGAATACTAGGGAGGAGTTTTTGATTGTGGGTGTAGAGCATATATTATCACCAGTTATCAGTTATCAGTGAGCCAGCGCTGCAGGAGGGTCTCCCTCCGTAGGCGACTGCGAACCCGAAGGGTTATTAGTTACCAGTCCTCAGTTATCAGTTAGCAGTTTTCACTGTTTACTGTTCACTGTTCACTGATTTCAAGAGTGGTTAGGACAACAACTAACAATCCCTATTCCCCATTTCAAGGAATTAAAAAATCCATATGATCCCCTGATTTGGAATGTAGCTCCTCCAAAGAACCTTGAAGTTTTAACTTACCCTGATCCAACAGGACAATCCAATCAGCGCGATTAACTATCTTGGGACGGTGGGTAATCAAAATTGTCGTTTTACCGCGACGGTGCTCAAACAATCTATCTAGCACCTGTGCTTCACTCACTGGATCTAGTCCAGAAGTAGATTCATCTAAAATCAGGATTGGTGGATCTGTGACAATGGCTCGTGCGATCGCCAATCGTTGACGTTGTCCACCTGAGATATTTGCGCCAAATTCTCCCAAAATAGTTTGATATTTCTCAGGAAGTCTACTAATAAAATCATCAGCATGAGCAATTTCACAAGCTCTAACAATCTGCTCAAAAGTAACGTAGGGCGTTCCTAAGCGAAAGTTTTCTACAATAGAACGGCTCCAAAAATGAGCATCTTGGGGAACAAGAATTACCTGCTGACGTAGACAATCAAGAGAAAGATCATTCAGGTTATAAATTCCAATGCGGATATTGCCAGATTCCAGTGGATATAAACTAGCAATCACCTTAGCCAAAGAACTTTTCCCACAACCAGACTTACCGATAAGGGCGATAACTTTACCACCGGGAATTGTTAGTGAAAAGTCCTGTAGCAAGTCAAGCCGACCAGCATAGTGAAAGTTCACATCTGTACAAACAATGTCAGCATCTCCAGGAAGATTAGCGAAAGGTCTTTTCCCATCGCCTTTATTTTCTGGGGTGGTATCTATAACTTCTGTTAAGCGTTGAGTTGCCGTTTTTGCACGAGTAAATTCATCGACAAAACTGATAAGACTGGCAATCAAGCCTAGAAAGTTACCATTCATTGAGTTAAAGGCAAAGAGTTGTCCAATACTCAAATTTTCCGCTGGGTTAATCACCAAATTCCCACCGCACCAGAGCAAAATAACACTTCCAACTGCAGAAACTAAGCCAGAGAAAGTGTGATTGATAATGCTAATCTGAATTGTGCGTAATGTCAGGCTGGCAAGACGACCAAATTTGCTTTGAAATTCATCCCAAAATTGTGGTGTTGCTGTCGTCGTTTTGAGGGTCAGTGCGCCTTTAAAAGTTTCTACTAAAACGCCTTGTGTTTCTGCTTCTGTGACTAAAAGTTCACGAGTTTTTTGCTGCAAAGTAGGCTGGAATATCACTGTAGATATTGACATAACCACAGCAATCAATACAGCCACTAACGTCAGTTTCCAGCTATAAAAAACCATGAAAGCAAAAGAAACCAGCGCAATAAAAAATTGACTGGGTAAACCAACAATGATTTGAGCAACTAACTGATTAATCTGGTCAATATCCCGCAGACGGCTAACGATTTCTCCACTGCGACGAGATTCATAATAAGAAAGAGGTAAGTGCAGAATAGATCTTCCAAATTCCAGAACTAACCCTAGTTGCAAACGTTGGGCAAAGTGAGCGATTAAATGAGACTGGACATAAGAAAGGCTGCTGGAAATAAAATGCATCACAACCACACAAATTGCTACAGTTGTGAGGAGCTTTGTGTCACCGCGAACCAGTACATCATCAGTGAGGATTTGCAGCAGAAAAGGCGAAGCTAAAGAGAGTAGTCCCAAGATGAGGTTTAAGGGGAAAGCTTGCGCCAGAATTGAGCGAAAAGTCCAAACGCGCTTGAAGAAACGCCAAAACCCACCAACTTGATCATTCTCTTGAGCAAAAAAGCGTATTGGATCTGGTTCCAATAACAGCATCAACCAATCTGTCCAACCCTCTGCTAAATCTTGTTTAGAGAGATAACGAATTCCTACAGCAGGATCGGCGACGACACATTTTTTGCCTTTCTTACCATATAGTACAACCCAATGATTTCCCCTCCAGTGAATAATTGCTGGAAGGGGCGCTTCTTTTATCCGATCCAACAATTCGGGAGAAGTTTTGACTGGACGAGCATTAAACCCAAGTGTTTCTGCTCCTCGCCTTAACCCCAATAAAGTTGTACCTAATTGTCCAGTACCTACGGCTTCACGGATATGATTTACAGTAAAAGTACGTCCATAATGTTTGGCTATCGAAGCTAAACAAGCTGCACCGCAATCTTCTTCACTATGTTGTAAAACGTGAGGATATTTCATAACTGTCAATGAGAGAGCGGGCTAGAATAACCCATCGATTTTTAGTCGTGGATTATTGACAAACCCAGAACCCTTGCCCTGATTTCTATATTCGTAAGTGAAAAAAGCATCACTAGAAATATATATGCTATTTCTAACTACTGCTGTTAGATGAACTAACAGTTTTGAGTGTGCCGATGTCAACAAATACATCAAACATCTTTAAGAAAAAAGAGACCTCAGTACGAAATATAATAAATCTCTGTCACTCCAACCTCTTGAACTACCTTTGCGACCTTTACTACCTCCAGAAGAAAAATCCAATCCCAAGGTAAGTTGTGTCAATGTATATGCAGATTTTTGGCTGATGGAAACGTCACCCACTGAAATCTGAGATTCTGCATAACTATTTATGTTTGTGAATTGTAAGAAAGATGAACGTCCGCCAGACACAACCTCCTGTTCCTGCTCAGATAAATGTATTAGTAATTCGGAGTTGTATGGTTTTATTTTGTCAGACATAGTATTAACTTTGCGAGTCAGCAGTTTCTAAGAGTTAACAACTCCGTGAACACAAAAAAATTAGTTAGACTTTAGAATCACGGATAATACCCAGCATATACAGAAATGGTGGGCATTGTTACTAGCGTTAAATTGTGACGCTATATTGAAAAAGTCTCAAACCTGACTGCTACACCGCCATTGCACGAGTAAATAAATTGGCTCACCTTGTGGCTAAAGCTCGTCGAAACTTACTCGAAAACTTGCGTTTTGAGTCAGTTTGAACCAATCTTAGCTATCAGTCCGGACTGATGTACATGGTAGGTAATGGCGGTAGCGTGCTTCTAGTTTTGTCAGCCAATTAGCTGTTAACTAAAGTTAACAGCTAACTGATGTCAGGATAAAAATCCATGTGGATGTAGGCAGAATTCGATAGAGGATTCCAAAGTTTTACTCCACCTAACTTATCTTACTTACACACTGAGCAGAAAATCAGTTTATGTAAAATGAGAGGTTAGGGGAAACTCTAGAATTTCTCTCCCGGTAATTCAATTTATTGAATTAACTAGGGAAAATTTGCGGTAGCAGAAACATTCGAGCTAGTGTTTCTTGAGAAACCTTGGAAGGAAAGGTAGCTACCGTTAGGACCATTACTAATGTATAAGGGGTTGAAGTAGAGGTTATCATAGAAATTTTGGTATTGGCTTATGTAAGCTCCTGCACCACCAGCTGCAACTTCTTGTTCCTCTACAGACAAATCGGTGAAAAGAATTTCGTTAGACATGGTTGAAAACCTCTTAAGTTTGTGTTGGATTGACTTGTCGCTTGTCGTTGATTGCCTCTTTTTGGCTGCTCAACTCCTCGCTTAATTAATACGATATACGCAAGCAACTAGCTAAGTCATTCGCTTTTTGTGCAAACTTAAGTACCAAATTTGGAAATAGCAATTACACAATTCTGAAGCGCGGCATTTCCGAAAAATACATAAACATGTGGCTGGTAGCTAACACAATTAACTACCAAAGGTTGATAAAGATATTGTAAATGATTAAGCTCAAAATAAACTTTTAAATTTACTGCTACTTTGATAAAGATATTGTAAATTCTTAAGCTACAAAACAATACTAAGTTGCGTTGAGATAACACACAAACTCTCACTGCAACCGCTACCTCAAGCTGTGCATACAGGGATTTCAGGCTTCTGTGACAAATCAGCGCACTTGGGATAGATTCAGAACTTATGTAAGTAGATGAAAGAAACCAAGTTTTTGGCTTGTGTTAAATTCCTCAGCGACACCTCAACGTTTGTAAGGATAGGGCGGGTGGGGTTATCTGTCGCAAACATTTTTTGAATTGGTATTAGTTAGCTTTGGTGAAAGCCCTGCTGTATAAGGGTTATAAAATCTACTTCTTAAGCCCGCCCCACGGGTTGCGATCAGCCTCCGGCTTATCGCAGGTGCGTATCGCGCAAAGCAAGAGACGCTGCTAGGCGTATCGCAACCCGCTACGAATGAAAGAAACACTCTTTCTCTTCTTGCCTGTTCCCTGTTTCCTGCGATGCACTGAGCGCGGTCGAAGTGTTCCCTGTTAAGCGTTCCCTGTGCATCTTCAGAGTTAACTAGTAATAGTTTGATTATGGGAAACATGTCAGATTTTTTCAAAAAAATTTATTCTATAAGTAAGTTAAAACCTTTATAGTAGAGCAATGAGTAACTTCCACCGTAGGCAATCACGTCGTGATACCCCAAGAAATATAAAGAAACCGTCCTTTCTTAAAACACTGCAAGAACTTGGCGGAACTTTAGGTGAAGTAAGTTCTCAAATCAGTGAGGATATGGTTAGCGAGGTAACAAAGTTAAAGCGAGACATTGTCCAATCAGTTAAGTCAGCTACAGATTTTGGACAAGATGTGGTGCAATCTGCGATCAAACGAGGGAAAACAGCACAACAGGAAACACGTCAGTTTTTTGGAGACAAGCTGGAACAGAATCAAGAATCTCTCAGGAAGAAACTAGACGAGAACCAAACAGCAAAGGAAGCTGCTGCAAGGGCACATATCGAACTGATTGATCTAGATGCAGTTGAGAAATTTGTCACTCTTCTTTTAACAAAATTTCCAAACGCAACGCCTGAACAAATGACTCAGCGTCTGCTTCGCCGACAGCTTTTCCGCGTCAGCAGAACTTCTGTAGTCATGAGTGTTGTTCCGTCCAAAATGGCAGAGTCTGTCGGGGTTGATCATGTTGAAATTGCTCTGATCCAAGCTGAAATTATTTTTCAGATCGCAGTCGCTTACGGTTTTGAACTACAAATTCCAGAGTGTAAAAATGAAGCGTTTGCAATTCTTGATCGCGTACTGAGAGCCAATAGATTAGCCACAATCGGTTTAAGTGCAACACAAATGATTCCAGTAGCAGGAGGATTTATTAATACAGGAACTGATACTTATTTAGTTTATCAAATTGGAAATACGGCTCAGCAGTTTTATAAATCTTTAGTTGAAGAAGAAGTTCCAGGCGAAACTTTAGAGGTTTTTATAGAAGAGACACAAAGGCGGTACAACCAACGTTTATGGTAAGAGGAACTTAATTGAATCCCAAAATATTGTCTAAAAGAGCCGACTTCTTTAAATAGTCGGCTCTCTGGCTTAAGTTGACACAAGTAACTCTAAGCTTACCCCACAAGATTTATCTTACACTCAAGCGAGAACTGGAATATCCGCTATTTCAAAACCAATACTCTTAAAATTTGCCAACATCAACTCATCACGTTGATGCCAAACGTCAAATATTTTTTGCCTACCATCATAGAGTGTTTCAGAGTCAATTTGATAAACTGCATTATTTATCCGCTTCAGCTTTAACCCTAATAAACTCAACAGTTGCTTAAGTATTTTTATAGGTGAAATATACTCTTTTTGGTGCAATAGATTAATACCAATGGATCTTTTGATATGTTGACTACATTGAAAAGTAACATTTCTCAACAATAATAAATCTGCATCATTTTCACTAAAAACTCGTTTTGGTTCGAGATACTGTAGCACTCCTAATGCTCTCAAAGCTTCAACTTTAAGTTTATAAGTCTTCAAATCTGGCAGAAAAACTTTACCTTCACCCCAAGTTAATTGCTGATACCATTCTTGCTTGTCTCTCAGGCAGAGATACTCGCTTTCATGAGTTAGATAATAATGTATTAATAGTTGGTAATAATATCCTTTGTCGTCACGTAATTTCAGTAAGGGAGTGACTTCGACACCATACTTTTGTCTCAGAATATATTTATGAATTTGATTACGTTCCTCTTCAGTCAACGAGTGTTTAAGCAATAGCTGGTCATATTCTACATAATCAATATCTTTAGCATCAGCTACAGTAGTTGCAGATACTAATTGATTGCGTTGCTTAATTTCTTTTATTTTCTCATCAATATCTTTTGATTTTCTACGGCTTTTAAACCAATCTTTTTGAACTTTGAAGATTTCTAGGATTAATCTTTTACGGGTTATTATGTCGCTAGGTTCAGTTGCTAAAAAGGCAAGGCGTAAATCTCGGATAATATTCTTTTGAACATCATTACCTCGTACATGAATTTGATGTCCATCAGCTATCAAACCGTCTTTCAGAGATTTACGGTAAAGCGTAATAGAAGCATTGACTCTAGCAGACAATTTTGCCCAAGTTCGTAGATGAATAGGATCATACACCAATGGTAAATCGACATCAACTTTATGTAGTGGACTGAGCAAAGCTATGTTTTCTTTTTGATTTTCTTGATACCAATAAGATAATGAACGATAATTTGTACTACCACTACCAATTAAGCCAATTCCTCGCTTCGCACACCAGACAATACGCGGCACATCGTCGCGTACTCTTGCTAAAGCTTGTCGTGCTTCCGAGTCAGGAATAACCCCTTGAAAAATACCATAAACCCGGTCAAAATGTTTAACATCAATACTAATTCCTGTACCAAGGCTAGGAGTCACAAAAACAGCGTTGTATTCAGTTACTTTTTGATTTATAGCTGCAACAAAATCTACCGCTTCATGACCTCTTGTATTTGTTGTGTGACTACTAACAACCAAAGTTTTAGGAAATTGCTTTTGCAATCTTTCTAAACGCTCTTGAAGATAACGTTCAATCGTTTCACAACTGTAACGTCCAGATCGACTATCCGTCGTCACATAACATTTCTGTCCTGTGATTAAATCCAATTCCAACTGATGAATTAAGGGAGTTGGGTTAGGAGAATCATAAAAAGTCACATCCCAACCTTGCTGGGGTTTCCACTGATTTACAACAACCCAAGGAATGATTTTCATTCCTGCCAATCCTTGTAAATATTCTAAGGAAACATCTGATAAATCTGCATCTTGGGCAATCACTAATCCTCCACTTATCAACACGGTAGAAATAAGCTGCTGGAAGACTTTTAAAATTTTGACGCGTTTATCTTTACAAGTGTTGCTGTTAAGTAAATGCCATAAAGACTGTTCGACTTCGTCCAAAATTATGATTGCCCCTCGCCAATCCTCTGGATTTAGCTTCCAAATAGAATCAATACATAATCCAAGAGAATCAGGAGATAAGGGAGTGTGGGAGTGAGGGAGTGTGGGAAAATATCTTTCCTTCCCTCCTTCCCTCCTTCCCTCTTTCCCTCTCTCTCTCCTTCCCATTCCCCACTGAATGCCAATTTTTTCGCACAAAAAACGTCCCAGTTGGATTCTGTGAGTAATGAGTAATACGGGTTTATTTGTGCTTTTAGCTTGGTTGACAACAGTTTGCAGTGTTGTGGTTTTCCCAGTTCCTTTTGCAGAGTTCACTCCAACTAATCCAGAGGAGGGGAACGGTATTTCTCCTAAATACTGGCGGTTGACGGTGAGTGCAGCTGGAATGGTTAACTCGGTATGAGGCTTGGTTTGAGCAAGGTAAACTTCTAAATCAACACTTTGGCGGTAGACTGTCTCAAAAGCACTTGCACCTTTGGCGACGAGAAAGTCATCAATCCCTTTCTCTATTCCTGGAAGTTTGATGACTCGGACGGAACAATTTTTTTCTTGGAATAGAAACCCTAGCTGGGAGATAGCATTAGTGACTGTTGCAATTTTCTTAGGTTCAGTTTCAAAATCAAAGCAAATGTAAAAGATACGCCCAGTCTTCGCAAACGCTGCTAAATCTGGGATAAGCTGGCGACTGATAATTTTGCCAAAACCATCCTTGATGACGCGGTAACCACTGGTAATTCCAGGGATAGCAACAGCTGCATATCCTTGTGTCAACAGTGCTGCAGCTTTCTTAACACCCTCGCAAATAATGATGGGGATGTTCCGTTCCATCACCCATTGCCAAAAGCTTTCAGCTTCACCATTGCCAGCAATGTTGATACTGTTGGGCATGGGTACATTGTAACGTTGAGCCACTTGCTGCCAGATATCCAGTGATACTCGCAGACAAAATACTCGCGTTGGTGTAGTAGGGGGATGTTCGTACTTTATCAACTTGCCATTTTCATTTAATCGAGGTTGGTTGGGTTTAAAACACCCCCACTCCATCGCTTGCCAATGATTTAGGGAGTCAAGTCCAGAACACCACCAACCACCTTCAGTGATGTGGGCATAACGCTGTAACCACCCACTTTTGACCATCCCAGTATTTGTGCGGGGAATATGTTCAGAAATTAGCAGGTAATCATAAGTGGTTCTGCCTTTTAAAGACAGAAAATTGAGTTTTGCAAGGTTTAAATCTATACCGCTACCTTGAACTAATTCCTCAAGGTGTTGGGACTCTAGATAGTACAAATGCATTAGTTACGGCGCTAGGAAAAAACAGTGCATAACACCTTATCATGCATATGCAATTTTGAGATGAGGGAGTATGAAAGTACTGTGAGGCTTATTACACCATTTAAAATAATACACTGAAAATGATGGTTTCATGTAAATTGATAACTACTATCTTGAACTGCGAGAAGTCATACGTTTATAGACAAGAGCAGACATCTTGGGGAAAATCTGTCCATCATCAGCGTATGCCGAATCTGGAGCAAAAACTGCCAAAATATAAGCAGCTTTGTTATCTTCTGTAACAACCATTGCTGCTTCTGACCGAGAAGCAGAAGTCGCCCCTGCTTTAGAATAGAATCGAACACGAGTGTCGGGTAAAGATTCACCAAAAAAAGTGCGTACCGGGTTGAAATCATAAGAATCTGGTGGTTGCCAAATTTTAGGATTTAAATCTCTTTTGAGCCATCCACACATTTTTCTGCTGGCTTGCAAAGAGACAGCTTGTTCAGCGTAACACATTTCATACAATAGTCTGGCTGCGTGTTTTGTCGTTATCTTATTCCAATTTCCAACTGGGTTATTAAGTAGCTGCGATTCACTTCCCTCAGGCTCTTGAAGATTAAGATAGTCAATGGGAAATGTTTTTTGAATAATATTGAGATTTTTGTAACCTGCTTCTTGAAAAAATCGATTAAGTTGTTGGCGTTTGTTTTTCCACAACTGAAATTTTTCGCTCTTTAGTTCTGATTCCGAACGTGTTCCTGTGACTTGATCAATAATAAAGCTAGCAGCCTCATTATCAGACTCCTGAATCATTTTTGCCAAATAAGGAGCAAAATCTCTTTCATTTTGCCAAATACCGCTCTCTATTTGGGCATATAAAACCACCATCCAAAACATCTTAACTACGCTAGCTGGATATCTTGGTATATCTTGTTGATATCCGGCTGTTTCACCAGTTTTTGCATTTATTAAGGTAACAGATAAAGCCTCTTTAGGCAGATTTTCGTCAGCAGCAAGCTCCACAAGATTGTTAACAATTGCTTGCAACTGTTGAGATTCTTTAAATTTTGGAGATTTTTTGAGATTGTAGACGACTTCTGAATTTTGTTTCCCAGCTTGACGAGAGGGAATAGACAGTGATTTGGCGATAGGCGTAGCGTCAAGCCTGCGGCTTATCGCCCAATCAGGAACTGGCACAGCTGGAGTTACTGATTTAGAATTTTGTTTGCTGGATGATTTGACAGCAACTTGGATAACAGGAATTGGCGAAGTGACTGTTGGTGCATGTAACGATTGTTGGGTAGATGGTTTGATAAATTGTTTTGATGGATATTTAGTTATCAAAACAGCTAGTAATACACCTAAAGTTACCACTCTTACTGTCACATGGTTTACTTTGACAGCAAAGTTTCGCTTGGGAGATCTATTCCGGAATTTTTGAGATTGACGCCTTTTCGGCATTATGTCTGAGTTATATTTTGTTTTTAGAAGGAAAAAATCGTTAATCTGCTAAATTTTAGCAGAAGGATCTAATTTCTCACAAATATTAAAATCAATAGACTTTAAATCAAGATACATAAAGCTTAAGAAGAAGGCACCAACGCACTAACGCAGTTGGGTATCCCCATAAATATTAGCAATGGTTATTGATAGATTCAGAACCGTCTTAGGTATGAGTAGTTGATGGACAGTAAACTAGGAACTTTCAGCTAGAACTAATAGATATTCTCACAAAGATTCATACAGGTGAGCATGTGAAGCGCATATAGGCTTTCCGCTAAAGCAACCTAATGGGGCTTGGGCTTGGTGGAGAGTTACGGGCGGGCATAGGTAACGGTTGGGTACAGCTTGAGGACGTGCAACAACAGGGCTATGCATTAGAGCCTGGTTTTAGTGGTGCGCCAATCTGGGATGCGCAGCTACAGGGTGTAGCGGGAATGGCGGTAGCGGCACAAATCAATCGACGATCCACTCTTGCTACAACCAGCGTGCTCTTCTGGACATACAGCAAAAGAAGATCTGATAAAAAAGTTGGAAAAGTCCGGAACAGATGACTAAGCTTTCGTTATATTACAGTACATAAAACCAAAAGCAGCAAGTAAGCCGAGATGCAACTGGCTCCATTATTTCCGATTTTCTATCGCATCCTCAAACCAACGTTTCCTAACTGTCTTTGGTGTGGTGATGCAAATTCCAAAATGATCGCACTGACATTTGATGATGGCCCACATCCTCAATACACGCCACAACTGCTGAAAGTTTTAGAGCGTTACAATGTTAGGGCAAGTTTCTTCTGGCTAGGTGCTTGCGTTAACCGATCGCCAGGTATAGCCAAACAGGTGTGCGATCGCGGACATTGGATCGGATTGCATGGCTATGATCATCAAAATTTTCCCATGCTGTCCCCAACAGAACTTCAACAGAGCTTAGAAAAAACCCAAGCTGCTATTTACAATGCTTGTGATCTGACACCCGATAAAGTGCGCGATGTCCGTCCACCCAATGGTTTGTTTACACCTACAACATTAAAATTACTAAATCAATGGAACTATCGACCTGTTATGTGGAGCGTTGTACCGGAGGACTGGGTAAGACCAGGAATCGCCACAGTGGTGCAGCGAATTCTCCAGCAGGTCTGTAATGGTTCACTAATTGTTTTGCATGACGGTATGTGCGGCGGACAAGATGTCACCGCAACGACAGAAATCCTCATTCCTCAACTTATGGAACAAGGGTATCAATTTGTAACGGTAGACACTCTCTGGCAGGAACTGAGGGGGGTGGGGGCAATGGACGTCTTCTTTGGGGATGGGTTACAGAAATAATAACTGATGACCCTTGAGCTTGATTTTTGAGTAATGACTAACTTACCGTTTTGGAACAGCTTCAGATTCAAAGCTGGGAGTGAGGGAAACCTCCTCAGTCCCTAATAAATGATGTATCTCGCTTAATGAACTAGGTTTTGCAGCAGGCTCCTCTGGTGAATCGCTTATGTATTGAACTAAATCTTCCACTTGGCAATTCAGAGCTTTGCAAAATCTAATAATTCTCTCAATATGTTCTGTCCCCGTCCTTCCGCTTTCCCAGTTCTGAATAGTACTTTCAGTCACGCCCACGAGGCGTGAAAGCTCAAGTTGGGTCAGTCCTGCCTTTTCACGTAGAAAAGCTATCCGTGGTTTTGCCTTTTGTTTCACAGCTAAGCGCGTATGTATATAACCTTTAGCCGTAGATCCTAGCACCAAAAAAAACTTGTGCCCAAAAAATTTTGTCCAAAAACTTTTGTCCAGCTCTTGACGCACTCAATATCTTTGGTTAAAACATTAAGGTATAGAATTCACTTCTATCTATAGTGATCTGTAGGGGGCAAGGGTGAACCAGAGGGCAAATAAACGGCTTCAAATATTTTTCAAAAATCTTTTGGATAATTGCGGAATGATGTAACTCGACAATGTAGCTCTCAATAGCAAAACAAACAGAGAAACAAACACCACAAGGAACTCCTTAAGGTAGAAATACATCTAAATACCTAGGTACAGTGACAACGGTGTTCACTCTCACAAAAAACAACAAATACAAAAACAACACACACAACTGACAAGGTTAAAAAATTATGTTGAACAAATCTATTGCTTTCGGTTTACTCGCTGCAGGTTTGATGATTGCTCCAACCGCCGCATTTGCAGGTCAATCACAGAATTCTGACCAGTATACTGAGCAAAACGGTGCTGCTGTTAACGGTAGTAGCGTAACCCAAACTTCCATCACCAACAGTCATCAAGGGCAAAGTGCAAGAAGCCCTCGCACTGGCTATGGCTATGGCTATGGCTATGGCAACTACGGTAATTCCCGCAGAACTCCTCAAGACCAAGGTGCTCGTCAAACCACCATTCAAAATGGTTCGGCTGTCGATGGTTCTAGCACTGACCAATACAGCGAAACCAACAACAACCAGCGTCAAAATGTTCGTGATCGCAGTGGCGTCTACCGTCGCTACTAATATACTGATGACATCAAAAGGCGTTGCCTAGTCTTTGGTATCAGTTAATTCTTTTACTACTTAAGCAACGCCACTGTTTCACAATCAATTCATAATTTAGGACGTAGTTAAAAATGGTGAAAAAAACCTTGACCCTGGGTCTTTTGGTCGCTGCTGTGATGGTAATACCAACTGTAGCTTTCGCTGGCGAAGCCGTGACCAAGCAGGAGATTAATCAAAACTCTACAGTTGGTGGTGAAAATAGCCGAGTGAATCAGGCAGCTGACCAATACAGCATTCAGCAAAAAACTGGTCACCCCCGTTCTGGAAGACAAAATGCTAAGCAGCGCATCGACCAAAATGGTGCCGCGATCGATAACAGTACTGTTGACCAGTATGCTTCTCAAAAAAGCGAGCAACTGCAACGAAATAGACAAAACAGAGGATCTTATATTCCTTACCACCGTTAAGCCTCAAGTACCAGTCTGTATTTAGTTTGCCGTCTCAAGCTGCTGTTGGTGTTGGGTTATGCATCTGCCAAACTCCTGATGAGTTCAACTCCGGAAATATATAGCAGTTCCTGCTAATTAGCCATTGGGTGTTGCTGGATCTATATAACAAAGCAACCCCAAATAACTCACCAGCTTACAAAAAATTACTAGTGTCTGTTAACAGTGCGGTGGTGTGTTATTGGTGAGGAGTTGATATAAATGTTACCGATTTCCTAGTTTTACTATATGAAAGTCGGTTGTATTTTAGGAACAGAGGAATTAAGCCATGCCTGCCAGACAAACTATTTCATTACTAGTGGTACTCTCCGCGCTGATTGCACTACCTGCGAAAATTGCGATCGCAGATGACATTGATGTCGAAGGTAGTACTAGTAGGGTAACAATCGATGAAGATGGTGGTATCACAATTAGAGACAGAAGACCTACTTACAGAACCACCTATCCTTCTCGTCGGGTACCCAATTCTAGAAGAAACATTCGACAATACAGTCTTGATCAGCGTCTGAGGAGTTTGAGATATCCTCGCACAACACAAAGCTACTGTAACGGCAGACGAGTAGTCCGAACAAACACTGTACGCAGTGGCTCTAACAGCGCAAATAGTACTTACAGTTCAACAACCACAACAACTTGTCAATAATACCAAGGGTACATACATGAAATCCAAACTACTTTCTCTCAGCTTGTTCTCTCTGACAGCTGTATCCCCCTTCTTTATTCCTTCCTTAACCCCTTCTGCATCAGCAGGATGTATTGGGGTTACTGCTGGGACACAAATAGCGATCTCCAAACAAGCAAGTCAATCTACAAGAGTCAATCGTCAAAGTTCTCCAGGTTGTAGCGGTAGCAGTGCTGTCAGCACAGGAAAGCAAGTTTGTATCAGTGATGGTCGTTGCGAACAAAGTCGTAACGTCAATCAAAGGTTTGAAGGTGGTAACCGCAGGGGTTATGACCCTGTAAAAGACATTAATGTAGATGTCAACGTTCCTGTGCACGTAAAAACACCAAAAGCACCTTCTTTATAGTCCTAAACGACTGATTTCAAAATTCTCACCTTTCCGAAGTCCCTAGCAGGCGGGAACTTCGGTTTCATTGCTAGGGATCACTTTTGTGAACGCAGAAACTTCTGCTGAGTTTACAGTAGTGAGTGAAATTTTTCTTCCCGCCTAACATCTTCTCCAGCTATCAGCAGGTCATACAATTTTTCAAACAATTGAATTGGCTAATTGTGTACCTGCTGTTACTTCAATCTGGTTATGTCATCATGAGTAAATTAGTGATTCTTGCAAGCTGTCTAGTGCTTCTAAGTGTTAGTACAGCTTTTGCACAAAATTTCGTCCGTAGTAGCCAGAAAACTTCCTCTGTTATTATTCAGACAGACAGCAATAGCGGACATAGCAGCCAGAGGACTTCCTCTGTTATTGTTCACACAGACAACGATGACGAAAATTTTCACGATTCTTCCGTTGTTGTTCCAACAGACAGTTATGACGATGACGACGAGGAAAGTAGCGAAGATTTTTCCGTTGTTGTTCCAACACACAGGAGTAGAGATATGAACAGATCCACAACATTCACTAGCCAGCAATCTAGCTTTGGTGATTCCTTTGGATATCAAAAAAGTTCACTTCAGCTAAGTGCAGCGAATTTAAGTCAACCGCATATCTTGAGCATCAATACATCAAATGCTCAAATGACAGGCGAAGTTACTGTAAATGGTAAAGTTGTCAAGCAAATTAACAACGATAAAAACGTTAAGGTTAATTTGTCACCTTATTTGTCTGTTGGTGAACACAAGGTGGAAGTATCAGCACGATACAATCCCCCATCATCTTCTGTGAGTGTAGAACTGAGCGGTCCTGGTACTAACGTAGCCCAACAAAATAGTGGTAATGGTGCCTTAAACTACACTATGGATGTTAACGTACGCTAAGGTCATGCGATACGCGCAGCGTCAAGCGTTCGACTGCCCTTCGGCAAGCTCAGGGACCGCGCTCACGCCGAAGTCCTCCGGCTTATCGTCAATTGTGCAGCTAATCTTGAATTCATTCACTGAATCTATAAACAAGCACACGAACTCGTAGTCACTTATTCGCCCCAATAGCTTAATGGCTGCCTTGTAAAGGTTCTGCTATTTATAACTATCGTTCTTTGGCTTGCGGACTAGTAGCGAGTTTTTTCGTATTTTTTGGATCTGTTGCTGGTGTACCATACGAAAGACATACCCGTATCTCCTCCCTTGACACGAGTCCGACAAGCGCGTCAAGGGAGTGTACTATAGGCATAAGACTTCCCGTAGACCCCGTAGTCGGCTTCTTGTAGGGTAGGGTATTTTGAATTACTATAAAATAGATCTAGTTGTACCTATTTGGCTTTCCAGATTTGCACGCATCCACAATTCTGCAACAGACCAAATCCAAAATTTATTTCGTACTTGGGCAAAATCATCATAGTTATGGGTAACAATTGCATCGAGTTTTTCATCAGTGGCACAAACGAGTTCTACAGCAGACTCAAAATCTTGAAGAGGTGAAAAACGTGCTTGTTGAAGAATAGTTTGATCGATAGTACAGACTTGGATTTTGTCTTGCAGCCAATTAATCACTAGTTCAGCGATATTTGTATTTCGCAAACGACTTGCATATGTGTGAATTTTTTGCCAACCAATATCTGTTATGTACATTTGAACCCACGGATGTACTCTATCTAATAACTCACTGACATCTCCTACAGAGTTATTACGATTCATCAAAGCCTCTAATATTAAATCAGCATCAACTAATATCCTGAACACTTTCAAACCCCATTATTAACCTATCAATATATTGCGGAGAAATAAGATATTAGACTCACTGAGTCATGAATATACTTATATACAAACTGAAAAGATAGTATTTCGGATTTACGCACAATCAATGAGAAATATAAACTAGCTTTCGCACCACTCTACTGTTGTCTGGCTAAGATGAGCAACTTTTGGTTGAGTGGCTAATACTCTACCTACGTAAGACGCCAGATAAATTTTTGTAGTTCCAAACAAGAGTAAAAGTTATTTATACCCAAAATTTCAGTCAATATAACATCATATCTTGAATTTTTACAAAGTTAATAAATGCTTCTAACCTAGAAGTTATAAAAATAACAAGGTGATAAGCGTGATATCACTAATATCTCATAAAAGAATTCAATCAACTAATAAAAATTTATGAAGTGTTTTGATTTTTATAAATGAAATGTATAAACTCTTCTTTAAAAACAAAATTACAAATTTATATCTAAAGAAGGATTGATATTAATGTAACACTTAGTGAGAGTCCAAAACCCATGACTAAAGTCACAGCTAAATAAATAAAGTCCGTGTTAGAGATAAAACTCTTGCTGGACAAGAAAAATACAGCAGTTTGCAACGAGTGTGAGGTACAAAACGTAGGTCTAAAAACTAGATATAAAGCCTGTTTTACTTGTGATTTATGACGATTAACGCTTTTATTAAGCTGTATATTGATATGGATAAAAATGCCTCAAATCGAGTTATGTTGAGGATAGACGCCTAATTAATATAAAAACTTTGCCAGCTATTACGTTTGAGGTTATTTAAAACATATAGGACTCCTATTTTATTTTTGAAAAAAACTCCATACACCTTTATTCCTTCTTCCCTGTTGCCCTTCGGGGAAGACCTCCGGTCTCGCTGCGCTAACGCCAGTCCCCCAATCTCCTGCGGAGACGCTACGCTAACGTGACGGAGACCGGAGCCACTGCGGTGGACGGGTCTCCCGGCATAAAGCAAGTGGCGTCCAAGACGGGGGCTGGTCTCACCTGTTCCCTGTTGCCTGTCTCCAGGAGTGATTCACACTCATCAAATCGGATTGCTATAGTTTTTTACAAAGTCTGACTAATAATTACTATTATTGATGAGATTTAAGCAACAAATAATATAACTGCCCATGACTAACAGTCACACCAGCGCGATCGCCTGCTATCTTACCTGAACCTAAAAAATAATCTACTCGCCCCGCACCTTTAATTGCACCTCCCGTATCTTGATCAAGAACATACCGACTGACAATTCGATGCTCCATTTGTTTAGTAACAGAATTAACAAAAGGGAAAGGAGCGTGAATCAACGCCAAAGCACCAGGAGGCATAAGCGATTTATCTGTTGCAATTGAGCGTTCTGCTGTTAGTGGTACTTTGATAGAACCTTCGGCGGGTGCACCGTGGTTTTCTTGAAAAAACACAAAGCTGGGATCGCGAGGGATATAAACATTTAACTGTTGTGGATACTTCTGAAAATAGTTGAGGATCTTCGGCATCGTCAAACCCTCAAGCGGTAACTTACCATCGTTCGCCAGTTCTCGCCCGATACTCTTGTAGTTGTAAGCGGTGTTACCAGCATAACCTATTGTTGTTTGAGTGCCATCAGGAAGCTGAAGTTTGGCTGAACCTTGAATCTGCACTAAATACGGTTCTAGGCGATCACGAAACCAAAACAACTCTAACCCCCGCAATCTACCAATTGAAGCTTGCAACCCATCGGCACCTTCTAGTTCCAAGCGTGTGGGATGAGGTTTTTGCCATGAGCTAATATCAGGTGGTATGCGATAAACAGGATAGCGATACTCTGGAGTTGGAACACGACTAGCAGCATAAACTGGTTCATAGTATGCTGTAAACAGCACCGAGCCTTTTTTGTCTCCCCCCACTGACTGGTAAAAAACAAATTCCTTTGCTATTGCGGCATTAAGTTCTACAGCAGATTTAGATTTTAATACCAACTCTCGGAATCTTTGCAAACTTTTGATAACGCGATCGCGTGTCATTCCCACCACCGGATATTGTTGATACACCCCCGCCGCATCGCTAGAAAAAAGGTACTGCAAACTGCGATCTACAGCCGTCAACAAAGCTTTTTTATCTGGTGATTGACTGTTTTCGCCCCATAATTGACTATCTAAACAAGAAGTATCGCCCTCGCAACAAGGAAACGGTGACTTCGCAATGGGTACTAATGGAGGTGGCGCTGTTTGCTGTTGAACAATTTTGTCCTGTAATTGAGCTTGAGAGGATACTGGTAGTTGCCATTTTGTCACCCGACACTGTGGTGGACTCAGTGCTAAATGCCCCAAAGGTTGCATAAGTAATAACACAATTATAGGGGCTATAGGGAGACTTATGGCGATACGCTCAGCGTCAAGCCTCCGGCTGATCGCTCCTAAGGGTACGGCACTTTGCCCCATTGCGACAAATGTCTTTTTGATCATTTTTTCTAAACTGCGTGACATAGGGCATATGTTTAAGCAACGATCGGCAAGCGTGGGGTGTGATGAAAATTGCTTACATCTTACCCGTAACCACTGATGACCATTTAATTATCAGTTATCAACTGCCAATTGTCAGGCATTCAGCCCCATGAATTGATTTTTGGAGAATTGATCTCAGATGTCCGACAATTCTTACAAAGTTGGACATCTTATTTTTTCACAAATCCTCTAAGAGTGCTATCTCACTCGTTCATATTATGATATGTAGCAACAGCAGAGGGCGATACACGATTCAAGTAACGGAAGATCCAGTATTTGAATATCGTATCTAAAATCACTGGAAATGTAGCAATAAATAGGAATATAAAACCGTGATTTGCTGGTAATCCCCAATGGCGCGAAACACCTTCTAAAAGAACTTCCCAACCATGAGGAGAGTGGAAACCCACAAAAATATCGGTAAACAAAATTATAATAAATGCCTTGGCACTGTCACTAAGACCGTAGACAATATGGTCAAAGAAATCTTTGAGTTCCGCTATTTCTTTTTTGCTCACAAGCAACAAGCAGGAAAAAGCAATAACAGACAATATATCAGCAAAAACATTTTTCAGGGCATTAGAACTAGTTTCACTAAATTCCTCAGAAATTTCATGAGCTTTTGTTTTTATCTGATTTTCCATCTGCTCAAGGGATAATGGTTCGGCATTGAGCAGCAAGTTATCAAATTTTATTCTCTCTTCAAATTTTTCTAGCTCTTCTAGAGCTTCTTCTTCCATTTCAAAATTCAGGAACAGACCAGCTTCATTCGCAGAGTTTTTCTGAAAAGTACGGTCAACAATTGGTCCAACTACCAGAGTTTTTGACAATTGATGAGTCAAAATAGGAACTATAATAAGCAGAAGCAGAAATTTGACAGATATTATTGTTCTTCTTTGTGTATTACGGAAATTTTTAACGACATCTTGTTCTGCTTGGGGGTCTAACTCAACTTGCAGACGAGTAAAAGTACTAAGAATCGAACGCGGTAGAACCCCTGTCGCATTTGCCTTATTTTGAGGTATATTATTGTCTAACCTCTGAGTTGATAAATTCTGTTGTTTTAATTGATTACTTGAGGGTTGTATTCTTATTAAACTATTATCTTTATTGATTTGAACTTGGGAATGTAATTCGTCCAAATTGGTGTATTTTGCTGTGATTTCATCAATGAATGTGAGTTTTTGTAAAATCACAGAAGGCTGTGGAAACTGTATACCGAATTCATTTGCAGCTTTTTGATTAGATTCGCTCAGAAAAAAACGGCTTGCCTTAAATTCTGTAAGCCGCATTCGGACAATTTTTAATTGTTTTTTTAGGTATGACTCAAAATAATCCATGACATTACGGCTGTACTTATTTGATGTAATGTCTATTTTATTACCATTAAAATCTTTATCTTCTATTGCCTTAATCTGCAATGCCGCTTTGTAAGCCTCGTCTAGAGAACGCTCCGAGGTGCGTAAGTACCATCTGTAAGAGGCTACTAAAAAAGGGTATATTTTTTGGCGAAAAATAGAAATAATCATTGTTGGTAATCATCCAGCATAGTTTTGTGACTCTTAAACTTAAGTTAACGTACGAAATGTCTGAAAAAACCTCCAAGGAGATGATTTATGATTTGGGATTCCCTTTGGGTAACAGGACCTAGCCGCAGTGGTAAGACTGCTCGCTTGGTAAAGCAGTTTTGTAATTGGGTGTTGAGTGAAACTAGCTGCAAAGAGTCATATTATACGAAAAACCAAGGGCAAAAAAATAGCGAGAATATACCAAGACCCTTGTATCTTCATCAAACAGAACCAGGAGTCTTAGTTTTGGCAGCCAATGATGAAAATCGTCGGGAGTTAGCGGATAAAATTGTTACAGCAACTTCCGGAAAATATCCAGTACGTTGTAAGACACCCTTGGGCTTTATTCAGGATGAAGTGAGTTTGTTTTGGCCTTTGCTTATTCAGTTATTGGAGTTAAAGGCGCAATTTCCAGTACGGCTGCGTCCAGAAACTGAACAGGAACTAGCAACCAAACTTTGGCGTTCCCAATTGGACGAGGGAATTTTGCGTCGCGCGGGAGAACCGGAGTACCGATTAGTACGTCGTATCTTGGATTTATTGCAACTAGGGGCTTATAGTGGCATAGCCTGTGAGAACATTAATGACGTTTTGCTCAACGCCATCGCTCAGCAAGAGAATAGTACAAACCTAGAACCTGAACTCATAACATCTTTACTACTCAATTGGCGTAACTGGTGTCTAGAAAGAGGATTTCTCACCTATGGAATCATGACCGAAGTTTATGGCAAATACCTCTTAAGCGATCCAATTTATCAGCAACAGCTTAGCAAACGCTATCAAGCAGTGCTGGTTGATGATGTCCAAGATTATCCTGCCTTATCGCGCCACCTGTTTGAGTTGCTTCTAAATAACGGTGCAGTGGGGGCATTTAGCTACAATCCCGATAGTGTAGTGCGTTTGGGACTAGGATCTGACCCGAATTATTTAGAAGGATTATCAGCACGTTGTCGGCAAGAAGTTTTGACTCAGCGTCCCTTTTCATGCCTTGGAGAAGCTAGCACCATACCGATGCAGGAGCTGATAACAGAACAGGTCATGCCTTTAAGCTTACCAGCAGCAGTGCAATCTATTCAAACCACCTCCCGCGCCCAATTATTGCGGCAAACAGCAGAGGTGATTGTTAAAGCTGTTAAGGAGAAGCAGGTACAGCCAAACGAAGTGGCGATCATTGCACCTGGTTTAGATGCTATCGCCCGTTACACCCTCACAGAAATCCTCACCAAGCAAAACATCCAAGTCCAACCTCTCAACGACCAACGCCCCTTGATAAGTTCGCCGATCATCAGAGGATTGCTCACCGTTCTTGCCTTAGTTTATCCCGGCTTAGGACGCTTAGTGGATCGCGATGCTGTGGCAGAGATGTTAGTTGTGTTAAGCAAGGAAGTTTCTGGAATCGAAGGAGAAATTTCCCCCTCCTTTCCCCAGATTGACCCCGTCCGCGCTGGCTTGATAGCAGATTACTGCTTTGTACCCCATCCAGACCAACCCAAGTTGCTACCTGTCACGGCGTTTGACCGCTGGGATAGACTGGGCTACGCAGCGACCACAGCTTATGGTAATATATTGCAGTGGTTAGAAACCCAAAAAACACAACAAGAACTGCGCTTGATTCCCAGTCCCATTTCTCTTTTAGATAGGGCAATTCAGCGTTTCTTGTGGAATGGCAACAATCTCCCCTACGACCAATTGGCAGCACTGCGGGAACTATTGGAAACCGCACAGCACTACTGGGAAATTGATACGAGATTGCAACGAACCCCTTTTGTTTCTCCCCCATTAAAAGAGGAAACTCAAAACAAGAGCACTTCACCTCACTCAACAATTGGCGAATTTATCCAACTACTGCGGCGTGGTACGATTACCGCTAATCCCTACCCGGTTCATCCCATCGGGCCAAAATCAAATGCTGTCACATTGGCTACCATCTTCCAATATCGCTCTTCTAGACGGTCTCACCGTTGGCAGTTCTGGCTGGATACAGGTTCGCCTTTGTGGGCAAAAGGCGGTGCGGCAACTTTATTCGGTGCACCATTCTTCCTCCAAGAAAGGTTGGGCGAACCTTGGACAGTAGAAGATGAAAAGTTAGCAGAAGAACAAAGACTGCGAACAATTCTGGCAGATTTGCTTGCTCGCGTGTCCCAGAGAGTCTATTTATGTCATAGCGATTTAGCGGTTAATGGGCAAGAGCAACTTGGTCCTTTGCTACCTTTGGTACATGCTTGCGTTTCAGTTGTTTCTGATCCTGCGATCGCTTAAGTCATCTTCCTGGTATTAAAGCGAGTTGAAAGTTTTCTGCTTCTTAATTGAAGACTGTATCTGTTTTAACCTTTGTGCCGAACTCACACTCAACACACCAAAAGCTAAAAGTCCTATAGTTAAGGAGGGTTCAGGGATAGAGTTAATCCGGCGAAACTCGATTGGCGTGGCGACAAGCAAATTACCTTTAGCATCAAAAATTTGATCTAACGCATCCACACCGTTCTCAAATATGCCTACGTTGCTAACGATCTTGCCTCCAGTACTTGTCGGACAACCACTAGGACTATTAGTCCCTACATAGCGACTAGGTTCCCACATAAGTAGAAGGTTACAGCTACCTGTAGATATATTGCTAATATCAATGATTCGCTCTGATTCAGGTTTGTTACACAACCCACCCAAATTGCCTCCATTGACAATGGAACTCACGCTGAGATTAACAGCAGAGTTTCCCTTACTGTAGGAATAAAAGGCAGTACGTTTAAAAGCAGAACTTTCCTGTTCAAGATAAATATTTTCTGTGCCATTAGCAGGATTAACACCCGCCACTTGCACTTTACAATTGGACATACTGACAAATGGAACAGAAGGGTTGCTACTGATCTGCTGCGTATTGTTGAACAAACCAGTAAACCACTGCGCCACCTCCTTAACTTGTGCATCAACTGGTGGAGCAACAGCAGCACGACTTGCTTGGGGAAATGTCAATGCTGCAAGAATAACTGTAAGAGTATAGGCTTTTAATTTCTTCATAATTCAATGAACAATGTTAGAAGTTCCTAGCTCATGGTCTTTTGATAAAAAAATCATAAAACCTAGTGCAAAATCAATTTCTAAAGTTTCTTTAAATACAAACTTCACAGTACAGGACAAACACCCTTCAAAATCTTTAAAATATTAAGTAAGGTAAACAACACTCTCATAAAAACCCAGAGTAAAAATCAATGGTACTATTTGGATTTGGTAAAAAGTTAAGCCTACCCACTCCTGAAGAAGCTTTGCGAGGACGAGCAGAAAAAATGCCAGTACCGGATCGTCACTATGTTAACGGTCATCCCCTCAAGCCACCATTTCCAGAAGGAATGGAAATTGCAACGTTTGGCATGGGGTGCTTTTGGGGTGCAGAACGCAAATTCTGGCAGCTAGAAGGAGTTTACAGCACAGCAGTCGGTTATGCTGCTGGTGTGACTCCTAACCCTACTTATAAAGAAGTGTGTTCTGGACGCACAGGTCACAATGAAGTGGTACAAGTCGTCTTTGATCCAAAAGTCATTAGTTATTCCGAGTTACTAAAAGTCTTCTGGGAAAACCACAACCCCACTCAAGGAATGCGTCAGGGTAACGACGTGGGTACTCAGTACCGTTCAGGAATTTACGTATATTCTGAAAATCAAAGAAAGCTAGCAGAAGCATCCCAACAAGCTTATCAGAAAGCTCTCAGTGCTTCAGATTATGGGAAAATTACCACTGAAATTCTGGATGCTCCTGAATTTTACTATGCCGAGGAATACCATCAGCAGTACCTGGCGAAAAACCCCAATGGCTATTGCGGGTTAGGCGGGACAAATGTTGCTTGTCCTGTGGGAATTGCTCAACTCAACGGTTAAGTCTGTGACATTATGTCCCGTTATAGCTTGCGCTATAACGGGACATATTCTTCTCTATAGCAATCCTAAATATTCGTGAGAACCAAGATCCCCGACTTCGTAGAAGTTGTCGGGGATCTGTCGTTTTTAATTCTTACAAATCAAATAGGATTGCTATAGAAGTTCTCAGGAACGCTATAACCTCAACACAACCACTCGAAGGATTGATGCTGGGTAGTTCACTTCAATTTCTATCTCAAGAGTGCATAAGTCGATTTTGCTTACACCTATGAATAAGACAAGGAAAGCAAACAAGTTTGACTTCTGTTTCTATCTCAAGAGTGCATAAGTCGATTTTGCTTACAACTATGAATAAAACAAGGAAAGTAAACAAGCTTAACGTCCTTTTAGTAAAGAGGTAGTACTGAGATCACATAATCAAACTTCCATTAATACTCAAACACAAGACTACGTTTACAAAGGAGAACAAACCATGAGCCAATCGAAGTGTGAATCTTTGATAAAGGCTTGAGATGATCATGAATGAAAAATTTACAGATGAAATTATTTACATTGTCAAACTATTTAGAATTGGAAGATTAATTCGATGATTCAGCCAAGTTTACCTCAAGACGATACCCCTGAACAACAGCAGCAGCGAAATGAACAGATCGCCCGCCAGCGAGAAGATTACCAATACGGCGAAACAGCGGGGATATTGTTGATTAAAAAATTGCCACAGTCAGAAATGTTCTCATTTCAATACTCACTGGAGCGAGATCAGGGCTTAATATCATTAATTGCGAATACCTTAGCAACCAATATCGATAATGTTTTCGATCCATTCGATAGCTTGAAAGATTACCAGGAGATGTTTCCACTCCTGCGCAAACCTTCAACGTTGCAAACATTCCGCAACGATACTGTCTTTGCTCGTCAGCGCATTGCTGGTGCGAACCCGATGGTGATTGAGCGCGTAGTTGGGAAATTGCCTGATAACTTTCCAGTGACAGATGCCATGTTTCAAAAAATCATGCTGACTAAAAAGACATTGGCAGAGGCGATCGCAGAGGGCAAAATCTTCCTCACCAATTACAAAGGGCTTGATGGACTAACTCCAGGAAAATACGAACAAGGAACAAAAACCATTGCTGCCCCGTTGGTGTTGTACTGCTGGAAACCTGTAGGTTATGGCGATTATCGCGGGACTTTAGCTCCGATTGCCATTCAACTCAATCAGCAACCTGATCCAGAAAAAAATCCCATTTATACACCAATTGATGGCATGCATTGGTTTATGGCAAAAATCTTTGCTCAGATGGCTGATGGTAACTATCACGAAGCCATCAGCCATCTGGGACGAACCCATCTGGTGTTGGAACCATTTGTAATGGCAACTGCCAATGAACTAGCGCCCAATCATCCTCTGTCAGTCTTACTTAAACCCCATTTTCAATTCACTCTGGCAATCAATGAACTAGCACGAGAACAATTGATCAGCCCAGGTGGCTATGCAGATACTCTGTTAGCTGGAACTTTAGAAGCCTCCATCGGCGTTATTAAAGGAGCCATCAAAGAATATCTAGAAAACTTCAGTGAGTTTGCCCTACCTAAAGAGCTAAGTCGGCGAGGAGTCGGAGAAACTGATCTTGATGGAAAGGGAGAAAACTTTTTGCCAGACTACCCCTATCGGGATGATGCTTTGTTATTGTGGAGAGCAATTGAGTCTTACGTTAGCGATTATCTACATCTCTACTACACATCTCCAGTCCAGATTTTGGAAGATACAGAGCTACAGAATTGGGTGCGAAAGCTCATATCTCCAGAGGGGGGTCATGTCAAAGGATTAGTGCCCAATGGTAAACTGGATACTGTGGAACAGTTAGTGGCGATCGCCACCCAGCTTATTTTTCTTAGTGGACCTCAGCACGGTGCGGTGAACTATCCCCAGTACGACTACATCGCCTTTGCCCCCAACATGCCGTTAGCTACGTATGCGCCCCCTCCCAGTCGTGATCAAGAAATTGATGAAGCCACAATCCTGAAGATTCTCCCTCCACAAAAGCTAGCGGCAAAGCAATTGGAGTTGATGAAAACTCTCACTGTTTTCTTGCCAAATCGTCTGGGCTATCCAGACAAGAACTTTGTTGATGTCCGCGCTCAAAAGGTTTTGCTGCAATTCCAGGCAAGATTACAAGAAATTGAGCAAGTGATTCATGAGCGGAATCAAAACCGCCTTGAACCGTACACCTTTCTTTTACCCTCGAATCTACCCAATAGCTTAAACATATAGCAATTCTAAATATTCGTGAGAAACAAGATCCCTGACTTCTTCAAGAAGTTGGGGATTTGTCGTTTGCGTTTGTGCCAACGAAAAACATGCCAGCGCTCGTTCTCCGGCTCAGCCTGGGAACGAGAAAAAAATCTTCGGCTGATCCAAAACTTTCCCTAGTTCTTCCCGATTCATTTCTAATCTTAAAACTATCGAACCAAGTGAAGTCAGTAAACGGTTCGTTTATGTATTGACCTTGTTGATCTATATGATAAGCCTGTCCATGTATCTGTTTATGCACCTGTTCATCTATGTATTGATTATGTCGAACAAAGAACCGTGAGGATGGTGTCACCCGCCCGGAGGGGTGTCTGTTCGCAGTCGCGTTCGCTCACGCCTGTCGTATTTAACCTGAATCCTTGACCCTTTTCTCGCCTTTGGCGATCAAAACTAATTTAAAGTTCACAGAAGCGTGCATAAACCTTCAACCCCTATCCCTATCAAAATGCAGAAGCAAAAAACGAGTCCAAGACGCCAAACAAACTTACGGCGGACAAAGACACGAACCAAAACCAAAACTATTTCATGAGGTAAAGAAAATGATTGTCGTCATCAAATCCCAAACTCCCGCATCTGAAATCGAAAGAATCATTCAAGAACTGAGCCATTATCCCGTAACAACCGAAAAAGTTGTCGGTAAAGACAAAGTTGTTATCGGCTTGGTAGGTGATACAAGTGTTATTTCTCCTGAACACGTCCAACAAATCAGTCCATTTATCGAACAGGTGATTCGCGTGAAACAACCTTTCAAACGGGTTTCGTTAGAATATCGCTATGGTGAACCAAGCGAAGTCGTTGTCCCAACTCCCAATGGTCCAGTCACTTTTGGTCAAAATCATCCTTTAATTGTAGTCGCTGGACCTTGTTCAGTCGAAAACGAAGAAATGATTGTGGAAACAGCACAAGTCGTAAAAGCCACAGGTGCACAGTTTCTCCGGGGAGGAGCATACAAACCTCGTAGCTCACCTTATGCTTTCCAAGGACATGGCGAAAGCGCTTTATCTCTGTTAGCAACAGCCCGCGAAGTCACTGGACTAGGGATTATCACAGAAGTGATGGATACAGCCGACTTAGACAAAGTTGCAGAAGTTGCAGATGTGGTGCAAATTGGTGCTCGCAATATGCAGAACTTCTCCTTACTGAAGAAAGCAGGCGCTACTGGTAAACCAATTCTGCTCAAGCGGGGGCTGTCTGCGACAATTGAAGAATGGTTGATGGCTGCTGAATACATTCTGGCTGCTGGTAATCCAAATGTGATTTTGTGTGAACGCGGAATTCGCAGCTTTGACAAGCAGTATACAAGAAATGTTCTAGATCTATCTGTGGTACCTGTATTGCGTGGACTGACCCATTTGCCAATTATGATTGATCCCAGTCATGCCACCGGCTACTCTAAGTTTGTACCAACAATGGCAAAGGCAGCGATCGCCGCTGGTACAGATTCCTTGATGATTGAAGTTCACCCCAATCCCTCCAAAGCACTATCAGATGGTCCTCAATCTCTAACACCACCGGATTTTGTGGAACTCATGCAGGAACTTGCTTCCCTTGCCCAATTCTTCGGACGTGGAACAAAGTCTGCTTTCACAACTACATCATCTGCTACCAAAACTCTTTCGACTGTAGGTGTCTAAGTTGAGCAATCATCAGTGGTTTCTCTAGGGTAGGTAATATCATGTTTACACCAATGACTCATCGATTTGCCTACCTCAAATTCTTTAATCATTCTGAAATTATTTCGTTAAGGCAATCATGTGTGCGTATTATTCTTTCAGCTTGACTAAAAATACAGTAGGAAAATACGCACAAACTAATTTACTCGCATTTTCTCATTCTAAAACTATAATTGACACTGCTGTTAAATCTTAAGAAATTTTATACCGACAACAACTTGACAAAACTCCTGATTTTCTAACCAAATCTTTTGTAGATACCAAAATGACTACAGGCGCAATAGATATTTTGATACTGAACGCTCCAGAAGCTTGTACTTCTCAAAACTGCATAAGTGAAATTGAACTACATCTATTTAATATCGGGTAGTTGCTGTCAACCAACAATCACTCAAAAAAACAGTGTCCTGCACTCAACTTTGTCAGCAAGTCGTCAAATTATTCTGGTGATGATTTTTAAGTAAACTTTAAGAGGGTCACATCTATGTATTCTGACACACAATCCTACACAACTCAAGGTGGAATATTTGTATCACGCTCCGTAACGAATACTTCTATAGAGTCGGCAATTGATGAGGTTTTGATACGTCTGGATTCCCAACGCGGAGGGTTGTTGGCAAGTAGCTATGAATACCCAGGACGCTACAAACGCTGGGCGATCGGTTTTGTTAATCCACCTTTAGAACTTGTTACCCGCGATAACACTTTTACGATTACGGCTCATAATGAGCGAGGCAAGATACTGCTAGATTATCTAGCACAGAACCTGTTGGATCAACCATATCTTCAAGCTGTTAATAAAGAAAACAAGCGTATTATCGGCTCTGTCAAACCAACTGAACGTCTCTTCTCAGAAGAAGAACGCAGTAGACAACCTTCTGTTTTCAGCGTTGTTCGCGAGATATTATCTGTCTTCCACAGTCCAGTAGATGAAAACTTGGGGCTTTATGGTGCATTTGGCTATGACTTAGTTTTCCAATTTGAGCAAATGCCAAAGCATCTGGAACGTTCAGCAGACCAAAGAGACTTGGTACTATATCTACCTGATGAGTTGTTAGTTGTTGACTACCACCTGCAACAGGCATTCAGAGTGCAATATGATTTCGTCACTAACAATGGTAGCACTCGGGATTTACCTCGCACGGGTGAAGTGATAGATTACCGAGGTAAGCGTTTAAGTGCGGCTCAAACCTCTGATCATGCACCAGGTGAATATGAACAACAAGTCACCAAAGCACTCGATTATTTCCGTCGCGGTGATTTATTTGAAGTTGTTCCCAGTCAAAGCTTCTTTCAAACCTGTGAAAAATCCCCAACCCAACTTTTCCGCACACTCAGGGAAATTAATCCCAGTCCCTATGGATTCATCTTTAATTTAAGTGGAGAATATCTGATTGGTGCATCTCCAGAAATGTTTGTGCGTGTTGAGGGCAGACGTGTTGAAACTTGCCCAATCAGTGGTACAATCCGTCGAGGAGAAACTGCAATTGACGATGCGGTACAAATCCAGAAGCTGCTGAACTCGCGTAAAGATGAATCTGAACTCACGATGTGTACTGATGTAGACCGCAACGACAAGTCGCGAATTTGTGAACCAGGAAGTGTGCGAGTCATAGGTCGTCGCCAAATTGAATTATACAGCCATCTCATCCATACGGTAGACCATGTAGAAGGCGTGCTGCAACCAGAAGCTGATGCTTTGGATGCATTCCTGACACATTTATGGGCAGTCACAGTCACTGGAGCACCAAAACGCTCAGCCATGCAGTTTCTAGAACAAAATGAGCGCAGTCCCAGACGTTGGTATGGTGGAGCAGTTGGAGGCTTAAATTTTAAAGGCAACTTGAATACTGGTTTGATTTTGAGAACTATCCGACTAAAAGACTCAATTGCACAGGTACGAGTTGGTGCAACAGTTCTTTATGACTCAGAGCCAGAAGCAGAGGCACAAGAAACTATTACTAAAGCTAGTGCCTTATTCCAAACCCTTAAAGAAGCAGACCATAAAAAAGTCCAATTGTCAAAAATGTCAAACATTGACATTCAACAAGCCAATGTAGGGGCGGGCAAACGTGTCTTGCTAGTTGACTATGAAGACTCATTTCTTCATACCCTAGCAAATTACATCCGTCAAACTGGTGCCACAGTCACAACACTACGGCATGGTTTTGCAGAATCAGTTTTTGATACAGAAAAACCTGACTTGGTTGTATTATCTCCTGGTCCTGGAAAACCAAGTGACTTTCGTGTTGCAGACACAATCGCAGCCTGTAAAAAACGGCAAATTCCCATATTTGGTGTGTGCTTGGGCTTACAAGGAATAGTCGAGGCACACGGCGGAAAACTGGGAGTTCTGGATTATCCCCAGCATGGTAAGGTATCTATGGTATCTGTCGTTGATCCAGATTCTGTGACCTTCAAAGGTTTACCACAATCGTTTGAAGTTGGTAGATACCACTCGTTGTATGCACTGCCCGAAAGCTTGCCTGGAGAACTCAAAGTAACCGCCATGTCTGCAGATGGTGTGATTATGGGCATTGAGCATCGCACATTACCAATTGCTGCTGTTCAGTTCCATCCAGAATCTATCATGACTTTAGCAGGCGGAATAGGCTTAACAATTGTTCAAAATGTAGTCCATGAATTCATGGCTACAATTCCCTCCTCAGCGCTTGCATAATCACCTCTGTTATAACCCTCTCTAGTTGTAGGAGAGGGTTGACTCTCCCTTTGTTGAACTAATAACCACTATAAAAAGATGCTAAATATTCACCAGCAACCAACTCAAGCAACTGCGTCTACCAAACCCCGCCATATTCTCGAAGAAATTGTTGAGCATAAACAACAAGAAGTTGCGCTCATGAAAGAGCAACTGCCAATAGCCGAGTTAAAACATCAGATCAGTCTTGCTCCCCCTGTACGAAATTTCTTGAATGCCATACGGCAAAATTCTACTCCTCCCAGCATTATTGCAGAAGTCAAGAAAGCCTCACCAAGTAAAGGAGTTATTCGTGCTGATTTTGAACCCGTAAAAATTGCCCAAGCATATGAGCGAGGCGGCGCGACTTGTATTTCTGTGCTAACTGACGAGAAATTTTTTCAGGGCGGTTTTAAGAATTTGCGACTCATTAGAAATCATGTAGAGTTGCCGCTACTTTGCAAAGAGTTTGTTATCGATCCTTACCAAATTTATCTAGCGCGAGTCAACGGTGCAGATGCAGTGCTACTCATTGCTGCTATTTTAAACGACGAAACACTGCAACATTTTCTAAACATTATTCAGCATTTGGGCATGACTCCATTGGTGGAAGTGCATACCTTGACTGAACTTGACCGAGTACTGGCATTATCAAATGTGCAGCTTGTCGGAATTAACAACCGCAATTTGGAAGACTTTACCCTTGACATAGAAATCACGAAACACCTGTTGAGAGAACGTCAACAAAAGTTAAGTGATTTAGATATAACAGTCGTGAGTGAGTCTGGTTTGTACACATCTTCTGATTTAGCTTTTGTAGCCCAGGCGGGAGCTAAAGCTGTGTTGGTAGGAGAATCTTTAATCAAGCAAGCTGATTTAGAGCAAGCTGTCAAGGAATTAAGAAAGTAAAATCATTCTTGACTTCATCGTGAATTTTGCATTTTTCATTCTGCTTTTCCTCTATTAACTTATTGTCCACTTTTAGGATTTAATTAAGATGACTTCTATCTCAGAACAGTTTGAACATTTACGCACAAAAAACCAATGTGCTTTAATGCCCTTCATCACAGCAGGCGATCCAGATTTGGAAACAACAGCCGAAGCCCTAAAAATATTAGACGCTAATGGTGCAGATTTCATAGAACTAGGAGTTCCCTACTCAGATCCCTTGGCGGATGGACCAGTGATTCAAGCGGCTGCTACTCGTGCGCTTAAGGGGGGAACTCGACTAGCTCATGTTTTAGAAATGGCGCAAACAGCCACTAAGAGTGTGCGATCGCCCATCATCCTCTTCATTTATTACAACCCAATTTTAAATCTCGGCATCCAACAATTCCTCAAGCGAGCTGCTGATTCTGGAATCAAGGGGTTAATCGTACCGGATTTACCCTTAGAAGAAGCAGACAATTTATTGAAATCTGCTGATGCTGTAGGAATTGAAGTCACACTATTAGTCACTCCCAACACTCCCAAACAGCGAATTGAGGCGATCGCTCGTCAATCTCGTGGGTTTATTTACTTAGTCAGTGTCACAGGTGTAACAGGTGTACGCTCTCAAGTGCAAACACGCGTAAAAGATGTGCTCAAAGAAATCCGCAGCGTCACAAACAAGCCAATAGCCGTTGGTTTTGGTATCTCTACCCCAGAACAAGCTCATCAAGTTCAAGACTGGGGCGCAGATGGAGTGGTTGTGGGAAGCGCGTTTGTGCAACGCTTGGGAGAAAACACACCGAACCAAGGACTGCGAGTTATTAAAGATTTCTGTACCGATTTGAAAGCAGCAATTACCCCCACTGCGGGAATTAGAAAGTAACATTTTCGGAGTTACGCATTTTCATCTTTTTCTCTCTACCTGCTGCAGTGAAATTAATTGAACTTTTTGATAGTTTTAGCATAAGTCCTGAAAATTCAGTTCCAAATTTCACGCATCAGGAGCCGACTCCTTTGGTGAAGCAAGAAATTAATGAGAAAGTGATCAATTTTAAATAAGTTTTACGGAGCAGATTCCATGTTAGCAGATACACCTAGAACGACTCAGCAACCCGATGCATTAGGCAGATTTGGTCAATTTGGGGGCAAGTATGTACCCGAAACATTAATGCCTGCACTTTCGGAATTAGAAACAGCGTATCAAAAATACCGCAACGATCCAGATTTTCAGGATGAACTACAGGGACTACTACGCGACTACGTAGGACGCGCTACTCCCCTATACTTTGCCGAACGCCTGACAGCACACTACGCTAAACCAGATGGAACTGGACCGCAAATTTACTTAAAAAGAGAAGACTTAAACCATACAGGCGCACATAAAATTAATAACGCCTTAGCTCAGGTATTACTCGCCAAACGTATGGGCAAACAGCGGATTATTGCCGAAACTGGAGCTGGTCAGCATGGTGTTGCAACCGCTACAGTATGCGCTCGTTTTGGCTTAAAATGCATGATATACATGGGCGTCCATGACATGGAACGGCAAGCCTTGAATGTATTTCGGATGCGCTTGATGGGAGCAGAAGTTCGTCCAGTGGAAGCAGGAACTGGAACCCTTAAGGATGCAACATCAGAAGCGATTCGCGATTGGGTAACGAATGTCGAAACTACCCATTACATTTTAGGTTCCGTTGCAGGTCCCCATCCCTACCCGATGATCGTGCGAGACTTTCAAGCAATCATTGGTAAAGAGACTCGCAGCCAGTCTCAAGAAAAATGGGGTGGACTACCAGATATTCTGCTTGCTTGTGTTGGCGGAGGTTCCAATGCAATGGGGCTTTTCCATGAATTTGTCAATGAAGCATCTGTACGTCTGATTGGAGTTGAGGCGGCGGGTGAAGGAATTAATACTGAAAAACACGCGGCAACTTTGACACTAGGCAAAGTCGGTGTTTTGCACGGCGCAATGAGTTATGTTCTGCAAGATGAGGATGGTCAGATCACAGAAGCACACTCTATCAGTGCTGGGTTAGATTATCCTGGTGTCGGTCCAGAACATAGTTATTTGAAAGATATAGAACGTGCTGAATACTACAGTGTGACTGACCAGCAGGCGTTGGAAGCGTTTAAACGTGTGTCGCTACTGGAGGGGATTATTCCAGCACTGGAGACTTCTCATGCGATCGCTTTGTTGGAAACTCTTTGTCCACAACTGACTGGTTCTCCTAAAATTGTCATCAATTTTTCTGGACGTGGTGACAAGGATGTGAATACTGTTGCAAAATTCTTGGATATTTTTTAAATGTCTTGAAGGGTTTGAAACAGGTTTGTAGTAAACATTGTTATTCAAAAACAACTGACGGGGGCGATCTCCGTCAGTTTCATAGTAACCGTTTACAGGAGCCTAGATTGAATTAATCTGTTCAAGAGTTTGTTTTGCCGATTTCCAGAGATACACTGCGTCAACACCTGCCCCGATCAAGCTATATCCTGCTTTTTTTGCAGATAAAGCACCCTTAGAATCACTAGTAAAAATACCTGCTGGTATATTTTTCTTCAAACATGCTTCTTTAACGGAATTAATTGCTTTCTGTACATCAGGATGATTAATCTGACCAGGCAGTCCCATACTGCCGGAAAGATCAAATGGGCCAATAAGTATAGCATCGAAACCAGGAACATCAATTATGGATTCAATGTTTTTCACTGCATCAATGTGTTCAATTTGTAGAATAATGACTATGTTTTCGTTTGCCGTCTTCAAGTACTCTTGAACACTCATTCCATAGTTTTGTGCTCTTCCAGTTCCAATACTCCGACTTCCTTGTGGAGGGTATAAGCAAGCTTCAAGGGCATATTTGACCTCTTGAGGTGTTTTGACTTGAGGCAGAATTATCCCATCACATCCCGTATCTAGTACCCTCTTTATCCAAATGGCGTCATTCCAAGGTACCCTGACTAAATTTGTACAGCGCCCGCCACTTGCTTGCATAATTAACTGGACTTTTTCTAAACTGAGAGCACCATGTTCCATATCTATCCAAAACCAGTCAAATCCGATGTGTGACAACACTTCAGCAGTTTCTGAGCTTGGGAGTTTGATTACAATACCGATCAGAGTTTCTTTTTGTTTCAGTCTTTGCTTAAAGTTATTTGCCATTAAAATACCTACATTGCTTTGATTCTTAAGAAAAACCATTATCTACGATGTGCATACTGTTGCAAAATTTTTGAATACTTTTTAAATGTGTTGAAGGATTTGAAACAGGTTCGTAGTTAGTGTTGTTAATAAAAAAGAACTGACGGAGGCAATCTCCGTCAGTTTCATAGTAACCGTTTACAGGAGTTGAAACACTACTGTGAACGGTTAATTCTGTACTAATACATCTTTTCGATAGCATAGCTTAAAACACGATCTATCTTATTTATTGACGAGTGAACGTCAACGTCAAGGCACCATCAAGGTCAGTGACTCCTTCAGAAGTGAGACATTTGTCAGGTTGCGGCGAGACGCTGACGGCTTGTAATACAACTCTGGCATTAAGAAATTCTCCAGCAGTAACGAGTCCGGTGGAGGTATATATAGTTTCAGAACCAACTCTGTTGCTGACTGTTGCGTCTAAACTCACAGTACTAAATCTTCCGTCATTCCAGTTGTAGGTAACGGTGCTTGGTCCTGCAGAGTTCAAAAGGCAGCTATACTGTCCTTGACCCGTGAATCGGAAAGTAGCTGCTTTTAATGTCGGGTCACTCGATACACACGGAGAAAATGAACCGGTTGCGGTGAAAGTGGTTTGTCGCGAAGTTAACGTGAGTCCAGGAGAGTAGCTGATGGTTTGTGTAGAAAGCGCATGTGAGAAGTTTTTGATCATCAGCGCGAGCCGTTTGCCCAATTAGACTAAACTCAATGCCAAATATTGCGCTTGCAATAGCCCAAACAACAACTGACACTCTGCGACGAACGAGTATTGTCCGAATGTTGACCATGAATCTGTGACCTCAAAAAGTTTATTAATTTTTTAGAAAAGCAGCAAAAAACTATCTCGCTAAGAGCGGGAGCCAATTCATAAATAGGGGCAAGTCATTTTTTTTAAGTAGAAATACTACTTTGGTAAATATTGTAACTTTTAAACCTTCTCAAACAACTAGCTAAAGACAGTTGACTTGCTATCAAATAAGGTAGTTGCCTCAACAAACTGGCTGATGACGTTGCATAACGAAAGGATGTATGAGCAACTATCAACCACGCTAGTATATCAATACCAAAGATCGCCCTGCAGGCACAAACAGGCGCTTCGCGGCGGACATTTTACGTTTAATTAGGTTGAGTACAGTCTTTTGAGAAATAGCGATCTGTGTTCCCTAGTTCTTCCCGAGAACTCTCTAATATGAAAAACATAAAGTAAAGAGCTTGTATTATATCAACTCCGGTTGATTAGTTATTAATCTTGTCTTGTGCAAAAACCTTCAAACCCTCTCAAGAAAGCGCCCTGCGCCCTGCTTCTGATACGCGCTTTGCGATGCGCGCCCCTTGCGTCTGCCCTCTGGGCGATCGCTTGCAACAACGACTGCTAGATTACAACGATCGATCAACAATATAACCTCATGACAAATGTAATGGTTTGGAGATGACATTTATTAGATGTGGAGCAAGGGTGTTTGGGAATAAATTGAGAGACAAGAACATAAATAAACCTGAGTTCGACGTCAGAAAATTGCTTCAAACTCTTACCTAACAGAAGCCTGAGAAATACTGCACTCTGCACAAGTCAAGAGTTTAATGCCAATTTTAAAAAATAATAACAACCAAATTTTGAACAATGATAAATCCCATGAACAACAACATTAAAACAGATGTACTAATAGTCGGTGGCGGACCTGTTGGTCTAGCAATGGCGGTGGAACTACGCTACCAAGGTATCGATTGCATTCTTATAGACCAGACTGATGGGGTGGTTAGTGACCCCAAGGTAAGTACAGTTGGACCCCGATCAATGGAGTTTTGCCGCCGTTGGGGCATTGCTCAACAAATACGCAATGCTGGTTGGCCTAGTGAGCATACTCTAGATGTTGCCTGGGTTACATCAGTTGGTGGACACGAAATATACCGAGCTAAGTTTCCCTCCTATGCCGAGCGATTGCTACCTGACTACACACCAGAACCAGAGCAAGTCTGTCCGCAAAACTGGTTTGCTCCAGTATTCCTAAATTTCTTGGGAGTATATCCAAATGGAGCAATTCGGCTTCTCTCTCGCTTGGATAGTTTTGAGCAGAAAGATTCGGGTGTCGTTGCCCATGTAACAAACCTAGAAACACAAAGCACAGAAGTCATCCACGCCCAATACATGGTAGCTTGCGATGGTGCTCGCAGTACGGTACGTAAGGCTTGTAATGTTGACGCTCCTAGCTTTCACCCCACCCAGGCGTATCAGAGTGTTGTGTTCAAGGCACCTGAACTGGCAACTGTGATGGGAAAAAACCATGCAATGGTCTATTTTTTGGTCAACCCAATTATTCAAGAGCCACTCCGTGCTGTAGACGGAGACTCATTATATCGCCTGATTTTGAAGCCAAATGAAGACGGAAGTGTGCGTGACGCCGAAGAGGCCATCCGTGCCGCCATATCAATTGATACCCCTTTTGAGATTGTTTCCAACGTTCCATGGCGTCTCACCCACCGAGTGGCACAGAGGTACCGAGTGGGAAATATCTTCTTCGTCGGTGACAGCGCTCATACACTTTCACCTTCTGGCGGTTTTGGAATGAATACTGGCATGGGTGATGTTGGTGATTTGGGCTGGAAACTAGCCGCCACTCTCAAAGGCTGGGCTGGTCCCAACTTACTGGACACTTATGAAATGGAACGGCGTCCGATCGCAGTGCGAAACCTTGAAGCAGCAAACGCCAATTTGCAACGCACTCAGAAACGCACCGTCCCTCCAGTTATTATGAGTGATTCAAAAGAAGGTGAACAAATCCGCAAAGAAATGGCTGTTGGCATGGAACGTGGTAACGTCAAGCGCGAGTTTGATGCCCCTGGGGTTCACTTCGGGTTCCGCTATGAGTCCCCTGCCATCATTGCTGACGGTACACCTCCGAGCGATGATCCCTTCGAGTGGCAACAAAGTAGTTACCCTGGGAATCGGGCACCACATGCCTGGTTGGAACCTGGAAAATCTACTCTGGATTTGTTCGGTCATTCTTTTGTGCTGATGTGCTTCGACTCCACACACAGAGTTGAAACATTAACAAAGATTTGTCAACAAAAAGGAGTGCCAATGATTATCCATCGCATCGATAAGCCTGAAATTGCCAAGCTTTATGAACGTGCCTATGTTTTGGTACGACCTGATGGACACGTAGCTTGGAGAGGTGACACTCTGCCTGTGGACTCAGAGGCACTGATTGACCGAGTTAGAGGGGCTTTTGATCAGAATTCGTCCCAGTTATATTCCAAATCGCGGACACTCAGCTCGATAAAGTCCAGAACAGTAGAGAGTTGTGTTTCATAAACTCAAACACCTGCAGGTTACTTTTAAAAACCTGTGGTGTGGAAGTCCTATTTGAGTGGTGAAAATTCAAAGTTCAAAGATTTCACACATACGATTATTGATCAAGATATTGAAGCTATGGAATCCCAAAAACCACTACGTCTACCCTTGGACTTAAGCTTAGAGTATCATCTGCCAAGCGATAAGCCCGCTTGCTTGACGCTTGGCCTATCGCGCCATTGTTATTTACCGTAAGTGGCTTCAAAACAAGGGTGTCACCTTCGTTACTGTGTAGATTTGTAACAGAGCGCCCCAGGGTTTGTAATAAGTGTAGTGCTCATATAAGCGCTACGCTTACTACGAACTTATTTTCATAGGTTTGAATTATCAAAGCTGATAGATAATTGGTACTGATATTTAAAGCCTCATACAAGATATTCTAATTTGTAATCTAAACACTTTATCTGCTTTTTTTTCAGTTACTTTTATTGGATAATAAGCTTGTTGTTGAACAACTTTTTTCAACTTACAGTGGTTTGCAATCGGATAGAATATAGCAATCCTAGATGATTTTTGAGAAGATACTGTACTTCTTTCTAGAAAACTAAGTTAAATATTTGACGCTTAATTTTTACGAGAAATTAAGCATTGTAGCCATACAAGCAATATATACTTAGCAAAAAGAGTACTATATTTGGGTTTAGTATTTTCTCAGGTATGATTCAGGATTGCTATACAAAAATACAGGTGCAATACACCCTCAAAATGAATAGGGTGAGGATTGCAATGTCCGCAGCACTGGCTGACGCCACATGCCTCAACGCGGGGAACCCGCGCACGGCAGTGGCTCCCCTACACAATATGTGTATTTGAGTGAGTTGAAAAGGGCTAGAAGAAACTTTGACCCGCGTTTGTCACAAGTTATGCGATCGCCCTTTGGGCGATCGCAATTTTGATAAGCTTTACACAGAGAAAATTTGGGGCACCCTTGACGATGCACCAAATTTTGACAAAGTGTTGAATGGCTTATTTTGCCGTTCATCTAGGTCAGATAAGTCTTTGTGAAATCGTGGTGAAAAATCCGAACTTGAAACCAAAGTGTCTTATCTTGTGATTTTTGTTCAAGTAAAAGTTGAATTTTTGCTCTCAAAAATAAATAACGAAATGCAGAAGAAAAAAGTGTCTGAGAATACGACTGTAAAAACTCAAGTTTACGAAAGATTTTTGACTCATACAATTGCTTCTGGAGTCAGCCTGCTCAGTTTATTACTTTTAGGAACATGTTCAACAAAGGCTCAAATGCCTCCCACTTCAGGTGGTACACCAAATTTTGTCAGTCAAAACCAGGGAAAAAAAAGTACATCTGGAATGAATCAGGTGACAAATGTGAATCAACTGAGTGATGTTCAACCCACTGATTGGGCATTTCAGGCGTTGCAGTCTCTGGTTGAACGTTATGGTTGTATTGCTGGATATCCGAATGGTACCTTTCGCGGAAATCGGGCAATGACGCGTTATGAGTTTGCAGCTGGACTGAATGCGTGCTTAAACCGTGTCAATGAACTCGTAGCTACCGCAACAACAGATTTGGTGAGAAAAGAAGACTTAGCAACTTTGCAAAAGCTACAGGAAGACTTTACTGCTGAGTTAGCAACTTTACGAGGTAGGGTAGATACTCTAGAAGCACGTACAGCTGAACTGGAAGCTAATCAATTTTCCACAACGACCAAGCTGCAAGGTCAGGTTATTGTTTCTGTAAATTCTGGTGGGTTTAATGGCGATCGCATAATTAACCCTAATCGCACCCCTGATAACCCCACAGGCAGAATTACCAACCAACCCAATACCACGGTGTTGTATCGAGCAGGTGTAGATTTAAACACTAGCTTCCGTGGAACTGACTTACTAAAAATTCGCCTTGATACTGGAAGTGGTCCTGATGGTGAGGTAGCTAATGGTGGGAAAGACAATGCTGCAGGTTTGCTGGAGCCAAATTTTGGTAGTGTTATAGACTACTCAGTCAAGCCACCCACAAATGGTAAGCTAGGTCTGAGCAGACTGTATTACAGCTTTCAACTCGCTAATGACTTTAAAGTCACTGTTGGTCCAAGTATTTTCCCAACCGATTTTGTTGACTTCAACAGTTACGCTTACCTCAGCTTCCGGGACTTTAGCACTCTAGCTTTTGTAAATAACTTTATTCTGTTCCCAGTTAACGGTCAGAATGCAGGTGCAGCAATTGACTGGAAACCACGTAATGGAGCATTTTCCTTGCGGGCTGTATATGCTGCATCAGATCCAGCAAATCCTATCCAACAGGGAGGGGGAGTCATTCAGGGTCTTTCACCATTCACAAGCCTACTATATCCCAGGCAATTTGCTTCTGCTAATGGTGTTCCTAATAGTGATCCCAATATTACAGGCGATCGCGGCTTATTTGGAGATACCTATCAAGGTACGGTGGAAGTAGAATACGCACCCTCCAAGGCTTTTGCTTTGCGTCTGCAATACAGTGGTGGCGAACTATTCAAAAACCGTTTTGATAGCTATGGCGTGAATGTTGAACTAACCCTTGCACAAAAGTTTGGTATTTTTGGTCGCTACGGTTACGGTAGCTTTGATAACACCGCCTTTGGCGACATTAAACCCAATTACTGGATGGCGGGAGTTGGGGTGCGAGACTTGTTTACGCGCGGTGCTTTAGCTGGGGTTGCTGTCGGTCAGCCATTTATTGTCAATCAAATCGGGAATTCAACTCAGACCAATTTCGAGGCGTTTTATAACTATCCGTTTAGTCGAGAGATTCAAATAACACCATCAATTCAAGTGATTAACCATGCTGCAAATGAAGAAAGCAACGGCACAATTGTAACAGGCACACTTCGGACGGTATTCTCTTTTTAGCTTAAAGCGCCATTTATCCCAGTGCCAACTTTGCGGGTTAGCACTGGGATACATGCTGGGACTTATATATAGTTTTTCCAATGCAAAGGGTCGAGTAGTTATATTTCTCTCGACCCTAACATTATAAAAACGCTTCATGTTGAAAATTAGTTTTACAGCTTTAGCCATTCACAACTCTCAATTTTTTAGAAGTATGCAGCAAACCAAACACAACAACTGTGATGATAATAAGAACAGCACTCGCATAAAAGACTCCTTGTATTCCCCAAGCACCGTAAGCAAGACCTGCGAATAACGGGCCTAATGCTCTTCCTAGTGATTGAACTGTAACATTGAGTGCCATAAATCCAGCGCGGTAACCTTCTGGGGCAATTCCTGCTAACGTTGCTTGCAGAGGTGGAAAAATCAAGGCTACAGAAACACCAAATATAGCAGAGGGAATGATCAGCAACCAAGTGTTATTCATTGCAGGCATAATCAGTAGTGACAAACCACACAGAAGAAAACCTAACATGATTAACTTCTTTTCTGAAAGCCGATTTGCCAAAAATCCCACCTGGGAAGCAGCAAAGGAAAAAACGAGTGACTGACAGCAAATGATAATACCAATTTCTACTCCAGAAGCCCCTAATTGAGTTGCTGCAAAGATAGGGACATAGGTATAGAAAGTACCTAACTCAATGACAAAGAGGGAAAACACCGCAAACAGTAGCCCAAATACTTGAGGATTTTTGACATTGTTAAAAGTATTTTTGAGATAATTGCTGAGATTCAAATTGCCAGTGTTTTTTTGCTTGGTTTGTACTTTCAGATTTTTATAAAGAAACAGTGCAACAGGGAAGGCTAAGATTGATAGTAAAAACGGATATCGCCAACTCAACTCTCCTAAAAACCCACCAATGAGAGGATAAATTGTAGCTGCAACGCCAATCATTGCGGAGTTAAAACCCATCGCAGTAGTCAACATTTTACCGCTATATAAATCGCTGATGAGAGTGAGTTCTAAAGACTCTAAACTAGCAGCACCTACACCTGTCAAAAAGCGCCACTCTAGTAAGCTGTGGAAATTATTGGCGCTCGCACATAATATTCCGCCAACTCCAAACAGTAAAAGAGAAGGAATCAGGATTTTCTTTCTACCAATACGATCAGCTAATGCTCCAAAAATCAAAGTTCCAACTGTAGTCGGCATCAAAAAAGTTGTCATTATTAGTCCAACTTCTTGCGCTGGAATGTTGAGAGATTTTGCAATATTTGGCATGATAGGATTAATACCAACCACTCCACTAATTGCGACTAACGATATAGAAACAATCAGTAAAAGATTACCATCAATCTGTATGCTCTTTCCATTTGTATTGTTAATTTTACTGAGTGATGAAGTCATATTTTTATCTCCTTTTTTCTTTTTGCTTACCTTTGATTGATTAACTATGAGTTCATTACCAGTAGAAAACGATGATTATGCAGCCCCAACTCAGAACAAACACATTTTTTTTCTAGAGTGATAGGCGCGTTGCGGCTCAATGAGCTTACCAGGTGCCTTTTCACTGAATTCGCTCGTTTAAAATGAAGAATAAAAATCTTTTTTTTTATCAGCGAATTTGAGCGTAAGCGCAAAGCGCACTCGCGAGTGGAGAGGTGTCCCCGAGGGCGGAGTGAGGTGAGTAAGCGCGCTCTTGGTAGGGCTTCGGCCGTGAGACTTCGGCGTGATCTCAGTCGAACGCTCAGTCGAAACTATATATAGCAGGGAACAGGGAACAGGGAACAGAGTTGAAAGTCTCTTGGTGACCGTGTTTTCTCATTAGTTCGTGTCCTAATCTACCTGGCGACTGCTATACTGTCCAGCAACCAAAGTCGCACTTCACACAGAACAAGCTTTTTGGGAAAAACAAGGTATCAAGGGTGGTGCATCCTTTAGCGGTGATGGCGTTCGTCAAACATACTATCCTTCTGTGAAATTCAACCCCGAACGTGGTAGTACGATGCTTGCGAGTTATACCATCGGTGACGATGCACAACGCTTGGGAATGATGTCTGAGCAAGAACGTCACGCTTACGTCAAGAATGTCCTCAGCAAAGTTCACCCAGAACTCCAAACTCCTGGTATGGTTTTAGATGTGGCTTCTATTGCCTGGGGTAACTACCAGTGGAGTGCGGGTGGATGCACTGTTCATTGGAGTGATGATATGTCTGATGAGTCTAACCATACAATCAGTTACTTAGAAGCTACCAGACCCCAAAACACTCTCTTGTTCGCTGGCGAACATTGTTCTAAATATCCTGCTTGGCTTCAGGGTTCTATTGAGTCTGCACTCTTAGCTGTGTACGATATTGTTTCTCACCAACAGCCAAAGAAAGCGACAAGAAAATACCCCGTTACCAACAACGTAAATGTCAAGACTCTACAAAACAATCAACATCTGGAATATCCTGCAGCTTAATCATCTCGACTCGCCCCCTCAACAGGTTTGGATGGGGAGGCACATTAAGTTTCTTTTCAAAAATAAACAATTGTGGATTTTAAAAAAATTTTAAGAAATGTCACAAATTCTATAGAGTTTACAGCTTTATGTTGTTCTACAGGAGTTGACTCCATAACTTGATCACACAACCAAGCGCTTTCAAATCCTGCTTTTTTCTCTTCTTGGCTCTGTGCTTCGTCCCGGTGCTTCACGCACAAACTCTTCAAATCTGTGACTGCATAAGTTCAATTCACTCAACTCTATATACTTATGGTGACTTTCTGGCTGTCAACCCTGACTCATTCAAGGAGCGCTATTTATGAAGAAAAACGAAAGAAAACACGATAGTAGTATTTCAAACAAACAGAATATATTTGGGAGCACAATGAAAACGTATCTAGAATCATACCTAAAACGAAATATGACAGTCAGTTAATTAATGTATGAAAATTAACAGAGCCAAATGCTTAGAAATAAAACTAATACTTCACAAGGTTGCTGTCAATGATGTGTTTTTTAACAGAAATATGGGCTGAAAGCTTTGCAAAGACAGTATAATTTAACGAATTTTTCACATTTTGTTACATTTACAAGATAAATCAGCATTTATCGGGAAAACGAAATCTTTCTTTCTTTCAACTCCAGTAATTGACACACTTTCCCGACTTGCCAGATGTACACAATGATTTAGTAAAGTCTTTTTTTGTTTCCTAATTTCCTCTTTTTTATCCAAAGTCATAAAAGTGGTTTTTTAAAATGAGTATCTTAGATTTTCCTCGCCTACACTTATTCGGTTTCGCCCGCATCCACGCGCCGACAGGACATAAAAACGGTCTGGTAGATGTCAGTAGCAACACAGTGTACATGAATGGTAAGCCCTTCGACGACCACCGTGGAGCATCTGAGTATCATGAATACCTTTATAAATTGGGACCTCGGTTTAACGCCCAAGGGGAATTGGATGAAAATGGTCCGTTCAGTATGGCGATGGGATCGGACTTTGGCGGTAACGGTCACTTTTCCATCGAAGCACAAATTGTCAGCACACAACGCGAGTTTGGACAAATCGACCAACGTGATCCAGTGGTAGGACGCAGTGTTGATTTGTGGGGTCATTACAACGAATACGTCAAAACAAGTTTCAATCGCGCCCGTTTCTTTGAATCCGACCCAGCTTCCAACTGGACTAACACAATTATGTTGGGACAGCTAGCCTTCGGACGTCAAGGTGTTTCCCACGAAGTTCCATATATGCTTTCTGCGCCAATTTCTGGTATGCAGTTAGCCCGTTGGCAAAATTTCGACCATATCCGCGAATTACCTCAACACTGCCTCAACAGTGAATTTAAACGAGCATCAGTTTATCAGTTTACTATCCCCAAAGATGCCAAAGACTTCCTTTGGGATGAAGAAGCGGCGAAATCACCAACTGTATCTTTACTGCGGGAAGCAATGAATCGTAACGATGTGTTGGGACTGGTGGTGCAATTGGGCATTAGTAATATGTGTGCACCAGTGCAACCCGACTCACCAACATTCTGGGAACTACACGGAACCATCGGTTTGTGGTGCAAAGACGAACTCAGCACTTATCCCCACGGACGGTTACTCACTCCTCGACGTGCTGCTAAGTCGGAAACAAAATCTGGACAAATGTCTAACCTCACGCTGCAAGTTACTCCCCAAGGTGTCAGCTTAAATATGGTCACAGCAGTACCTTGTGTCGGACGCGCCCCCAAACCGGGACCCGGACTAACTCATGCGATCGCCTCCAAACTCGACCTTGGTGATTTGGAACTGCGTACTGTTCACAGCCAACGGCTGATAGCACGGATACCCAAAGAAGAATACCAACACCAGGCGCATCAACGCACGAGTGGAATTGTAGATGTTCCTTTAGCTGAACAGTTTGAGAACCTGCGCGACGAGATAGAACAGCAAGGTTTGTGTATCATCGGGACATCACCTAACGGACAACAGCAAATTCTTGTTCAAGAAGAAGAAATCAATCTTCAGGTAGATGACGCGTCTTTATTTATCGAACATCCCAACTGGAAGCAGAACCAAGACCATGCAGTAGAGTTGGAAGTGCGGTCTTTTGTCCGAGGACGTCCTGCACCTGTTGAGTCTGTATACCTGCGTCAGTTCTACAACCCAAGAGCATTCCCCCAACTACGCTACGAATTTGAAAGCAACCCTTCGACTGCGCTCAGGGTGAACCCTACCAACGTAAATAAGACTTTCCACTTTCCCCGTAACTCTGAAATGGAAATTGTCCATTTCAAAGTTGGGAAGCAGGAGTCTGAGGGTGAGTTTGCCCCCACATGTGCAATTTCCACTAATCATGAGGGGCGTGCTTGGGTTACTGTGCGTGGTGCTAGAGCAGGAACGACACGGGTACTGCTATCTGCTAACTATGATGAGTTACCTTGTGACTCTCATAACTTGGATGAAGCGGAAATTGCTTACGACAATGATGATAAACTGGGCTTCTGGTCAGGTGCTGGTTTCTTTGCTGTGCGAGTGCTAAGTGATGACTGGCACTTGGATGAGATTCCGAATGAAGCAGTAGATTTTAACTTAATCTACGAACATGTTCTAGCTTTCTACGAGTTAAGTTTCTCGTTCATGAAAGTAGATGTCTTTAGTCTCGCCGACCAATGCAAGGTAGAAACCTATGCGCGATTGATGTGGCAGATGTCTGACCCGCGCAACAAATATAAAACTTACTATATGCCCCCAACGCGTGATATGTCCCAAGCCAAGTCGATACTTTTACTGAAGTTTCTGCAAAATCAGCAGCGAGTTGGCTATGTCCCAAGTCCGACTCCAGAACTAAAGCGGACTCAACGCACACTCCAAACACGAGAGGAGTTGGTCAGCGCCTTGAAACAGGCGGCGGAGTTGGAAGTTGCTGTAATGTTGCAATATGTCTATGCAGGATACTCTGTTCCCAACTACGTCACGGGTGAGGAATACGTGCGTCGGGGTTTGTGGACTCCCGAACAGTTACATTTAGCTTGTGGCGACGGGAAAGAAGTCCGAAGTTACGGAATGCGGGGTGTACTGCTGGAAATCTCCCGCGAGGAAATGATTCACTTTTTGATGGTTAATAATATATTGATGGCGATCGGGGAACCATTTTATCCAGCAGTCCCCAACTTCAAAGAACTCAACGGACGTTTTCCCATTGATGTAGATTTTGCCCTAGAGCCATTGAATGCTACCTCCCTACAGCGTTTTCTGCGCTTGGAGATGCCCGACTTTTTGGAAGAAAACTTGAGCGACGAACCTGTAGGAGGCGATCCGACAGTTCACCGCCTACACGGTTATGGTTCTTTAAGCGAACTGTACCATCAGATTCGTGAAGGGCTGAAGAATATTCCAGATTTATTCATGGTCAAGAAGGGTCAAGTCGGTGGCGAGCATCGTTTATTTTTACGCGATGACTTTAACAAAGTTCACCCAGATTACCAGTTTCAGGTAGATGACCTCAACAGCGCACTTTTCGCCGTTGACCTGATTGTTGAGCAGGGAGAGGGATGTCACGCTCAATCACCGAAATTTGACCGTTCTCACTATCAGCAATTTCGTCGTTTAGCAGAAGCACTTTCCCATGAGCAGGTGAGTAATGGCGAGACGAAACACAAAGCCCCGTGGAACCCTTCTTACCCTGCTTTGCGTAATCCTTCCTTACATTACCGAGATTACAATACCAACGTTGTTACAGTCCCCCAAACCAGAGCAGTCATGGAGATATTTAACGAAACTTATTTCCTAATGACGCAACTTATGGTACAACACTTTGGGTTAATGCCCACTGGTAGTCTGCGGCGCTCAAAGCTGATGAATGCTGCCATTGACGTGATGACGGGTATGATGCGTCCTTTAGGAGAGTTGCTTATGAGTATGCCTTCGGGCAAAAGCGGTAAAACAGCCGGACCATCCTTTGAGATAGAATCCCCCAGTTATATCCCCACGCCAGAAATTGCAATGAGTGCGATCGCCCGTCGATTTGAGCGACTAGGACAGCGATCGCGTGAGTGCGGAGTCATCCCCAACAGTGTCTGCGAAATCTTTGATTTCTACGCCAGATTCTTTGATGATTTAGCTCGTCATCCCCAGTCGTTATTGCATTGAGTCAATGGACAGTGAACAGTTATCAGTTATCGGTTATCAGTTATCGGTTATCAAAATTTCTTGTCCACGAGTACAAAAAAAATGCATAAACTCATTTTTCCGACCGTATGGATAACTATCAACCGATAACTGAGAACTGGAGAACTGAGTCATGAAACTGTACTACGCTCCTGCATCATCTTATTCCCAACGAGTCCTAATCGCCCTGTACGAGAAGGGAGTTGATTTTACAGCGATTCCGGTAAATCTTTTTGACCCCGAAAGCCGTGAAGAGTATATGCAAATTAACCTTTTTGCCAAGATACCCACCTTAGTAACTGACAAAGGAAACGTCATCTTTGAGGCTAATATAATCATTGAATACCTTGACCAACATTTTCCAAAGACATCCCGCCTGATTCCTGGTGATTCAGAACAAGCCCTAGAGGTGCGGATGGTGGAACGGATGATTGATGTGTACATCAACAGTGGACGGGAGGCGTTGTTTGCTGATACCCAACGTCCAATTGAGGAACGAGGCAAAAAAGAAGTTATCAAAGCAAAGCGATTATTGGAAACAGCGATCGCCATGCTTGATGAAAAACTCGCCACTCGTACCTGGCTAGGAGGCGAAGAGTTTACAATCGCTGATTGTGCTGCTGCCCCCACCCTCGCTTACCTGCGTATGGTCTACAACTACAACGACTTTCCCAACTTGACAAATTACGTCAAACGTTTGGAATCCAGACCATCCGTAGCACAAGTTTTCAACTCCGGACGCAAGCAGATGACACAGATGTTGTCTGAACTGCGCAATCCCCTGCAACTAGTGCCCTTGGAAAGTTAGAGATTTCTAACTAGCGCAGGAAACTGCAAGCAACATATGAAAAAACACTATTTTCCCTGTTCCCTGTTCCTTGTTCCCTGTTCCCTATTCCCTACTTCTAACCCCTGATTCAAAACTTTTTCTTGGAGATAATAAAAATGACTAGTTCAACGATTGAAAGATTAAACCCCTTTATAAAAGAAGTTATCCAAGACCCCTACACCGTTTATCGTCGCTACAGAGAAGAAGACCCCGTTCATTGGGGGGTATCAGCGAATCCCAAGTTGCCTGGTGCTTGGTACATCTTCCGTCATGAAGACGTAATGAAAGTTCTCGAAGACCGGAGATTTGGTCGCGAGACTTTGAACGAACGAGAAGATGTTGAAACCACCCCAGTGCCAACAGCATATAACGCGTTCTTGGCTCTCGTTAGTAATTGGATAGTCTTCCGGGAACCACCCAATCACACACGGCTAAAATCGCTGGCTAGCAAAGCATTCACCCCAAGAATTGTTGAAAACATCCGTCCAGCGATCTACGAAATTGCAGACAATCTGTTGGATAAAGTCCAGAACCGTGGAGAGATGGACTTAGTTGAGGAGTTCGCTTTTCCTCTGCCAACAAAAGTTGTCGCCACTATGCTTGGTGCCGATCCAGAAGATTTGCCATTGTTCCGTGAATGGGCATTAGCGATGCAACATGCCAGTGCCTCCCGTTTGCAACCACCACCAGAAGTCTATCAACGTGCAAACAAGGCTGCTCAATCATTCGTCGATTATTTCACGCCTTTAATCACAGAACGACGTACCAATCCACGTGAAGATTTGATTTCGGCTTTAGTCAAAGCTGCTGATGAGGGCGACAAATTGAGCGACTTTGAAATCGTCGCCACATGCACCCACCTGCTGACTGCAGGACACGAAACCACAATTAACCTGATTGCCAAGGGGACACTGGCATTACTCCAGCATCCAGAAGCACTCCAAAAGTTACGCTCTCACCCCGAACTGATTCCTGCTGCAATAGAGGAGTTCGTCCGCTACGACACCCCAATCCAGATGGTTACACGCTGGGCTTATGCAGACGTTGAGGTTGGGGGTAAGTTGATTAAGCGCGGGGATAGCGTAGGAGTCATGCTTGGCTCAGCCAACCGAGATCCCGCCCAATTCAAGAACCCTGATGTTCTGGATATACAGCGTGTAGAAAACAAACACAGTGCCTATGGCGGCGGTATTCATTACTGTCTTGGTTCATCCCTAGCTCGTGCTGAAGGTCAAATTGCCATGAATGTCTTGCTCAACCGTTTGCCTGAGCTTCGTTTGGCAGATGACAAGATTGAGTGGGCAAACAACATTGTGTTTCATGGTCCTAATCATTTGCAGGTGAGTTTTAAAAAGCCTGCGATCGCTTAATTCACAAATTTTAGATTTTAGAGCGGATCTAAAATTTAGGCGTTGCTTCCGAGTAAGTATGACAAAAAAATCAAATGTCTAAAACACCAGTTCCGCAGTGCCTTCACGCCTTACCGTTAATCAGCAACGCCTAAATCTCAAATCTCAAATCTCAAATCATACAAACTCTGCCCATAAAAAAATTGCAAATAAGGTACAATCATCATGAACGTTATACAAGGTTTGACAAAAGCTCTCGTCTACGTCACAGACATAGACAAACAAATCGATTTTTATCAAAATAAATTGGGTTTAACAATCAAATGTCGGCAAAGTATAGAAGGACGCATTGATAAACAATGGGTGGAGTTTATCACCGGCGAATGCACCTTGGTTTTGCACGGCAATATGCAGAAGCAAATTGGTACAGATAAACCCACACTCTTAGCATTTCACGTAGATGATATTGATGCAGCTTATAAAGAATTAACAGAACGCGGCGTTAAACTTAGCGCAATTCGTTCTCCCTCGCCTGGGTTAAAAATTGCCGAAGGTGTAGATCCAGAAGGTAATCCGTTCAGTATTGATTGTCAAAAATGAATGATTGTCAGCAATATAAATAAAACCAAAATAGAGAAACATATAAACTATGATGGGACAACATTCAACACAACCTGAAAAGAAAACTTGCCCCCATCTTGGGGAAAAATACCAACCATTTGTCAACCCACAACTTGACGATCCATATTCGTTTTATAAAGTTGCAAGACAAGAAGAGCCGCTATTTTATAGCCCATTGTTAAACGGCTATGTTCTGACTAGCTATGATGAAATCTTGAAGGTACTCAAAGATCCAGCAAGATATTCTTCAATGGATACTCTCGCTCCAGTCATCAAATTCACGCCTCAAACAGTTGAAGCCCTCAAGCAAGGTGTCCCGAAAGTTCGTGATTTGGTGAATAGCGACGGCGAAGAACACAAACGCTTGCGTGCTCCTTTCATGAGAGTATTTGCACCAGAGCGGATTGAGGCAATGGAAAGACCAATTCACACTATTGCTAACAGATTAGTAGACAATTTTGTTAATGATGGTCACGCCGACATAATACAGCAATTTTCCTATCCACTGCCGCTTGAAGCCATCCTCACCATGTATGGTATTCCTTCAGACAGGATGAAAGATCTTAAGAAGTGGTGCTATGACATGGATGAGTTGCTGTCAACGCCAATGACAGCGGAACGTCAGTTAGAATGCGCTCAAAGTTTTGTGTCAATGCAGCACTACGTTGCCAGTCTCATTGAGGAGCGACGGAAATCACCTCAAGACGACCTAATTAGCAATGTGCTGTCTTCTGACCTGAACATGGTAGAGTTAGTCAGTATTTTATGTGGGTTAGTACAAGCAGGACATAAAACGAGTTCTCATCTAATTGGGAATGCTTTAAAACACTTGCTAGAGCAGCCTCATTTATGGCAGACTATTTGTGACAATCCTGCACTCATTCCTGTTGCTCTTGAAGAGATACTAAGGTATGATGCTCCTGTCACATCAATGACTCGCACAACTACCCAAGAAGTTGAGTTAGCGGGAGTCATGCTGCCCAAGGGTACTCGAATCTATTTGATATATGGCTCTGCCAATCGGGATGAAACTAAATACAGCAATGCTGATAGTCTTGATTTAGAACGCTTTAAAGAGGTTACCCCCAACCATCTAGCGTTTGGTCATGGAACCCATCGTTGCATTGGTTCCCACTTTGCCCGTCGGGAAGCAAGGATTGGGCTGGAGATCTTATCTAAGAGATTGCCAAATCTGCGACTACGCCCCAACCAAGAACTAACCCACTCTCCAAATATGATATTCCGTGGTTACTCACACCTAGAGGTGGAGTGGGATGTCGCGTGACAGGTTGAGTCAACCCGTCCATAAAAAGCTTTGGTAACGTAGCCTGCTTACAGTACCTATGTGCCACTGAATCGAAGCTATTCAGTAAAAACTGAGCTTCAAAATGTTCATTCATATGTAGTTTCAAGGAGAAACACAACAATGAGTATGCCTCCAATTTTAAAACTTGGTTCCGTAGATGCATCTGTCTCACAACTGCAAAGTGATTTGTCTGCAAAGGGATATCTCGATGCGACTGCAGTTAACGGCATATTTGATCAAGCAACCGAAGAAGCAGTCAAAAAATTTCAACAGGACAACGACCTAACAGTGGATGGTGTCGTCGGACCTCAAACTGGTCAAAAATTAGGTGGTGGTCCTCCTGCATAAAACTCAGAACCAGACCCTATAGAAAAGTAGGAAGGATGAAAGTTGAAAAATCACGCTCTTTTTGTTTATTTTCCGACTTCATACTTCTTACTTGTTTTTAAAATCTCAATTTCACACAGCAGTTGATTTTGTCATTCATTCAGGAGAAACACAGAAATGAGCGCACCTCCAAATTTAAGTCGTGGTTCCACAGATCCAATTGTACAAGGACTGCAACGTGACCTTTCTGCAAAGGGATATCTCGACGCCAGTGCAGTTAGCGGCACATTTGATCAAGCAACCGAAGAAGCAGTCAAAAAATTTCAACAGGATAATGGCTTAACAGTGGATGGAGTTGTTGGACCTCAAACTGGTCAAAAATTAGGTGGTCCTCCTGCATAAAACTTAAAACAAGACCCTATAAAAAAAGTAGGAAGGATGAAAGTTGAATAATCACAAATCTATATTTCTTTTTGGACTTCATACCTTCTTACTTGTTTTTAAAATCTCAATTTCACACAGCAATTGATTTTGTCGTTCATTTAGGAGAAATAGAACAATGGGTATGCCTCCAACCTTAAGTCGTGGTTCCACAGGTGATTTTGTACAAGGACTGCAACGCGACCTTTCTGCAAAGGGATATCTTGACACCAGTGCAGTTAGTGGCACATTTGATGAAGCCACTGAAGAAGCAGTTAAAGCATTTCAACAGGACAATGGTTTAACAGCAGATGGAGTTGTTGGACCGCAAACCGGTCAAAAATTAGGTGGTCCTCCTGTCTAACCTAAACTCGTATAACTTAAATTATGACAACAACGCGGGTTGACTACTCAACCCGTGTTCTATAGTGTTTTACTTTAAAGAGATGGAGAGTAAAAAAATGAGTACCCTTGAGAAAACTTCTGAATCTAATTTGTTAGAAAAACCACCATCTTCTGGAATGAATAGCATTCAGAGTGAGGCTTTTAAACGCAGTCTTCTGTGGCATGGTATTTTGTTCTGTACCTTAGGATTTATCCTTGGCTTGTTGATCCCTTTGTATGCCAATCCACGTGCGGGGCTAGCAGCCCATGCACTTTCAATCACACAGGGAATGTTCTTAGCAATCATCGGTTTATCTTATCCATATCTCAAGTTACCATTGTGGATTGCTAGAGCAAGTTTTTGGTCGTTTCTCATCAGTGCTTATGTTGGTGTGATTGGTCAGATTCTGGCAGCAGCATTTGCTTTAGTGAGGATTTTTCCGATGACAGGACAGGGACTTCCCGAAGGTCCTGCTTGGTTGGAGACCGCTGTCGAAATACCTACCAAACTCATGACCACTTTTCTCCTTTTAGCCTGTTTTGTTATTCTCTATGGCTTAAGGCAAACTAAAAGTGGTTCCGCTTCACCAGAAGAATCTATTTAGTCATTGCGATGTCATAACACAATAATAGACTTCTGCGAAAATTAGATTTTAACTCAAGCAAAAGAAGGAGTAACGTCTTATTTTCAAAGATATCTATTATTTTTCAACACTGGTTTAGGGAGAATTCAATGAAGTTTTTATCTTCGTTAATTACTATGATCTGATTGGGTACTGCTTTAACTTATAGTATTGAAGCGAGACAATCAAAACTTAGCCAAAATCTACATAATGTCATATTCCCCAGATTCTGTAGAATATCTAACCTCTCCTGAGACCACATCTATGAATCTTCCCTTTTCGGAAGCAGTACGTGTTGGTAACATACTTTACCTCTCAGGAGTTATCGGAAACATCCCTGGAAACAAACAGCTTGTCACTGGTGGAATAAAAGCTGAGACAAAGCAAACTATGGAGAATATTAAACGTATTATTGAGAGACATGGTTCATCAATTGACCGGATTATTCAATGTAAGGTGATGCTTGCGGATATAAAAGAGTGGGGCGCTATGAACGAGGTTTATCTTACTTATTTTTCACCGTCACAATTACCTGCAAGAAGTGCACTAGCAGCAAGCGGTTTAGCTTTAAATGCACGAGTAGAAATAGAATGTATAGCCACAGTCAACTCTCGTTAGATAGTTAAATTACCAGAATTGTCAAGCAAAGTATTAGTCACAAAAGAATAAAGACCATGAATCAGTCAACCACAAGAAGCCAACCAAAAAGTTCAACAAATATCTTCCGAGATAAGAATTTTTACATCATAAATCTTGTGACAGTTGTGGGAATTTTAGGGGGAACCCTCTATAACCCCGCACTACCAACCATACAAAAGTTTTTTAAAGTTACAGAACAGGATGCTTCATGGATCTCAACACTTTTCCAGTTGCCTGGTGCGGTTATTACTCCAATATTTGGAATTTTAGCTGACGTTTTAGGCAGAAAGCAAGTCCTGATTCCTTCGCTGCTGGTGTTTGCCCTTGGTGCTGGGTTAAGCGGCTGGACATCTAATTTCAGGACCCATTTAGGAGGGCGATTTGTACAGGGTGTTGGTGCTGCTAGCTTAGAACCGCTACAACTTACCATTCTTAGCGATCTTTACCAAGGCAGAAAACTAGGGACTGCAATGGCATTTAATGCCGGTTTGATTGGTATGAGTGGGGCACTTTTTCCCCTTATTGGTGGGATATTAGGCGAGATTAACTGGCAATATACGTTTTTACCAGGGTTGGTTGCCATTCCAATCGCACTTTTGGTACTCCTGACACTAGGATTACCAAGACAACCACAGAACACAGAGAAATTTCAACTCAAATCTTATCTACAAAGTACCTGGAATAGCATAAACAATCGTCACGTACTAGGGCTGTTGTTCGCAGTCATGTCTCTGTTCTTGCTGCAAACTTTATGTTTAACTTATATCCCATTCTTGGCGACAGAGAAGTTCAAAACATCAGATTGGCAAAATGGGATTATCCTGACGAGTATGTCAATTGCGCTGGCGTTATTCGCTGCTCAATTGGGACGTTTGACTCAGAGTCTCTCGGAAATTAAACTCATCAAACTTTCTTTTATTCTCTTTGCAATCGCGCTGTTGATTCTTCCTATTATTCCTAACTTTTGGTTGATATTCATCCCAATGTTTTTATTGGGTGCTGCTCAAGGTATCGCTCTTCCATCCTCCCAAGCACTGTTAGGAGGACTTTCTGCACAAGATTCTCGGGCGGGATTTATGGCGGTAAATACCTCAATTATGTCATGGGGACAAACACTTGGTCCGTTTCTCGGTAGTTTAGCCATTACATTTTGGGGACTACCAGCAGTCTTTTACTCCAGCGCAGTTTTTGCCGTTATTTCATTTGCAATTTTCAATTATTTCCTAACAACTAAAATATTCAATTTCACTGCCAAAACCGTACAGCTAGAGCTTCCGGTGAATACCGACGAAACAACTTTAATCCCACCACAAACTGCATCTCCAACAATTCTTCAACCATCCATTGCACAGCTATTGCATGTCCAAACTAACAGAGTATTTGAATTGCCGGATCATTTTCAGGTGATTAATATCGGCAAGTCGAGCAATCGCATTATTCCCGAGGTGGATCTTTCAGATTTACCTAATTCTGAACTTGTCTCACGTGTTCACGCCCAGATTCGTTTCGACGGAAAGGAATACTATATCCAAGATCTGAACAGTTCTAACGGGACTTACATTAATAATTACCCAGTCATACCAGGTGTTTGGTACAAGTTAAAACCAGGTATTCGCATTGGTATTGGGCGGCGAGACACGATAACATTCATGTTTGCGCTTGATGAGTAGCTATTATCGGTGCTCACAAGACTTTGATTTGTATTTATCAAATAGTATTCGTTTTTGCCGATAAAAATCAGGCATTCGCTTTAGTTTGGGTGAGTTCATCAAAATAGACGAACAGGTTTGGAATTAAGACGGTCAGCAATAGGTTTTAGCTGCTTAATTAAAGAAATCATATTTTTATAATCAGGGGGTTCTGCATTTGGTACATATCCAACGTCTTGAACTACATTAGGAGGAGCATCTTTCATATAATTACGAATCAACTGTTGACGATTTGTTTCGATATTTGGTCCAATCAAAACAGATCCTGATGGAACATTTTGAGAATCAGTGAATAATATGCGAAATTTTGCTGCACCTAATTTTGTTTTATAAAAATTATATTCTTCCGACGAAATCGCACCAGCAGCAGCCTTTCCTTGTGCCACCAATTCAAGCACTGTTTTTGGTGTAGCAGCAGATAAAATTTCTGCCAATGTGAAACCAGAAAGATTGCGCAGTGGAATATAATATCCAGTGGCGGAACCTGGTTGACCTAAGGCAACTGTTTTACCCTGTAAATCTTTCAATTGTCGTAAAGGACTGTCTTCGCGTACAACAAATATCGCTCGTGGATAGTCCTCCATCTCAAGAGGGTAAATTGGTGAATATTGATAATTAGCACTTGCAATTGCAGCCAAACCTGGAGGAGCAAAAACTAATGACCAAGTTCCACGCTGAATGCGCTCAATCGCTATATTCTCATTCAAAGTTGGTTCTAATTGAATAATTGCCCTTAACTTTTTACCCATATATTCACGAAAGTGAACAAATTGTTCTAGCGCTTGTTCTTCTTCTCCATAGCTAATCACGCCAATCACTAACTCAAATTCTTGATTTGATGTTTCCTGTCCAGCACAAGCGGTGAATAGGAGCAGTGTCTGTAAAAGAAATAAACGTCGGGAAAGTTGAGATGACATCAAAATTTTTTCGTAAATCTTTTTCTGGATACTTTGTTATTATCTAATAAGATTAAGCATTTTGCGACGGGAATATCCGTAGGTAGGCATTAAGAAATCATTCTTAATTTGTAATACCGCCTAAGCGCTTAAGCCCTGCTAGAAGCAAAATTCAGGATTTTTACATTTAGTAACACAGATGATTTTCTTCTCGGCTTTTTACTTCTGTCTTTAGGTATATCTTTAATATTTAAAGATTTGATTGAGATCGACTCTGGTGTTATCAGGTAAATTTTTCTGAGACAGTTGAAATATTTACATATTTACAATTAAAATTACAATTAGATGGTAACCTTTTTTATTTCCGCCTTAGTCTAGTTATACTTGAATACAGAAAAAACTGTATGTAGCAATAAAAACCATGAAAATACAAAGCATGAAAATACAAAGTAAGGTTAATCTCATCTTAATAATAGTTTTTATTATTGGTATTTCTTGTAGTGGATTACTTTTAAACAATTTACTTGTACAAAAAGCAGAGAATGAGGTAACTTCTCAAGCCGAGATTCTCATGCAAATTGCCAACTCGGTTAGGAAGTATACCAATGATCGTGTACAACCTTTACTATTACCGCAGTTAGACACTAAACAGCAGTTCATCCCAGAATCCATACCATCTTTTTCCGTTAGAGAGGTATTTGAACTTTTCCGTAAAAACAAAGAATTTGAGAAATTTATCTACAAAGACGCTACACTAAATCCAACCAATTTGCGAGATAAAGCTGACGATTTTGAAACTAAAATCGTTGAACAATTTATTCAAAAGCCGGATTCAAAACCGCAACATGATTACCGAACGATATCTGGAGAAAAACAATTTTATATCGCCCGACCTTTTAAAATAGAACAACAGACTTGTTTGCGCTGTCATAACACTCCCGAACAAGCTCCAAAAAGTCAAATAGCAACTTACGGAAAAGAGCATGGTTTTGGATGGCAGCTCAATAAAATTATGGGAGCGCAAATAATTTATGTTCCAGCTTCAAGTATTTTGAGCAATGCTCAGAGATCATGGGTTCTAATGATGGCAGTTGTAGGGATTATTTTTACAGTCATCCTTCTTGTCGTAAATCAGTTGTTGAGAAAAACTGTGCTAATGCGTATTAAAAAAATTGCTAATGTGGCAGAACAAGTTAGTGTCGGTGATATGAATGCCAATTTTGACAAACAATCTAAAGATGAAGTTGGAGATTTAGCAGAAGCGTTCAATCGAATGAAGTACAGTTTAGAAATGGCTATGAATATGTTAAATAAAAATCGTAATTAGCCCTCATAAATTGCGTTCACCCGCAGACGTCAAAAATTTATTTAGTTGACTTCCTTCTGCTATTTTCTACAGAAGTCTATTGACTGAGCATGCGCCGCTCAAATTCTAAAGCTTGTTTAGTTTCAGGAATGTTCTTCGCTAATTTACTGATAAATTCAGCTAAGGAAATCTGCGGGTGAGATTGTAGAATATCTTTAACGATAAATTTAGCAATTGGACCAATTGAATAAGCCAACTCACGCTCGCATTTGGTAATAAAGTTGGCATCAATACCTGGGAAGAAATTTAGCTGGGATTGTTTTGTTGCTGAAACACGAACATCAGAATTAGAACGAGAAAAAGACTTCTGCATTTGTGAATGCTCTGGTGAAGAAAAGGGAGGAATTGGAGAAGGTGGATTGGAGAAGAAATTTTCGTTGTGTTGCCATTTGAAGTCAGGCTTGTTCAGCAACACGCAAGCATCATCTTCCTGTTTGTTTTTCTCATTCTCAGTTTCTTTTGACTTCTGGAAATCTTGAAAAATCGTGGCAATATTACCAGGTAAAATATCTATAACTGCTTGTGTACCTGATAGCCAAACATGCAGATTAATACCTTTAGCTTGGAAAAAGGTTTGTAATTGAGCAATCCATTTAACAATTGATAAGCCAGCTTGCGAATTTGCTGCAACAAGGGTTTCTAAAAGCGTTTGAGAAAATAACTCTGGTTGGTTAGCCGATGTTGCGGCAGCTATTAAACATTGTCCATACTCTGTGTCACATTGCAAATCTTCTATCCAATTCTCCACGGAAGTAGCTTCAGAAGAATCTGAAATCATCAAATCTAAGATAATTATTTGTTGAGTTTTTTGAGCACGGCGTAATTCTTGTCTTAAAGAAGAACGACTCAAGCGTGTTCCATCACCCAAAACTAACCAGGCTTCTTCGTGTTCGATTTCTTCGATGCGCCCGCGCAAATATAATAAGCATGTTGGTATATTTCTGACGATTTTGGACGGTGAAAAAGATTTAATTTCTGAATGATTATGCCAACGAGTTAATTCTTGAATAGTTCCCCGTATCTCTGACAAACTTTTACCTTGCCCTGGAAGATACTCTACTTCAAAACCGCCAGCACCAGCAAATAATCGACTCAACTCAATAGTTGTTTTACTGTTTGAAAGTCCATCAATCACAACCGCACGTCGCTGCTTGTTAGATTCAACTTTTGTCGGCTTGAATCCAACAATTAATTCTCCTACTCCTTCTACAATTCGTTTAGGTGTTTGCTGAGGATATTCTGGATATAATTGATGATCTCCACGGTTGAGTTTTTGTTGATTAATCAAACGCAGTTGCTGATTTAATTTATCTATATATTGCTGCGTCTTGCGGTAAACATATTTGTAAAGTCCGTCTGCTTCAATCATTCCATATGAATCAGCCGCTTCACCCAATATTCCCCGCATTAAATAGTAAGTGAAAACTCCATGTCCTAATTCTGGGAACTCCCAAGACTTTTGTCCTTGATCACAAGATAGCAAGGCACAAAATCCCTTACTTTGAGCAGCACGTTGTCTCAAGGCATTCATCATTACTTGTGTTGTAGGAGTGAGTGAAGTATTAGGGACATTTCCATCTCTGGCGCTACCACGGTTTCCCCCCAACAACCTCAAGTCACCGCTATGACAGGTATCTAAACAAAGTAACTGTTGATTAGCGGAACTAGCCCCTAACATCTGCAATAGATTTTGCATACCTAAGCCTGTACCCAGCAAGTTATCTTGATGGGTATCTGCCAAACACAGGACAGACTGCTGAGTATTAGGCTCTAACATTCCATGCCCTGAGAAATATAACAGGATGGTATCCTGGGATTTCGATTGTGAAACAATTTTTTGCAGGCTCCCACGAATCATTTGCAAGGTAGGAGATTGTGCTGCAAAATCGTGATGAACAATCACTTCTTTATTAGGAAATCCCTGGGTGGCTTTGCTAAGCGCTTCTCCTAACCCTTGGCAATCTAACGCTGGGTAGCGCAAAGAAGGCAAGTTTTGATCTTGGTATTCGTTAACGCCTACCAAGAGAATCCAAAGCTTGGCTTCTCCTGTTTTTAGTATAGTAGTTGAGTCACTAGAACCAATACCGAGGGGGCACATAATTACTACTTAATCCTAAAAATAACTACGATTATTTTCTATAAGTCTGTTGAGAAAATCCTTATGAACTTGAGTTTTTAACTTCAGCAAATTGTTTTCCTTTCGTCTAATCTAACAAATTGATTGCGTTAAAGCACTCAAAGGAAAATTGATTTTGCGCTTTTTTGCTAACTAAGGCACTTGAGCGTCATAACATCCACAAGCTTTGCCCAGTCTAGATGGCAGAGCATAAATACTTATAAAAGTTGATACGGTTATTAACGAATAATCTTAAATAATTTTACTTTTTGGTTCGCCTTCAATATTAAATACGCTTTTCCTCCGAAAATCAAATACTTCTACCTATATATTTAGTCACTTTTATTTTGATAAATTACGCCAATATTTACAAAACTTAACAATGATAACAACGAAAATAGAAAAGTTATTACTAATTGTTATAATAAAATAAAAAACCGACTGTTATACCATTTCACGATCGGGTTTGATATAGGAACCCGGTTTAATTTAGTGAATCACAAACTAGAGAGGTTTAACAGTACTAAGTTCAGTTCAAAAATCAAATAGGAATCCTATACAAGTGATTTTTCTACAATTATTTCCCCCTGCGAAGAGCACCCTCCTCCCCTCCTTTCAAGGGTAGGTATTTAAGAAAGGCATAGAGAAGCAGGTAAAATACTTATCTGATGGAAGTCCGCAGAAATATCCAAGGCAAAAGCAGAGGATAATCCAGGGTGTAGGAGGGTGAATGCAGGT
>NZ_JABXYX010000182.1 GCF_017982655.1 Brasilonema sp. CT11 | reverse complement strand
AATCGCCTTCCATTACCCCAAGGTGGTTTTTTCCCTGAGGATTGGCCTAGCTTCACTCCACAACTTCATGTCTCTCAAATTACTCTCTCTACTGCCTGATTTTTAAATACCTACCCTTGAAAGCTCCTCCCCTCTCCGTGCCCCCTGCCAATACAGTTCGGTTAAGGGGTAAAGGGTGGTATGGTAAAGGTGCTTTATTTGACAGCAATGCTTTTAGCCTTTTCAAATGCAAAAATTGTTCAAGTATGATACCTTAAGGGCAAAACACTGGCTGTAAGTGTTGTCGCACCCTTAGAGACTGCATAAGTGTATTTGTCATACACCTATATATTTATGTCATGATCCTTTTTTAAGTTATTTAGTAGACCATTTACGAGTTGCTTAGTTTATGCGTCCCCGTCAAGGTATTACTGAGCTATTTACAACTTTCTTACAATTCGACGCTGACAGAGTCATTGGTTGGGCTACGGATGCTAAGTTACGTCGAAATATCCTCAACTCTCAGGCGCGTCTATCAGAACCAGAAAATTCTGAGAATTTTTGGGTTTCTTTTTGGTATAAATTGTGGCAAAATAAACCTGAAAGTCTGGAACGAGGACATCTGTCAGCTTATTTACAAGAAGTATGTTATTGGGCAGCTCACAAAACAGTTGCTAGTTTTTCCTCTGGACAAAACACTTTATCAGACTGCTTCCAAATGGTAGCAACTCGCACAGATAAAGTTTTGAAAGGCTTTAAACCCGAAATGGGTTTTAACCTGAAGAATTACGCCAGTGCGATTTTTAGCAGCGAACTCAAGGAAATGCTGCGCCAGCAGAACGAAGTTGATATTTGTACTGATTGGCGATTGTTGCGCAAAATCACTCAAAAGCGGTTGGTAGAATCTTTACAAAATGTTGGACTGAGCGCGGACACGATAGAGCGTTATGTATTAGCTTGGAAATGTTACCAGTCCCTATATGCTCCACAGCAACCAACTAATACTCGTAAACTAACAAGACCAGATGATGCTACGTGGAAAGCCATCGCCCAACTTTATAACTTTCAACGCCAGACTCAACTTTCACAACCAGGAGCAGAGTCTAGTATAGAAACGATAGAAAAATGGCTACTTGCTTGTGCAAAAGCTATCCGCGCTTACTTGTACCCAAATGTGAATTCCCTGAATGCTCCGAAAGGGGATGACGATTCTGGGGAATTTCAAGATTTTTTACCGCAACTCCAGCAGGAATCCTTACTTACAGAAGTTATTGCTCAAGAAGAACTGCTTGAGCGACAATCAAAGCAATCACAAATCAGTACTGTCTTAGTCGCAGCTTTGAACGAACTGGATGCAGAAGCGCAAAACATCATAAAACTTTACTATAGCCGGGGGTTAACTCAACAGCAGATTGCACAAGAATTAGGAGTGAAGCAGTACACTGTTTCTCGTCGGCTCGGCAAGTCTAAAGACACCTTATTACTCAAACTTGCTACTTGGACTAAAGAATCGCTGCATATTTCTCTAGACTCACTGGTACTAAGCTATATCAGCACAACTTTAGAGGAATGGTTAAAAGTTCACTATAGCCGTCCCTCCCTACAATAGGAGCACATCACCATGACATTCAACCAAAGCACACTCACATTAACAAACTCTACCGATTTGTGGTTAGAAATTCCTGAAACCGAGCAAACAAAAGCTTGGGAACAAAGCCAAGCTTTTTCTAGTTCTAATCGTCGTTGGATTGCGTATCTCAACCGCTTAAGCTTAAACACTTTTTTACCTTGGCTACGGGATGAATACGCTCCTGATGCGACTGCTTTTCCTAAAGCTGCGGCTAATCCAAGCATTTGGGAAGTCGTCAATGGTACAGGTATTTCCTTTGGAACGTCACGAATGGTATTGATCCCCACTGAGGCGGTTGATTTGGACGAATTGCGTGTTCCTCAAGAATGGGTGGACATTCCTAGCTGGAGTGCTGATTATTATGTAGCAGTGCAAGTCAATTTGGAAGAGGGCTGTATTCGGGTTTCGGGGTATACAACCCAAGCGCAACTTAAGAATATGGGAACTTATGATGCGGGCGATCGCGCTTACTGTTTAGATGCAGAAAATTTGATTTCTAATCTAAATATCCTGTGGATGGCGCGTCAAATATGTCCAGAAGAAGTGACTCGCACAGAAACTGCCCCCTTACCAACTTTATCTGTCACACAAGCAGAAAACTTGCTTCAGCGTTTAGGAAATCCGGCACTTATCCTGCCACGCATGGCAGTACCGTTTCAAACGTGGGGAGCACTTTTAGAACATGGAGGTTGGAGACAACGTTTGTACGAACAACGTCAAGGAATGCAACGACAGTGGTCAATTCGTCAATGGATGCAAGCTGGTGTATCAGATTTTGCCCAAAAATTTGGTTGGGGAAGTATCGAGTTACAGTCCAGTTTTCAAGGGGCACGGGGTTCAGTAGAGGAAGCTGAATTGCCAACAATGGTACGGAGATTAACCATTGATGGACAAGGATACGAATTGCGGTTACAACCTAAAGGTAATATTGAAAATAATATATGGCGCTTTGAACTGCGAAATGGAAATAGAGACGAGCGGATTCCCAGTGGATTTATATTGAAACTCCTGACTGAAGATTTACAGCCATTCGATGGTAATCAAGCAATAGCTACAACTCCTAAAGAGAGACTTTACATTGAAGTCGCTTTGGGCGAGTCTGGGGAAGGATTGGTATGGCAGATAGAGCCAACTCCAGAAGACTATGAATCTGAAATATTGTATTTTTAAGTAGTTATTATAAACTACGTTTCTTAACACACAAAAAAATCTTCTTTATCTGACTTCTTATTTTCAAAACACTGCATGAAAAAATTAGTTTTATAAACTTGTGTCAACTCAAATTCCTCATCCTCAATTACATTCTCCAAGTCATATTGCCGAAGCACCAAAATTACTTCATCCACGGCTTGGCTGGCTACAACCCTTAGTACTGCTTGCACCAGCCGGAATTTGGTTGTTACTTTTGCTGGTGCTACCAACACTGATCATTTTTGAGTTGAGTTTGGTACCAAATATTCGACCTGGGGATTTAGTCAATCCCAGTGGATTCGATAATTACATCCGGATATTTGACCCTTTATATTTGCAAGTTGTGGGGCGATCGCTCTTTTTTGCACTCACCTCCACAATCATTTGTTTAACCTTGGGTTTCCCAGTCGCTTATTGGATTGCTCAAATGGCACAAGAGCGTTGGCGAAATTTGCTCTTGATTGGCTTTGTCTTGCCTTTATGGACTTCCTCTTTACTCCGCTCTTATGCTTGGATTACAATTTTGCGTCCGACTGGATTACTCAACAGTGTTCTTAGCAGTTTCAGTTTACCAACTCTAGATGTCCTTAACAGCAGTCCAGCCGTCTTAATTGGCATGAGCTACAGCTTGCTGCCTTATATAGTTTTGATTTTATATGCAGCGCTAGAAAAACTAGATAAGCGTTTGCTAGAAGCAGCAGCTGATTTAGGCGCAAATCCTGTACAAACTTTTTGGAAAGTCACGGTTCCACAAACTCTCACTGGAATTACCAGTGGTTCTTTTTTGGTATTTATCACTGCATTTGGGGATTTTGTCAATCCAGAATTACTTGGCGGTGCTTCTAGTATGACAGCAGCACGGCTAGTTTATAATCAGTTTCTTGGATCTACTCAAAATTGGGGATTTGGTTCGGCTTTAAGTATGACGATCATCTTGGTTGTCAGTCTGGCTATTGCTCTTTTAATTAAGTTTGGCGAGGCGACACCAAGGCAGTGACAATTCCAAATTCGCTGCCTGCGGCACGCTGCGTAACATTTAAAATTCAAAATTAAATACAGTTTCAGTTGAGAATTTCAACCCTTTAATTTACGATAACTAATAACTGAATAACTGTTAAAAAATATTTTTTATTAATTTACTAAAAAATACCTTTTCGATTCTCCTCTCCAAAATGCCAACGGGTCTAGGATTGAAGGGTAAGGGGGCCAGCTACGTAAAATTGTCGCCTCCATTTGCGCCCCAGGTGTTTCTAGTCCTAGCCCGAGACAGAGATGGAACAGAACCGCTGCAAAATCTTGATGATGACCGGGAGTACCTAGATGAGCATGGGCATATTCATGAGCAACAATACTCAACCAATTGTGTGGAGCGACTCGACCTGCATCGATTAAGATTGTGATTGGGATTGTCGAAATGTTACATAAACCATCTAGCCCAAATGATTGAGCTAGGGGAACTGCAAAGATTCTCATAGCGCGACGTACTTCAGGGTAGAAACATTCGTGGCAAGCTTCTAGACAGTTTCGCAGAGATTCATTTACCACATCAATGTTTTTGCCAATCCAAGTACAGATGGTCATGCGATCGCGTACGTTCTCCATCACATCCACCATCGCTGGATCTAACACAAAGCTTTGTACCACCCGCAGATACTCGACTCCACGGGTGTATGCATCAGTACTATGACAATCAATCACCAACCTAACAAAGATAAATATTGTTGGCAGGTGTCTTGTCGGGCTTGAAGGACTTCTTGAGCTTGAGTCGGGGTTACATCCGATACGATCGCATCCCCCTGATTAACTTCTGGATGGCTCAATGAATCTGCCCCAACGCGGCTTTCAGTGCAGAATGATGCTGTGTTGAATCCGCCGAAGCGTTTCACTGTACTGCAACGCATTCGCAAATCAGGACTGGCAAACCAGAAGCGCTCAATTGAACTCATGGTGTCATATTCGGTGATCAGAACCAGTCCACCATCATCATCCATGTGATACTGACCAACAACCGGCACGATTTCAGCATAGCCTCTGTCGCGCAGTAACCGACCTTGCCGAGGATTATCTGCATCAGGTACCAGAGCAAATACAGTGTTTCCCTCGTGATTTTCGCCCTCTTGATCCCAGCCCATTGAGCCTCCCCATCTGACGCTGCAACCCCCAATAGCCAGACTTGCATCAATCTGATGGAATTCACATAAAGCAATGATTTCTGGATCGTCCCCCGCCAGAGCATCTACCTGGATTTGCGACTCACCAACCTCAGATCGTTTGAAGGCGAGGTGATGGGTTGTGCGCTGCGATCGCCAAGAGCCAGCACTTTGTTGAAAAAACTCCATTGCGTCCATCAATAAGTCCAAGCCTCCAGACTCAAATATTTGTCGCCTACTCTACTTTTTATCATAAAACTTTAACCTGCAAACGCGTGAATTTATGGGCAAGAGTGACACTGGCGACTTTTTAGTCTAATTTACAATCAAATAGCCAAAGCTAACATCATACTTTTCCGACTCGATACTAGGAGTCGATATCTGCATCAAGGCTTTTATTTCTCATTACACAAACTTAAACAAACTTAACTAAAATTTAGATAATTTGTCAAGAACAATATGTGGAGTGAACTACTTACACTCTTCACAAGCCGAGGTAGTTTATACGATCAAATCTTCACCCCATCGGTTGATCTTTTTTTCCTACCGGAGAAGCACATTAAAGTTGGTTAGATTGTCAATTTTTTGTTATATTAGTTAACAACAGGATAAAAATCTAAATACTTATAAAAAAGTGTAGTTAAAGGTTGTATTTAATACAGTGATAATTTAAGTCTGAATTTTATTGGTTATTTGACATCTCACTAAATTCACACCATCTGAGGCAATTATCATGGAACTTCCGATAGAACTTAGCTTAGAACAAGAATTTAGCCTGAAAACATATGAGCGACAGGTCAAAGGACTGAATGAGGATCAGGCTCAGGGCTTGCTGTTGGAAGTCCTGCGGCAATTAATGATTAAAGAGAATGTGATTAAGCACCTGATCGCCCAGATAGAGTAGGTCAGACGCTCATGGGCTTTGAGTCAAAAGTCCATAACAAAACCGACAACAGGACTACGCACGATGCGGGAAAGCGCTTATGCGTCTACAAATTCACAAAAAATATTTTGTCTAAACTTTTCAGACAATACGTCAGCCAAGGGTTAAGAGCTAACTTTCCTTGGCTTAAAAAATATAGCAATTGTTACAGATTATTACTTTGTTTCTCAGAAGTGAGACACTAGCATACCTCTTCTTCTATCTTCAAAGATGTCTTGTCCAATACAAGATAAGAACTTAGAAGATAGGGAGAGTTCAATGGTACTCGACGCATTTTCCAAAGCCGTAGTTACAGCAGACGCTAAAACTGGCATCTTAAGTGGAGAAGAAATTAGTAAACTCCGCAGTTTTGTTAGCGAAGGTAACAAGCGTCTTGATGCTGTAAACGCGATCGCCAGCAACGCTAGCTGTATCGTTTCTGATGCTGTCGCTGGGATGATCTGCGAAAACCAAGGCTTGATCCAAGCTGGTGGTAACTGCTATCCCAACCGCCGCATGGCTGCTTGTCTGCGTGATGGTGAAATCGTCCTGCGTTATATCACCTACGCTTTATTGGCTGGTGATGCTTCCGTTCTTGATGACCGCTGCCTCAACGGTTTGAAAGAAACCTATGCTGCTCTTGGTGTACCCACCACCTCCACAGTCAGAGCTCTTCAAATCATGAAGGCTAGCTCACTGGCTCACATCAACGACACCAATACAGAAGCTAATGGTGGTAAGAGATTCCGCAAAATGGGTGCTCAGCAAGGTGACTGCTCTGCTTTGACCGCTGAAGCAGCTAGCTACTTTGATCGCGTTGTTTCTGCTCTGAGCTAAGCAATAGCCAAAGCAATTGACGAATTGAATTGAAATAAACGCTTAAATATCTATTTCTGGAGATAGCAAAACATGAAATCAGTTGTGACCACAGTCATCGCAGCTGCTGATGCGGCTGGTCGTTTCCCCAGCACCTCTGACCTAGAATCTTTTCAAGGTAGTATCCAGCGTTCTGCAGCCCGTTTAGAAGCTGCTGAAAAGCTGAATAACGTGGACAACGTAGCTAAGGAAGCTTACGATGCTGCTATCAAAAAGTATCCTTACCTGAACAATGATGGTGAAGCTAACAGCACTCAGGTCAAGAAAGATAAGTGTCTGCGTGACATCAAGCACTACATGCGCCTGATCCAGTACTCCTTGGTAGTTGGTGGTACAGGTCCATTGGATGAGTGGGGTATTGCTGGTGGTCGTGAAGTTTATCGCGCCTTAGAATTGCCCACCGCTCCTTACGTTGAAGCACTCAGATTTGCTCGTAACCGTGGTTGCGCTCCTCGCGATATGTCTGCTCAAGCTTTAGTTGAGTACAACGCTCTTATCGACTATCTGATCAACTCCCTCTCATAGGTTCATAATCTCTCATAGCTGATTGGACTTAGGTTCGTCAGTCCTGGGGATTCTTAATCTAGTGCTTTGCCCAGAAAGGTTAAGTATTGGTTTGAGAGTCCCCAGGTTCATCTTTTTAATCAGTTATCAGTCATCAGTTATCAGTGAAGGAGTCACCAAGTCGGAAGCCGGAAAATTAAATTTTTTATTTCTTCCTACTGAATTCTGTATTCTGAATTCTTCTTCAAATTGATAACTGTTAACTGTTAACTATTAACTGTTAACAGGTAACTTATGGATAAGCGCTTTTCCAATCTTTTTGGATTCACCGAAGAACAAGCTATTACTCTGTTGGATACGCCTCTAGACCAGTTAGCGGAAGATGACTCTCGCTACGTGGCTGCCTCTGAGTTGGTAAACTTCGCGACAGAGCGCTCTATAAACGCGCTGATTCGGGCAGTGCAAAACACCGATCCGTCCTTAGATAACCGCATCGTGCGACGCAAGTCAGTAGAGTCCCTGGGAAAGTTGCGCTCATTACAAGCGCTGCCAGCCATTCGCGCCTGCTTGGCAGATGAAGACTGCTATCTCGTGGAAAATACGGTATGGGCAATTGGTGAAATTGGCACCCAAGACTCAGATATCCTGGAAGAAATTGCTCAATTGCTGGAAAAGCCAGGACAAACCTATCGGGTAATTATCCATACCCTGGCAAAGTTAGATTATCCGCCAGCAGTGGAGCGTATCCGTAAATTTGTGGATGCTACCGACAAACCCACAGCAAGTGCAGCCATCTCTGCGGTTTGTCGCTTCACTGGGGACTACTCCCCCATTGAGAAGGTGCTTGCCTTACTTGAACACCCGAATGTGTATGCACGTCGGTTGTGCATCCAAGATTTGATCGATTCTCGGTATTACGCTGCTATTCCTCAGATTGCTCAGTGTCCGGTATCGCTTGTGTTTCGTCTGCGCGGGATTCGCTTGTTGGCAGAAGCTGGTATTCCAGGAGGAGCGATCGCCTTTACAGATATTCAACCATCACTAGAGCAGGTGATTTTTGACCATCCAAGAGATTTGAAGTTGGTACATGGCTACGATCAGACTCCAACACTGGAATTTCTGATTAGAGAACTTTATGATACCGATTTTGGGCGTTGTTATCTGGCGACACAGACTATATTAGAAGAGTATCGTGAGAGTGCAGGTGAAGCCCTGATGGCAACCTATGCCGCTGAAGCTCACAATGACTATGGAGCACACTACCATGTGATGAAACTCTTGGGTTGGCTCAAGTATGCTCCAGGTTACGATTTGCTTGTTGAAGGTTTGAACAATCGCGAACCTCAGTTTCAGAAATCTCGGGCGGGGGCGGCGATCGCTCTAGGTGAATTGGGCGATACGAGTGCGATTCCACTTTTGAAAGCCGTTCTGGAAACTAAAATCTGGGATTTGAAGTATGCTGCATTAATGGCTCTGGAGAAACTCGGCGATACTAGTGCTCACGCAATTGCAGCAAATGACCAAAACTGGTTGATTCGAGCCAAAGCAACTCACACTCCTGCATCCAGCAAAGTAATAAACCCATGACAGTAGATTCGCTATTTGAACAACTCAAACACCCAAATCCCAATCTACGGGAACGGGCAATGTCACAGTTGGCAGAAAACCGTGATCAAAATACGATTCCTCGTTTGATGAGTGTTCTCAATGATGAAGACGTCGTCTTTCGTCGAGCAGCAGTCAAAGCTTTAGGTATGATTGGCGTAGATAGTGTGCCACCTTTGGTAGAATCATTACTTAACAGCGACAATGTGACTGTCCGGGGAAGCTGTGCAAAGGCGCTGGCACAAATTGCGGTAAACTATCCAGATGTTCCTTTTCCGGCTGAAGGTTTGCAAGGATTGCAAACTGCCATTAATGACTCCAATCCGGTGGTTCATATTGCAGCTGTGATGGCGTTGGGTGAAGTTGGTTCCCCTGCTTTTGACATCTTGGTTGAGGCGCTGAAAACCACAGATAATGTAGCGGTGGCGGTGTCAGTCGTCAACGCACTTGCAGCATCGGCAGATGAACGAGCAACAGAAGTCCTGAAAGCATTGACTAATGATGAGTCTGCTGATTCTTATGTACACGAGTCAGCGGTGAGTGCTTTATCTCGCTTGGAGCAAATTATTAATTTCAAAGCTAGGCGACAACAGTGAACAGTAATCAGTGAACAGTGAACAGGGAACAGGGAACAGGGAACAGTGGTTTCTATCACAACACATCCAACAACGCCTGCTTAAACTGAGTCGCACTCTTAAAGTAAATCTCTGGCTTCTCCACCAAAGCTGAATCAATCACCTCCGCTAGTCGTTGAGGTATACTTGGATCACGCTGGCGCATAAATACAGAGTCATCTTCCAATACGGCTTTCCAGAGGTCTTTATCAGTGAAATTACGAGGATAAAATCCAGTCAACATATAGTAGAGACAACCCGCTGCAGCCCACACATCGACTTCTGGTTTAACATGCTTATAATTTAAGAGTTGCTGGCGACATATCAAAACGGGAGTACCAGCTCTAAAACCTGTAAAAGTTTGACCCTCCGGGTTCGCCAGTCGCCTGCGGAGGAGCCAGTACTGCAGGAGGGTCTCCCTCCGTAGGTATCTGGCGTTGGAAACCCTCCCGCAGCGCTGGTCTCACCACTTAAACCTGCTAAATCAAACGCTTTTGATAAACCGTAGTCTCCGATTTTTACTGTTAGTTTACCATCAACATTGCCCAGAAAAATATTACTTGGTTTGAGATCGCGGTGAACCAAACCCCTACCTTTACCAAATCCACCATTACCTAATTTGACATTAGGAATTTCTGCGTTGTGGGTATATTCTAAACCGTCTAAAACTTGGAGAGTAATATCATGTCCGGATGAATACTTATAATTAAGCCGCCCTGGTTCTGGGCCACCAGTAGTAGCAAGTTAGTCCAGAGATAAAATCGTGCTGTTTCATTAGTTGTTGGCAGCGATAAACCAAGAGCT
>NZ_JABXYX010000181.1 GCF_017982655.1 Brasilonema sp. CT11 | reverse complement strand
ACCTAATAAGCGCTGTACTTCTTCTGGATTGTTCGCAATGTACCCTGCTATGTTAGCCATTTTTGTGTAGTAAAAAGATCACTTAATCTTCTTTTACCACAGAATGCATATATTTCGGAGATGTCTAATAGTTTTTAGGGTTTCTGATAAAGTAACACCCAACCATTATTAGGTGTCATACGTACACCTGTAAAATATTTATAAGCTGTAGAAGGATTATTAACTGAATTTCGATTTATTTCGTTAATCTTATCAGTTAGACTTGGTTGAATACCTGAAGTCGTATAATAACCACTTCCACCAGAAATAACTATAAAACTTCCACCACTGTTGAATGCTATATCAGTGAAAGCAGCATTTTTTTTCTTTATAGCTTCGAGGTAAGCCACTATTTCTGGTGAGATATTCGGACTTACAGAATAACTATTGCGATCATACACAAACACAAAACTTCCATTTGGAGCAAATGCAACTTTATAGATATATTTATTTTTTTTCCTTACATCTGAAATTGCTGTAACTACTTCCGCTGGTAGATTTGCACTTGTAGCTATACCTTCATCCCAAATGCCGTAGGTAACTATCCACTCTCCTGTGGGTGTGAATGCTATATCAACAATAGGTTGTTTTTGTTTATATAACTTATAAAGTGTTTCGAGGAGGTCTTGTCGAAGATTGCTTGAAATATAACCATAACCACCATGAATAATCACCCACCCTCCGTTAGGTGCGAATGCAATAGTATTAGGACTGATACCTTTATTAGCTAAATCTTGAATTGCACTATTCACTTCAACTGGAGTCCCTATAGCAGAGGTATCAGCTAAAGTTTTTGAAGAATTTAACACGATAGGAGATAAAACGCCTATCGCTATTGACACACTTGCAATAAGACTACTGCCAGTTTTCAAAAACTTCCGTACTAAAAAATTTGTAGACATATGATCCTTTGAGCAGGTACAAAAATTTGGTGTAGTTTTCTACTTCGGTATTATCCCAATAAAGAGGGTTGTGTTGTCAATTTAAATTTCTTTGTATGAAAAGCTGTCGTACTCAGCATACCGACAACAGTTACTATCGCGAATAATCTGTTTTTCAGCATCATAAAGTTATTCATGGATGTTCGTCCTCACTTCTATATATCTATTTCTGAGGTTTGAAGACTTATGCAGTTTTTGTGAAAAGAACAAAAATCCTATAAAGTAAGTCCCCCTCCTTTATTGGAGCAAAGTGATAAGGTATAAAACGTATTTAAGTACACAACACGAGTACACCCACCCACACACCAAAATCCCCCACAACCACAAAGGGAAAGGGGGGAGGATTAGAAAGTATAGAAGGAAAGTAGGGAACAGAGATTACGTTCTAATTGTTACGAATCTACATACTTAGCAGTTCCTTTAAGTGACAATACTTCATATTTTTCTTGTTGTCCAATTGCTGTTGGTATACCTGGTTTTCCTATCTTTTGTGTCGTCAAAAGAGCCTCAGTTTTAACAGGCTTTTCTCCTTTATCGCCTATTAACAAGGTGACTGTTGGTAATAGCAAAGTTAATAAAACTTCATTTCCTCCAACCACTGAATCTGTCTTCTCGATAATTACCGTCAGAATAGTCCCAAAATTTGTTTCAAATTTTTGAATTTCAGAACTGTTAAAATTCAGTTCTACGCTTTGAGTTTTATAATTCAGACGATGGGGTTTACGATTAGCATCTGCAAAGTAAGAAATAAAAGTTTCTTTGCTAGCAGTGAGTTCAAATACATTTGCCACGTGTACGGCGAAATCTGCTGACATATTTCAAAAGCCTCTGTGAAGGCGTGTTGTTTACAATATGTATATAAGTTAAATTTTTTTGACTTATGCACCTTCTCGTGCTTAGCTTGGTTGGAGGGTAACACGTCGCTCTTCAAGAAAGACAATATCCCTACCATTAAAGGTAGAGATATCGAACAAATTTCTACCAGGTATAGCAGTAGTCAAGCTGATTAGGACAAAGGTTGTTGGCTTATCCTTTCCGATAGCTTTTTCCAGATGTCCTAAGATTTTTCTCCACTGCTATATCACAAGTCATTAGACCCTTGAAGTTAATTTTTGGTTCAAAGTACTAGCATCCTGTCCATTTTGAGACACACAAGATTTCATAGCCCTTCCTGTGCATCCTGAAGGGCGTAGCCCGAAACAAACCGCGCGACCGCGCTTACAACTTTGTACACTTGCTGAGTGGACTAAGTTCTACGAGGGCAGTGAAACTGCCCGGAGGGCGACCGCGCCCGAAATTGCAGCTATCTCGGCTCAACCTCAAGAAGTGTACTAGTGCATAAGTTGATTTTACCTACCCTATTAAAAAATAGGCTTAGATGACAATTCAAAGTTATCAAGTTTCCCAACAAGAAATTATATCTGCTTGTCAGTATCAAACTCAGCAGCAATACTTTCAAAACCATCTCAAAATTTTGTGAGGAAAAACTAATGAACACTAAAAGACTGTTTTTCGGCTTTTTAACTGCAACATTAACTCTGACGCCTCTAGTAACCCTAAAGAGTGCAAGTGCAGTTGAACAGTTTAACCATCAAACTATTCAATCATCTTACGCTAAAGCTGATTTAATCGCGCGCGGTGGTGGTGCAGCGGCTGGTGGTGACTTAGCTATTGGTGCGGCTCAACTAGGACTACAGATTAACGATCTAGTTGTAGCCAGCAAAAACCGTGAAGGATTTGTCAAGGGACTAATGGAACAAGCTACTTATGCCGCACGCGGAAAATACAACGTGATGGTGTTTAATATGAGCCAACCCTATGACCGAAACATTAACGGGGTGAAGTTTTTCAAACAAGCAAACTATCAGGGGGTTCCTTACGGAATATGGATCTTTGAAGACGGCACTTTCACCAATAAAGGTGATGGTGGATTCATTAACTGGGCTTTTAACGGTAAGTTTAATCGAAGTGGTAATCAAGGTCATGTTGTAACCTTCCAAAAACTATAAATAAAAGTGTTTGCATATACCCTGTAACCCGGGTCTATTCGCAAATACTATGCTCAGAAGAATTAGAGCAATTAGAAAGTAATATTTTTCAAACAAAAAATCATTTTTTCAGGAGAACAAAGTATGTCTACCCGTAACTATAAGGGTGTCCGAAACTAACGCGGCGGTCGCCGCCGTGAGCGCCGCGTCCGAACATTAGCGCCAGTGTCGCGAGTTTTTTATTAATTCCAAATCCTGATTCTTACATTTTGCATAAGTTGATTTCACTTATCCCTATATAAAAAGTAGAAGCAGGGCTTATGTTCTCGCTAGTTCAAAACCTCGGTCAAATTGTTACTGATTTATACACATCAGTACTAACAATCACAAAACGATTCAGGAGTAAACTATGAAAGGTAAACTGACTACAATTATCGCAGGTACTATCCTTGCTGTTACAGGTGCTACTTTGCCTGCATCAGCTATTAAAGCTCAGCAACACACTTTTGATTTGCCTGGAACTACATCAAACACAATAGGTCAACAACAAGCAGAGGTTTCTTTTGGTAAAGAACAAAATATACTATTAGCTGCCAATAATACCAAGAAAAAAGGTGCTGAGCATACTAGTAATAAAAGCCCATCAAACAAAGAGAAACACGAAAAAGGACAAAAAGCGAAGAAACAACAGGCTAGCAATCAGCAACTCCAGAAAGCGAAAGGAAAAGACTCAAAAGCTTCAAAAGATTCGCTAAGAACTAATGGGTCAAAAAGCAGAGGAGGGACTTCCAAGAAATAAATACACTTCAACCCGGTAGACATTATACCGGGTTGTGTGCTCAGGGCTATGTCTGCGTTGGGGTATAATGCTCAGGGCTATGTATCTGATTTGTGGTTTTTGGGGTGTATTTGCGGGAGGTATGTCTGTAAAAATCGTTATTTGGGGTATTTTACGTTGAGGGGTTTGTGTGAAAGGGGTATTTTGCGTTAAGGATTTTTGACCGTGAACAACGAAATGATTATGAAAATATTTATTGATGAACTGGCAAGTGTGGCTAATAGAAAATCTATCCGAAAAATGATTTTCAAGGATGGTGTACTTGTAAAAACTTACCCATATTCTAGAAAGAAAGCGCAGCACATCCTTGACAAAATTATTTGATTTAACCGAGTTTGACAACTGAGCTAATTTTGCCTCTACCACGATTGTGCTGATAACCCATCTGTTTCTCTAGGTTGTAGTCAGTCACCTGCAATCGCCCCTCATCAGATTTCAGGTACTTTTCAACTACTGCTGTACGGCAATTGGTTAACTCTTTGAGGGTGCTAGTGTTAATCATCCACATCTCTTTAATACTGTACTGACGTTCGTTATAAGTCTTGATGGCTTGTACCGCGCGTCTGATTTTTTCTTCTCCACTATTAGGAGCGTGTGACCCAAAGAGTTCTTCATTGGTCATCTCTGATGGGTCTTTCTTTGATTGCTTGGTTGATGTTTTCACTTCGATTTCTTCTGTACTTGTTTCACTGGTTGTAACTGGTACTTGTACAACTTCCACTATCTTCTCTACCACGGTCACAACTTCCTTAACTAATTTGCCTTCTTCAAACTCCTTACCAATTCGGGCTAGTCTCACCAGTTCTTCAAGTCGATTTACGCGGTCGCCAAATGGTAAAAACTCTTGGTCATCAATCACTGCTCTAGTTGCAGCACTCACTCTCATTTGCATATTCACTATTTCAGCGTGCATAGGTTTGTCCATATTTTCAGTTAATCTTTGAACCCAAGCCCCACGGGTTAACGGGCGTCCTTGTTGGTCTGTAATTTGGTAATCCTCATAAGCAGTGGCGGTCGCATCGCTCGTGTGTCCAAGTCGTTCTTTGATGAACAAGTTTGTAGAAGTCGTCCAAGGACAGAACAAATAAATGGCGATCGCCGCATAGGATGCCCGTAAATTTTTGGCTGACAATTCAGCTTCACCGTGTGGCGGGTTAATAAGTGGGGTGAAGTGCTCTTTGATTGCAGCATTCATCTTGTTGTTCTTACCGGAGTCAATCTCAGCCAGAGTAAGGTTTTTAATTGCTTTGATTTCGGGCATCCGACGCAATCGGGCAAGAGCGTCAATAACTTTAGCTGACTCAACAAGTGTGTATGTGGGATAACCCTCCCTCACTTCACCACGAGTTTTCAACTGACCTGTGAACATCACCTCAAACTGTCCAACTTGCTTAAACTCAGCAGTTTTGTAAATTTCAGATGGTCGTCTACCAGTGGCGGCAATCAAACCCGCTACCAGTTCTTTATGGTCAGTTGATTGCAGTAACACGTCAATCTTGGCTTGATACTCATCTACACAGTTAATACTTTCAAGGTTGCGTCGTTGTTCGTCTTTCTTGGCTTGCTTAGCTTCTGTGTTCGGCTGATTGTGGACAAACTCATATTTCATGTACAACAGTGCCAAGTGTTGAGTAACTATCCCGTTTTTGGTTTGTTGCGGATAACTGTTGCTATCGTCAAGTGTTTTGTCTTCACTCCATGCCGCGATAGCCTTGCGGATACCGGACATATTGCTGGTACTCGACTGTTTCCAGCTATGCTCATTAAAGGTTTGACGGTCTTCTTTGGCGCGTTCTTCTGCTTTGGCTTTGCAAATGTCGCTGAACTCTTGCAGTTTGGTTTGACAATATTGCTCAATCTCTGGCTTGGTCGATTGACCATCTAATCCTTTGAGGAATTCAACTGTCCAGTCTTTCACCCACACGGTTCTTACATGGCGATCTACATATTTGAGAAGATAGCTTCTGTTAGTCATAAGATTTAACTTTGTTCACTTAACTTTGTCCACATCTCTATACTAGCTACAACTTTGTACGGTGTCAAGATAGTGGACAAAGTTTTTTCATTACTTTTGTGCTGTCGGTGAAGTGCCGCAACCTGCGGCACGCTCCCAGACTACATTTTGGGGTTTATTACCGCACCTGTGCCGCGCTTCGCCGCAGGCTTGCCGCAGCCTGCGGCAAGCCTGCGGCAGGTACTGTATAAGGCTTTGAGGTACTTTTAAAAGTGCTTTGCCGCGAAATGGCTTATTTTGGCTTTTTCGCGGTTTTTAAAAAATTACTGCGGCACTGCAGCAAGCATCCAAGTAGTAATTTGGCTATCTCTATCAGCCATGACCAGCAAAATACCTCGCTCTACCAATTCAGCAAGCGCCTTGACTAGGGCATCATCAGGCATACCTTTGAGGCTTTTAGCTTTCTTCAAATCATGTAAGCCTTTAGGAGCTTGGACTTTCGCTCTTTTGAAATAATCAACAACCTTGGTGGCTTCCAACGTCAAAGGAGTTGTGGTTCCGGATTCTTTGGCAGCAACGCCATCCTTTGACCAAGTGTAAGTTTGTGGTGGTGGCAGTACGCTAAAAAATGATTTGCCTACGCTAGGACAGAACAGACCTGCATACTTCAGATTGGCTATTTCCGTTATCTGCTCTTGGAGCGTCTCAAAGTTTTTATTGAACTCAGCTTCATCAACAGACCTGACTTTTCCTTACATTCTTCGATAGCGTCACCTAGCGCAATGTAAGCGCAATTCGCTATATCCATCTTCATCATGTTGAACGCACCTGGTTTGAGGTTTTGACCAGCGATTAATGACTTAACCCGCAATGAGCGCCCTGTCTGCCAGACAAACAAAACCAATCTTTTAGCAAACTGATTTTTATAATTCATCAACTCCAACTTCATATAGCTTTGGAAATAAGTTAAGCGATTGCCTGCGGCAGAGCTACGCTTAACGCCACTCAACGTGCTCTCAAATCTCTCCAAAACATTCTCAGAATCTGCTTCATTGATGGAACCCCATCTAGTAAAAATCATATTGATTTCATCAATGAAAAACAGAACAGGGTCGAAGTCTTTGATTGCCTCCCCTTTGAGGAATGCTTGTTCATTCAGGTAAATACGGAATTGGATTTCTAGTGCGGCTTCCAATAAGCCAAACACAGAATTTCTCACACCCAACCAATCAACCTGGGGAAACATCCCGGCAGTGTCAGCATCAATTTTGGGAATAGTCGCGCGGATATCTGGAATTCCTCCAAGCTCCTGAACCATGCCACCAATGATGTTACTGATAGCTGTTGACTTACCTGTTCCGGTTTCGCCCCATAATCCAACATGGTAAGCTTCGCGGACAAAACCAAGCAGCGATTCAGACGGCTTGAGGAACAAGAGCGGATTTTTAATTGCTTCCTTAGTCGCCTCCTTAGCCTTAAGTTTCTCAGGACGCTGTAGCATGACAACTTTAGCCGTCAACATGTGTGTTTCTTGCCAGTCCCACTCAAACACAATCGGCTTAAGACATTGATGGAATTGCCCTAAGTACTCACCATGCTCATTGAGTGCTTTGATGTCGATTCTTTGGGCTGGATTGAGTCGGGTCGTGTGGAAGTAGAGAACTGCTTCATGTTTATCCCCTGTCCAGTGTGACCTATCAAGATAGATGCGTTGCTTCTGAAAAAATTGAATGATTGTATTGCCAATAGCGGTAGCGTTAATGGTAGCGGGTTCCCATGTGATGGGCTGACTCAACTGAGCAACACGCTCATTGGCTTTCTCTAGCTGCTTGAGAACTTCGTTGAATTCTTGGCGATCGCGCTCAATTTCCTCGCCGTGTTCCTCAATCCGCGCCTTCAAATTCTCCATAGTGCTATGGTCGAAGGTAACTTGCTCATTCAAGAGGTCTTGAGCAAACTTTTTGATGGTAGGTTTTGTTATGTGACAGATTAATAATAGATTAACTAACCTTATCAAAAAATAACGATTCATAAGCATCTGAGGGGGTCTGACAATGGCAGAAACCCGCATTCTCTGGTTGACCCCCTCAGATAACTTGGTGGATAAGGCTTTGAGAGCAGTTGGTTGTAAAGTTCTTGAAAGTAAGTGCTAATAATCCAGGCATAGACTTGACCCCCTCAGATACTGGCGTGTAAAATGCACTCAACGGGTTCCAACCAAGGTTTTGGCAAGGGATAAAATTTAGTCCATTTGAGAGGTTCAAAAACTGTTCTACTCAAATACTTGAAAGGTTAAAACTGTTACCCGTTCAGCATTATAGAGATTTGGCAGGGGATATACAGTTTTCACCCGTGCTTAGCACTGCCAAAATTATTTAGACCATCCCCAGCATCACCCTCTTAGGCGCGTTCTAGGAGGGGACTTCTTTTTGTGTGCGTGCAAGTCAGACGTGAGAATCCAAATAAAAAATAAGAAAAATAGAGTTCTACAGCAGAGGTGCAGGATCTAAGGATACCTACGTGAGAATCCAAATAAAAAATAAGAAAAATAGAGCCTATATTGCAGCTTGAATATGTATTAGTTACACAAGTGATGGTTGTCAAGAGGATAATCTAAAAATACTTAATACTTAATCCTCTTTTTTCTAAAAATAATTAAGTGTCAAAATAATTACAGTTAGATACCATGTTTCTAAGTAAGTCAACTTAATGAAACGTAAAATGTCATTAAATCAAAAACATTTTAAAGGAACCTCAGAAGAAGGAAATTTTCAAGCGGCTCTTGATGAAGCTATTAATAATGCTGTGTTAAGTTCAGGTATTTCCGACGTACGAATTCAATGGAAAATCATTGAAACATCAGGTATTCGAGGCGGGATTGCAGGAGAGAACACGATTAACGTGACAATAGAAGCTCATCAAGCGTGATCGCGCTCCCTCTAATCCACTATTTCGCCTCCCCGTTAACCTAACCTCAGCTAACAACCATCCTTCATTTAACTCCTGCACCTTCATCGAGTTGTGGGGGTTTTGTACTGTCTACCATTTCCTACCACATGACATCTAACATTCTCTTATTGATGCTATTCTCAAACCTATTTCCTAATCAATTGATGAAATGACGTAAAGTCTGCCGGGGGAAGCTTCCCCCGGCGAGCTTTACGGGTATTCAAGCCAAAGAGCGTCTAGAAAAAGACTTACCGATGCTCTAATACGGGAATGGTACGGGTAGCAAGTTTCCCTTTAGTGTTGCTTTTGCGGATAATCAATTCAGGTCGTACCCTCCCTTTTGAGTCGTACACGTCCCTAATCTTCAGTGTGACGCATTCTTTGATCCGACAGGCAGTGTAAAGCATCACAGCACACAAGGTTTTGTCTTTAGCAGTAAGCAACCCAGAGGTAAATAACCGCTGGATTTCTTGCTGTGATAATACCTTTGCTTTACCGTGTCGATCTATTTTCACATCTGCTAAGGGTTGTCTAAGCTACGTCTTTAATCCAATTAATTCCTTCACCACACCACTGGACCAGCAGCCATCTGTCAGACTCCCGGTCTAGCGCTGGCTTGACTTGAAAATTAAAAACGTCTTGCCATACTTCTATACCATGCTGGTTAACAAAATCTGCTTCTAGGTCTTTGAATTGCTGCCATGAGCGTGAGCCGATAGCCGCGAGTATAGGAATAATAGTAGTAATTGGAACTTGAGTCGCTACAGTAGTCATTCTGGGTAATCCTCAAAAATACAAATGAATTGCATCGGCGCTTTTTTAGTGTTGATGATCCTGACTAATTGCTTACCTTTACTTTTAGCAAGTGCGAAACAAGCTAGTTCGGTTTCGGCTGCTGACCAGTCCCTTGGGTCTGTTATTGGGTCAAATGGCTCGTCTTGGTTGTCTGGCTGGTTTTCTTGCGTCACTCTTTATCTGTTAGCTTCTCCTTATATTCATCAATTGCTCTTTTCGTTAAGGCTAGTACGAGACTTGGCACTGTCCGGTATTCACTGTCTGCCCATTCTTTTAGAATTTCATAATCTTCATCGTTAACTCTTATGGTTATGGATGGCTTTTTCGATGGCACGGTTACTCACTTGCATACAAATGTAAATAAATATCCATAATTATCGCTTACGCCAACGAAACCAATCAAGTTTTCTGTTTGCCTATCTATTTTTACTTTTGTTTTACCTATTGACAGGTGCAGCACCTTTTTATTAATATAGCACCATAAGCAATCAACCAGCAACAAGTTACTGATAGCTGCCTCACTCGCGTCCCAAAAGCTTACATACACCGGGACATAGCGATTAGGCGCTACACTCTGCGTGGATATTCTGACGCATTGTCCCCTAGAAAATGAGCCAGCCTTTGTTTGTTGATCTGTCGGCGTAGTTGGGTACTCGTTGTTATAGAACCCATTTGACATCTTTTACAGTGTTGAAGTAAAGTTACGGCAAAAGCCTTATCCAGCAACCATGCCATACTCCAGCAGCCTAACAGACGAAGAGTGGGAAATTCTTGAACCTCTACTGT
>NZ_JABXYX010000025.1:65904-87060 GCF_017982655.1 Brasilonema sp. CT11 | reverse complement strand
TACCTGCATTCACCCTCCTACACCCTGGATTATCCTCTGCTTTTGCCTTGGATATTTCTGCGGACTTCCATCAGATAAGTATTTTACCTGCTTCTCTATGCCTTTCTTAAATACCTACCCTTGAAAGTGTAAGGGGGTAGGGGAAACAAAGTCATTCACGGTTACTTTTCTCCTCACCTATACCCCAACACCCTTAGACCCCTAATTATTCACACTTCCGAAGTACTAAAAATTCGAGAAAATAGTATGTACAGTTAAATATTTCCAGACTAACCCAATTTTCTCTTGGAGAATATGACTTCTACTTTCTTAGAACACTTGCATAGTCCCACACGCCCAGTTATCGTCTTCGACGGTGCAATGGGAACGAATTTGCAAACGCAAAACCTGACTGCTGAAGATTTCGGTGGTCCTCAATACGAAGGTTGTAACGAGTACCTCGTTTACACCAAGCCAGAAGCAGTCGCAAAAGTTCATGGGGACTTTCTCGCCGCTGGTGCAGATGTGATTGAAACAGATACCTTTGGCGGTGCGTCGATTGTTTTAGCCGAATACGACTTGGCGGACAAAGCGTATGAACTTAACAAAACAGCGGCGGAACTCGCAAAGCGGGTTGCTGCGGAATTTTCTACTCCCGAAAAACCCCGGTTTGTTGCGGGTTCTATAGGACCAACTACGAAACTACCAACTTTGGGACATATCGACTTTGACACCCTAAAAGCTTCCTTCGCCGAACAAGCGGAAGGACTTTTTGATGGTGGAGTCGATTTATTCATCGTTGAAACTTGCCAAGATGTGCTGCAAATCAAAGCGGCGCTGAATGCAATTGAAGAAGTTTTTGTGAAGAAAGGCGATCGCCGTCCGCTCATGGTATCCGTTACAATGGAAACAATGGGCACAATGCTGGTTGGGACGGAAATCAACGCTGTCCTAACAATTCTCGAACCCTACCCAATTGATATTCTCGGTCTGAACTGTGCCACAGGTCCAGACTTGATGAAACCACATATCAAGTATCTCTCAGAACATTCGCGCTTCGTAGTTTCCTGTATTCCCAACGCGGGTTTACCAGAGAATGTTGGCGGTCAAGCTCATTACCACTTGACACCGATGGAATTACGGATGTCATTGATGCATTTTGTTGAAGATTTGGGTGTCCAAGTGATAGGGGGTTGCTGTGGGACACGTCCAGGACACATTCAACAATTAGCAGAAATTGCCAAAGAGTTGACGCCAAAAGTCAGACATCCTGAACTTGAACCAGCAGCGGCGTCAATATACAATATTCAACCTTACGAGCAAGACAATTCATTCTTAATTATCGGCGAACGCCTCAACGCCAGTGGTTCCAAAAAATGCCGCGAGTTACTGAATGCGGAAGATTGGGATGGACTGGTGTCAATGGCGAGGGCGCAAGTTAAGGAAGGCGCACATATTTTGGATGTCAACGTTGATTATGTCGGACGTGACGGTGTGCATGATATGCACGAGGTGGTTTCACGTCTGGTCAATAATGTGACACTTCCATTAATGCTCGACTCCACTGAATGGGAAAAGATGGAGGCGGGACTAAAAGTTGCTGGTGGTAAGTGTTTGTTGAACTCCACTAACTATGAAGATGGAGAACCGCGTTTCTTGAAGGTGTTAGAACTGGCGAAGAAATACGGTGCTGGTGTTGTGATTGGTACAATCGATGAAGATGGGATGGCACGGACAGCAGACAAAAAGTTTGCGATCGCCCAACGTGCTTACCGTCAAGCTGTTGAATACGGAATTCCATCTACAGAAATCTTTTTTGATACTCTAGCTCTACCGATTTCCACGGGGATTGAAGAAGACCGTGCTAACGGTAAAGCTACAATTGAATCAATCCGTCGGATTCGTCAAGAATTGCCTGGATCTCATGTCGTCTTAGGCGTTTCCAATATCTCCTTTGGTCTTAACCCTGCATCACGTATCGTCCTCAACTCCATGTTCTTACACGAGGCGATGACTGCTGGTATGGATGCGGCAATTGTCAGTGCTAGCAAGATTTTACCACTGTCGCGGATTGAGGAACGCCATCAAGAAGTTTGTCACCAGTTGATTTACGATGAACGGAAATTTAAAGGAAATGTCTGCATTTATGATCCCTTGGCAGAACTGACAAAGTTATTTGAAGGGGTGACGACGAAACGCGACAAAGGCGTTGACGAAAATCTACCCATTGAAGAACGTCTCAAGCGCCACATCATCGACGGCGAACGCATTGGTTTAGAAGAACAACTCACCAAAGCTTTAGAAAACTACTCCCCCTTGCATATTATCAACACCTTCCTGCTGGATGGGATGAAAGTTGTCGGTGAGTTGTTCGGTTCTGGACAAATGCAGCTTCCCTTCGTATTGCAGTCAGCGGAAACCATGAAAGCAGCAGTGGCTTACCTTGAACCCTTCATGGAAAAATCAGAAGCTGGTAACAATACCAAGGGGACATTCATCATTGCTACGGTGAAAGGCGATGTTCACGACATTGGTAAGAACTTAGTTGATATCATCTTGTCGAACAACGGGTACAAGGTGGTTAACTTGGGAATTAAGCAGCCAGTGGAGAACATCATCAATGCTTACGAACAGCACAAAGCTGATTGTATTGCTATGAGTGGTTTGTTGGTGAAATCCACTGCTTTTATGAAAGAGAATTTGGAGGTGTTCAACGAAAAGGGAATCACCGTCCCTGTGATTTTAGGTGGTGCAGCGCTGACACCCAAGTTTGTTGATCAAGATTGCCAAAATACTTACAAAGGTAAAGTGGTTTACGGCAAAGATGCGTTTTCTGATTTGCACTTCATGGATAAGTTAATGCCAGCCAAAGGTGCTAGTCAATGGGATGATTTGCGGGGATTTTTGAATGAATCTCCTAAAACGACCCAAGTGTCAGGAAATGGTAACAAACAGCCTGTAGCCCAGACGGCTGAAGAAAAATCTCCTGAACCAAAAGAAGTGGATACCCGTCGTTCTGAAGCTGTGGCGGTAGATATTGAACGTCCAACCCCACCTTTCTGGGGAACGAAGATACTCCAGCCAGAAGAGATTCCTTTTGAGGAGATTTTCTGGCATTTAGATTTACAAGCTTTGATTGCAGGACAATGGCAATTCCGCAAGCCGAAAGAGCAATCTAAAGAGGAGTATCAAGCTTTCTTGAATGAGAAAGTATATCCGATTTTGGAGGATTTGAAGCAGCAAGTTATACAGGAGAATTTGCTTCATCCGCAGGTGATTTATGGATATTTTCCTTGTCAGGCTGAGGGGAATACTTTGTATCTAAATGATACGAACCGCACAGACGCCAAGGAAATAGGAAAGTTTGAGTTTCCACGGCAAAAATCGTTGAGGCGTTTGTGTATTGCAGATTTCTTCGCGCCGAAGGAGTCGGGAATTATTGACGTGTTCCCGATGCAGGCGGTAACGGTTGGGCATATTGCCACGGAGTACGCTCAAAAGTTGTTTGCAGATAATAAGTACACAGATTATCTGTATTTCCACGGTTTTGCGGTGCAGATAGCTGAGGCGCTGGCGGAGTGGACACACGCCCGTATTCGTCGCGAGTTGGGTTTTGTGGCTCAGGAACCGGATAATATTCGGGATATCTTGGCACAGAGATATCAGGGTTCGCGGTATAGTTTTGGGTATCCGGCTTGTCCGAATATTCAAGATCAATACAAGCAGCTGGAGTTGTTAGGGGCAGAACGTATTGACTTGCACATGGATGAAAGTGAACAGCTTTATCCTGAACAGTCTACGACTGCGATTATCACTTATCACCCAGTAGCGAAGTACTTTAGCGCGTAACCTATTCCTATTCCCCTCTCCTTTATAAGGAGAGGGGAAGGGGTGAGGTTTTTTATTATGGGTGTAATTAAGCAAACTTGATATAACCCATCCAACAAATCTTTATGGCTGAATCAAATGTTGCTCAGATTCCTATCTCCTTGACAAATCCTGCTTTTTCTTAACTTGTCATGAGTTGTGCAGGAGTGAACACAAATGATTAATGACTAGGAGCCATTAGTCATTTGTGTCATTAATTACACTTCACCAAGAGCTTGTTCTACTTCTGTTTCAACAAACGCCTGCACGCGAGCACGGTATTGTCTTAATGATTCATCTACCCAATCGCGATCGTTGGCGTTTGCGTACAAATGAACTACAGGCTCACTTGCATCTGGCAACACTAACACCCAACTGTCATCATACGGTTGACAAATTTTCACTCCATCAATTAACTCCAAGTTTTCAGCTGGGTGAGTTTCCACCAAGTGGCGCATCAGCGCTCCTTTGACAGTCCAAGGGCAACGTACTGTATATGTTTTGTGAACCACACGGGGCAATTCTGACCGCACAGAGGCAAGAGAGCGCTCTTGTATCGTCAGCATCTCAATCAGTTTGGCAGCGCAGAACATAGCATCAAATCCAGGATGCAATTGCGGCACAATAAAGCCAGTGTCGCCATTACCACCCAATACTACATTGGAATTTTTCTGACAAGTTTCCATTAATGCTGTAGGATTTGCCTTTGTGCGAATGACCTTACCATCATGGCGACGAGCAATTTGTTCTACCGCACTAGAAGCATTAACTGGCACCACGACTGTTCCTCTGGGGTGAGCAGTTAACATCATGTCTACCATCAGCGCTGTTAACATTTCCCCACGAATAGGAATGCCAGATTCATCAACCAGAATGAGTTGTTCTCCATTCGCGGAAATCTGAACACCAAAGTTCGCTTTCAACACCTCCACCACTTGACCAAGCTGAGTCAAAAGTGCTTCGCGCTCAATTGCTGACGCAGTTGTTTTATTGAGACTTGCATTCAACACTACTGCATCAGCCCCAAACTTATCTAGCATTTGGGGTAACACAGCTCCAGATACTGCATAAACGTAATCAATGACGACTTTTGCCCGACTGTTGCGAATAGTATCAATATGCAACAGCTTCTCAAAAGCGGTACAGTATCGATCCATCACCTGACTGGGGTAAGCAACATCACCAATTTCATGAATTTGCGCCCGGCGCATATCTTCTTTGAAGTACGCTCCTTCGATTTTCTTTTCTGCGGATTTGGTGATATTAATTCCCTTAGCATCCATAAACTCAATCAGGATGTAGTCGGGGCGATCTGGATGCATTCGCACATGAATTCCACCACTGACGCTCATGGTAGGTATCACTGTACGAGCTATTGGAATAGCTGTGGCATCTAGGTTCTGAATCTCGATACCTACTGACATCAAACCAGCAATTAACGAGCGAGTGACCATGCGAGAGACATTACGTTGGTCACGAGAAACTGTTACCCGAGAACCTGGTTTCAAGGTTGAACCGTATGCAGATCCCAACTTCACTGCAAATTCTGGGGTGATGTCAATATTGGCTAGCCCTTGGACGCCTCGTTGCCCAAATAAATTACGTTGTGCAGTGTTACCCCAAATCAAATTAATATTTAAAATTGCCCCAGACTCAATCTTTTTACTGGGCCAAACACGCACAAATGGGCTAATTTGGGCTTCTTCTCCTACAGTAGAAAGCGAACCAACCACAGCACCTTCTAAGATATGGGCACGGCGGTCTACACGCGTACCACGGCAAATGACACAAGCAGTCAGTTGTGCCTCCTCACCAAGAATCGCTCCATTCCAAACAATCGGACGCTTGAGATTGGCGTCAGAACCAATAGTGATATTATCCCCAATGACGGTCCCGGCTTCAATATGTACTCTTGCCCCAATGCGGCAATTATCACCAATAACTGCTGGAGTATCAATCTTAGCAGCTGGGTCAATAAAAGTGTTTTGACCTACCCACAAGCCAGGAGAAACTTCGTTATAGTCAAAGTCCAGTTTGACTTTGTGATATAACCCATCGTACTGCGCTTCACGATAAGCATCTAAGTGACCGACATCAAACCAATAACCTTCGGCAATGTAACCGTACATTGGCTCATTCTTTTCCAGTAGCAACGGAAACAAATCTTTAGAAAAGTCGGATTCTTGGTTTGCTGGCAGATATTCCAAAACTTCTGGTTCCAGAATGTATGTACCAGTGTTAACAGTGTCGGAGAAAATTTCACTCGTAGAGGGTTTTTCTAAAAATCTACGAATCCGACTTTCTTCATCAGTAATCACTACCCCAAACTCTACCGGGTTGGGGACACGGGTTAAAACTAAAGTTGCTTTTGACTTCTTTTGTTTATGATATTCAATTGCTGCTGTCAGGTCAAAATCTGTGATACTATCGCCGCTGATGACTAAAAAGGTGTCGTCAAGAAGTTCGGCAATATTTTTCACGCAACCCGCAGTACCTAAGGGCTGGTCTTCTTCTACGGCATAGGTCATTTGTACGCCAAAGTCACTGCCATCTTGGAAGTAATCTCGCATGACATCGGGTAAATAATGAAGTGTGGCAACCACTTCTGTTATTTGATGCCGTTTGAGAAGATTGATAATATGTTCGGCAATGGGTCGATTCAGGATAGGCACCATTGGTTTGGGCAGATCACAAGTCAGTGGACGCAGCCGCGTTCCTGAACCACCTGCCATCAGTACTGCACGCATAAATCCTCCTTATCTATTTGCACCACTTGCTGCCTTAAGATTCATAAGACCGACTTTATTTTCTCTAGTCTCCTATGAATTTTGGAGTTTGGGGAACCTTCCCAAGATGCATATGATCACGACTAAGAATATCTACTCGACACACTAGCCTGTTTCTGTGTACAAAATCAAGAAGGAAAACGGATGGAAACTCAGACAACAAAACTAAACCAGTGCTTGACTAGTAGTCCACAGGCTACGGCGAAGCCCTTATACCGTTTCACTTTAAGGTTGATACAAATAGGCAGCGCTTGGGTGCAGGGGAGCGGGGGAGCAGGGGTGAAAGAATTTGTATCAGTAATTTCGTGAAATGGTATTACACCCTCATACCCTTACACCCCTGGTTGTTGACTTCCCTTGTCTTCTCATCTCAACAAGCTGTTACTAAATACTCATAAAGCAGCAATCCTGTTATACCTCTGTTAATTAGCTACTATCAATATGCGAACAATTGCGGAGATAAATCACAAAATCAGCCACAAACAGGCGGTAGTGCTAACTGCTGAAGAATTAAAGGCAAGAGTTGTAGAAGTCGGTGTAGCCAAAGTTGCTAAAGAAGTTGATGTCATTACCACTGGCACTTTTGAGCCAATGGAATCTAGTGGTGCAATTATTAACCTAGGACATACTGACCCGCCAATCAAAATTCGCCGTTGCTGGTTAGATGGTGTTCCGGCATACTCTGGTTTTGGAGCTGTAGATTTATACTTGGGTGCGAGTTGCGCGATGGAAGTGATGGACGGCGAAGAAGTTCGGGAACGAGGTGGCGGTCATGTTATTGAAGATTTGATAGCTGGTAAAACCGTACAAATTCGAGCACAAGGACAAGTGACAGATTGCTATCCCAGAGCCACTTTTGAAACCACTATTACACGTGAAACAATCAATCAGTTTTATTTATTCAATCCACGCAATCTTTATCAAAATTTTATAGTAGGTGTGAATGGGGGCGATCGCCCACTCTATACATACCTAGGTCCATTACAACCGCGTTTAGGCAATGCCGTTTACTCTAACCCTGGTGCTATCTCCCCTCTATTCAATGACCCAGATCTGCAACTGGTTGGAATTGGCACACGAATTTTTTTGGGAGGCGGTGTCGGTTATATTGCTTGGGAAGGCACTCAGCACTTTCCTTTACAAAAGCGGTTACCCAATCATACACCCATTGGACCAGCGGCAACTTTAGCTTTGATTGGTGATGCCAAGCAAATGGATGCTCGTTGGGTGCGTGGGTGTTACTTTAAAAGTTACGGTCCTTCTTTGATGTTGGGAGTAGGTGTACCACTGCCTGTCTTGAACGAAGAAGTTGTTGCAAGATGTGCAATTCAAGATAAAGACTTAGTAGCCCCAATAGTAGACTTTTCCATTCCCCGGCGTGTTCGTCCTACCTTTGGTTTAGTCAGCTACGCCCAACTGAAATCTGGACGCATCAGCATAGAAGGCAGAACTGTGCGCGTTGCACCCCTTGCTAGTTTATTTCTTTCTAGGCAAGTTGCCGTGGAGTTGAAACAATCCATTTTACGTGGTGATTTTACTTTAACAGAGCCTGTTGCACCAATCGAGCTACAGCGATCTTTTCTTCCGCAAGACAGGTGGACGGAATTTTAAGAGGACAAGAGGACAAGGAGAACAAGAGGAGGGAGGGAAAGAAGCCCTCACTGGAAGAAGCAAGGGGGAAGGGGGCAGGGAGCAAGGGGGAATGTCTCCTTCCCCCAAGCTTTGTGGAGCGGAACATGGGTATGATAGCGTTTGCGCAGCGTCCCTCTTAGGGACTAGCGTGCCGTTAGGCATAGCCCCTTCTTCGGTGGACGCTCGATTTTAAGCGGAGTACAAGCTCCGTCCCACTTTCTCCCCTGCTCCCCGCTCCCTGCTCCTCTGCTTCATGACTCCCTTCCCCCTTGTCCTCTTACTGTTCCGGTGGCTTGAGACGCTTAACGGGCTTAGGTATGGGTTTTGAGGATATAGGTGTTGACGCCGCACCCGTGTCGTCTGTTTTCCTTACTGGGCGTGGAATTTCGCCGTTGCGTGGTCTTGGAGGAAATGGTTTTTTTCCACTAGGACGACGACTTGCGCCGCCATATCTTGTTTGTGGTGGTCTGCGCCTTTTGGGCAAATCAGCGATCGCCTCAGCGGTTTCTACTACTAATGAGTCAGTTTCGCGCTTGACTTGTAAATCCCAAAACTTACCCACTGCTCTGGCTTCAAGCTTACCTTTAATTTTCAACTTGAAATACTTTGGTTTGTCATCTTGTTTGCGCGCAGCTTGCTTAATTTTGATGACTAAGTGTTCAGCTTCATAAGACTGGTAAACAACTTCGCCACGAACAGAAAAATCACCATCTGGAACTTCTGATGATGGGATGAGGGCGCTTGATGAATTATTCCGCTCGGGTATTGGCAAATCTTCTTGTGAAGCCGAATCTTGCTTGTCATTGGCTATTTGATGTTTAGCCAAGTTTTCCGGCTCCCAAACTCCGACAATTTGTAGATGTAGTTTGTCGTTTTCTTGCCGAGTGCGCGGATAAACAACCCACAGATGTTCTTTTTCCAAGTCCAAATGATTTTTGACTAAACTCATAATCCGACCCAGAAGGACGGCTTCGAGTTGTGTACCATCTGTAGTTACTATTGAACCTTGAGTAAATTGTTCACTACTATTGGCAACGTAGCGACCCCGCACTAAGCCAATCGCTCGGTACTGCATTGGTTCGCTGGGATCTGGAATCGGCTGTTGCCGGTTTTCTAAGTTCTGATCATTAGCAGTCTCACTAGAGCTCACACGTGAATTTTTTTCTTGAAAAGCAGGAGTTGCTGCATTGATACTCATAGCAGCTGTGTCTTTGCTTTCTAAAGCTTGTTTAGAAGCTGTTGAATTGGACGATTCAGGTAACGGCATCAGGTCGGAATTCATAAAAACTCCTTGTGGCGGAGACACATCCCAATTGTGGGATTTTACAAAGGCAGCTGAAAAGAGCGTTTGTGCGGCGCTTGTAAGTATATTTCCTTGCAAGACACCCACGTCTTAACGCTTTGTGCAATACTAAAGACGCAAAACTTTACATACACACTCTAAATCTGTAATTTAGCGTTTTTATGTTAGTTTCGGAAGCATATCATAGCTACAATTTCAAACGGTTCCTCCTAAACTCAACAGTTACGTGAAATGCGGATATTGCTTTTTGTTATAAAATTCACAAACAATTCGTGGGTTTCCGCAAAATTTTTAAGATTTTTTACTTTCATTTTTTCTGTCAACGGTTCGACTTCGCGGAAGCTGAGCCTGTCGAAGCTCAGGGTAAACGATAATCTCATTAGAATTTAAGGATGGTTTTGTGTCTCAATCTCGCAAACACTGGATGATTAATGTAGTGTTGGTGCTGGTACTTCTTGCTTTTGTCGGAGTTTCGGTGGTGCCAATCTTTGAGGCGTTTAATCAAACGCCAAGTTCCAGCCAGAAATCCACAAGCACCAGAAGTGTTTCACCTTCCTCTGATCTAAAATCGAAACTGGAAAATGACGCGCAGGGTTATGCACAAGTTTTGCAGCGGGAACCGGAAAATCAAACGGCGCTGCGAGGCTTGCTTGAGACTCGACTACAATTGCTAAGCTTGGGTGGACGTGATGTCAAGGGTGTAATTGAACCTTTGGAAAAATTAACTCAGCTCAATCCAGAAGAAACAAAATACGCAGTGTTACTGGCTCAAGCCAAACAGCAAACTGGCGACAAGGAAGGAGCCGCTCAAGCTTATCGTTCTGTTTTACAAAAGAAACCCGGCAACCTTCAGGCTTTACAAGGTATGGTAGCCCTGGATCTGTCTGAAAAACGCCCAGAAGCAGCTGTCACTTTGCTACAAGATACTCTCAAGACTGCAAGCAAAGCAAATCAAACTCAGCCAGGAAGTGTGGATACAGTTGCTGTACAAGTGCTTTTAGGCAACGTATACGCGTCTCAAAAAAATTATACTCAGGCTTTAAGTGCTTATGACCAAGCAATAAGCAAGGATAAGCAGGATTTTCGTCCCGTTTTAGCTAAAGCAACGCTCCTAAAAGAACAGGGCAAAGCTGAGGAAGCAAAAACTTTGTTTACCCAAGCTGCGGCTTTAGCACCAAGCCAGTATAAAGACGAAATTAATAAGCGGGCAAGCGAATCTTCTACTCCCGTTCCCACGCCGACATCAACGCCTAAGCAATAACTAGGGGTGTAGGGGAGTAGGGGTGTACACACATCTCGCTCAAAACCTCACCCTCGCTTGAATCGGCGCTAAAATCTTTCCCTTCGGCTAGCCCCTAAGGGGGCGCTGCGCAAACGCTCAGGGTTAACCCTCTCCGAACTCCGGAGAGGGATGCCCGACAGGGCAGGGTGAGGTGAGACCAGCGCTGCGGGAGGGTTCCCCCCGTTGAAGAATGTGGCGTCAGGCGACTGGCGAACCCGGAGGGTTCTGAACGCGAGTCCTTTGGATGCATATGTTGATTTTACTGTCACCTATATATCTAACGTACTAAAACAGTACAAGCCGTCCAAAATTCATAAGTGAGGGAGGATGACAGAAGAAGACCGCAGTGCCAAAGTTGGAGGAAGCGCTGACAGTAGTGCGATTATTACTGGTGATAGTAACACCGCTACTATTACGATCACTAATTACTATTACCGTGAAAATACAACGGTAGTACCTGTTGAATCTACTGATGCCGCTGATGAAAATCTTCTCTGTCCCTATCGCGGTTTGTTTCACTTTGGTCCTGATGATGCGGAGTTTTTCTTTGGACGTGAGGTATTTGTAGAAGAACTATTCGCCGCGACTCAAAACCGTAATTTTATACCCGTGTTGGGTGCGTCGGGAAGTGGAAAATCTTCGGTGGTGTTGGCGGGATTGGTGCCAAAGCTGCAAAAAACAGGTTACTGGAAGTTTACCCATTTTCGTCCCGGTTCCGATCCTTTCCATGCTCTGGCTTTGGCGCTAGTTCCCCTTTACACGCAAGATCTAGATAATACTGATAAAATAATCCAAGCTCGTAAATTAGCACAAGCTCTTGGCGAGGGTGAAATTCCTCTAGCTGATGTATTTGCCCAGATTCACCAAAACCACCCTACACAACGGGTGTTGCTGATTGCGGACCAATTTGAAGAACTTTATACTTTATGTGCGGATCAGAAAACTCGCCATAGTTTTCTAGACACCTTATTAGCCAGCTTTCAATCTTCCCCTGGCAAGACTAATGTGCTAGTTGCAACCATGCGGGCAGATTTTTTGGGGAATGCTCTGTCATATCCCGCTTTTGGAGATGTATTAAAAACTGATATCAAGCTCAGATCGATGAATCATGATGAACTCCTACAGGTGATTGCAAAGCCTGCGGAAAAGTTGGGGGTGACTTTTGAAGGGGGACTGGTGGAACGCATTTTGGATGATGTGGAAGATGAACCGGGGAATTTACCTCTTTTGGAGTTTGCGTTAACCCAATTGTGGAAGGAACGAAAGGGTAAACAGTTAACTCATGCAGCTTATCAGCACATAGGTAAGGTACAAGGTGCGTTGGCTCGTCATGCAGATCAGAATTATGGTAAGTTGAGTGCAGCCCAGAAAGAACAGGCACGGCGGATTTTTATCCAATTAGTGCATCCGGGTGAAGGCACACAAGATACGCGACGAGTGGCGACGAAAGCCGAATTGGGTGAAGAACGCTGGAAATTGGTAACACAGTTGGCGGATGATCGATTAGTCGTCACCAGTCAAAATGCTGCTAACCAGGAAACTGTGGAAGTTGTTCATGAAGCGTTGATTCGTAATTGGGAAGAACTGCGACAATGGATGAATGCAGACCGTAGCTTTCGCGCTTGGCAAGAAAGGCTGCGGTTCGCAATGCTTCAATGGCAAAAAATACAACGGGATAAGGGGGCATTGTTGCGCGGTGCAGTGTTAACGGAAGCGGAAAAAAATCTGAAACAACGCCGAGAGGAACTGAGCGCCGGGGAGCAAGAATTTATTCAAGCTAGTATAGCATTGCGTCAAGGTCGTAAGCAGGGAATTTACTTGAGTTTGGGGGGATTGGGAGTATCCTTATTACTGGCGGTGGGAATTTGGGGTTGGTTGAATTATACAACTTTGGGGCAATTGACTCACATTCGCTGGAAGTTGACTAATGTGAGTCAGCAGATACCGAATCCTCAGTATCAATCAAAAGCGGCTGTCGCCTTTGCTAAGGATGAAAATTCTGCTCAAGCCTTGAAACTTGCCAACCTGATTCACCAATCCAATTTCAAAGCCTTTGCCTTAAGTGACATTGCCCAAGCCTATGGCAAGCTCAACCAACCCGAAAAAGCCGCTGTTTTCCTCGAGAAAGCGATCGCCTCTGCCAACCAGATTCAGGAATCCAATTCCAAAGCCTATCCCTTAAGTGCGATTGCCCAAGCCATTGGCAAGCTCAACCAACCCGAAAAAGCCGCTGATTTGCTCAAGCAAGCACTCGCCTCTGCCAACCAGATTCAGGATTCCACTGGCAAAGCCAATGCCTTAAGTGCCATTGCCCAAGCCTATGGCAAGCTCAACCAACCCCAAAAAGCCGCTGTTTTCCTCGAGAAAGCGATCGCCTCTGCCAACCAGATTCAGAAATCCTCTTACAAAACAATGGCCTTAAATGCGATTGCCCAAGCCTATGGCAAGCTCAACCAACCCCAAAAAGCCGCTGTTTTGCTCGAGAAAGCGATCGCCTCTGCCAACCAGATTCAAGATCCCACTTACAAAGCCTATGCCTTAAGTGCCATTGCCCAAGCCTATAGCAAGCTCAACCAACCCGAAAAAGCCACTGATTTGCTCAAGCAAGCGATCGCCTCAGCCAACCTGATTCAAGATTACACCCCTGACAAAAGCACTGCCTTATTTATCATTGCCAATGTCATAGGCAAGCTCAACCAACCCGAAAAAGCCGCTGTTTTGCTCGAGAAAGCGATCGCCTCTGCCAACCAGATTCAAAATCCCACTTACAAAGGCAGTACCTTAAGAGCGATTACCCAAGCCTATGGCGAGCTCAACCAACCCCAAAAAGCCGCTGTTTCCCTCGAAAAAGCGATCGCCTCAGCCAACCTGATTCCGGATTCCATTTCCAAAGCCTATGCCTTAAGTGCGATTGCCCAAGCCTATGGCAAGCTCAACCAACCCCAAAAAGCCGCTGTTTTCCTCGAGAAAGCGATCGCCTCAGCCAACCTGATTCAGGATTCCTATTCCAAAGGCTATGCCTTAAGTGCGATTGCCCAAGCCATTGGCAAGCTCAACCAACCCCAAAAAGCTGCTGTTTTGCTCGATAAAGCGATCACCTCTGCCAACCAGAATCAGGATTCCACTGGCAAAGCCAATGCCTTAAGTGCGATTGCCCAAGCCATTGGCAAGCTCAACCAACCCCAAAAAGCCGCTGTTTTGCTCGAGAAAGTAATCGCCTCTGCCAACCAGATTCAGAAATCCTCTGGCAGTAACGCCGATATTTTAAGTGCGATTGCCGAAGCCATTGTCAAGCTCAACCAACCCGAAAAAGCCGCTGTTTTCCTCAAGCAAGCGATCGCCTCTGCCAACCAGATTCAGAATTCCTCTGAGAAAGCCAAAGCCTTAAATGCGATTGCCGAACTCGCAGCGAACCTGAAAAACTGGGGACAGGCACTGCAAGCCACGCAACAATGTCCCAGTGACGATTGTAAGGTGGAATCGCTGACGAAGGTTTTAACGGTTCATGCCGAGCAGCAGCATCCTGAGTTGAAGGAGAAGGAGGAGAATGAGGAAGAGTGATGAAAGACTTATCATTTAGACAGCAGGGGGCAGGGAGCAGGGAGCAGGGGGAAAGAAGAACATCCACACTCCAAACCCCTGTTATATCAAGTCCGGATGATGAGTTGTCCGCAGCGTTAGCGTAGCGTGCCCGGAGGACATACGCAGCGATAGCGGAGTGAAGCAATCTTAAACCGTTGCGATTGCTACCCTTCGGGAAGCCTCTTCGCGTCTACGTTTCACTTCGTTTTACTCGCAATGACGAATAATAAGTGATTAACCGGAGTTGATATTACGATCTGGCTTTCTTCATTTTGAACTTTGAATTTTGAATTTTGAATTGGTATTATCTCACGCTCCTTCAATGGCGGCGACGACACCAAATACTAGAAACAAAAATCCACCGAAAAAGGTGAGTGTGCGTTCAGAAATTCGCCCTGCTAACATTCTGCCGCCAATAACTGCAATAGCAGCACAAATGGCATGTCCCAAAATAGCACCCGCAGTCACCCCAATGGCGTTATTTCCTGCGGCGAGGGCAATTGTGGCAATTTGTGTGCGATCGCCCCACTCTGCCATAAATGTCAGTACAAAGGCTTCTGTTAAAATTGCTAAAGCATTTTTCTTTTGCGATCGTTTCATATCTGCCTGTTTCACTGCAGCTTCTGCCTCGTGCACAACTTCTGCATCACAACTAGAAGTAGGCATTCGACTTGCATCAAAAAGTAGCTTTATACCAAAGGCAAAAAATAAAGCTATCTCCGCAAAATGAACGTAAACTTTTGGAAGATAGGAAGCTGCCTGTCCTAGGACAACAGAAAGTATTGTCATTGCAGCTAAAGCCGCTATCACACCTGTGAATACAAGCAGCCGTGAGTTACGCATCGCTAAAATCACGGCGATAAAAAACGTTTTATCTCCTAGTTCCGAAACCGTGATTAGCAACAAAGCTGCAGTAAAACCTGTTAACACTCTCTCAAGCTCCTTTAAGAATCTTTCTCTTGTGTGAGCTTGATGCGAGCAGTGAGACTCCACCAAGCTCACATTTTTGCATGTGAACTTAGTGAAAGTCTCACTTCCAAGAAGCTAATTGCTTACTTGTCACCTGAACCAGGCTTAGTGCCAGTATGTTGACTCAGGTGTACTGGTCAATATCATTGCCAGCAGCTACTCCCTTTCTTATGAGTAATAATACATCTATCCAAAGTTATAGTCAACCAATGGCTCAGTTATCAGTTATCAGAGGGTGTTTGAAAAGTATTGGGCGAATATAATTCGCTACTACACAAACAAAGTCCCTTCGGGTTCGCAGTCGCCTACGGAGGGAAACCCTCCTGCAGCGCTGTCTCACCGCCTGCGCGGACTAACAAAAAATCAGGTGTTTTTAACCCACGCAGGTGGGTTTTGCCTGTGTAGCCGCGATTTCCAATCGCCAGGGATAGTATGAATTGAGACTTTTCAAACAACCTCTAAGAATCATATACACCATCACGCATAATGTAGAGACGTAGCATGCTACGTCTCTACAGCCTTTCCTAATACTTGCGCTCCTGTGGCTGAAACATGGTAATTGCCACTGGGCGATATTGGATATCAATCCCTGCTGGCGAATAATAAGCCATTGTGTGCCTTAAGAAGTTGGTGTCATCCCGCTGGGGATAATCTTCGCGGAAATGAGCGCCGCGACTTTCCTGACGATTTAAGGCTGATTCCAAAATCATACGCCCTACCACCATCAAACTCCGCGTTTCAAAGGCTTCTATGATTTCTGTATTCCAGCAACTGCCTTTGTCGTCTAAATATATCTGCGAGTACTGTTCTTCTAATTCTTGCACTTTGTTTAGACCTTCACGCATTAATTCCTCGGTGCGGAAAACGCCGCAGTACTGAGTCATGTCATCTTGGAAGGCTTGGCGAACTTGGTTAATCCGGTATTTCCCAGACTGATCTAGCAAAGCTTGAATCTCTTGCTGAACTTCAGTGATGTAGCGTTGCTCGTCTACTGTCGGAAGCTTGCGTTTTTGGACAAAATGTGCAAGCGAAGCGCCCGTTCTGCGTCCATAAACCACACATTCCAACAAAGAATTACTACCGAGGCGATTTGCACCATGTACGGAAACACAAGCAGTTTCCCCAGCGGCAAAAAAGCCATCAATTAGACCATCGCCACTACTACGAACTTGACCTTCGGTATTCACTGGGATACCACCCATGCAATAATGAATAGTCGGGCGGACAGGCATAGGTTGAGTTACTGCGTCAACACCTACTAGGCGATGTGCTTCTTCCCAAGAGAAGGGAACGCGACTCATGATTTTTTCTTTACCCATGTGTCGTAAGTCAAGATAGACAAACGGACCACCCGCACTTCCATCTGAATGAACACCACGACCTGCACGAAGTTCGTAGGCGATCGCCCGTGAAGTAATATCACGCGGAGCAAGTTCCATACGACTGGGAGCGTATCTTTCCATAAACCGTTCTCCCTCAGAGTTGATCAGATACGCCCCTTCCCCACGCACTGCTTCTGAAATCAGCACCCCTACTGGATATAACCCCGTAGGATGAAATTGCACAAACTCCATATCTTGCAACGGTAAACCAGCCAAAGCAGTCATTGCCAGACCATCACCCGTGGAAGCATAATCATTAGACGTGGTGTTGTAAACTCGCCCATATCCGCCAGTCGCAAACATGACTGCTTTTGCTCGCAACACTTCTATGTGCCCATCTTCGATACGGTACATTACCACACCTTTCGCCTGACCTTCTTCTAAAATCAGGCGCATCACGTACCATTCTTGATAAATTTGCACACCATATCGCCGCAGGTTGTTCACCAGTTCATGCAAAATGGCGTGACCAGTTTTATCAGCAGCGTAGCAAGTACGATTGTGAGAATGTCCACCAAAAGCGCGTTGAGCAATGCGACCATCGTTTAAACGCGAGAATAAAACGCCCATGTGTTCTAGATCAATCACGACATCTGGCGCTTCACGCGTGAGAATTTCCACCGCATCTTGATCAGCTAAATAGTCGGAACCCTTAACAGTGTCAAAAGCATGAGCTTCCCAAGTGTCTGCTGAATCAACATTTTTCAGAGACGCAGCCATACCACCTTGTGCGGCGACTGAGTGGGAACGAATCGGGTGAGTTTTCGCAACCACTGCGACGTTTAAACTGGGGTCAATGCGAGCAATTTCCACTGCAGCGCGACACCCAGCCAACCCACCTCCAACAATAATCACATCGTGTTCAAGCATCACAAATCCCCAATTTCAAAAAGTTATAATTGTTATATTGTAAAAAGCTGATACGTCGCGTGGGTCAAAAAAATTCCCCGCCAACAGACAGGGATGTGGTGTCAGTTATGAACTTTGAAGTCAGGAATGAGAATTGTTTAGTTGTAAGCTTACGCTGTTGCAGTTGTTAAGTTACACATTGAGCCGTTCACGGAGTTTGTATGTTTTGGTCATTAGTCATTTGTAATAACAGGCGACGCACTGACTAATGACAGCCAAAAAAATCAAGTAACTTAGACACGCATTAGCTTGTTCTTTACCATTTGCCGTTAACAACTAATCATTTATCAGTCCTCAATCTAAAATTAATCAGCTAGTTGCTTCTACAGGTTGTTGCTGCGACACATTACCTGGAATTGGTTCCATTTTTGTTCCTGGTTCTATAGGAGACACTTCAATGTGATTTAGCAAGGTAGTCACGAAGGCAAAAAGCAAGAAAGGCAAAGATAGTAAAACTACGAGTCCAACAGTCGCTAAAGCATAAACAGGTTTTCTGGCACCCATCAACGCCAAAGCTGACGCCAAACTTATTGTAATGGTAATCAACCAAACAATGATTTGACCATAGATATCGCCAAATGTCAGGGTACAGACAAATCGATACTTTTGAATGTTACTCGTCATAAATTGCCTCTAATATCTTCTTAGGTTCTACGTTAGAACCATGTTTGCTTTTTAGACGTTTTCTAAACATTTTTTTCAAAAATGTAATATCGCTTCACAATTTAGATCTTTTTTTTATAGAAACATGCCAATCTGACAGAGTGTAGATAAAATTTAAAAAAATATGGTAATCAAAAAGAAAAAAGAGTAATACAAGATTAAGAATAAATTAAGGCAATTATCAAAAATTGCCAGTAGAGTTATATCTTACACAAAGTTAGTGAGTTGGACGGAAATTATTTAATTGTCACTTTTGCGATCGCGAGATTCTACCTGTTTAATTTTCATCCGCAAATCAAAATCATCACGATTTACAATTGTTTCTAAGTTAGCAATTCTTTGCTCTAACAGTTCTACATTTTGTGGAAGTAAAGAGTTCTTTGTTGATTTTTTGTCATCAGAACGCCACACAGCAACAGTACCTATTGCCGCTGCTGTCATAGTAGCTAAAGGTAAAATAGAACCACTTTTTGTAGCAGATGAAAGTGGGATACAAATTGCTAACATTCCTACAGCGATACCCCAAATTATTGAGGTTGCAGTAACTCGCACATCTTTAGATTCTGCCGGTTCTTCTTGATTTTTTGGAGTCATAAGTTTCTTGATGAGTCATTTTCTAAAACCTTGACATGAGCTTCTACAAAGAAGCTTCCTACTATTGGGTTAAGTAGATTTGCGACTTGAATGAACAATGTTATCAAATTGCCATATTTCCGCGGTTCTGTGCTAGACAGTACAACTACGAACTATAACGCTACGAACTTGTGAATGTTGTACTTATTGAACTATTTCTGGTGTTCCTTTAACAGTTATCAGTTATCAGTTACCAGTTACAACATAAAATACGGATCTATTTCTTTTGTTAACTGTTAACTGTTTACTGTTCACGCTCTTCTGTTATTCGCCTTTTTGTATCCCAATTAATGGTAAAATAAAATGATAGCTGACTGAAAAATGTAACTAAAGTCGAAGAAAAAATGGGTGACGAAAATGACAATTACAGTTCCAGCAACCACTACACTGAAGGAGTTTTTGGAACTTCCATACGTTGATGAGTCACCAGCTTCGGAGTTTATTAATGGAGAAGCGGTTCAGAAACCGATGGGAGGAGGTAAACACAGCCTGTTGCAGAAACGTTTAATTGCAGTGATTGATGCAGCAGGAAGTGAGTACGAAAGCTTTCCAAAATTACGCTGTACCTTCGGTAATCGTTCAGTAGTTCCTGATGTCGTGGTTGTCGCCACTCATCAACTACCGCTGGATGATAGCGGTGATATCATTAGCAGTGGTATTGAGTTTCCTCCACCTTGGGTGATTGAAATCCTTTCCCCTGCTCAAAGTCAGACCAAGGTAACAGGCAACATCCTGCACTGTCTGAAAAATGGTACTCAGCTAGGATGGTTGATAGATCCGAGCGATCGCTCTATCCTAGTTTATCATCGTGATCGCTTGCCGGATTTGTTGACTGGAGCAGATGTTTTACCCGTGTTAGAAAATATAAACCTGACACTATCCGTTGATGAAGTCTTTAGTTGGTTGAAGCGCAGATAAAGTTGTCTGGCAACCATCTCTCAATAGAGCGTAGGTATAACGGCGTCTGGCTACGGCGACAATGTACTGAAATGAACGCATACCACATATCAACAACATCTACATAAACACCACAAAACAGCGCCATTTCATTGCAGCTTTTGAGGAGAGTAGCCAGACGCAGCTTTTGTAAGTGATTCTGTTATTTATCTGATGTGATAATTATCATATTAAATAAGCGATATTTCTAGTAGCATCACGTAAGAGTTTAATGGTGTTATATCTACAAGTTATCAGGGCTTTAAATCAGGTAAATCATTAACAGTATCTTTCTAGATTTTCATCTAGGAAGGAAATTAAATTATGCGAGAAACTTCAGAAAATCTAAAAAAAATAGAGCGTGTTTGTACGGAGTGTAACGGAACAGATGCTGCTTCAACTGCGCTCAGCAACAATTCGCCTACTTCATCCAGTTACAATTTTTGCATAACTAGTCGCATGAACTTAACGAGTTGTACCTGCGCAATACTACATCTACGACACACAAGCAAGCACAATTATTTAGTGTGGAAAATTTTGTTTTTAAGTGAATTGTTTTGTTGATCATGCCATTTGATCGTATAAAAAAGTACAAAAAGTTATGCTTCAATTTCGTGAAATTTTACCACGTTCTCATAGCAATATTGATTGGTATATTAATTGTACTGGTTCAACCACAGTTAATAATAGCACACAACTCAAATCAGGTAACTAGGATTATCCTGAAAGTTGCAGTGCCAAGCAGCAGTCAATATCTCGATCCTGATCTGGTTCTTAAGCAAGAAGGCAAGAATTATCCTGTCCTCACTACTGTTCATGGGATAGAAGCACCTGGCAAACCATATAAAAAAGCTTCCATAGCCACAGCTGCTAAAGTTGAAGACTTTTTGACTCAGGGTAAACATAAGTATGATCACCAGGAGTATAAAGGTGCGATCAAAGATTACACCCAAGCTTTGCAAATTGATCCCAACAATGCAAACACCTATGGAAGGCGGGGGGATGCCCGTGCCAAGTTGAAAGACTATCAAGGGGCGATTGAAGATTACACCCAAGCCCTGCGAATTGATTCTAATAGTGCAATCAGTGCAATCAATTATAGAGAACGGGGTAATGTCCGCTACGACTTGGGAGACAAGCAGGGGGCAATGGAAGATTATACCCAAGCCCTGCGGATTAATCCCAACAATGCCAATGCCTACAACAACCGGGGTAATGTCCGCTACGACTTGG
>NZ_JABXYX010000025.1:0-65804 GCF_017982655.1 Brasilonema sp. CT11 | reverse complement strand
CCAAGCCCTGCGGATTAATCCCAACAATGCCAAAACCTACAACAACCGGGGTAATGTCCGCTACGACTTGGGAGACAAGCAGGGGGCAATGGAAGATTATACCCAAGCCCTGCGGATTAATCCCAACGATGCCAATGCCTACAACAACCGGGGTCTTGCTCATCGTGATATGAAAGACTATCAACGAGCAATGGAAGATTATACCCAAGCCCTGCGGATTAATCCCAACAATGCCAATGCTTACTATAACCGGGGTAATGTCCGCGCCCTGTTGAGAGACAAGCAGGGGGCAATAGAAGATTATACCCAAGCCCTGCAGATTAATCCCAACAATGCCAATGCTTACTATAACCGGGGTAATGTCCGCGCCCTGTTGAGAGACAAGCAGGGGGCAATAGAAGATTATACCCAAGCCCTACAGATTAATCCCAACAATGCCAATGCTTACTATAACCGGGGTAATGTCCGCTCCGCTTTGGGAGATCACAAAGGAGCGAACGAGGATTACACTCAAGCCCTGCGGATTAATCCCAACGATGTTGATACTAGAAAAAGACTCGATATTCTCAAGGCTAAGGATGCTACCTTGTTTTTCTCCGCTATTTTATGTCTAATTTGGCTGATCTCAATTAGTTTGCACGAATTTGGGCACGCGATTGTTGCTTACTGGGGTGGGGATAAGTCCGTGAAGGCAAAGGGGTATTTGAGCCTCAATCCTCTCAAATATACTCACCCTCTCATCAGTATCATTTTACCCGGTTTATTCTTCCTTCTGGGTGCCCTTCCCTTACCAGGAGCAGCAGTCTATATTGAGCACCGCCAATTACGAAATCGCGGGTGGCAGAGTGCTGTTGCAGCAGCAGGACCGTTTGCTAGTTTACTTGTAACCCTATTGCTGACTGTTTTTTTCCAAGTAAGTTTAGCTTGGAATTTACCGTACTGGTTCTCAGCAGCCTTGGCTTTCTTTATTAATCTGCATCTGTTCTTTATTCTGTTCAACTTAATGCCTGTTCCGCCTCTAGATGGCTACGGCATCATTGAACCCTGGCTCCCTGAGCAGTTGCGATCTCGATTAAGAAAGTTTACCTTCTTGTGGCTCATTTTCATTAGCACATTACCTTGGTTTTCCTCATCTTTTACTTTATTCTTCGTCAATTCAGTCTCTGTACTTTCCGATCAACTTGGTGTTCTACAGAGACAAGCAATGGATGGATTCGAGCTTTTCAACCGATGGTATTGTGCTTTGCTACTAGGTGCTGTTGGGGTTTTTGCTCTGATTCGTCAGCCACAGAGTGTATGGCATTTTCTCGGTGATGTGTTAGTCCGCCTCAAAATGCATAAGATGGCACTCGTTGCTTATGATAAGGCAATCGATAGGGCACCTAATGTCCAATTTTGGAAACGTCGCGGTTTGCTGTTGGAGAAATTAGAACGCTATGATGAGGCATTTATCAATTACAACCAGGCAATTGAATTGCAACCTGATAATGTCTGGTTTTGGAATGAACGCGGTTTAGTGCTCGAAAAATTAGGACGCAATGAAGAAGCACTCATCAATTACAACCAGGCAGTTAAATTGCAACCTGATAATGTCTGGGCTTGGAATGAACGCGGTTGGGTGCTGGAGAAATTGAAACGCTATGATGATGCTCTTGCTGCTTACAATCAGACTATCCAATTACAGCGAGACCATGATTTTGCTTGGTATAAAAGAGCTTGCATTTATGCATTGCAAAGTAACGTTGAACTGGCAATTGAGAACTTACAACATGCAATAGAATTGAAGCCTTATCAATGGCGAGAATTAGCAAAAACTGACTCAAAGTTTGACAAGATTCGGGAGCATGAACGTTTTCAACAGCTAATTGATAACTATTAGAGGTTGTTTTAACCACGGTTCTGCCGAGTGAAGGGACAGAAGAACAGTACAATTACTGTGTAGCCTTTTCCAAAAGACTAACGGAAGAAAATCAACAAAAAAAAATTCAAAAAAGTGTGTCAAACCATGCCCTGTCGTCTTTCGTTCGCTACTGCTTTTTCATTAGCAGCTTTTTGGATCTTGAGTATAAATGCAAAAGCAAATGCATTTTTTCCCGAATACCGAAAGGAACAGTACGTTGATTGCTTGTTTTGTACTCAATTTCAACTAGACCTTAAGGCAAATCCATCTCAAAACTTACCTTCCAATAATCCATCTCAAAACTTACCTTTCAATGATCCATTTTTAAACTCACCTTTCAATAATTCATTTCCAAACAACCCTTTCCCGACAGAACGTGAGCAAAGACAGCTAAACAGAGATATCCAGAGACAGATTGAAAAGATAGATATAGAAAATGGGATAAGAAAGTAAAAAGTCGTTTTACTCAAAAACGACAATTTTGCAAGAGTGCAACACAATTACTCCCAAAGCCTAACTAAGAGGATGTTTGAAAAGTCAGAAAGGTTGTAAAAAAGCTCTCTCGGTATACGCTGTGAATAGATAGTAGACAGCACCGAGAGAACAACATGAGTAAAGCGTACCCCAGTAACCTGACCCGCGACCAATATGAATTTCTGAGTGATCTGATTCCAGAAGCAAAACCTGGTGGTCAACAATTGAGCAATTAATAGTCGCGAGCAGCGCGACTATTAAAACTAAGTTGGAAATATTGCCAATTCCGTTTCCGGATCGAAAAAGTGCAGTTTTTCTGGCGTCAAAGATAACCACAGTTCTTCCCCACAAGAAACAAAACGCTCTGGAGGAACTCGCACTTGCACTTCCTTTATCCCAAAGGCAGATTTTTGAAAACCTGGTTGGAGAAGTTTTGTGGAAATATATGTATCATTTCCCAAATTTTCTACTAATTCCACTTGCACCTGTAGATTTTTATTTGCAGGTACGCTCAAAATTAAATGTTCTGGACGAATTCCTAAAATAAGGTTTTGATTGTCGTATTTTTGCAGAGCTTCACCGCAAACTGCTGGTAAAGTGAAGCGAAAATCACCATTAGTAATCAATTGGGGAGCATGGAACTTCACAGGGATAAAATTCATCGGTGGTGAGCCAATAAATTCTGCAACAAAGCGGTTGGCTGGACGATTATAAAGTTCCAAGGGGGATGCAACTTGTTGGAGTTGGCCATGATTAAGAATAGCAATGCGATCGCCCATCGTCATAGCTTCAGTTTGGTCATGGGTGACATAAATTGTCGTCACACCCAACTGACGCTGTAGTTTGACAATTTGGGCGCGGGTTTCGGCGCGGAGTTTTGCATCCAAGTTAGAAAGCGGTTCATCCATCAAAAACACTTGGGGATTACGTGCGATCGCCCTTCCTAAAGCTACCCTTTGCCTTTGTCCACCAGACAGTTGCTTGGGTAAACGATTTAACAGTGCTTCAATTTGCAACAGTTGAGCAACAGTACGCACCTGCTCATGCACAACCCGTTCTCTATCAGAAATATACCTTAGTCCCTTAGGAAGCGTTCTTGTCATTCCTACCAACAAATTTTCTGCCCAATCACGAACATGGGATGAGGGGGATATTGCTGCCTTATCTTCGTTATCTTCCCCACCTCCGGCGGGACGGCGTCGTAGCCCAAAAGCAATGTTGTCATACACCGTCATATGGGGATAAAGGGCGTAATTTTGAAACACCATTGCGATGTCTCGTTCCTTGGGGGGCAAATCATTGATTAGGCGATCGCCCACCCAAATATTACCGCCCGTCATCGCTTCCAACCCAGCAATTAACCGCAGAAGGGTGCTTTTCCCACAACCGGAAGGTCCCACCAGCACCATAAATTCACCATCTGCGATCGTTAGGTTAATTCGCCGCAGGACGTTGAGGCTTTCTGGACGGTGAACAACTGTATCGCCAACATTCCCAGATATGAGAGAGGGTTGTATTTGGGATGCAACACCTTCTCCTTTTCGAGGGGGAAAACTTTTATAAACGTTTTCTAAAACAACTTGCGCCACGAGAATTTAAGGTAACTGTAATAGTCACTAGTCATGAGTCATTAGTTATAAATTACTAAAGACAAAGCACTAACGACAGATAACTAAGGTTTAGCGCTCATGATACACGCTAGAACAGAATACGAAAAGTTAAAAAAGTAGTTTTAGCCATAAAAAGCTAACTACCGTGGAATTGTGAATATTTTGTGGTTTTTTTTATGGTACAATTATACTAGTTAAGTGTCAAAATCAATGCTTTTTTTAGTCAGGCGGGGGTTGTAAACAGGGTCTTGGTCGCTGTTTGCGACAATCGCTTGGCTTTTATGCTAGAAATGACTCAAAAGTGAGCTTTTTGAAATAAATTTGTCAAAAAGCCAAATATTTTCATTATTGATTTATCTCCAAAAGCGCTTATGCGAATCTCCTCATCCAGCCTTTCCCACATTCCATCAATCAGCAAGGGCGCTACATCTTTTTTTATCAATTAAAATTTCTTTTCATAAGGAGGATTTAATTTCATGAATAGTTGCATATTGTTAGCAGAAATTATTCAAGAACCACAACTGCGCTTTACAGCAGATAACCTGGAAGTGACTGAAATGCTGGTGGAGTTTCCTTCAGCCCGAGAGGGAGAACCTCCAGCAACCTTAAAAGTGGTAGGCTGGGGAAACTTAGCAAAAGAAATTCAGCAAAACTATCACCAAGGCGATCGCGTTCTTCTGGAAGGACGTTTATCTATGAATACCATTGAGCGTCCAGAAGGGTTTAAAGAAAAACGTGCTGAATTAACAGTGCAAAAGATTCACTCTCTGGGAATAGGGATTGATACTAGCTTCTCAAGCGCAGTTCCTAAAACAGAATTACCTGTAGCATCACCTCCAAAAACGACTCCTGCTTACGAGCCACCCCTACCCACACCAACTCCAGTCACAACCAAGGTTGGCGTTGTTCCCCAAGATGATAAACCACAACAACGCACATCCCAAAGTACTAATATTGAGCGCAAAACCTATGGAGTCACACCAACCGAAGAACCTGATCCAGACGATATTCCGTTTGTGCGATCCGTTTACTCCCGAACCAGTTGGGGACATGAGCTATGTGACTCTTATGAGTTAGAAGCTAATGCTTACTGGAAAGCAGCAGAGCGAATTAAACCCTAAAAAAGTTGAACTTGCTTAACACAGTGATGGTAGTGTGAAATTCCACCTGGAGTGGATTTCGTACTCACAGCATATTCCACACCCTAAGATTAATTATCACCCCTGTGGATGGAAATCTATACTCCAACAGGGTTTGTTTGCGATAATTTCCAAGGGGGAAGCCTCTGCGCGATAGCTAGCCCCTAAGGGGGCGCTGCGCAAACGCTGCTGCGCCAAGCGCAGATCGCGCTCCAAATTGGTTTAGTAAACAGAGATTTTATGGAGCAGGATAAATGACTCTCAAACGGTTGGGTTTAATCATACTGACGCTGGTTGCAATACTGTTTGCAGGCTCGTCTTTGTTAGGTAGTTGGGAGGAACCTCAGTTCCAAAGTCGTTTGGAACTTTACCAAACAAATATTGTGCTGCAAGCTGCTTCTTGGAAACTGCCAAATGACAACAAGGATTTGAAGCCATTGCAGGATGCACTCCTTGGCGTCAAACCTGTTGAAAGCGCTACAGAGCAATATCAACAGACGCGCCAATCTGCTCAAACTAATTTGGAAAAAGCGAAAAAGCAACTTGCACAGCTTCAGTCTCAACCCGCGACGACTCCTACAACCCCAAAATCCCAATCGGAATATCCTCCTGTCAGTAACACCTCTAGTAAATTACAGCAACAACAATTGCAGCAATCACTAAAAGGACTGCAAAAATTGATTGCTGAATTAGATTTGCAGCTGGGAATTTTACAAGCAAATCAAGGAAAGATAGATGCAGCTTTGAAAACTTGGAGTCAATTGCAGCAACAATCAGACATTAATTCTGAGTTTGATAAAGCTGCTGCTGTTTTAACCGGGCTTTGGAGTGATCCCCCGAGTATTTTGCCAAATCCTGAACAACCAATTCAAAATAATTTAAAAGGTTGGTTTCGCTATACTGCTCTGGATAAACTATATCAAGTTCAACAACGTCAAGATGCTTTAGCAGAGCTTGAAACTATTCAACAAGAAACCGCTGAACAAGCTCTTTTAAAATTAGCAGTTATTGGTACTATTCCTGCCTTAACAGCATTTCTTGGTGTAGGACTAGTGATTTTTCTCATCGGTCAGCGCTTTGTTAAAGGGAAAACATCTCTATTGGCTCAAAATTCAGATGTGCGTTGGTCAACACCTTGGGATGGCGAAACTATTTTACAAGTTTTTGTCGTAGGCTTTTTCTTGATGGGACAAATCATAGTGCCCTTGGCAATCCAACTGCTTCCCATCCCCCGTCCTACCCAAAATGTCAGAATACAGGCATTATATGTCTTGATAAGTTACCTGTTAGTGGCATTTGGTGCCTTATCAGTGCTGTATTTGTCTATCAAACGCTTTTTCCCTCTACCACAGAACTGGTTTCGTTTTCGTTTACAGGGTAGCTGGTTTTTATGGGGGCTAGGTGGCTATTGCGTAGCTTTGCCCATAGTAGTGGTTGTGTCTTTAATTAATCAACAGCTATGGCAAGGACAAGGTGGTAGCAATCCTTTGTTGCAACTGGCGTTAGAAAGCCAAGATACTGTGGCGCTTGCTATATTCTTCTCTACCGCTGCTATTGCTGCCCCAATTTTTGAAGAACTTTTGTTTCGCGGCTTTTTGTTACCCTCCCTTACCCGTTACCTCTCTGTGTGGGGATCAATTCTTGCCAGTGGTTTTCTGTTTGCAGTTGCTCACCTCAGCTTATCCGAAATTTTACCGCTCTTCGCTCTAGGTATTGTCTTGGGTGTTGTTTACACGCGATCGCGCAACCTCCTTGCTCCCATGCTTCTCCACAGCCTTTGGAATAGCGGCACTTTGTTAAGCTTGTTTGTATTAGGTAGTAGTGGTCAATAATACTTTATGTTGTGCAAATAATACTTAGAAAAATTTCTTTTTTGTTACAAAACTTTACAAAATTATCTTGGTATTTAGTGCACATTAGTGCTATTTTTAATGCACAGAGATTGTCAAGGGTAAAACTTACTACAATTTTTTGTAAGTATAAACGTTTAAATCCTTCATCAAGGTGAAAGAAAAACTAGCAACTCCAGTTTTGATGAATCTTCAAGATGCTTATAACGTGGAGTGCAAAGACTTATCTGATTGTACAGGGCAGTTAAGCGCTTAAAAACATATCAGTATGATATCGGTATGTCAACGAAAATTGAAAAAGTCCGGAAATAACAATGCTTAAATTGTAAAAAGTAAATGGCATCAGCTTAGCTTTGCGTATCTTGCCAAGGATTCTTTATGGAATTCTTTTCTGGCATGAGATTTCGTCGCAAAACTGCTGTACTGGAATTTATCGTTAAAGTAAAGAAACAGGGGTTATTGAGGAGTGTAGTTTCAGATGGTATCTGAAAACCTGCTCGATCCTAAACTTTAGTGTCCCTTGTAAACGAGTGGTACGCTACTTTTTGATGTTTGTTTTTTGTATTTTGATCGTATTTCCATTGAAAGACAAAAAAGTATGAGGATCAAGTAAGCAAACAAACAGAACTTATCTGAGCAAAATATAAAGTTTTCATTTTATACATCACATAGAACGTGCAGGAGCTTGATACATATGGCAAATCTTACCCCTAGTCACGCCACCAAACAACTTTTGGCTGGATATTGCGGCATTATTTTTGGAGGCTTTGGTGCTCATAAATTTATTCTTGGGTATGCACCAGAAGGATTGATAATGCTAGTCATTTCTTTAGTTGGTGGTTATTTTACCTACGGATTGACATTGTTAATTATGCAGCTTGTGGGTTTAGTTGAAGGGATGATTTATTTGAACAAATCTCATAATGAATTTGTTGATACCTACTTCCTTAAAAAGCAGGGATGGTTCTAGAAATCTTTATCCCAATATTGAATCTCTTTTTTAGATTTCTATTCTCAGTACATCAGGTCATAGTTTTACAGCAGTAGGATGGGCACTGCCTATCCTATAAATGAATATAGAATACTTATGGCTATTTACAGCAGACTGCTACTATTCCTTATTCCTTGCTCATGTGTCGCAAACCGGAAAATTCAATCTATTTTTGATTCACTCACCTTTGAGTAAATATGTTTCTGTATTGATAAGAATTCAGTTTGGGCAGAACACAAAAGCCGGAATGAGTCCAAAAGATTTTGACGCCTGCTTTGTAACTATGGTAAGTGACTCAGCAATAGAAAATTCTGCTGTTAACTCAACATGTCCGTAGGGCATATTGTGACGCATGATTCTGAATTCTTCTTGATTCAGTATCAATTCATTATTAATACAAAGAAATGAAGAGTCTATTACTGACTAATAACAGACTTTTTATTAACTTGCAAATATTTTATCTATTCTACGAATATGCTAACTTTTAAACGTAAAAATGTAACTTGGACAATACTCAGCTTACTAGGATTTGTGTATTTCTGTACCATGTCTAATATGGTAATAAATCCTTTTTGGAGAAGCGAGATGACTTTTATCTCCCTACAAGCGATCGCACTGATATCTGTGACTTATTTTCGTTTGATTCGTCGGTGATAAAATTCTGTTTTAGTGAAAGGGTGTGGAAGTGTTGCGAGAATTAAATTAGAAATTCAAAACGAAAAATGTTTTTCTATAACAAATACACAACAATACCCCAACACACTCATAAATTCATAAAAATTCACAATTATGACAATCAGTCAAAGGTTTGGATTTCGCCTACGCTCAAATTAGAGACGCTTTTAGAGAGGCGTTAAAATTTACTAGCAAATCCAAAAACTTTCCATGCAAATTGTCTCAAAAACTAACCTTTCCCCAGAAGCAGCCTCGACGACAGAGAAAATCACTTTAGATGTCGCAGGTATGAAGTGTGCCGGTTGTGTAAGGGCAGTAGAACGTCATCTGACTCAGTATCCTGGAGTCAAAAGTGCCTGTGTGAACCTAGCGACAGAAGTAGCAGTTGTAGAATTGGAAGCTGGTGCGGTAGATGCGGATGCACTAGCTAAGCAATTGACAACAGCTGGGTTCCCAACTCAACCTCGGAAACTTGGTGGAAAAGTAGCAGGTGAGACACAATTAATACAAGATCCAGTCGAACGACAGCGGCAAGAAATGCAAGCTGTCAAACGGCAATTCGTCATTGCTGTTGTTCTGCTTGTTTTATCGTTTGTTGGTCATGTTGCCAGCATTAGCGGTCACGTGATACCAGTATTGCATAACATCTGGTTCCACTGTGGATTAGCAACGATAGCACTTTTGTTTCCTGGTCGTCCAATTTTAGTGGATGGCTGGGTGGGTTTACGGCACAATGCGCCGAACATGAACACCTTGGTGGGATTGGGAACGCTTACAGCTTATACCGCTAGTTTGGTTGCCCTGCTATTTCCCCAACTTGGTTGGGAGTGCTTCTTTGATGAACCAGTCATGATGTTGGGCTTTATCTTGCTAGGACGCACATTAGAAAAACGAGCTAGAACTCGCGCTGCAGCTGCATTTAAGGAATTACTTGCGCTTCAACCACAAATGGCGCGATTAATTGCCAAGCCGTCTACGACTGAAGCGACTTCCTCATTATCTTCTAATGCAGGAGTCGTAGAAATTCCAGCTGAGTTGGTGCGTGTTGGTGAATGGTTACAGGTTTTACCAGGAGAGAAAATCCCGGTTGATGCTGAGGTTGTGGATGGACAAACAACAGTCGATGAGTCCATGCTGACTGGAGAAGCAGTACCAGTGACAAAGCAACCAGGCGATTTGGTGACAGGAGGGACACTTAATCAATCAGGGGCGATCAGAGTTCAAGCAACTCGCGTTGGAAGTGATACAACCCTAGCTCAAATCGTCGCCTTAGTGGAAGCCGCACAAACCCGCAAAGCGCCTGTACAAAAATTAGCAGATATAGTAGCTGGATACTTCACCTACGGTGTGTTGACAGCATCTTTGTTGACATTTGTCTTCTGGTACTTTTTTGGAACTCACATCTGGCATCACGCCGTTATGGCATATGCCATGCAAATCTCTCACCACTCCTTTTTCAGCACATCTCATACCCCACACCTGACAATCTACACACCAGTTCTAGTGAGTTTAAAGCTAGCAATTGCCGTTATGGTAGTTGCTTGTCCCTGTGCTTTGGGACTTGCCACGCCAACAGCAATTCTAGTGGGAACAGCTATCGGTGCGGAACGGGGTTTATTAATCAAAGGCGGTGACATTTTAGAAAAAGTTCACCAGTTAAACACCGTGGTGTTTGATAAAACTGGTACCCTTACCACAGGTCGTGCCGTAGTAACAGATTGCCTACCTTGTCAAGCAGAGGAAGAAAATACTTTTCGTACCCCTGTTGCTCTTCTTCAACTGGCTGCAGCGGTAGAAAGCGGTACAATTCATCCTTTAGCAACAGCAATTCAACAAGAAGCGCAACGGCAAGAGTTATCTATTCTGGATGCTGCAGACTTTCACACAGAACCAGGACTTGGGGTTTCTGCTGTCGTAGACGGTACTTTGGTGCTTTTAGGAAACTGCGACTGGTTGCAATGGCACGGTATTTCTATTAGTGAAACTGCCCAAAAACAGGCTCAAGAGTTAGCCGCAGATGGAAAAACAATAGTTTTTGTGGCAGTTGGAGATACAGTAGCCGGACTGATTGCTGTTCAAGATACCCTAAGACCAGATGCAAAAGCTACGATAGACAAGTTACGCCAAATGGGTTTACGGGTTATGCTGCTTAGTGGAGATACGCAAGACGCAGCAAATGCGACAGCAAAACAACTGGGACTGGCTACCGCTGATGTGATGGCTGGCGTTCCCCCTGCGAAGAAAGCTGCTGCCATACAAGAATTACAATTACAGGAAACAAAGGGAAGGACTCGGCACTCTATTGTCGCTATGGTAGGAGATGGCATTAATGATGCCCCAGCTTTATCTCAAGCTGATGTGGGCATTGCTTTACACTCTGGTACCGATGTCGCAATGGAAACAGCGGAAATTGTCTTGATGCGGGATAACTTAAGTGATGTCGTAGCATCCATACAACTGAGTCGTGCAACTTTGAGCAAAATCCGTCAGAATTTATTTTGGGCTTTTGCGTATAACACTCTTGGCATTCCTTTAGCTGCTGGTGTTTTATTGCCTAGTTTCGGTTTTGTCTTAAACCCATCGGGTGCTGCTGCACTTATGGCTTTTAGCTCTGTGAGTGTCGTCACTAATTCTCTTTTATTACGACGTTTTGCTTATCGCTCTTAGTTTCCTGCTTTCGAGGTATTATTTGTGAGCACAAGTATTTGATTTTGGCACTCTCAAGTTGAACTACGTTGACAGATTGTTGTTTCCAGACGCACAAAACCTGTTAAAACTGCTACAACATCTATAGTAGTTAAAAGAGTAGAACAGATTGTTCTACTCTTGTGCACAATCAAGCAATTTAAATGCATATCACATAATTACCATAAACTTTTACTAAAAAAATGGCAGCAAACAATACTAAAAAAATTTTGATTAATAACAGTTCAACTCACACATTTAGCAACGATGTGTCAATGGCAGCACAAACAAATGAAAGCCATCTACTGATAGTAGAGCATGATCAAGAACGCAGAGAGTTCATACTTGATCGCCCTGTTTACTCCATCGGTAGAGATTCCGACTGCGATATCTCTTTTGTAAACTCACTATTTGTCTCGCGTCGTCATGCCACCCTCATTAGGGTACCGCGCGATGATAAGAAGCATAGCTATTATTATCGAATTATCGATGGTAATGCTAAAGGCAAACTGAGTGCCAATGGTCTGATGATTAACGGGCGGAAATTACTAGATGGTTTGATGATTAACGGGCAAAAAATACCAGCTCATGACCTTAAAAATGAGGATGAAATCGTTTTTGGTGCTCAAGTTCGTGCCATTTATTACCTATTGCGAAATAGCACGCTGACAGGAGGAGAAACAGATCCTGAATATGACATTACACTCATAGACCCGAGAATGATCAATGATATCGAGGACTGAAAGGATATTAATTCTCGAAAAAGCTGTTACCCATAAAGAATGTACTTTTATTCATCAGGGGAGTAAACACTCAAAAGTCTAGAAGAACTCAAGAGTGTTGATCTTTGAGTCGTGAGTGTGTTAAGCCAAAAAATGTATCAGAATTTTCGTCAAAGGGTAATTACGCCAGTTGACGGTAGTTTGCACACACTCAGTCAGCCACAAAGGCTGTGCTACAAAGCAGGGATGAGGTACCCCTGTGTAGGTATTTCCTATGTTTTATGCCTACGGCACTTGGCTTGGGCAAACGGCCGATTCGTGGGCTTTGTGCTTACGCTCACGAATCGGGCGCTAGTCGCGAGAAACGTCGGCAGGGCGCGCTGCGTCACGGCAAGGCGGTGCCTCTCGAAGGGCGCATGATCATGCATGCACGACAGTCGCTTACCTTCTGGCACACTCGGTGGATAGTGCTGTAGTTTGTTGAAGAACACTAAGCGGTGCTAGCCTGCTATGCTCTCAATAAGATGCCAATAGCGGCAATTTTCAATAGCCTGCTTAACGTATTCAAAAATTTGTCGGCAGTGATTATCTCTTTGAAGTGGTAGTTCTTCGTTTTTAATCACAATACTCATTCGGGTTTCTGTGTCATTATGTCTAGTTTTATCAATCAATATTTCCACGGTTACTAACTTGGAAATGGGTACAGAACCAAGAAATTCCCGTGCCAGAATGTAATCAGATGTATAGTATTGAACATCCAAATGACAATCTTGGAGAAGTTCTACAAGTGAAGCTTGAAGTTGGTCAGTAGAAACAGAAAGAATAAATGAACAGGTATAGCGAGCCATAATAGCCCCACGCCTTGCAACAATCCGTCCATCCTATAATATCGAACCATCTAAGTCATTATAGATTCGTTAAAGAATCAAAGTTTTGAGTTCGCACAAACGCAACACACGGCACACAAACAAATTTCTGACTCTAAACTGTAGTAGCGAAACCAAAAGTTTGATAAAAACTTTAAAATAACTGTCTGGGGAAGAATGATCATGAAAATAGCAATTGCAGGAGCAACAGGATTTGTAGGTAGTCGTTTGGTAGAACGACTACGCGAAGAGGGTATGCAAGTGGTTGTGTTAACTCGTAACACAACCTATGCCCAAAAGGTTTTTCCATCTACAGCTTTTCCAAATGTAGAAATTGTTGCCTACACACCGAATACATCCGGTTCTTGGCAAAGTGCCATCTCTAGCTGTGATGGTGTCGTGAATTTAGCAGGTGAAGCCATTGGCGAAGGACGTTGGACACCTGAACGCAAACAGGAAATTTTAAACAGCCGCAAGTTCGTTACGCAAAACATTGTGGACGCAATCATCAACACAAACCCCAAGCCCAGTGTCTTAGTTAACGCTTCGGCTATTGGCTACTATGGTACGAGTGAAACGGCTACTTATGATGAAACCAGCTCAGCAGGTAACGATTTTCTTGCCCAAGTCTGCCAAGCTTGGGAAGCAGAAGCGAGTAAGGTCAAAAATGTTGGAGTACGACTCGTGATTCTGCGATTCGGTATTGTTCTGGGTCTAGGTGGTGCCTTGGGTAAAATGATTACACCATTCAAACTTTTTGCTGGTGGTCCCATAGGGAGTGGTCGGCAATGGTTTTCCTGGATTCACGTTGATGATATTGTTAACTTGATTTTACAAGCTTTAATGAAATCGGAGATACAAGGAGTGTATAATGCTACTGCCCCGCATCCTGTGCGAATGGCTCAACTGAGCCAAGCGATGGGAAAAGTCATGAATCGTCCTTCCTGGTTACCTGTTCCGGCTTTTGCTATCGAGGCTCTTTTAGGGGACGGAGCAATGGTCGTTTTGGAAGGTCAACAAGTCCTTCCCAAGCGTACTTTGGAAAGTGGCTTTAAGTACAAGTATCCTAATTTGGAACCAGCACTGGCACAAATTTTGAAATAGAAAATTAGAGATTTGACGCTGGTATCGACACTGTAAAGACAAATGAAGTGGGGTGCGTAATCAAAAGCGTTTACTCACCCCACTGAAAAAATTACCCATTGTCGGTTTTTATGAATTTTTGGGAAACCCAGTTGATAATGCCACTGATGATGGCACCAGCCATAAGAATGCCAATAGCAGGGTTAAATACAGGTTGCCAAAGGCTGTGCCACAAATCTAAGCCCAGCGGAACTCCAACTGTTTTACCAATAACTGCAACTGCAAACCACCCAAAAGCAAACAAGACAAAAAATACATCTGCCACTAAAACCAAGTTTAGCCAGTTTAAAAATTTATCTTTCATATTCATTAGTTATGAATCATCAGTCAATAGTCTAAAACTATTGACTGATGATTTGGACTGTTCAGCAGTTATTCTTCTGGAAAAAGCCAGCTGTTGACTTTTGCCAAACTTTGCCAGTCTGGTTTTCTGCCCAAACCGTCTTCAATACTTTTTTTGATTTCCTCTCGCCAGTCTGGGTTGACAAAAATCAACTGTTGTGCAAAGTCTACATGTTGTCGCAAACCTTTTTGACCCGTTTCCAGCATTGCAATCGCAAGGTTCACCCGTGCTTGTGGGTCTTGTGGATTAAGCTTAACAGCTTTTTGTGCAGCTTTATGAGCAGAATTTGGGTTGTCATCCAATAGATACAACCACGCCAAACAAGTCCAAGCAGCACTACTTTTGGGAGTGCGATCGCAAACTTCTTTAAAAACAGGGATTAAATCCGCTACTGGTTCTCCTGCTTTATAACGTTCTAAACCAGTATCAAAGAGAGATTCAACTGTATTAGTCATTACTGATTAGTCATTACTCACTACTCATTTGGAGGCAGCATACCCTTGGAGGTTCCTCATTGAGTGCACAAGCACATGGTTGAGGGACTATGCAACCTACCGTTTGTTCGTCCTTTGTCGAATGACAGATGACAAAGAACTCAACAGGAGAGTCCTTACGGATTCGGCACTCCTTCAAGTGCGGGTTTCCCGCACTTGAAGGAGTGCCTCACCAGTCGCCGCCCTGTTGGTTTCCAACTTAGCTGCGCTGGCTCACAAATGACTATACTACACTCCAAATGATTTACCGCAACCACAAGTTTGAGCGGCGTTGGGGTTAGTGAATTGAAAACCGCCGCCAATCATAGAGTTGCTGTAATCTAGCATCAAACCATAGAGATATAATAAACTTTTGCGATCGCAAACAATTTTGAAGCCATCATAATCAAAAACTTCATCTTGGGGTGTTATCTTGCTAGCGTCTTCAAAATCCATCATGTAAGACATTCCAGAGCAACCACCTTGACGTACTCCAACCCGTAAGCATAGGTCTTGACCTTGCTGATCTCGCAAAAATTTTACCTGCCGCAATGCTGCTTCGCTTAATTGGATTCCCCGTTGTAAAGACTGAGTTGCTTGTGTCATCTGCTGTTTATACTCCTTAGCTGGTGTGAGCTTGACTTTGTAGCGGCAAGCTCTTTGGTTGAACTCCAAGCTCACCGCTTGGTGGCTGCAAAAGTTTTTGTATCCATTCTAGCGATATTCATGTGCTAGGAATGCAAATTGTAAATACTCCGCCAAAAGCATGCAAAGATTTTTATTCTAGAATTGAGAGATTCAATGTATTTTGAGATTCGATATTTTAGAAATCCAAACATTGTGGTAGCTACCACCAGTAACTACTTCTTCACAAACAGCCAAAGAGTTTTTATCCTCGGCTAGCCTAACGCCAAAAGTTTAATTCCATATTGCTTGTTTTGATTAACTTACCTCTATGACAAGTTTTAATCGCTCTACCAGTCGTCGGTTGAAGAAATTAACCCAAATTCCTTCTGTGTGGGAGGGCGATCGCCGTCCATTGTCGTCATCACAAACCCAAAATTCCGATCCAGATGTCAAAGGTGAATGTATTCTTTGGGTAGATGGCTCGCAAGGTATTGTCCGGGGTATGGACGTAGTCGCACCAGAAACTGGTCCAGAAGCCATTGTTCGTACCTTAATGCGAGCGATGGAGCATCCTCATAATCCCGCAAAACCTGCTCGTCCTCAAAGAATTGTGGTCAAAGACCGCGAAATTCAATTTTACCTGCGCGGAGTACTACAGGATTTGGACATTGCGATTGAGTATGCCCCAGAGCTCCCTTTAATTGATGAACTGTTTCGTGGATTTACTGAAATCTTAGATAGCCAAGTTCCCGATTTACCTCCACAATATGCACAAGTGCTGCGAGAAAAAGCATTTGCACTTTGGCAAGCAGCACCTTGGGAATTCTTGGAAGAACAGCAAATCTTGTCCATAGAAATTAATAAATGGGATGTTGGCACACTCTATGCCAGTGTTATGGGGATGCTGGGGATGGAATATGGAATTTTGTTGTATCGTTCAGAAGACTCTTTAAAGCGTTTCCGCACAAGTGTTTTAAAAGAAGACGAATCACAAGGGCATTTAGAAGAAGCTTTTTTAAAACAAGATTGTCTATTTCTGACCTTTGAGCGTGCTGATGATACTGAAGAAGAGGAGGACGAATTCGATGACTTGGCAGATTTGCCAATATCCGAAATTGAACCCACTTTCGGTAATATCCATCCTTTAGAAGGATTGCGTTCTGTTTTGTATGACGAAGAAGCACTTGTCGTTTATGTGGCAATAGAAAGTCTTTCCCGCTTTATGCGTGATTACCGTAATCAGCTTGGTGGTGATACCTTCCCCAGCCTGAGTCGCCGCTATCGCATCTCGTTACCTGAGTCGTCAAAAGAACTAACAAAATCAGTGTCTATCGCTGTCTGTTCCATGCCACAGTTAGCAACTGAGTTAGAAGAAATAGCAGGTTTTGACACTTTAGAAGATGAAAGCGAGTCACCAGTACCAATCCTTCAGTCATTACGAGATGATTTGATACCAGAAGACTCATTTCTCAGTTTAGGAGTTGTCTCATGGGAAATGTTGGATTACTTGCGTCAGGGGGGAGCTTATCACGCAACAGGGGAAATCACACAAGCAGGGGATGGTTTGCCAGTGATTTTGATTCAAACTTCTCGTCCCAAGGCAAAAACTGTGATTTCAAATATTGAACAAGCCGGAGGACTTAAGGCAATCTGTTTTAATCCAGGTGCTGACCCGTTTGATGGGACACGCTACGATTTAGGTTTGTTACAAACCGAAAATGGCGAGTTATTCCTGTTTGGTGAGTTTGAAGATGATGATCCAATCCATGTAGAAGCTCGCAAGAAATGGAATCAACGATGTAAGAATACCAACGGGTACTGTGGCTTGATTATTGCTAAAGGATTGACCGGGGCTTCTCGTGGTAATCCCCAGTTACGAGATATGATGGCTTTGTTTGAAGCACAGTTCCTCTCGCCCAAAGATTTGGGTCTCGGAACTCTTCAACTTATGCCTGAACTTCAATTTGAAGAAACGTGAGCTATCACCCCTAGAAGGAGTGGGATTCTTGAAGACTAAGCCAAGTCTCGAATATCCCATAAACTCAATTGAAGTGCAAAAAAATGTGCAGGAAGTGAGGACTGAGTATTTAAAGGGGGGGCGGAGGCGTTAAGCGTAGCTCTCCGTCCGAGAGTACCGCCCCTAAAAGGGGCTAGGAATCGCTTCGCTTAACGCCTCAGCGCAAAGCGCGAGCGCATGAGCGTTCAGTAGATTGCTCTTACGGCAAACTTTTTGGTTTACTGCCTGTAGTTGGTGGGTGTCATGCCTGTAAGGTGCCGAAACTGTTTACTCAAATGACTGTGGCTATTGAAACCACACAACAAAGCAATCTCCGTAATGGTTCGGTTTGTTTGTTTCAATAATTGCTTTGCCCGTTCTACTCGTTGCTGCAGCAGGTATTGGTGAGGAGCTGTCCCAATTGATTGTTTAAACAGATGGCTGAAATGATATTGGCTCATGCCTAGCAACGCCGCTAAATCAGCCAGCTTGATGTCTTGATTCAGATATTCGTTGATGTATTCCAAAACTTGAACAAGTTGACGCTGTGGTAATCCACCCTCGTAAATTGAAAGGCGAAGTTTAGGAGCAGCGTATTGCCTGAGCAAATGCACTGCCAATACATTTGCTAGTGATTGAATGTAAAGCCTTCCGCCTAAATTTTCTTGTTTTAGCTCAGCAAGAAGCATCATGCCGATTGACTCAATCTGAGGATCGCGAGTCCGAAATTCGCTTAGTAATTCAAGCTGATCGGGATTGGTGTCAATGGTAACTCTTGCAACGCTTTGAATAAAATCAGATGTAATGCGAATCTGTAAGTAGTGATCATCTCTATCCCAACGTGCAAAAGACGGAGTCTTTGCAGGAGTTACACAAATATCTCCTTTTCCGTAAAGCCCCGTATAGGTTTTTCCTCCTTGGATTTGGAGCAAGCGAACTGGACGCGGTGCAAGAGACAAGTAAATCGAATGTTCATTGCTGTAATCACACGTTGCCTCACCTGGGGGTTGCTGGAATTGCTCGACCAAAATATTTTCCCAACCCTGAGCTTGGCTAGACAAAATGGGCAAACAGTTTGTTTCAGGCTGCAGGGGGACTGTCGTTTTCATAGTACAAACCCAATTCGTCTCATTCTGATTGTATTCAATGAATGGATGCTCATCGTCTGAAAACTGACAGCAAGATTTTGATAGTGACACAGGAATTAGATAGCTGAGCACGAGCCATTTACCTAAGCTGGAATGGTAATTGATTAGGAAAAGCTATGGCACACCTGTTACACATTGATTCCAGTCCCAGAGGAGAACGTTCACACTCTCGCAGACTCACAAGAGAATTTGTTGAAGCGAGAGTACAGGCTCATCCGGGTGATGTCGTCACCTATCGCGATGTTGGTCGTAAGCCTGTTCCCCATGTAGATGAACCGTGGATTGCAGCGGCTTATACACCGCCAGAACAGCGTACTCCTGAGCTCCAAGAGTCAATTCGCATTAGCGATCAACTCGTGGACGAATTCTTAGCTGCGGATCTCTACGTCATCGGTATTCCTATGTACAATTTCAGCGTTCCCAGTACGTTTAAGGCTTATATTGACCAAATTGTCCGTCCAGGGCGAACTTTCGTGTTTGAGCCAGAAGATGCTGCAAACCCTTACAAACCTCTGGTATTAAATAAGAAAATGTTTATCATCACAGCGCGGGGTGATTCTGGCTTTGGATCTGGTGAGCGTAACGAGAAGCTAAATCATCAAGATCCTTATTTAAGAACACTTTTTGGATTTCTTGGCATCACCGACATCACTTTTATTCATGTTGAGAATGATGAGTTGGGTGGCACAAGTTTGGTGAAATCGATCGCAGCTGCCCGTGCCCAAATCGCTCAACTGGTGGCAAGGTAATCCTTGGGAGGCTTTATCAGTTATTCAGTTATCAGTGAGCCAGCGCTCTTTGGAGGGTCTCCGCTCTCGGGCGCGACTGCGGAGCGCGCAGCGGAACCGGAGGTTCTCCCCGATAGCCGTAAGGCGTGGCGGAGCGCCATAGGGTTACCAGTTATCAATTTTCACTAGACCGAAAAGTTTTCCAAAAGTCTTAAGCGCTCTTCATTGTTCCGTGGGAATGCAATCGACGGAATCAGCTTGTGATCTACCTTTCAAACATCTCTGTTCTAGATGGACGGATGACCGCTCATGGTAGCGATCGCCAGCCCCAAAGCGACGGCCCAAACCCTCATTTTTACATTAACTGATAAAAGTTTTCGGTCTACTGATTTTTACTGTTCACTGTTTGAAGACAATGACTAACCATTCCCTTTTCGCATTGAAGCTTTTCTCAGCACTAGGCTGCGGGCTGATAGGCGGAGTCTTTTTCGCCTTCTCAACCTTTGTGATGAGCGCCCTTGCTAGGCTGAAGCCGACGCAGGGCATTGCCGCCATGCAATCGATCAACATCACGGTGATCAATCCGTTGTTTTTCACCGCCTTCTTCGGAACCGCTGTGGCTTGTATCTTTCTAGCTGTCTTCTCACTGTTAAAGTGGCATCAACCCAGTGCCTCCTACTTGCTCGTTGGCAGCCTGCTTTATCTGGTCGGCACCTTAGGCGTGACAATCTTGTTCAATGTACCGCTGAACGAAGCCCTGGCGATCGCCGATCCGAACAGCACTGAGGGCGCGAGGCTATGGTCTGGCTACCTTGTCAACTGGACAATTTGGAACCACATTCGGACGGTAGCAGCACTTGCAGCAGCTGCATTGTTCACGATCGCCCTCTGTGATCGAGCGTCGTAATCGTAATGTTTTAGTCAGGCGTAACAACAATAAGATTTAGTGACGTTCTCTCAACACCAACCGCAAGTGGTATGGTATGGGCTTCTACAAGTCGCCTTGTAGAAATTTCCTGCTTCTTTGGTCGTTACTCCAGATACCCTAAATCCGAAGACATACAGCAATATCCACGTTCCGATACCCTAAAGGGTTCGGAAGTTTTGACTCGCCGGGAAGCGGAGCCACTCCGTCACTAAACGGAGTTGTTGCTGAGCGCAGTCGAAGCACCGTTATAGTGTGGGACTTACGGCGAGAAAGTTAAAGAAAACTAGCAATTAAAGACATTTTTGCCTATTCCATACCTCTAAGTAGATTTTGTTTACCCTGTATCGTTAAGTAATATAAATAGTGTGCTTGTCTGTAACGATAATAACTTTTTGGGGAATCAACAATGAGTCAAGCAGCACCCGCAGGGGTAGATAGTTCATTACTACTTGTCACACAGAACTATAAAGAGTGGTATCGACAGGGTAAACGGCTCGAAAAGCAAGAGAATTACTCAGAAGCGCTCACTTATTACGACAAAGCAATAGAGGTTTGTCCTGATGAGTACTGGCTCTGGTATGACCGAGGTAGTGTGCTACGGGAATTAGGTCAGTATCAGGAAGCACTTGCTAGTTTTGACCGAGCATTAGGACTTCGCCCTAATGATTACTGGGCGTGGTACAGTCGAGGCTACATTTTGGTAGAAGAACTAGAGCAGTTTGAGGAAGCGATCGCCAATTTTAACAAAGCTCTCGCAATTCGCCGCGATGATTATTGGGCGTGGTTCCGTCGAGGAGATACCTTTAGATATTTAGAACGCTATGAAGATGCAATTTCTGACTATGATCAAGCTCTATCAATTCGCCGCGATGATTACTGGGCATGGTTTCGTCGGGGAGATGCATTAAGGCATTTAGGTCGTTATGAAGATGCGCTAAAAAGTTATGACAAAGCCCTTTCTCGTCGCTCAGATAATTTTTGGACTTATTACAAGATAGGCGATACGTTGAGACATTTAGAGCGTTACGAAGAGGCGCTTGTAAGCTATCAAAAAGCAACTCAACTGAAGCCAGACGATGAGTACGCTTGGTATAACATCGCTTGCTGTGCAGCCCGAGTTGGGAAAGAAGCGCTAGCGCTTGAAAGCCTGGAGACAGCGCTGAAAATCAATCTAAATTTTCAAATATTTGTTAAGACTGACCCCGATTTGGATGTCATCCAAGATAGTGAACAACTTGATCACTTGCTGTGCAAGATAGCTGAGTGGAACACCTAGATTTGGACAATAAAGTTTGTTGGATTTCCACATAGTAAACCTAACAAGCCATAATTACATCACTCAAGTCTGAGCCAAGGAAACCCCGGCTCAGACTTGTGTGCAAAATTAAAAAATCACTCATTATTTTTGAGCCTCTATTTGCTTGACTGCAGTCAGCGCTGAGTAACTGACGCCAGCAGTCCCTTCGCCTGGGTGAGTGGAGTCACCAACGAGCCACAAATTGTTGATGGGTGTACGATTGGCAAAACCAAAGGGACCGAAAGTTGATATCCTTTGACCAATACCACCAACAATACCCTGGTCTCGTGCTGTGTAGCGTGCAAAGGTGCGAGGAGTGGCTGCTTCTACATGAATAATAGTTTCTGGTTTCAGGTAAAAGAACTTTGCCAGACGGGAGACAGCATCTTGTGTATATTGTTGTTTTAACCCCTCATAATCCTCACTCACCCACCACTGTTTTGTATCTACAAAAGAAGAAGCAACAATTGTTGCTTTTCCTTCTGGGGCGCGACCATCTCCTGGATGACTCACAGAAACAAATAGGGAATTATTGTTACCAATTGGACCTTTGGCATTATACATAAATTGGAGATGGGGCGGACATCCAGAAGGAATTGCGCTTTCGTCTACGCCCAGATAGATAACGAAAGCACCTGAAGCGGGTGGTAGTTTTTCGACTCGCCGTTTGTAACCATGAGGAGCTTTATTACCCAATAACTGCACTAAGTTTTGCGCAGTCACATTAGCAACTACGTGGTCTGCGGCTTCTGTCCAGACTTCGTCAGTTTTCTGGTTACGAATGACCACAGCACTCACTTTGCCCTTTTCGACTTCAATATGTTCGACTGTGTGGCGCATGAGTAAGGTGCCACCTTTTTTTTCTAGGGCTTCTAAGAGGCGATCGCTGAGGACTTGCATACTACCTTGAAGATGATACAATCCCTGCGGCAACTGCGATACACTCAACGCTGTTGCTGCATAAAGTAAAGCCGTCTCTTCGGTATCTACCTGAGAGTAGAGCTTGAGTTGCAAATCCAAAAATGTTTTTAAGCGGTGGTCGTTTCCTAGCTTGTAAGCACGCAACGCATCCCCAACGGTAAACAAAGTGTAGGGTACGGTTATGAATGTACTAGGACGTAATGCTTTAGTAAGTTGCACTAAATCCCACACGTTACGTGGTGGTAGCACTGGATCGCGTCCTTGAAATTCCCAACTCGCTTTAAACAAAGCCGCCATCAACTGCCAAAAAGGTTCGCTAAACGGAAACTGTCGTTGTCGTTCCTGTTTCCATTTCTGTGGATCTCGCCAAACGTTGATTGGTGTTTGCTCACCTGGCAAATACACTGCACAAGCTGGATCACAAGGCGTTGCTTGCGGTAAATCAATTTCTAATTCTGTAAAAATACGATGGTGGATTCCCCCTGGTTCCAACCCTGCTACTTGAGTGGCTCCCACATCAAAGGTAAATCCTTTACGTTGAAAGGTAGAAGCACAGCCTCCGGGTACAAGTGCTTGATCAAGAATTAACACACTGTAACCTCTATGTGCTAGTAATGCACCAGCTGTGAGTCCGCCAATTCCGGCACCAATAACTATAACGCGGGGTTCACCCTGAGCGGAGCCGAAGGGTTTACTATTGCCAACACGATGACCTGGCATTGATATTTACGACATATTTCTTATTTTATAATTATAATAAGATTTATAAATACTAAAAAAAGAAATTTAAACAGTTAAAACAATCAAACAGTGGCGTACTTGCTTGGCACTTGCTTCTCTTGGAAAAGCACTGATTTGAAAAAGGGGTGTAAGGGGAGCCAGTGCGTTGGGCGGGTTTCCCTATTCCCTATTCCCTATTCCCTGTTCCCTGTTCCCTGTTCCCTGTGTTTCTTAGAAGTTTAAAGACTTAATTTAATGGGATAAGGCGCGACAAAGCTGCAAAACTTCTAACCATCTTTGCCACATAATTCTTGCGTAGGGTTTCAATGGAAGTTTGTACGGTTGATACATTTGGTTTTGGATATCAGAAACTGTAGTCACTTGACTAACCGCTACTCTATTTTTTTGAGAATCAAACTTTTCTCTAAACCGCAACCAAGAATGATGCTCTTGCCAAATCAAAGATGTAATAGGTTCAACTGCAATTTTGAAAAGGCATTCGATTAGACATTGATAAACTGGTCGAAGTAACAGTGGGCTGTAGTCTAACTTGATGCTTTTGTATAACCAAGTTAGAGTGCTCCAATAATCTCCGCTTGCCCTGCTTTTCCATGTAAGATGGACGTAAAAAGAACTAGCAGCCCAATGATATATGTGAGCAGGTATTTCTGGATGTTTTCTCTGAAAATCTGCCATAACCAGATTGTAAGACTTCTCCATTGTCTGACATCCGTTAGACATACTTGCTTTCACCTGACGATAGCCAATCAAAAACTCAGGTACAACTCGAAATTGATAATATTCAGCAATCCGCAAGTAAATATCCCAATCCTCACAACCTTGTGCATTTTGCTCTCTGAGTTTGCTGCTGTAACCGCCAACTTTATCAAAACAAACTCGACGAATCAGAGGGACACTTGCATTGATAATAAAGTTTGTATATAGCATAGCTGGATAAACCTCTCCCTCTATGCTGAGAACATTTAAATGGTGATGGGGAATGTACTGTCCGACAATTGCGTCTTCTTCGTCAATAAACACTGACCAAGCATAAATTAATCCTACCGATTGGTCTGCCTTTAACAGACATTGCACTTGTTTCTCTAGTTTCTCGGGATACCAAATATCATCAGCATCAATTGGTGCAATGTATTCACCTTTAGAATTTTCAATCGCCAAATTACGAGCCGATGCAACTCCAGAATTTGATTGTTTGAAAAGGCTGATGCGATTGTCTTTTTGAGCAAAAAATTCGACAATTTCAGCCGTTTTATCCTGAGAACCGTCGTCAACTACTAAAATTTCTATATTTTTATACGTTTGAGATATGATTGATTGCAAGGTGCGAGTGATGAAAGCTTCTGCATTATACGCAGGAACGATAACTGAAACTAATGGCAATTCACCCTTGATTTCATTGACCATATTCATGCAACTTTTGTTTGTGACAATCAAGTCAACAAATTACGACGACTTATTTACTGTTATGTATTAAATATGTAATAAATATCATCAGTAATAATATGCAAAATGTTAAAAAAAATTATTTACTATTTCTTAACAAAACCCCGCTCAGACACTGATAATCCCGGTAGAGATTTCAGTCCTAGGTAAGATAAAGAGGTGTAAGCTTAGTTCCTACAAATTGAAATGACCATCACCCTGCTAAACTTTCCTCGTCTTAATACTCCAAAGCTTTACCAATTGCCTGGGGGTTTGACTATAGTTGCAGAACAAATGCCTGTTGAAGCAGTGAACCTGAGCTTGTGGGTTAATGTTGGTTCCACTGCCGAGTCAGATACGATTAACGGTATGGCTCATTTTCTAGAGCATATGATTTTTAAGGGAACTGAACGACTGGCAAGCGGCGAGTTTGAACGTCGAATTGAAGAGCGGGGTGCTGTGACTAACGCCGCCACCAGTCAAGACTATACTCATTACTACATTACGACTGCTCCCAAGGATTTTGTGGAGCTTGCGCCATTGCAAATTGATGTTGTACTCAATGCGAGTATACCTAACGAAGCTTTTGAGCGCGAACGATTAGTCGTTCTGGAAGAAATTCGACGTTCTGAGGATAATCCCCGTCGCCGCATTTTTCAACGACTGATGGAGACGGCTTTTGATAAGTTACCTTATCGGCGTCCAGTTTTGGGACCAGAAACTGTCATTTCTCAATTGCAACCTCAGCAGATGCGGGATTTTCATGCAACTTGGTATCAACCCCGTTCAATAACTGCTGTGGCTGTAGGTAATTTACCTGTGGAAGAGTTAGTTGAAATTGTTGCAAAAGGTTTTGAACGAACTGCAAGCACTCAGCATGCAACGCCTATCACTCAGCACGCACTGGCTAACTCAGAACCTCTGTTTAGAAACATTGTCCGTAAAGAATTTATTGATCAAAGCCTGCAGCAAGCAAGGCTAATCATGGTTTGGCGAGTACCTGGGTTGAACCAATTAGAAAAAACTTATGCCTTGGATGTTTTGGCGGCAATTTTGGGACATGGGCTGACATCAAGGCTGGTGCAGGATTTGCGCCAAGAACTGGGGCTGGTTTCCCATATTTCTGTCAGCAATATGACGCAGCAGTTACAAGGTACATTTTATATTACGGTTTATTGTACAACTGAAAATCTGTCGGCAACAGAGGCTCGGATTGTGCAGCATATCCAAAATCTGCAAACAGAAATGGTAAAAGAGGCGGAAATAGCTCGTGTGCGGACAAAAGTGGCTAACAGATTTATTTTTGCCAATGAAACACCAAGCGATCGCGCCAATTTATACGGTTACTATCAATCAATGGTAGGAGATTTGGAACCAGCATTTAACTACCCAGCTCGCATCCAAGCTCAAGATGCAACTAGCTTGATGCAAGCAGCACAAGAATACCTTTCCCCAGATGCGTACGGTGTGGTTGTTATTAAACCATCTTAGACTTCCAACGATGAGGAAGTTATCCTGCTCATCCCCCTCACTCGCTGCTCAAACATTGTATGCCCTACGGAAATTTAGTCAGGACTTACGCAAAAATAACGTAGTTCCGTCATTGCGACGTAAGGAAGCAATCTCACAGTCTTGTTTTTTCGTAACTCGTGCGTAAGTCCTATTAGTTTTGAATTTTGAATGAGCGAATTTTGAATTGTTATGATGTGGACTGAAATTGATGCCAATATTAGCCAGGTGACGGGCGAAAAATTTCAATCGTCACAACGCCGTTCAGTCGGTGGTGGATGTATAAATCAAGGTTACAGTGTCTGTGACGGTGAGCGCACCTATTTTGTCAAGTATAATCAAGCGTCGCAAATTGCAATGTTCGAGGCTGAGGCGCTGGGCTTACAGCAAATGTATCAAACAGCGACTATCCGCGTTCCCAAACCCATTTGCTGGGGTACTGCTGGTGATTCTAGCTATGTGGTGTTGGAATGGCTAGAGATGGGTTCAGCCCAAACAAAATCTTGGGAAGAAATGGGGCGCAAGTTAGCAGCGATGCACCGATGCAACCCGCTGGGGGGAAGTCAGGGGGGTTTTGGTTGGGATATCAACAACACTATTGGTTCCACGCCTCAAATTAATACTTGGACAGCAGATTGGGGTGAGTTTTATACTAAATATCGGCTGGGTTATCAATTCCAATTGGGAAGGCGTAAGGGAGGTCATTTTCCTCAAGAAAAGGAGTTACTAAAGGCTATTCCTGAAATCTTGGCAGATCATAAACCACAGCCTTCTCTTGTACATGGTGATTTATGGGGAGGAAATGCTGGGTGTACTGTTGCAGGAGAACCAGTTATTTTTGATCCAGCTGCTTATTTTGGCGATCGCGAAGTTGATATCGCCATGACAGAATTATTCGGTGGTTTCTCTGCTGCGTTTTATCGCGGTTACAACGAAGTTTGGCGGTTAGATCAAGGGTATGAGCAAAGAAAAACTCTCTACAACCTGTATCACATTTTGAACCATTTCAATTTATTTGGTGGTGGTTATTTATCGCAAGCAAACCGGATGATTTCCCAGATTTTGGCGATTTCGCGCTAACTCAGATCTTGCACCTCGGCGTTAGTACGCCTTGAACTTCAGTTCAAGGCTCATAGCCAAAGTCCGTTAAAACGGACTGAAAGACTAACAAGAGTCCGTTTTAACGGACTTGAACTTTGAGCCAAGAAATTTATTTCTTGGCGGATGAGAATTATGGTGCAAGATCTGAGCTAAGGCACATTAGACATATGCAAAAATAATTCATCTTTTACCTATTCAACATTTTATGACTCAAACCATACCCAAACTAGTAACCTTTCTTTTTTAGTCTAGTTTCCAGTTCAAAACTATGTCCCAATTTGCAAAACAATTTTGCCGCGTGTGCGCCCACTTTCGGAAAGTTGGAATGCCTTTTTGACTTTTACAAGCGGCAAAACGGTTGCGACGTGCGCTTTTAATTTGCCTTCGTCAACCAATGCGCTGATGGCAGCTAATTGTTCGGCGTTTGGCTTGCAATAAACCCGCGCGGACTTGACGCCAAATTCCTGCGCTTTTTCTTCGGACGGAAACTCCACTGACGTTACCAGAAAGCCACCTTTTTTCAAAGTTTGGAATGCTCTTTCAAACGTGTCGCCGCCGACTGCATCGAAGACGACATCAACGTCTTTAACGACTTGTTCAAAGTTTTGCTTCGTGTAATCAACGAACTCATCCGCGCCTAAATCTCTGACGAACTCTTCATTGCGTCCCGAAGCCGTACCGATGACGTATGCGCCTTTTGCTTTGGCAAGTTGAACAGCCAGCGAACCGACTCCGCCTGACGCGCCGGTTATCAAAATTCTTTGCCCGCTGCTGAGATGGGCTAAATCAAAAATCGCCTGCCATGCGGTTAACGCGCCGAGTGGAACCGCCGCCGCGTTCTCGAAATCGAGACTTTGGGGTTTAGACGCAATATCCCCCATTTTGGCGATCGCGTATTCGGCGAAACCTCCAGAGCGTATGATGCCGTAAACCGCATCACCTTCTTTGAAACCTCTGACATCATCGCCAATTCTTTCGATTGTTCCAGCAATCTCGCCGCCGAGTATGATGGGTAGTTTCAAACCGAGCCTTTCGCCCACACCGTTGCGGATTTTCCAGTCAACCGGATTAACCCCCGCGACGTGAACTTTCACCAAAACTTCGTCCGCCTTTGGCTCTGGGCGTTCGACATCGGCATAATTTAGAACGTCATCATTGCCGTATTCTTTGATTACTATTGCTTTCATTTTCCTCGCCCCTGTTTAATTTATTGGTTGAGCTAAGTCGGTGGAAAAAAGTTCTGTGTGTCATTGCGAGCGAAACGAAGTGGAGCGAAGTGGAGCGAAGCAATCCTAAACCCTTGCGATTGCTTCACTTCGCTCCGCTCCGTATGCCCTCCGGGCACACTACGCTAACGCAATGACATGGTTACGTTTATTTATTTCCACCCACTTACTTACTACTGTTATTATTTTGTGCTTAGTTCTTTAAGTTCTTGTTTTGCTTTTTTGTTCAATTCAACATCATCATTTAATTGTAAGATTTTTTGGAAGTCTTGTATGGCTTTATCTTTATTGTCCTTATTCTTATAAACTAACCCTCTGTCGTAGTAAGCCTTGGCATCGTTCGGGTCAAATTTAATAGCTTGGTTATAATCAGCTATAGCGCGCCCATAGTCTTTTTTATTAGCGTAATAAAGTCCTCGGTTGTTGTAAACTAGGGCATTGTTCGGGTCAAGTTTAATTGCTTGGTTATAATCAGCTATAGCGTGGTCATAGTCTTTTTTATTTAAGTAAAAATATCCTCGGTTGTTGTAAACTAGGGCATTGTTCGGGTCAAGTTTAATTACTTGGTTAAAATCAACTATCGCGCGCTCATAGTCTTTTTTATTAGCGTAATAAATTCCTCGGCTGTTGTAAGCACTAGCATAGTTCGGGTCAAGTTTAATTGCTTGGTTAAAATCAGCTATCGCGCGCTCATAGTCTTTTTTATTAGCGTAATAAAGTCCTCGGCTGTTGTAAGCACTAGCATAGTTCGGGTCAAGTTTAATAGCTTGGTTAAAATCAACTATCGCGCGCTCATAGTCTTTTTTATTAGCGTAATAAATTCCTCGGTTGTTGTAAGCACTGGCATCGTTTGGGTCAAGTTTAATAGCTTGGTTAAAATCAGCTATAGCGCGCTCATAATCTTTTTTATTGAGGTAAGAATATCCTCGGCTGTTGTAAACTGCAGCATTGTTCGGGTCAAGTTTAATAGCTTGGTTATAATCAGCTATCGCGCGGTCATAGTTTTTTTTATTATCGTAAGAATGTCCTCGGTTGTTGTAAGCTTGGGCATCGTTAGAGTCAAGTTTAATTGCTTGGTTATAATCAGCCATTGCACGGTCATAGTCTTTTTTATTAGCGTAAGAATATCCTCGGTTGTTGTAAGCGTAGGCATAGTTCGGATCAAGTTTAATTGCTTGGTTATAATCAGCTATCGCGCGGTCATAGTCTTTTTTATAGAAGTAAGAATTTCCTCGGTTGTAGTAAGCTTTGACATTGTTCGGGTCTAATTTAATAGCTTGGTTCAAATCAGTTATTACGCGATCATAATTTTTTTATAGAAGTAAGAATTTCCTCGGCTGTAGTAAGCGTCGGCATAGTTCGGGTCTAATTTAATAGCTTGGTTCAAATCAGTTATTGCGCGCTCATAATTTTTTTTATAGAAGTAAGAATTTCCTCGGCTGTAGTAAGCGTCGGCATAGTTCGGGTCTAATTTAATAGCTTGGTTATAATCACCAATTGCGCGGTCATAGTCTTTTTTATAGAAGTAAGAATATCCTCGGCTGTAGTAAGCGTAGGCATAGTTCGGGTCAAGTTTAATTGCTTGGTTAAAATCAGCTATCGCAGGGTCATACTCTTTTTTATTAGCGTAAGAAAGTCCTCTATTATAGTAAGGTAGGGCATCGTTCGGGTTAAGTTTAATAGCTTGGTTAAAATCAGTTATTGCGCGATCATATTTTTTTTATCATTGTAAGAATTTCCTCGGTTGTTGTAAGCTTGGGCTAAGTTCGGGTCAAGTTTAATTGCTTGGTTATAATCAGACATTGCGCGGTCATCGTCTTTTTTACCATTATAAGAATTTCCTCGGTTGTTGTAAGCTAGGGCATCGTTAGGGTCAAGTTTAATTGCTTGGTTAAAATCAGTTATTGCGCGATCATAATTTTTTTTATTATTGTAAGAATTTCCTCGGTTATTGTAAGCCAGGGCATAGTTCGGCTTAAGTTTAATTGCTTGGTTATAATCAGCTATCGCGCGGCCATAGTCTTTTTTCTTAGCGTAAGAAATTCCTCGATTGTAGTAAGCTTGGGCTAAGTTCGGGTCAAGTTTAATTGCTTGGTTATAATCAGAGATTGCGCGGTCATCGTCTTTTTTATTACCGTAAGAATTTCCTCGGTAAAAGTAGACTATTTTTCGGTTTAAAGCTTTAGTTGAATCATTATCCTGTTCCAAAGCTTTGCTAAAATAGGTTATAGCCTGTTTCCAATCACTAACTGTGTAACGTATTAATCCCACAGTAAAATGAGTCAAATAACTCATCTGTTCTGCAAGACGTAATTGCAATTTAAAATTGTTTAATTCAGAGATGCTAGCCGTCTGTTCTAACGAACCAATTTTAGGTAAGTATTTTGGGGTACGCAATACTTCAAAGTGTGGACTCAACTGTGTATTTGTGCTTGTTACGCCATAATCACCCCAAATGACAATACTAGCTTTGTGACTTTTTCCTTCACTAAGCGCATCTTGACGGTTAGTAATTATTTTGTTTAAACGTTGTACTTTGACATCAGGATCTTGTTGAAAGGCGTTATCTAGGTTCTCAAAGATATTTTGAGTCACACGATAGTTTTTTTGCTCGGCAGAAGTTTCAAAATCAGCGAGAAGAACAATAATGTATTTAGTTGGGTGTTCCAATCTATAAAATCCAGTTATACCCAAAAGAGGTATAATCACCATCCCTGCTAGAGCCAAACGCCGTAATTTCTTGTATTGTTTGAATCGTCTAAAGAAATTGATATTAAAACCAGCAATTCGACTTGAAGGATAGTAGATGTATGCACAACAGAGCCAAAAAGTAAAGAGACCAAAACCTAGTAAAATACGAGTTATTAATCCAGAATCGTGGTTATGTACTAACTGGAAAAGTCCTAGTAAGCTAATTATCAAACCAAATACTACCGTGCCAATAAAGAACAAGGGTATATATGGTTGAGTTGTGATTGAGTCTTCCGGACTAAAATCTCTATGTCTAATTTTTATTGTGGGAGTATTAAATTCCGAAAGATTATTTAAATCTATATTATTACAACCAAATTGAAAAGCATCTGCGTAGTTTCTCCCACCAAAAATAGCATCATAAAATCCTTTGGAAAAAAGGATAGCAGAATTGTCTGGAATAGATTGTCCCATACCAATGACACAATCAATATGTTGAAAAATTGCTTCAGCTTGAGTCTCTGAATAGCAAGCGTTTAGTAAAACACACTCTACTTGCTCTTTTGATAACTCAAAAAAACGTGAGAGTGATTGCGTACTTACTATTTGCGCCGAACCAGAGTTATTTTCCAGAACTAAGCCATCTGTCCCAGTACCGTGACCGGAAAAATGTACTATTTGTGGTTTATGATCTAACAATGTGCGACGCAACTCATCAATACGAACTGCACCTTTATTAATCAATTCAAATTTTTCTCGATTCAGGGCGCGTTCCCACGCTGCTTGAATTTCTCGTACTTCTTCATCCAAGCGCAAGTTATTTGTATTTATAGGATTAGCTGATAAAATTAAAATCTTCTTCATCAGGCTTTGGGATCAGTCAATGAAGTAACTTCGTTTGTTTTTAACCACATCTCAACTAGTTCAGTTATCACTTGGCTCATTTTCTGTTATTATTTTGTGTTTAGTTCTTTAAGTTCTTGTTTTGCTTTTTGGTTCAATTCAAGATCATTATTTAATTGCAAGATTTTTTTCAAGTCTTGTATGGCTTTATCTTTATTGCCCTTATTCTTATAAACTAACCCTCGGTTGTAGTAAGCATCGGTTAAGTTAGAGTCTAGTATTATAGCTTGGTTACAATTTGCTATAGCACGATCATAGTCTTTCTTAATACGGTATAGCTCACATCGGCTATCATAAGCGGCGGCATCATTCGGGTCAAGTTTAATAGCTTGGTTATAATCAGCTATAGCACGGTCATAGTCCTTTTTAGAGAAGTAAGAATATCCTCGGTTGTAGTAAGCTTGGGTATAATTCGGGTCAAGTTTAATAGCTTGGTTATAATCAGCTATAGCGCGGTCATAGTCTTTTTTATAGGCGTAAGAAGTTCCTCGGCTGTAGTAAGTTTGGGCATAATTTGGGTCAAATTTAATAGCTTGGTTATAATCAGCTATAGCGCGGTCATAGCCTTTTTGCTCGAAGTAAGAATTTCCTCGATTGTAGTAAGCTTGGGCATCGTTCGGGTCAAGCTTAATTGCTTGGTTATAATCAGCTATAGCACGGTCATAGTCTTGTTGATTGGCGTAATAAATTCCTCTGTTGTTGTAAGCTTGGGTATATTTAGGATCAAGTTTAATAGCTTGGTTAAAATCAGCTATAGCGCGGTCATAGTCTTGTTGATTGGCGTAAGAATTTCCTCTGTTGTTGTAAGCTTGGGTATATTTAGGATCAAGTTTAATAGCTTGGTTAAAATCAGCTATGGCGCGATCATAGTCTTTTTGATTGGCGTAATAAATTCCTCGGTTGTTGTAAGCTTGGGCATAGTTCGGATCAAGCTTAATTGCTTTGTTAAAATCAGCTATAGCGCGGTCATAGTCTTTTTTAGAAAAGTAAAAAACTCCTCTGTTGTAGTAAGCTTGGGCATAGTTAGGGTCAAGTTTAATTGCTTGATTATAATCAGCGAGAAGAACAATAATGTTTTTTGTTGGGAGTTCCAATATATAAAATCCAGTTATACCCAAAAGAGGTATAATCACCATCCCTGCTAGAGCCAAACGCCGTAATTTCTTGTATTGTTTGAATCGTCTAAAAAAGTTGATATTAAAACCAGCAATTCGACTTGAGGGATAGTAGATGTATGCACAACAGAGCCAAAAAGTAATCAGACCAAAACCTAGTAAAATACGAGTTATTAATCCATAATCGTGAACTACTAACCGGAAAAGTCCTAGTAAACTAATTATCAAACCAAATACTACCGTGCCAATAAAGAACATAGGATTAGCTGATAAAATTAAAATCTTCTTCATCAGGCTTTGGGATCACTCAATGAAGTAACTTCGTTCACTTTTAACCACTGTTCAACTAGTTCAGTTATCACTTGGCTCATCTTCAGCCCACGGATAGCACAGGCTGCGTGAAACCGTTTCTGGATGTCGTCAGTGATACTAATGTGCATAAGTTTTACAGATTTTAAAGCTTGTACCAAAAATTGTATCCAAACAAATCTACAAATGTAAAATGTCTGGTTTCGGACAAACTTATAAATAGTACAGCCGTTGATCTGTTTGCTCAGATCTTGCACCATACTTTTCGTCCGCCAAGAAATAAATTTCTTGGCTCAAAGTCTAAGTCCGTTAAAACTCAGATCTTCCACCCTCCGGGTTCGCCAGTCGCAGCCTACGGCTCGCTAGCCCCGGAGGGGGCGCTGCGCAAACGCTAACATGTGGCGTCCGCGCTGGCTCACCATTCTCAATAATCGGGAGGCTAAGCCTCCCAACCCTCGTTCCCAGGCTCAGCCTGGGAACGAGATACCGAGGCTCTGCCTCGTTGTTGATACTGGTGCAAGATCTGAGTTTTAACGGACTTGGTTTATGAGCCACGAACTTGAGTTCTGGGCGTACTCAGCCGGAGGTGCAAGATCTGAGTTTGGTTATTGGTTTAACTCTTGATTATGAATTAAGTTTATATCATCAGATTTTTTCTACAATTTCGCACTGCGAACAAGTCCATTCATTACTCACGCCATGCAGCGCTCAATGGTTGCGACAACTGACTTGGAAAGTGCGTCAAAATCATAACCACCTTCCAAGCCGAACAGAATTTTACGAGTTATTCCCAGACAATAATCTGTGAATAAACCATAATCTTGCGGTTGCAAATTTATACTTGCCAATGGATCATCGGCGTTGGCGTCGTAACCTGCACTCACAATCAATAAATCTGGCTGAAAACTGGATAAAAAGGGTATTACTTTTTTTTCAAAAGCAGGTTGGTATATTTTTATATCGCTGGTAGGAGGAATTGGTAAATTCAGTACATTCTTATGAAAACCACGCTCTGTATGATGTCCTGTCCCTGGAAAGCAAGGGTACTGATGAAGAGAACAGTAGGCAATTTGTGAGTTTTTTTCTACTATTGCCTGAGTACCATTACCGTGATGCACATCCCAGTCAAGGATGGCAACACGGTTAATTCCTGGTTGTTCCAGGGCATAAAGAGCAGCGATCGCCGCATTGGAAAACAAGCAAAACCCCATCCCTGCATCACTTTCAGCGTGGTGTCCTGGTGGACGCGCCAACACAAAAGCTGGTTCGCCAGTTTCCAATACAACATCAACTCCATCCAACCAAGCACTCACTGCCAACAAAGCAACATCATAACTGCGTCGAGAAACAGGTGTATCTCCATCCAAGTAACCACCGCCTGCAACAGCAATTTCTTGAACTTTCTTGATGTAGCGCCGGGTGTGTGCTTGTTCCAACACAGATATGATAGAGCGCTTTTCTGGTAGAGTGGGCAAGCGCCATTCAATATGTTGTGCAAACGCAGCTTGTTTTAAGGCGGTGGCGATCGCACTCAGACGTTCTGGTTTCTCTGGATGGAAAGATCCAGTCTTGTGATCCAGAAACTCGTCGGAATAAATGACTGGCAGCATAGGTCGAGTGAAGTAAGCAGTAAGATACTGATTTCAATTGTATGCTCACTACTCTTTGGTTTAGCCGGTAAATTCCTCGCTTGGTTCATCCAGCATTTCCGGTGCTATAGCTGGGTTACTTCTACGTTCTTCTGGCGATTGACTCAATATCACATCGTCTATTCTTGCAGGATGTTTAATTTTGTCAAGTATCTCAGGACTTAATTGGGATTCATCGCTTTGTGGATTTGTTTTTTCAGCTTGATTAGGAGTTGTTTCATTGCTGGACATAATTTATCCTCAACCTTACACGCCTCAGCTTAAGCTCTGGTGCACGAGGTACACACTATCTTGAGGCTTAAATTAAGGATAAGAGAAAGATTTCAGTACTTTCTGGTTTGTCAACTGTTAATTAAGCCTAAGGTTGTAAGCAGGATTTCGTTGCCTTCGATACAATCTAGAAGTAAGGAGAGCCGAGGAGAACAGACCAGTGCTATTAAAAGGCTTTGAAATTGAGATGTACACTGGCACGCCCAGTGGTGATATAGTCGGACTCTCCGACAAGATTGTTGGATCTTTGGATGGATTTGTCCGAGAGCCGGATAGTCGAAACGTAGAATATATCACTCCACCATTACAGAATTACGAACAGCTTTTATGTGCCTTGTTGCGTCCTCGGCTTGAACTTAGAAACTTCATCAAGCAATTAGGTGATTACACGCTGATTCCAGGAAGCACTCTATCCTTAGGAGGAGGCGATCGCTTTTTTCGCTCAGATCCAACAAACCCCTATCATGACTACATTGAGCAAACATACGGTACCAAGGTTGTCACCGCTAGTGTTCACATTAATGTAGGCATTAGCGATCCAGAAGTCTTAATGCGGGCGTGTCGGGTTATAAGAGTAGAAGCACCTTTGTTCCTTGCCTTGAGTGCATCATCTCCGTTTCTGAATGGCAAAGCAACTGGTTATCATTCCACACGCTGGGGTGTTTTTCCGCAAACGCCTTCTCATGTACCTTTATTTGAAAGCCACGCCCATCACATTCAATGGGTGGAAAACCAACTGATCGCTGGAACAATGCAAAATGTTCGTCATCTTTGGGCGTCAGTTCGACCAAATGGCGATCGCCGCCCTTATGATTTGAATCGTTTAGAACTACGAATTTGCGATTTAGTCACAGATCCAATTGCTTTACTGGGGATAGCAGCTTTAGTAGAGGCACGTTTATTACAAGTTATCAATAATCCCTCTATCGATCCATTAACCCAAAGCACCTTCACCCCAGACGAACTTATTTCCCTAACCTATGCCAACGAAACTGCAGCCGCGACTTCCAGTCTTGAGGCTCAACTTCAGCATTGGCAAGATGGTAGGAGTATTTTAGCCAGAGATTGGATTAGTGAAATATATCAAGATGTTTGGGCGATTGCTAAGCAGCATGGCTTTGCCTGTTTCCTTTCACCATTACAAAAAATCTTGCGCGAAGGTAACGAAGCTCAACAATGGTTACAACTGCACGCACTTGGCTTGAGTGAAAGACACGTTCTCACTCAGGCTATTGACGTAACAAGAGAATGCGAAGTTGAACTAGAAGATAAATTGTGTTCATCTTCGGTTGCTTAGCACACCTCACCCTCCGGGTTCGGAAATCTAAATGTGAACAAATCTTGATCATGATTTGTCCCTTCAGTAAATTCCGAACCCTTTTTATGGAAATGTCCACTTGGCGTTAAAACTTGATGTATGTCAGATGTTGGTAGTGTAAAATACACCTACATATAACTTAACAAATCGTGATAAATCTCAGTATTTCCCCTTAGCTCTTATAAAGCACATTTTTTGTCTGTTTTAAATATCTAATCAATTGACTCGTTATCACAATATAAAAAAAAATTATGTATTTTCCAAATTAAGGAAGATGTAAAACAAAAACAGACTGCATTTCAATCAGATTTTCAATATATTAATTCTTCCGCAAATGCCCCAGGTCGTTTTAGTTAACCCGCTTATTCCTCCCAATACAGGTAATATTGCTCGCACCTGTGCTGCCACAGGCACTGAATTACATTTGGTAGGACCTTTGGGCTTTGAGATTAGCGATCGCTACCTCAAAAGAGCTGGTTTAGATTACTGGCCTTATGTCAAACTGCACTATCACGAATCTCTGGAAGCTTTTAAGTCCGCGCATCGCTCACGTGGCGGAAGATTATTAGGTTTTAGCGTCAGAGGTAGTTGCAACTACCTGGATTTCCACTTTCAACCCAATGATTGGTTGCTCTTTGGTTCTGAAACCACTGGCTTACCGCTTGAGATCACATCAGCTTGTGATGTTACTCTCTATATTCCTATGAACGAACCAAATGTTCGCAGCTTAAATCTTTCTGTGAGTGTAGCAGTGGGTCTTTTTGAAGCTCGTCGTCAATTAGGGTTATAGTAATTCGAGTTCTTTTAAAGACGCCAGCATAGGGAAAATCTTAACAGTTTTTATGTGATCATATACTGATTTTTGAGATTCTTTTTATACACTAATTCCAAAATATCTCTGATATCTTAATAGTAAGCAGTACGAAGTGACTAACTGCAAATACAGATAGAACCAAACTATGTTTGAATTATTATTCATGACTCAGTACTCTATATTCAACACTGCTGGAGTAAAAATGACTTGAGACTGAAGAAAAGCTATAAGAAATTTCTATAGTAGTTTTGATAAACAGTCGAGGTGAAATGATAGATTTTCTTAAATTTGAATTTTCTCTTGAATAAGGAACGAAAACATCATGAGCCAGTCATATCAAGAGTTTGGGGTAGTTTACCTAATGTTTTTTCTTTCCATAAGTGATAATTGCTGCGAGTAAATACGGTTAGTTTAGAGTAATAATCAATATCTTTTTTTATGGAATCAATACGGATGAACTGAAAAAAGACTGAAAAAGATTTACAGAAGGATGTAGTGTATTACCAGAGGTAGCAGCAGACAAATTGCTCGATAGCAAAGAACATGCTGAATATGTGATTGTCAATCTTGCTGTCAAAGTAACAAAAAGTGTGAAGTGTCAAAAATAAAACTCATATGATTTATTTAATATGAAAGGTGTCAGGTGTGAGCAGAACAAGTCAAGGCAAAAATTTAAGATTTAAAATAACGATCTGAACTTGTCTAAATAACAGAAGCAGGTTAATCTTGCGTAAGTATCTCTGATGTATGTGGTATTGATCTATTGCTTGTAGTGATTAAAATCATTGACTAGTACTCAGACTGGAGAATTGAGGTTGGTTAAGCGCAACTGATCATAGGAGGTCGTCTTTGAAACGAGCATTAAAGAAGAAAGGGAGGACTGAGTTGGAAAATACCCCAGCAGATGATGTTCCGGTGGAACCAATAGACGCAGTAAATCCAAAGGTTAACCAATGTCAAGTACCAACAACAGCTGTAATGATTGGCTTGGCAATATCAATGGGAGCAACCAGCTTTTTGGTGACTCGACAAAGCGACCAAGCTGCAGCTGCAGAAGCGTTAGGTAACCAATATACAGCCTCAACAATTCCTGTTTATAATAATTTGGAGGCTAAATTTGCTTCCACTAAGAAACTAGACTCACAAGCCATCTCATCAGTGAGCTTGCCAGAAAGTCCTACAATAGTTGAACCAACAGCAATTTCACAGCTAACTGAACAAAGAGCAAAATGGCAAGTTGGGACAAGCAAGACGTCAGTGCAAAGCTCAGCATCACTAGGAGTTGTAAATTCACTGACAACAGCACAAGCACAACAAACCACTGCTTGGGAAAAAAACAACTTCCAACAGTCCAGAAAGCTGGGAGCACAAACACTCTCTAATGCTGATGGCATTATTAATGTGCAAACTGTGTCTTCCCAATCTGCTCAACCAGAAACAGTAGAAGCTAGAAACACAGAAGAACTAGAAGTAAATGCTCAACTAAAAGCGCAGCAAGAATTTGCGCGAAACCAATTACAGGAAGAATCAGATCGTCTCAGAAAAAGTTTGACTCAATGGCACTCTGAACAAACTAAAGATTTATCACAACAAGCAGCGACTAGGTTAGTACAGCCAATGACAGTGGCGGGGAAAATGTCCCAAACAAGTACTATCACTGGTACATCGCAGTTGAATACGACTAGCGATGTTAGCAAAGCAAGGCTCATTTCAAATTTAAACAAACAATCAGAGGTGCAGGTGTTAACAGTACCAGCTTCAACAGTAGTTACACCAGTAGCGGTCACACAAACAGCAACTGCAGTATATGAAGTCAAGTCAGGAGATACAATAGGAGATATCGCCAACGATTATGGCATTTCAGTCCTAGAACTCATAAAAGCAAATAATCTTAACAATCCTCATCAGCTGAAAATCAGCCAAAAACTGTCCATTCCAGTGGCGCAAAACCCCACTACTGCTGAGCCATCTGTCGCAACAAAACTCAGTGCTGTTGGAGCCATTAGCCAAACAAGTGCAAAAGCACTCATAGCCAACAACCGCAGTGTTACTGTTCCAACATCAGTAGTTGGTAATACCCAGTTTCAGTCATACGTTCAATCGACAACTAACTTAGCAGAAAATACTATTACAAATAGCCAATCTTCTGACTCTATCACATATTATGGTGTTGGTGGTGACGCCCCATTGCCAAGAGTTGTTACAGAAGCTCAATTGGCACAAGTACCAACTTCTACAAAAACAAAACAAGTAAAAAATGATCCACGTCTGCGCCGCTTGCAATTAGAAATTGAAAGATTGCGGGAAAAATACCGTTCTCAGGAAGCTGGTAATACAGTTGTGTCAGATGCAAATGAAGCTAATGATGCGCCAGTAACAGTTCCTGGTGCCAATCAAAATGATGGTGTAGTGCCAATTTCTGTTCCGAGACCAAATAACTCAGCAGTGCAAATACCTGTAAGTGAACAGAACAAAGCTGGAATTTCCATACCCGTTCCCAGACCAATGGCTCCGAACTATGGTAGCAGACCAGGTAACCCAGCACTATTACCAAATCAAGCAATAGTAACACCTCCCACAGGCGTTGATGCTTCTCGAGTTCTTGGTTCTATGCAGGGAAAAATAGTTTATCCACAGTTACCACCTTTAGCAGCAGTGGATAGATACCTGCCAAGAGCAATTGACGAGAATACACCCGGCCCATCCACCTCTACTACAGCTTATATGTGGCCTGCAAAGGGAACTCTAACCTCTGGCTTTGGCTGGCGGTGGGGAAGAATGCACAAGGGAATTGATATTGCTAACTCGGTTGGTACGCCAATCTATGCATCAGCTGATGGTGTTGTACAAAAGGCAGGTTGGAACAGTGGTGGCTATGGCAATGTTGTGGATATCGTCCATCTTGATGGCAGCATGACTCGCTATGGTCACAATAGCAAGATTTTGGTTCAGGTTGGTCAACAGATACACCAAGGCCAAACAATTGCTTTAATGGGCAGCACTGGTTTCAGTACTGGTCCTCATAGCCACTTTGAAATCCATCCAACTGGCAAGGACGCAGTCAACCCAATAGCTTTCCTGCCACGACAACAAGCACGTCTGTAGTCGTTAGCAATTTGTAACTTGATGATTGCTTATGATATAGAGGGAGCCAAGCTCCCTTTTTGGCTGTTTATGATACAAAGTGGTACATAGATGGGCAGATGGCGAAAGTCACCCCTAGCCCCTAAGGGGCTAGCGAGCGGTCAACTCATGTTTAGCTGTCAACTATTGAGTGTTGACTTCAAAATTTATGTATGCTAAATTAAATAATCGAATAATGTGTATGGCTCAGTAGCTCAGTTGGTTAGAGTAGGGGACTCATAAGCCCTTGGTCGTGTGTTCGAGTCACACCTGAGCCATTTTTGCAAATGTTAAGTAATGAATAGAGAGTGGTGAATTAAACGAACTCACAGCTCCCTACTCCTTACTTAATAGTTCTTTAAATGTCGAATGACTTCAGCAACAGACCAAGCTTGAGCTACTGCTCCTCTTGGTGTGTGCGGCTGATCACCCTCAAAAATTTCGGAAATAGATCCAAGACAGGCATCAGATAAAAAGTGTTTTAGCAGGGGTTGCCAATCAAAAGGCAATGGAAGTCCCGGATAAAAACGCTCCCAACCACGAATGAAAGGACCAATTAACCAACTCCATACCGTGCCTTGGTGATAAGCGCGATCGCGTTTTTCTGGGTTACCCTTATATTTGCCAATGTATTCTGGATCTGTTGGAGCCAGACTGCGAAGACCATAAGGAGTGAGCAAGCAAGAACGAGCAAGATCAAGGATTTTTTGCCCTTGCTGTTGAGAGAACGCACAATGTGAAAGCGAAAGTGCCAAAACGGCATTTGGGCGAATCTGAGAATTTCGCCCGTCGTCTGGCTCAATCACATCGTACAAGTAACCCAGTTGAGGATTCCAGTACTGTTGCATGGAAGCTTTGACTTGTTGTGCAAGCTGAGTGTAACGCAAAGCCTGCTTTGCAAGACGCCCACGGTCAACAATAGCTTCGTGTTCACTCAAAATTTCTGCCCACCGACTTGTCCAACATAGCGCTGAATACCATAGAGCATTAATTTCCACTGGCTTACCACGACGGGGAGTGACAGGCTGCCCGTCTACCACCACATCCATCCAGGTCAGAGCTACAGCAGGAGCATACCAACTAACTAGCCCATCGGTAACATCGGCCTGGATATTATAGCGTGTCCCTCCAATGAAAGCTTTGTAGATTTGCTGCACCACTGGATATTGCTCTACCAAAAACTGCCAGTCTTGTGTTGCTTCTAAGTAAAGACCTAAAGTTTCAATCCACCATAGTGCCGCATCAATACTGTTATAAAACGGTTCGCCATCCGCGTCAGGAAATGCATTAGGAATTAAACCGTGAGAACAGTAACGTCCAAAAGTTTGCAACAGTCCTTTTGCCAACTCAAAACGCTGTGGAGTAAGAGTCAACCCTGGTAAGGCAATTAAGGTATCGCGCCCCCAGTCATTAAACCAGTGATATCCAGCAATCACGCTCGGACCAGCAATAGAAGCACGATAAACAATAAACTGATCGGCAGCTTGTAGTAGTCGCCGCCAGAGGTGGGATGGAGTTGAGGAAGATGAGGGAGATATAAGAGTATGATCTGGCTCTACTTCCCCCTGGCAATTTTCCCACCCAAAAATTTGAGACAGGCGCTGTTGCTCTGCTTCGACAAGTTCCGCAAAGGTTTCACAAGTCAGGGGAGTTTGCAGTTCATTCGGAAAACCCACTCGTGCTTGCAAAGTCACCGCATCCCCTGGACTGAGTGTAACTGTTAAGTAACCAGGGCTATAGAGGTCTTCGCGATCGCCCAACCCCCGCAGAGTTTCCTCGGGAAGTTTATAATCCAAGTACCAAAATGGATCTGGTTGATAGTTTCCTTGCGTCCAGCGCAAGTGCCAAGGTGTTCCAAAATTGTGAGAACTTATTGCTTGCAGGCAGACTTGCTGTTGTCCCAGCAATTGCGAGAACTGTAATTCTGGAATCACCTTTTGTTGATGGTGGAAGTCGCGATCGCCTATAAGCAGTCGCAGCTTCAATATCGCGGTTTGTGTACCTTCATAGCGATATTGAACCAAGATACGATGGCAAAAATGAAATGGGGGGGATGTGGGAGTGAGCGAGTCAGGGCTTGCTTCTCTGTTTTCCCCTAGTTTTTCCACCAATCCATACGGCATCACCAAACGTCTAGTCAACTGCCAGTCGTCTTCACCCCATATCCACTTTGGAACTGGGTTAATATCAAAAAGGCGCAGCAGTTCGTAGCCCTTTGGCTCTATCTGACAACTGCCCCAGAAATTTGTCCCCAATGCCACAACCCGATCTGATAGTTCTAAGCTCGCTTCTAGGTGCGAAAGCAACAGAGTACGCCCAGAAGGCGGGTTAGTCGCGGCAAACAACCAGCCATGATAACTGCGAGTGCGGATATCAGAAACTGTACCACTGGCAAAACTTCCTAAGCCATTAGTCAGTAACCATTCTCTTGTATCTAAATCCACCATTGTCTACTCAAAATCGTTATGAGTATGATATAGTTGTAACAGAATGTAATGAAGCCGTAAGTCTAGCCCTGCTGGCGGTGAGACTATTGGTTCACGAGATGACGAGAACGGGTGAGATTACCTGACCCGAGCTCCAACAATACTAAATAGATAATAAATTGAAGGAGAATTAGGTTAATGCCTCTCACTTATCCATCAGAAGGATGCCTCCGTGTAGGTCAACAGGCTCCCGACTTTACAGCAACGGCTGTGGTAGATCAGGAATTTAAAACCATAAAACTTTCCGACTATCGCAGCAAGTATGTCGTACTGTTTTTCTATCCTTTAGACTTTACCTTTGTTTGTCCCACAGAAATCACAGCCTTTAGCGATCGCCACGAAGAATTTAAGAATCTTAACACCGAAATCCTTGGTGTTTCCGTTGACAGTGAGTTTTCTCATTTAGCATGGATTCAAACGGATCGCAAGTCTGGTGGCGTCGGTGACCTTAATTACCCCTTAGTTTCCGACATCAAAAAAGAGATTAGCGCAGCTTACAACGTGCTTGACCCAGCAGCTGGTGTTGCCTTGCGCGGTTTGTTCATTATTGACAAAGAAGGTGTTTTACAGCACGCTACCATCAACAACTTAGCTTTTGGTCGCAACGTTGATGAGACCCTGCGGACTTTGCAAGCCATTCAATACGTTCAGTCCCATCCGGACGAAGTTTGCCCTGCTGGCTGGCAACCAGGCGACAAGACAATGGTTCCCGATCCAGTGAAGTCCAAAGTTTACTTCGCTGCTGTTTAGGTTTCAAAAGTAATAGAGTAGTAGTACCACGCTTGACGTGCTATTACAAACTCACTCAAACTTAGCCACAGATAAACACAGACAAATCAAGTTTGTAATGAATAATTCGTAATCTATCAATAGAAAAAATTACGACTTAATAGTTACTAATTATTTGGTTATATTCCGTGTACATCTATGGCTTTTTCATTTAATAGTTTCATAACATTAGGGATAGAAAGATGGTTACTTCTGCGGCTTATAGCAACTTATTTAATGAACGATTCTTCCGCAACTTTTTACCAAAGCCAGCATCTAATACGTTGGAATTGGGATATCTTGCACCAGATTTTCAACTGCCAGATATCACTCATGGTACTTTAGTTAAGTTATCTGATTATAGAGGCGAGCAACCAGTCTTACTTGCCTTCACTCGTATCTTTACAGAAAAAAATTATTGCCCTTTTTGCTTTCCTCATATCAAATCCTTAAATGAAAACTACGAGCAATTTAAAAATCTGGGTATAGAAGTTTTAATGATTACCAGTACTGATGAACGGCAAAGTCAAATTGTTGTGAAAGATTTGAGTTTAAAAATGCCGCTACTGATTGATCCAAGTTGTCGTGTATTCCGTAACTATAAAGTTGGACAAGCATTGGGAGCACCTTTATCAGCACAATTTGTGTTAGATAAAGAAGGCAAACTTCGCTACAAACATTTATTTTCCTTTCTTGACCACAACGCTAGCGTGGAGAAATTGTTAGAGCAATACAATTAGGCAGAGCAATGCCAAAGAAACAAATTTCAAGTTGAAAACTAAAACCTGTTAAAACACCAAGCCCGCACCGAATCAATAGATAAGGTGTGGGCTAACCTTACAGCCTAATATGCGGCAAATGTTCGCGGGGATTAAAAGTACGAATAGAGCGAATTTTTTCGTAGTATTCGCGTTCCTGCTGACTAATGTCTTTTGGTGGAACAATCGCAATTTTCACTAACTGATCGCTACGTCCAGCGCGAGGTTGGGGCCAGCCTTTCCCACGTAAGCGCAAAGATTGACCAGAACGCACTCCAACAGGAAGCTTCACATTCACCGAACCATCAGGTGTGGGAACCTCAACTGAGGCTCCTAGAACGGCTTCATCTGGTGTGATTGGTATTTCGCACACCAAGTTATCGCCATCAAACTGGAAGAAAGAGTGGGGTTGAAGTTCTACTTTTAGATATAAATCACCACGTTGTTGGTTGAAAGGACTAACTGGTCCTTTACCGCGTACGCGCAAACGATTGCCAGGTTTCGCACCTGCGGGTATGCGGACATCAATAACTTCGTTGCCTAGATTTAGCTGCTTTTGTACACCATGAAATGCTTCCGAAAAAGTCAGGGCGATCGCAGCTTCACTGTCTTGGGTAGCGCCAGTAGTACCTACATCTTGAAAATTAAAATCATTAAAGCCACCAAAACCACTAGGTGCACCAGTGCTGGTGCGGTAATATGATTGCCGTCCTCCGCGTGGACTACCACCGCCAAAGCGTCCTAGTAATTCGTTAATAAATTCATCAAAGCTACCATATTGGCTGAAATCAAAACCGCCCATATCAACACCAGCACCAGCACCAGATGGGAAGCCATCAGCTGCTTGTTTCCAGTATTGACCGAATTGGTCATACTTTTTGCGTTTGTCTGTGTCTGACAAAACTTCGTATGCTTCGTTAACTTCTTTGAACTTTGCCTCAGCTTGTTTGTTACCTGGGTTGACGTCAGGGTGATATTTCCGGGCTAATTTGCGAAAGGCTTGTTTGATTTCTTCTGGACTGGCAGTTTTACTAACGCCCAAAGTCGCGTAATAATCCTTAAAATCAGTTGCAGCCATCTACTAGCCTCCCTTAGAAATTTCCGTTAAAATTTTATCTAAAATTAAACTTGACAGAGTAACCCAGATATAATTCTGGTGCATAGACTCTGATAATAAATTAACAAATATTAAATCGATTTAAGTGGGGTTCTTGCTCACTACAGGAGTGCAATTCCCGTACTCTTGGGCTTCCTGAGAATAGCAAATTAAATTATCAAACCCTTCCTCTAGACTTGGAGGGGCATCCCGAAGCTGACGATACATACGAAATATGACATCTTCTGGCACTTTACGTTCCCGTTTTTTGTTGCGTGCTAAACACTGCCATACTGGGGTTCTCACCCACACCCCGGTTATATGGGTAAAGCCTAGCTCACGGGCTATGTCAATAACTTCACGGCGATGACGTCGCTGGGCATTAGTCGCATCGTAGATTATTGTACCACCTGCGATTAGCGCTTGTTGAAATTGCCGCTGAATTTCCCGCCAAATCAGTAGCCAAGGTCCTTGAAAAGCTTCATTACCAAACAATTGCCCTCGGATAGCATCGGTAGAAATGAGTTGCGTCCTCGGGCATTCTGCTATTAATTGCGTTGCCAGAGTGGACTTACCGCTACCAGGAAGACCAATTAATACAATTAACTGAGTCATCTGTTCATTGTCTTTTTTCCTTTGTTACTAGTTAGTAGTTAGTTGTTGGTTATTCTACTAACTACTAACTAATGACCCTTCGGGTTCGCCCTATGGCGCTCCGCCACGCCTTACGGCTATCGGGAACGCCCGTCGCCTGGCTGCCCTTGAAAACGCCACATGCTACCCTTCGGGAAGCCGCCCTCCGGGCGTCTACAAGCCGGGAAACCCGTCCAACGCAGTGGCTCCCCTACCAAGAGCCCGCTTACTCACCAGATCCCTGCGGAGGAGCCAGTACTTGATGAGGGTCTCCCTCACGCTTGTTCTGGCGTTGGAAACCCTACCAAGAGCACTGGTCTCACTAATGACTAAATAATGGTTCCATCCGGAATGACGGCATTTTTTAGCACAACAACGATACCACTTTTGATATGGAAACCTTGATTTTCGCGCTGAGCTTCTTGGACATTATCTTTATTGATAATTTGCACATCAGAACCGATGCGAGCATTTTTATCAATGATGGCACGACGAATTGTGGTGTTCGCACCAATCCCTAAAGGAATTTCCCCACTTTGAGAGTCTGACTGGCGTTCAGCAAATGGTTGATAGAAATCTGCTCCCATGATTAGGGAATCTTGGATAATACAACCAGCTTCAACACGTGATCGCACTCCCAACACCGAATGTTCAATCCGGCAATTTTTGACAATGCAACCTTCACTAATCATTGATTCTGTGATTTGGCAATCTAAAATTTTACTGGGAGGTAGGTAACGAGATCGAGTATAAATTGGCGCTTCTTCATCGTAAAAGCTAAACGACGGCTGAGGTTGTTTAGTCAGTGCTAAATTTGCATCATAAAATGCCTCAATTGTTCCGATATCTTCCCAGTATCCATCGTATAAGTAGGCTTGAACGTTGTAATTGTTTGCAGCATCGGGAATAATTTCTTTTCCAAAATCTGTCCGTTCTGAAGCTTCATTCAACAGCTTAATCAAAACTTCTTTTTTAAAGATATAAATTCCCATTGAGGCAATGTGGGGCTGTTCTTGAGCCTGTTCTGGAGTCAATCCCAGTACAGTTGTATCAACTCGCATCTCCTTTAGCGCATCACCTTTAGGTTTTTCGCTGAAATTGATTATCCTACCAGACTCATCAATTTTCACTAAGCCAAAGTCAGAGGCGCGACGCTCATCAATTGGTAGCACCGAAAGAGTAATATCGGCTTCAGTTTCCCTGTGACGCTGTACGAACTCACGGTAGTCCATGCGGTACAAGTGGTCACCGGAAAGAATAAGATATTCATCTACATCCCACTCTTCTATCAACCACAAGTACTTGCGAACCGCATCAGCTGTACCTTGGAACCAGTTAAGGCTATCTGGGGTTTGCTGTGCAGCTAGAACTTCTACAAAACCCTCCGTAAAGCCAGCAAAGCTGTAAGTACGAGCGATGTGACGGTTCAGCGAAGCTGAGTTGAATTGCGTCAGAACATAGATTTTATATATTTCTGAGTTTATACAGTTACTGACTGGAATATCGATCAAACGATATTTTCCAGCCACTGGTACGGCTGGTTTAGCCCGTAACTTAGTGAGTGGATAAAGGCGGGTACCTGCACCCCCTCCAAGGATTATTGCCAAAACTTTTTTCACAAGATTTCTCCTGACTGCCTTTCAACTCTCACCTACAGTTTAGGGCTAGCTGAGACCACTGATAAAGGGGGGGAGGCTAGATTATGGTATTACTTATGACGAATTTTCATATGACCAATAATTTGTTATGTTAGTCACTTGACTTTTTTGTAGAAATACTACACTTCAAAATCTACTATGTAGGTTCGGGGAATGCAGGCGAATGGGCAACCCCAGACTTTTGTAGTGTTCACGCGGCTTTCCATAGGGTAGGGTTGGGTAGCACAAGTGCGTCAACTGCCGTTCATTAGTAAGGGTTTTAGGCGTTTTTAGATTTCTAATGGTAGTTTTATTTATTTCTTACCTATCTACATACTTGTTGAGATTCCTGGGAAACTTCAAAAAATCAATTCAATTCTGTAGCCAATCATTAATTCTCGAAAATATCACTTGTAATATTTAAACTTTTTTTAGTTGTTAATCTAAATATTATTTAATTAGCGCTCATTCCAATTTCTATTCATTAAGTAGCATACTTTATAGCGTATTGTCTCACTAACAGGGATGCAGTCATCTGTTGTGGGAACAATGCTTGCCTATAAATTTTCACCTCAAATGCTAATTATAGGGAATTTGTGCCAAATTCTAACCTGTCAAATCTTGGGAATCTCTGCAAATAAACATCCTAAACGATCACAGGAGAAAAAATTCGCTGCCTGCGGCACGCTGCGCGAACATTCAAACCCAGAGGAGCTTTTGTTATGGCAAAAATGGCTATTTTCTATGGCAGTACTTCCGGTATCACTGAATCAATCGCCACGAAACTACACGAGCATTTTGGTGAGGATCTTTGTGATCTTTACAGCATGGAAGAAGATTTTGAAAGCGTCGATCAAATGCTTGAGTACGATTATTTGCTCTTTGGTTGTTCTACCTGGGGTTCAGGGGAAGTCCAAAATGATTGGCGCGATCCTATATTCGAGATGTCAATCGAAAAACCGGATTTTACAGGTAAAACGATTGGCTTATTCGGTGCAGGTGATTGTGTAACTCACGGAGAACAGTTTGTTAGCGCCTTGGGTACTTTATATAACCACTTCAAAGAATTAGGTGCAACTTTTGTTGGTGAGTTCCCTCTAGACGGTTATACTTACGAATATTCCTTTGCTGTACGTGACGATAAATTTGTCGGACTACCTATTGACGAAGTGAATGAGAGCGATAAAACCGATGAGCGTATTGCACGCTGGCTTGAGGTATTGAAACCACATTTTCCTAGCGCATCGTTGGAAACTGCTTAAATGACTTAAAAGTGAAAAGTCTTGACAGCGTATAGTGCCATCGCGCGTTACTCATAACCTAGAGTCGTAGCTTTCTCTTTAAGTACGCTTCCCCAAAAGCGATGCTGCTTCGGGCAGTTGCGAAGCAGCATCCACTTGTTGTTTTTCACATACGATTAAACAAGCGCAAATTTTGAGACAGCTTAATATATTGAACCCAAGGCTGCTCTGACAACTGAGAAATTGCGTTTGGTGATAGAGTTGCTGTGAAAACATCCTTTTCAGGAGTTACATCTGCAACGCCTAAGTTTTCTAATACAGTCGTTGTATCCGTAGATGTTGCTTCATTTTCAGTATGAATAAAAACTTTTAAACCATGCTCTTGTGAGTTATTAACGTCATTGAGCGCTACTGCAAGGGCGCTATCTAGCTTTTGATAATTCATAAAAACCTTCCAGTAAGTCAACAGGGGCAAGCAAAAAAGCTTGCCCTATTATCAACCTATCAAATTATTAGGTTATCATTACCTATCCTTATACAGACTTAATGCATTTATCTGTACCTCCAACTACAGATTTTGTGCATCAATCAGTCCATAACCCCATTTGCTATCAAAGGTTCCGGCTGGTTTTTTTGGTATGGAACTATTTTTACGTAGCAGCAGTTTAATAGCAGCGGGGTCAAGCTTGGGGTTACGCTGCAACAGCAGTGCGACTAAGCCAGTGACGAAGGGTGCAGCCATACTCGTACCAGCTAACACCATGAACTTGGAATTAATGATCGTTGAGCGATCAGAGTTGGCATTGGAGGAAAGAGTAGAAACAATCATCGCTCCTGGTGCTGCGACATCCGGTTTTTTAGCATCATTCCGCAGAGGTCCTTCACTGCTGAAATCAGAAATTGTATTCAAAGAGAAGCCCATTTCTTGGGCTTTATTGTCTATGTCAGTGTACTTATCTTTTGTTGTATAAGCAGCAACTGTAATTGCACTGCTGGCACATCCTGGTGAACCAATTTTGACTGAGTCAACAACACTTTGGCCGGTGAATAAGCTTGATCCATCTAATGTCCACACATCCAGTCGTACATCTTTTGCTGAAGTGTTTTTGAACCGCAACTGCCAAATTCCACCCTGGACGGGTGTAGTATAACTGGCTTTCCCTTTACCGCGAATTTGTACTAAAACGTTATAGTCGCCGTTGCTGGGATCGCGTTTTGGTGTTGCAACTTGCACCTGCGAATCTTGTAAGGTGTATTCTTTTATATAGTTGCCATCAGCAATGACTGGTTGGAAGGGGGTGACGAAACCGTTAGGACTACGCAAGGACACTTCTAATTGACCTGCACTAGAGTACCAACCGTTTAACGTTGCCATGCTAGCTTGATTTAATGGTACGTTGAAGCGCATAGTATGAGTTTTACCAGCAGGAACAATTGCTTGAGCGTGAATGTTATCGTTGCCCTCGTTACCAGCAGCAGAGCAAACTATGCGTCCAGGACCAGTTTCAGAGTCAATGATTTTTGACAGCGAGTCGCTTCCGTCATGAGGGTCAAAGTGTCCCCCCAAACTCATATTCACAACGGCTGGACGTCCCAATTCTCGGGCGACGCGGAAGATGTAGCGGACAGCATCGGCAATGTGACCTTCATCCAAGTCGCTTTTGACGATGAGCAATTCTGCCTCTGGTGCGACACCACCATAGGTAGCATCCATACCAGCAGCAATTCCAGCAACGTGAGTTCCATGACCGTTTGTATCTTGGGAAATTGTGAGTTGTGAGCCAGTTAATTCTGCCCCATATTTACCTTCTATCACTCCAGAACCAGACAGTGTTTGGTCCCAGATACGTAAAATACGTCCTTTAAAGGCGGGGTGCTTTGGATCAATACCGCTGTCGATAATACCGATAATCACTCCCTTACCAGTAAGGTTATTATGTTTTTTCCTAAACTCTGGAATGTGTACTGTGGTTTTGGCAACGTCCATGTGCAGTTTCAGTTTGCGCGATGGCTTAATGCGCTCAATCCCAGGGTCATCAGATAAGGCGTCTAAACTTTGTACGGGTAAGAACGCCGTCCGCACGTGTCCTCTATTTTGGTTGACTTCAATACCGTGTTGTGATAGATGACTCAAGTCTGCATTTTCATCACAGTAGATAAAAACTATGCTACGGGTTGGCTTGAGGTTGTTTTTCGGGGGAACTATACTCAGCATTCTGATCTGGGGAGTTAAAGCTTGCTGTCCTTCCCGTTGATAGTCTTCAAATGCTAATAGCAGTCCGGGAGATAATTTTTCATGTCTCATTTGACGTCTCTTGAATATATTGAACTTGAATATCTGCAACATTTTAGCAGGACAATCTGAACAAATATGAATTGTGAATAATTTTAGATTTCCCTTATTCTTGGAGAAAATTTATGGCAGTGATCAATGGGTAAAATACATATTTTTCTGAGCCATCAGGTGTTATCTCCAAATGAAAACGGCTAAAAAAATAATGATTTTCCGAAAAATCATATTTACATAAATTACCACTTTTCACAAAATTAGAATTTATCTTTGCAGAGCTACAGAAGCTATTTTTTATTGATTCATTATTCATAATTGACAAATTATTCAGTGACTTGAAGTAAATACAATTGCAGCGTGAATCTTTACGGAAGAACTTAAAAAGTTTTTGGATATTTCATATCAATTGGTATCACACATGTAGAGACGTTGCATATAACGTCTCTACAAAAGTTACTGTTCTTACAAAGTCTTCTATGAGAACTCCATTGTCGGAAAAAATACAGATCTGAAATTTTCTGCCAAATGCAGTGCGAGCTTTTCGGGTCGCACTATGTTTACAAAATTGGGATGATCGGTATCCGGTTTTTAGGGGTATCGTAGTTAAATTTTAGTAAAATAGTATACTCTGCGGACCTCCTCTCACCTCGACAAAATCCAAATCAAATAACTTAAGTGATGTTATTTGGCAAAAATTAGAACCAGTCGCGCAAAAGTTTTTCGATTGTCATTAATTATGGTGACATCAAAAAACTCAAAGGTACTCACAAATAAGGCTTTGGGCGTATAGGAGCGCAATTGGTAGAAAATGGATTTTACCCTGATCAGACATTCAAGCTTTACTTTTTTAGTTTTATCGCTGCTAAAGAGTGCATTCCATTCAAAATCAAACATGGAAAATGGAACTATACCCTAGATGTAGGCTTGAGAAACAACCAAGCCACAAGGAAGATTCCAGCTGTAAATAGTTGCGTTAGATCCATAGCAGACAGATAACCATCGGAAAACGAAGCAATACTGCGATCAGTTATACCAAATAGCCACGACGAGATACCAAACACCCAAATTCCATTTTTTATATTTCCGATAAATTGCTTAGAGTCTGATGAGTGCCGATTTTTCATGATTTTCGACCTTGGTGAAGAATCTGATGGTTAGAGGATGCACCAGCGGCGGATACGAGCCACTAGTAGATTTCAGGTGTTATTTTTCCCTTAGCTGAAAGTTTTTCTGACTCTGGCTGTTGAGCTTTATATTTATTTCATATATTTAACAATCTTTAAGATACTTGACATAACTGCCAAAAGATACATATCCTCATTTTAGAGGAAATTATCTTAATGTACTTTTTGTCAATAGATTTTAAATCCTAAAATGTAAAGATTAATTTATATTTTGATAAATAACTTAATAATCATTGATTTTTCGCTATTAATCTTTATGTCAGCAGATATACTCGATCAACCTTGTTTTATCGTCTCTACAGAACTAGAAGCTTTTGGATCTTGAGAAGATGGCAAGCAAGACAAGCGAAAAAAGATTTTTACACGTTTAAATCCAACCACCAAGCGGGTGACTTCTGCCTTTGGATACTGATCATTCGGGGGCAGAAATGAGTTAAATCAAGAAAGTGATAGCAATATGTCATATGTCAGCAGTGCGGGAGTCTAAATCCCCATCAGGGGTTGTGATTAACAATTCACCTAATGCACAGCAGTTGCAAAAAACTGCTTTACCGCACTTAGGATTAGTTTGTATTACATTTTCCAAAGAGGTGCGCTTCCGGACAATAACGCGTAAGCGCTACTTAGAACTCCCAGAGAACCAACGTGAAACCGCGCTAAAAGTCATTTATCGGGAGAACTTACAGCGCTTGGATTTGGCGTTAACTTTTTGTGTGCGCAATTCAATACAGCTTTATCGAATGTCCTCTGCTTTATTTCCAATGAGTGACTTGGAGGATGAAGTGGGCGCAACTGTTCTAGAGAATATGAGCGCAGATTTCGCCAAAATCGGGCAAAGGGCAGCAAAATTAGGCATCCGAATGGTATTACACCCGGATCAATACGTTGTGCTCAGTTCTGATTCACCGCAAGTGGTGGCATTAAGTCTTAAAATCTTAGAGCGACACGCTCGCACACTAGATTTACTAGATTTACCGCGTTCTTGTTGGTCATTAATGAACATTCATGGTGGCAAATCTCAACGTTCGGATCAACTGGTGGATGTTATTTCTGAATTACCAGAAAACATCAAAAGCCGCTTGACTTTAGAAAACGACGAATACGCCTACAGTTCCAGTGAAATTTTAGAAGTTTGTCAACGAACTAACATACCATTGGTATTTGATGCTCATCACCATATCTGCCATGAAAATTTAGACAGTTACGACGATCCAAGTGTTGCCCAAATGTTTTATGCTGCAAGAGAAACTTGGCCTAACCCAGACTGGCAGTTAGTCCACATTTCCAACGGTCAACAAGCTGTCGGTGATAGAAAACATAGTGATTTTATTAACGCTATGCCCAGTGTTTATCAACAAGCGCCTTGGATAGAAGTCGAAGCAAAAAGCAAGGAAGAGGCGATCGCCCATTTACGTTCTTGGTGGCTGCAATAAATTCCTTTCCCTAATCTTGGATGTCTGAGTGCGGCTTGATCTTGTTTAGCCACTTTTTTGATTCTTCCAAGATTTCCCTTGTTTGCTTCATATGCTCCTGAGAACCCTGGAGATGTTCATTTGTTATTTGTATACGTTCCTGGGAGGACTTCTCTAATTTTTTTACTCTTTCATTCATAACTCAAATAACTCTTTGATTATAAGCGTGAATTATAAGCAATCTTTCAACTACTTTACTTTGAGAGCATTCCCAAAACTTAATTTTTTATTTTGTTGTTTTTCTAAGCTGAGTCCAATTTTTATTAAATTGAACGTAGTGAGTTTTCAAGGTTACAAACTGACAACCAAGCTTTTTATACCGAGTTTCAAGCTCTTGTGAATCAGTTATAAGTTTCTTTGAATGAGCTATGATCTCATTAGCAATTTCCTTATTGAAAGGATTTTTTTGAAAAATTATCTTGTCCATCTTGTGCAATTCTTCTGATTGAACTTCTTCATCATTGATCATAGTAAGTAGCTCTGCTACTTACTCGCTAGCGGATTTTTCAATTTTAGAAATTGTCTGTTGCTAGTTCTTTACCCTCAAAGAGTGTTGAGTGTTCTAAACCTGTCACAGGGAAGTCACCCCTGAAGGGGTGACTTCCCTGTGACAGGAGTGCAATACACAAATCTTGGTTTGTCGCCTTTAATTCTTGCTCTACTTCTTCGGGTTGCTGCTGTTTGTACTGCAAATGTAGGTTTTGGCTCTCTACCAACTCACACAAAAACTCTGCCTGCTCACGTAAAAACTTAATATGAGTTATAAGCAGCGAAAAATTTTTCATTCCCAAAGCCTGTTTATTGTTCAACTTAGCGCTCTTGGCGCTTTTTTCGCATTATTTTAATGATATTTGTCTACAGGAGTAATCCACCATCTAGCTTTGAGATGATATTTACATATAAAAGTTAAAAAAAATATTTCTTTTAGCTGTTGACAAAAAATCATTTGCAAGAGTTTTGGTAGGAGGCAGCTATGCTGCTGCCTCAATATAATCATTGGGAGGCAGAGCCTCCTTTAAGGCATTCCCATGCAGAGCATAGGAACGAGAGAAACAAAAGAAAAATTAATCGTCCCGACGCCACTACCGCCAAGGCTAGTGTGCTTAAGGCAGAAGTCCCCTTGCGGAGGTTTGAGATGAGAAAATAATCTCATGCTTTGCATATTTGCATGAGATGATTAAAAAGTTATGGCAATAGCAATAGATTTTGGTACAAGCAACACAGTCATCGCTCGCTGGAACCCTGTCACCCAACAACCAGAAACTCTCAACATACCTGGTTTATCCATTCAACAAAGTCTCAATCCCCCACTGATTCCTAGCTTGGTTTATGTTGAAGATGCCTCAAAGGGGCAAGTGTTATTGGGTCAACAAGTGCGTGATCGCGGTCTTGATTTAAAAAATGACCCGCGATTTTTCCGCAGCTTTAAACGCGGTATTGGTGCAGATATCCAAGGTTTCTTACCAGAGTTGGATGGACAAATCGTCACTTTTGAGCTGGTGGGGCAATTGTTCCTCTCTCAAATCATAGAGCAATTGGCACCACTGCAAGGGGGAATAGATTCTCTGGTGTTAACTGTACCTGTAGACAGCTTTGAGGCTTATCGCCACTGGCTGGGACAAGTTTGCCAAACCCTACCCGTTGAACAAGTGCGGATGCTGGATGAACCAACAGCAGCGGCTTTGGGCTATGGTATGGTAGACCAAGAAATTCTCTTGGTGATTGACTTTGGCGGCGGAACGTTGGATTTGTCTCTCGTGCGGCTAGATCAAACCGTGCAAAGAATTCAAAAGCCCGTAGGATTTCTTCTCAAGTGGGGTAACAAGTCCTTAGCCGAAGACTCAAAGCAAAAGGTAAAAACCGCTCGCGTCTTGGCGAAAGCTGGGCAAAATTTGGGTGGTACTGACATTGATAATTGGCTGGTTGATTACTTTGCTAAAACTCAAGGGTTGGTGGTGAGTCCTCTGACAACGCGACTGGCGGAAAGAGTGAAGATTCAACTTTCAAGCCAAACCCAAGCAAGCGAAGTTTATTTCAACGATGAGACGTTTGAGAGTTATGAGTTAGATCTTAACCGCGACACTCTAGAAACTATCCTCGCAGAACACGCGTTTTTTGAACGACTTGATGAGTCGATGACTTCTCTGTTGCAGCAAGCACGACGCCAAGGGATAGAAGTTTCAGATATTAACGCTGTTTTACTTGTCGGTGGAACTGTACAACTGAGCGCAGTACAAACATGGGTTAAGCAGTATTTTAAACCAGAAAAAATTCGTTGTGAGCGTCCTTTTGAAGCCATTGCTCAAGGCGCTTTACAAGTTGCTCAAGGCGTGGAAGTGAAAGATTTTCTCTACCATAGCTATGGTATCCGTTATTGGGACCGCCGCAACAAATGCCATAGTTGGCATCCCATTGTTAGTGCTGGTCAGTCTTACCCAATGAGTCAACCAGTAGAATTAGTTTTGGGCGCTTCTATGGAAAGTCAGCCTAGCGTTGAATTAATTATGGGTGAGTTGGGTGCGGATACGGGCGGTACGGAAGTTTATTTTGATGGCGATCGCCTGATTACTCGCACTGCAGCCAGCTGTCAAACAAACGTCAAACCCCTCAACGATAAAGATGGGGCAAGATCAATTGCTCAACTCACACCACCAGGGTTTCCGGGGAGCGATCGCATCAAAGTCGGCTTTCAAGTTGATGAACAACGTTTTTTGCGAATCACAGTTGAGGACTTGTTGACAAGTGAAACGCTGTTGGAAAATCAAGTTGTGGCGCAGTTGAGTTAAATCAGGGAACGCTTAACGCTTAACAGTGAACAGTTTCACTGTTCACTGATAAACGTGGCTTGTAGTAAGCTTTTCATACCAAGTTCTGGCTCAATTACCTCTATCCCCTCTCCTTAATAAGGAGAGGGGCGCCCGTGAGGGCGGGGTGAGGTATCAACGCTTACTACAAAACATTCCCTACCTTTGCACCACGACAGGCGTTCCTATTGATGCCCAGTTAAACAGCAATTTAGCGTTTTTGGGAGCTACATTTATACAGCCATGACTCATTGGTGTGCCAAATTTTTTATGCCAGTAAGCACCATGAATTCCATAACTTCCGCTGTAATACATAGTATATGGAACGTCGGGAATATCATAGTCCTCACCTTGCATTCGGGCAGACTTCTGCTTGGATTGAATCTGAAAAACACCAGTAGGAGTCGGGGTAGATTTCTTACCTGTAGAAATAATAAATGTATAAACAGGTTTGTCACCTTCCCAAGCTGTTAAGCGTTGGTTTGAAAGCTTAATTTGAATCCAACGCTGTTCGGATTGTTGTAGCACTAGTATTTGTTCTTTAACCGTCTGGCTTTTTGATTGTGCCCAAACCTGATTTGAAGCAATCAAAAAAACGTTTAAAGTCAGTGCCATTCCAGTTATGAATAGCTTCAAGGGACGCATCGATATAGGAGAAAATAGACTGTTGATCATACATACACTCAAATAACAGCCGTTTGGGGAAAGTTTTAGCCTTCTCCTATAATTCCTATTTTATTGCATCAAAATCATGGTATTTTATTTAATTTCATATAAATTGAAGCATCAGCTACAATACCGGCCTCAGTTTAGATCACAAAACATACTCGAAGTCAGCAAAAGGGGTGTAAGGGTGTGGGGGAGAGGAAAATGCTGTGCACCATCGCCCGAAAGCAAATCTCGTTGCGCTGGTGCTACCAAACTTGGTAAACGCTGACTTGTCCCTTTGTCCCTTCGCCTTCGGGATACGATATTGACTTTGTTGGCGAATTGAGCTTTTTACAACACGCGAAAAACAGAAGCTCAAATAAATCTCAAATAAATAATTTTTCCGAAAATTTCTGTCTTTAGTAACATTTTATATACCTTTATGGATACATGACATTTAACTCTATAGGAATCCGGTTTGATGAGTGTGAATCACAAAGTAAAGACGCTTAACGCTTAACAGGGAAGAAACAATAAAAGTGTACCTAGCTTCGTCAAAAATCAAACACGAATATTTTAGTATAAAAAATAATAAGTATTCAAATCTTTCTTTAACTTTTACTTCGTCAAGTACTGCATAAGTAAACCTGTTTTTCACCTATATATGGAGCAAAGTCAGCCTAAAAGGTTGTACTTGCTTTGAGGGGGTGTTCACCTCAGTCGTTGTACTACTGTAGAGGATAAAAAATTGACTGCTACTAGGCTGATTCAGATTTGGTCAAATTTATCAGATCGTGCAAAAGGTAAGCATAAATTCTCATGTACAGAATTTAATCAAAGAAACCTCACATCATTGCAGATCAACGCCTTGTAAAGCAAAACTTTCAGCATTGCAGTAACTACGACCTCAAAAATCGCTCCTGTTCAAACAAAGCGATCGATGGGGTTCGATCATTTATTGGAAATCAATCAAAAATCAGGGATTTCTTCTATAACTAGAATTTCTTATGTTGAAATTAGATATACCAACACTGCCTCACATTCTGGGATTCTTGGCATTATTTAGTTATATTGTCACATTACTTCCGACGATTCTAAGAATTGTTTTCCCTCAAACAAAAGAGACTGGTATTCCTCAATGGCTACTCAAGAAACGCCGTCTTATAGGAATTTTGGCGTTCTTTTTTGCTTTTTGTCATGGTTTTCTATTAGTCAAACAAAGAAAAATTGATTTCTTAGACTTAGAGACATCTTGGATTTATATCCAAGGAATAGGAACTTTCACAATTTTTACACTTCTGGCTATAACTTCTAATGATTGGAGTGTAAAGAGGCTGAAGAAAAACTGGAAGCAATTGCATAAACTCACTTATTTGGCTATGTTTCTTTTAACCTGGCATATTTGGGACAAAATGTCAGGTCATTGGACATATTTAACGCCCTTTGCAATTATGAGTATGAGCGGAATTACAGTTTTATTTTTTATGAGATTTAGGATGGAAAAAGGGAAAAAACAACAAAAAAAGGAAAAGATAAGCAAAAAAGAACTCTGAGAAAAAATATCAAGTAAGAAGAATGACAATAAAACGTCCAATAAATAAGCATTTTTATATGCTGTTAAAACAAACCTACTGGAAAATTTTATTAGGATTTGTAATCACTACAATAGCCGCTGTTGTGGGGTTAAGTTGGTGGAATTTGTCTTCAGTACCAAATACTTCATCAACCTCTAAATCGTTGCTAAATACTCGACCTATTCGCACTCTCAAAGGACATTCCGTATGGGTTTATGCAGTAGCAATTAGCCCGGATGGCAAAACTTTAGTCAGTGGTGGCTACGATGGCACTCTTAAGATTTGGAATCTGCAAACTGGCAAATTACTCGACACTATCGACGCTCATAGCGATGCAGTTGAATCCCTAGCCATGAGTTCTGACGGGCGTATGCTTGTTACTGGCAGTTGGGATAACGAGGTTAAGTTGTGGAATCTCGAAACCCACAAACTCATCCATACTTTCTCAGGACATTTAGACGATGTTGAATCTGTTGCCATTAGTCCAGATGGAAAGCAGATCGCAAGTGGTAGTTGGGATAAGACAATCAAGCTGTGGAATGTGAAGACTGGGGAGGTGATACGCACTATAAAACAACAAGATGCAGTCAGAACCCTAGCGATAAGTCCTAATGGGCAGCTTCTTGTCAGTGGTAATGAAGACGGCAAAATTATGATTTGGGACTTCAAAACTGGAAAGTTGAGAACCCCCCTAGCAGCACATGACAATGCAGTTTGGTCTATTGCTTTGAGTCCTGATGGCAAAACTCTTGCTAGTGGCAGTTATGACAGGACTATTAAGTTGTGGAATTCCCAGACAGGGGAATTGCTGCACAGCCTCTCTGGACATGACAATGGAGTTTGGTCTGTTGCTTTCAGTCCTGATGGAAAGCAGATCGCCAGTGGTAGTTATGACCGGACAATTAAGTTGTGGAATGTCCAAACGGGGCAGTTGCTTAACACTCTTGTCGGGCATAACAAAGCCGTTTGGTCTGTGGCTTTCAATCCTCAAGGTCATACTCTCGCCAGTGGTAGTGCAGACGAAACTATCAAGATTTGGCAAGTGCCTTCAAAAACTGGTATTGCCACACCACCTTCTGCTGCAGAATTAGCAGCAGTTCTGACTAAACAACCAGAAAGCACAGACTCCACCCTGTTTTTTCCTTTGAACCAAAAGGTTTACAACCAAGTCAATCAAGCTTGGGAACAACGAGGGCGGAGTCAGGAAAATTTAGTTTACCGCTTGGGTGCAGCCGGTGATGGAGCAATTTTAGGTTATCAACTCGTCAATTCAAATGGTGGTCACTCAACTGAAGAAACCACGAAGAAAAATGACTTACTTTCTAGGCTGGTGAAAAGACGACCAGCAACTAGGGAAGCAATTGTCCATTTCAAGGTGGTGTTTACTAAGCAAGGCATACTCCAAGTTAGCCCTTGGCAAGGGTACAACACAACTAACTAATTTTTTGCATCAAGCTTGCTGCTTTTTGAGAAATCGCCTCCCAGTTTTGTGTATCGACAAACTCTTTGGGAAACAATTGACTACTCAAACCAACTGCGATCGCCCCCGCTTCTAAAAATTCTTTGGCATTTTCTAAAGTCACACCCCCTGTCGGAATCAAGGGAATGTGACCCAAAGGTCCTCGTAAACTTCTTATATAACTGACTCCTCCCACCGCTTCTGTGGGAAACACCTTGACACAGGTTGCTCCACAAGACCAAGCAGTCACTATTTCCGTTGGGGAGAGTGCTCCTGGTATGATAGCTACGCCTATATCCACTGCTGCTTGAATCATCTTTGGATCAACGTGGGGAGTGAAGAGAAATTGTGCTCCCGCTGCAATTGCTTCTCGCATTTGTTCTAAATTTAGCAGCGTACCAGTTCCAATAGTACAATTAGGTAATTCTATTTTTAGTTGTGCAATCAGTTCAGTCGCACCGGCACTATTCCAGGTAATTTCAATTAACTGTATTCCCCCAGATGCGACAGCCAAAGCCATTTGGCGTGTCAAGGACACTTCCGGGGCGCGGACAACTGCAATAACTTTATGTTGTTTGAGTTGTGATAACCAAGCTTGACCAGACATTTTTATCGAGTTTTATATTTTAGATTAGCAGTTTTGATCATAGTAGATTGTAGTTCTCTACCTTTTGAATATTTCAAATTATGTCTTAATGATTAGGACATACATCTTGTATCCTACCATAGACATACATATTTAAAGACTAAAGAGTTAAGTTAATCTTCTTCGCCTATCTTTAGGAAGATATTTATGGTTATCTATCATTTTATTAATAGGCTGCTAACTCATTAGTGATAACTAATGACTAATTATTAATTAGATAAATTAAGTCGCCAGCCAGATGACAAAAATTAAATCTATTTCTAGATTAAAAAAGGATAGACATTCTTAATTGATCTGGTAATAATATTATGCCTCTCTATAAACTTGCAGACTTTGATCCAAATTATCGAGAAACTTTAGGTGGCAAAGATATCACAAATTTGGACTTATATACAGAAGGTGGAGTCAGAGTTGGCTCAGTCAGTGATGTTCTAGTTGATGCAGATGGTCGCTTTCGTTATTTAGTTATAGATACTGAATATAATTCATCTAACAAAAGAATATTGCTACCAATTGGTCTTTCCCGGACAGATTATAATCAGCTGCGTGTTTATGTCGATGGGCTGAGCAAAGAGCAAGTGCAAAGTTTGCCTGTCTACAAAGATGACATGACTGTTGATTACGATTATGAAGAGCAGCTACGTAAGGCTTATCGTCCAAGCTCTAGTGATGTAAATCATAATCAAGATACTTATAATTACCAACAGGATGCACCCCTATACGACTTGAATGACCAGAACCATCAAACTTTCAAACTATACCAAGAGCGGCTTATTGCCAATAAAAACCGTGTCAAGACAGGAGAAGTCGCAGTTGGTAAGCATATTGAAACAGAAATAGCACGTGTTTCAGTACCAATAGAAAGAGAGCGAGTTATTATTGAGCGAGTTAATCCTACAGATGCAGGCATAGCAGTAAATCCCAGTGAACTTCAGTTTCAAGAAGGGGAAATAGCACGCATAGAAATCTACGAAGAAAAGCCTGATATTCATAAAGAGACGTTTGTACGTGAAGAAGTCCGCGTTAGAAAAGTGGTTAAAACAGAGACAATTGAAGCACAAGAAACAATTCGTCGGGAAGAGTTAGACGTTCGGACTCAAGGAGATTTACCCATAGCTCAAACTGATATGACTCCAAATGATCTTGTTTAAATTGCTTTTTTCAAAACTTTTTGAATAGAGTTGTAATCTAAAAAAAGACAGGCAAGAGAAGGAAGACTCATCTTTTGCCTGTCTTTGTTATTTAAAACTATTATCTGAAAAAAAGTATAAAAGTTAAAAAAAAGCAAGAGAAGTTAATCACAAAAAATAAGATATGACTTTAGAATACTAGTAACATCAACTGATTCCGTCGTTAGGGAGATGGAGCATATTAGATAACCTGGTTAACATCATAGATGAGAAACGAGAAAATAGGTTAAGAGGAAATTATCATGGGTTTATATAAAATTGCAGACTTTGATGCAGACTACAAAGATACTTTCCAAGGTAATGACATTAAAGGAATGGGTGTCTATGGGGAAGGAAGCGATGAGAAAGTCGGTACTGTAAGTGATGTTTTAGTAGATGAAGAAGGTCATTTCCGTTATTTAGTCGTTGACCTAGGTTTCTGGATTTTTGGCAAGAAAGTCTTGTTACCAGTTGGTCGTTCTCGCATTGACTATAATGTTGATCGCGTTTATGCAATTGGAATGACCAGAGAACAAGCTGAAAGATTACCTGAGTACAATGAGCATGACGTTCTTGATTACGACTATGAAGAGCGGGTACGCGGTTATCATCGCGCTCCTTTAGATACAACTCGCGCTCCCTTAGATACAACAACTCCTTTGGAAGCATCGGCTGGTTTAGCAGATCCAACATTGTCAGCTGGTTTAGTAGATCCAACATTGTCAGCTGGGACAGCAGGATATCAGCCAATACCTACGGCAAATTATCCCACTTATGACCGGGATACATACAAATATGATCAAGATGCTCCGTTGTACAATATGAACGAGCAGGATCATCAAACCCTGAGATTATATGAAGAACGGCTAGTTGCTAATAAGAGACGCCAGAAAGCAGGAGAAGTTTCGGTTGGAAAACGTATTGAAACTGAGACTGCACGAGTTGCGGTTCCAGTAGAAAAAGAGCGAGTTGTTGTTGAGCGAATCACTCCAACAGATGCTGGTAGAGCAGTTGCTCCTGGCGAAGCAACCTTCCGTCAAGGAGAAGTTGCTCGCGTAGACATCTACGAAGAAACTGCTGATATTACCAAAGAAGCTTTTCTACGTGAAGAAGTCAGAGTGAAGAAAGTAGTAGATCAAGACACGGTTGAGGCTCAAGAAACAATTCGTCGTGAAGAATTGGATATAAATGCTCCCGGTCTTCCTATTGATGAGCGTTAAATCAAATATTATTTGCTAAGTGATATAAGTAGAGACGCGGAATTTCGGGTCTCTACTTATCATTAGTAAAGTAAATCAAATCAAGATTTTTGAAAAATTTAACAAAAGAACTTAGGAGTTGGGATCCAGCACGGCGCAGGAGGTGAGACCAGTGCTGGACTCACTGTAAGGTATGGCGCTCCGCCATAGGGGTTTACACCCCTACCCTCTATACGATCATCTATAGCGGTTCTCAGTTGGTTGAGATCCAAATCCCGCGAGCGTAAGTGATTCTGACCGGAGGCGGAGCTATCCAGCGCTCTGCTCCTGAATTCTGAGTCCTGGATTCTTTATTTTAATTTTTAACAATGATTGACAAAAAATATAATATCAGTCATGAAAAGGCAAGTAAAATAGCAAGAATTGGTAATCTTTTAAAAAATTTAAGGGCAAAAGTCAAAAAATATGCTGTAATTGCTCGGGAAGGTCAGATAGTAGGTGAAGTTAGAGATTTAATCATAGATATCAATCGTCAGGTAAATTTCGTTGTATCGAAGTCGGACAGTCAGGAAAATGATCGATTAATTCTATTAAGCAGTAAGCTCGTCGAAAAAATTGACTCACCAAATAAATTCATTTTCATAAACTTAAAGAAATCGCAAGTACAATATTTACCTAACTATATAGAAACAGAAACTCAAGATAGTGAAATGGAAGATAATTTAAACACTCAAGAAGCAAACACACAAAACTCAGAACTGATTGCAGCAGTAGCAGCTGCTACAAATAGTCAGGTCTCTTCAGTAGAAGATGTTATTCGTTTGCTCGGAGAACGATTAATCATTGAGCGCACCAGACATAAAGTTGGTGAGGTGATTGTCCGTAAAGAAATTGAAACCCACATTGTACAAGTGCCAATCCGGCGCGAGAAACTTATAATCGAACAAATTAGCCCAGAATACAAACAGCTTGCACAAATAGATTTAGGAGGAGAAGCAATTTCTGGTGTTGATTTGACTCAACGAGAAATATCTGCACCGACAACTAGCCATTCGGATGATGGTTTAACTGTAAATGATGAAATTAGCTCTCCAAAAAGATCGACGACTACCCATTCGGATGATGCTTTAACTGTAAGTGGTGAAGTTAGCTCTCCAAAAAGATCGACGACTACCCATTCGGATGATGCTTTAACTGTAAGTGGTGAATTTAGCTCTCCAAAAATAGCCAGTTTACTTTTAAATGCGATCGCCCTAGAGCGAAATCATGGATGCAAAGCAGTGCGAGTCACAGTCATTGTGGAAGATGAAGAACATCAGAAAACATATAAGGAGTGGTTTGCCCGCACCTCAAAAAAATAAAAACCCAATCCTATCATCCCAATAATTTTCAATAGACCCTAAGTTCGTAGCGACTTGGGAGTCTTTATTTTTTTGAAGTCCCCCTTTTTTCTCAAATAATTTGGAAAGTTGCTATGTTCTGTTGTAAGTAGGTAGACGTAATTAATTCGTAGATAGCAGTAGTGCGAGCGTCTCGCTCGCGGGCAAGATGCCCGCACTACATCTTATATTTAATTAAACCCACTTACTTAGCAGAATATCGTTATGAACTCCTGGTGTAATTATTCTAATAACCGTTCTCGAAAATAAAGGCGATATAAATTACAAAGGCATTCAACTTCATTACCTTTAAATTTAATTAACCCCAGACTCCGTAATTTAAAACTTTGTGCAGAGTCTAACTTCACAGGAATATCACTCATTATCACTTTTTTCATCGCTGCTTTTAACAATTTGTCTTCTTCCAGCAGTAAAAGATAGGGATGTAAAAAGCCTCTAAATAATCCCTCGTCAGTGGGAGCAACTTGCAGAAATTCTTCTAAAGTTAAATTCCCTTTGGCAATTTGATAATTGGACTTTGGACAAAAAAGTGAGTTCGCGGATATTATTCGCGAACTTAATGAATGAATGATTAGTCTTATTTATATTTTTCAGCTTCGTCTATCAAATCGGCTGACCCTTGCAGTAAAGTAT
>NZ_JABXYX010000180.1 GCF_017982655.1 Brasilonema sp. CT11 | reverse complement strand
AGTATAGGGCGTTTCCAACCCAAAAACCCGCCGCGCCACCCCGCCATATTGTAGGTTTTGGAAAGGGTATGAAACTCAACGCCAATGTCTTTCGCACCAGGAATTTCTAACAAACTCGTTGGTTGATAGCCATCAAAAGCTAACTCGGCGTAACACAAGTCATGTACGAGCAGAATCTCATATTTACGCGCGAAGGCAACAATTTCTTCAAAAAATTCGCGGGGTGCCGTTGCAGCTGTAGGATTACTGGGATAATTAAAATAGAGAATCTTTGCTTGTTCGGCAACAGCATCAGGAATTGCAGCCAAATCAATCAGCCAGTCATTTTCGGGTTTGAGAATTAAGCTGTGAACTTTGCCTCCAGCAATAATTGGACCACGAAAATGGGCAGGATAGGCAGGAGAAGGTACTAAAATCAAGTCACCAGGATTAATATAGGCTATGGCAAGATGAGCCAATCCTTCTTTAGAACCAAGAAGCGGTAAGGCTTCACTATCTGGATCTAAATCGACTCCATAACGACGACGATACCAGTTCGTGATAGCTTGGCGGAAATTCGCTGTGCCTTCAAAAGGAGGGTAGCCATGATTTGCAGGATTTTGCAAGGCTTTGATCGCCGCTTCTACAACGGGTTGAGGTGTTGCACCATCTGGGTTTCCCATACCCAAATCAATCAAATCTAGCCCTTGCTCTCGTGCTTTCGCTTTGAGTTCATCTAGACGGGCAAACACGTAGGGTGGTAATTTCTGTATCCGTTTCGCTGGAGCAATCCAATCTGATATCATCGAAGGAATTATGGTTTACAAATAAAAAATTATAAAAGTTGAAAAACAAAGAGTCATAACTCGTTATTTATCTTTCGCATTCTGGATTTTATGCCATTTACCAGTTACCAGTTATCAGTTACCAGTTATCAGGTAGGAAACAGACTCGTCCACCCCTTGTTCACTGTTTACTGTTCACTGTTCACTGATCTGATTATCACCCATCCTGATTCACCGTTGACGTCAAACCCGTATGGCTTCGTCCTTCAACTGGCGCAGTGGTGGAAACCATAGCCGCCATCAACTGTTCGAGTGCAACTTTAAATGGAAGTCGGTGAATGTCAGAATTAGGGTGTAAGGCAACTTCAGCGGCTTTTTGTAATTCATTTAAGGTAATATTGCCTAATCCTAAATCACTCAGTTTTTGGGGTAATCCTATCTCTGCATAAAACTTTAATAATTGTTGCCGTGCTGCTGCTGCTAGCTGATTGCCCTGTATTATTTCTTCCAAACGCAGTTGCACCAAAATACCATAGGCGACTTTTTCGCCATGAATGCTGCCACTTTCACAAATGTGAGTTAAACCATTGTGTACAGCATGAGCAGCAACAGTACGACACTGTGCGCCTCCTAATCCCCCGATAACTCCTGCAAGGAGAACTGTTGCATCTACGACTTGTTGCCAAGCTTCGCTACCAGGTTCTTTAAGAGCAGCAGCAGATTTTTGGAAAAGGATATCCCGTAAAACTCGCGCCTGTTGTACTGCAGCGATAATTAGGGTTTGTTCCGAGTGTCCGCTACTGACTGAAGCTTCATACCACTTAGCGATCGCATCCCCAATTCCTGCTATAAGTGTTCGTTGTGGTGCTGTTTTCACTAACTCGTAATCGAGTATCAGTAAATCAGGACACTTTGCCAATCCGACATCATAGAGAAATGCCCCTTCATCAGAATACACATTCGAGAGGGCTGTCCAAGCCGCACACGTAGAGGCTGACGTGGGAATTGTGACTACTGGTAACTGCAACTTATAACCAACTAATTTAGCTGTATCCAGTGCTTTACCGCCACCAACTCCAATTATCACATCCGCTTTGTGCTCTTTTGCCGCTTTGTGTAAAGCTTTCAAGCTGGCTTCACTACAATCAGGAGTATAACAGGCTTGGGCAACATGCAACCGTTGCTGTTTGAGAAATTCTTGTACACTCTCCTGGGTGACAGCAAGAGTGCGTTCACCTCCTATAATTAGAGGACGATTTCCCAACTGAGAAATTGCATCACTTGCCTGTGTCAATATATCCGAGCCACGGACAACCTTTGCTGGAGCAACAGAAACAGTGAGTAACGGACTAGAGGTTTGAGTAGACAAAGTTTTAGTCGATTGATGATACATACAACTAATTAATAAATTAACACTACCACTTCTCTATGTGTTGGAGAACCTCTTCATCCTCAACTTTTCAAGAAGTTGTTTGTGGTAATTGAGCAAATTTATCCTGGTAAATCTCGATAGTCATTTGAGAATCTTCACGACTTGCAAGCGAACGCTTCACTTGACCTAGGTAAAGTGGCACAGAAATTTCTGGTTCTGGGTGGATAATGGTGCGTGCTCGAATTGTCAACTTATTGTCTGTTAGTGCACCCAAACGACCATAAGAATATAAATCACTAGCCGCTTGACGCAGAGTAGCTTCTAATTCTGTGGTGGTAATTTGTTTTGGGATGGTTATAACTGTTTGAGATCCTCCGTTGTCATAAACCAGATTATATCGTACAGCACCTGGAATTACAGTCCGAGACAAAGGAGTTAATGATAAAGCAAATAGACCACCTGTCAGTACTACCATAAAGCCAGTTGAACCAACAAGCCGAAAGCGAATGCCCCATTTGAAAACAAAACTCGCAATCGCCAAGGCAGCAAATACTAATGTTGCAATACCCGACCACTGAGTGTATTTGAGAAATTCCGCAGGTGTGAACATAAAGGTTAGCTACTAGGCGTGTTTTCTTTTTTCGTTTTTGCTACACCTATTTTAGCCTTTTCCCCCCCTCGCCCTGTACCTGTTCAAGTTAACTTGATGGTAACAAGTCTCTCAGGAGTGGAAACCAGTAATTTTATGTATCATTTGCAGTCGTTTCACTTACTCCAAACTGAATATTTAATAATTGGAATGTAGTCAAATGCCGCAGGTATATCAAAGTTAGAAGTATTCGTTCTTCGATAAGCAACAAAAGCTATGAAGCGCTGTCAAGTATTGATACACCAGTTAAAGCGCCAGTCGCTTTAAAGCTAAAAACTGGCAAACTTTGGGAGTAGCCAGTTTCTAGTTCTACGTATGGAAAGCTCTTCTAGATGAAGGGCTTTTTACATTTTACTGAATAAGCAACAGAAAATTTTACTATCATTCACTCAATGGGAGCAAAATCTTCCGCTACCACGCTCGCTTTCGTTGTTCACGTTTTAGCTACCCAAAACGCTTCTTTTGGCAAAATATCACTTAAATACTAGTGATTAAAAATTTAATATGCATATATTTCATAATATTAATGCATAATCGTCATAATCAATAGAGTTTTGATATCACCTGTGTCAAAAAGTTTTAATCATCTGGTGAGACAGCGCTATTGAGAAGGGAGCCAGTGGTTGCGGTGAATAAGGGCGCAAATGACGGGTTTCCCACGCCAAGCGCGACTAGTGGAGCGCGTAGCGTATCCGGAGGACATACCTGTATCCATCAGTGATAGGTTAAAGCGCAGTAATTTTTGTCAATACCTCTAAGGAATGAGAAAACTAATTAAAAATGAGAATCAAAACAGTTAGAAAAAATAAAATTTGGTAAGGGCGATCGCTAACCCTAAAAAGAACGATTTCAGGATAAATCGGATATGATTCGGTGTATCATTTTAGCGTTGCTTACGACAAAGGTAAAGCTACAGACACAGTTAAGTATTTTGCAGCACGTGAAAACCAAGATTTAGGTGTGGTCAAAGCACTCCGAAAACCTTTCCCCAAGCTGGATTTATCACATGCATCCTGTATCCCTCTTGACAAACGTGCAATTCTGTTAACCTGTCACGGATGCCTCCCACGCCTGGTTGATAACTCTCATTTTCGCCACACCACTAGGATTAACGTCGGGGAAGAGTTAGTATGGCTATGGCTGACGCGACGCAAGTGTACCTAAAGCCACGGAAGCGAACACCAAATCAAACCGGATTCTTATATATCAAAGTAATTTAATAGGCAAACTGGAGACATAATGGCGTTTAAAACTCCAAAGAGAATCGGAACGCATAATTTAGAATCTGTACAACGTTCGCTCATCAAGCCAAATCTTTTGAATCTTTCTGGTAGTGGTTCCATGCTCAATGGAGTTATCATTGAACGTAATCTTGATGTGCCAAATGTTGAGTTTAATAACACGTCAGCCAAAGCAGCGAAACACGTCATAGTGGTTCATTCCAGAAGTTCTGCTAGTTTGGAATGGAAAATTGATGGTAGCCACAAAACATCGCTTTTCTCGGCAGGGGATACAGTTATCAATCCAGCAGGTCTTTTTGTTGCCCCACGCTGGAGTGCAGAGGTCGAGATACTTTTGCTAGGGATAGATCCCGTCTTCATGACTCGAATTGCAGAACAAATGAATCGTCATAGCGGGTTAGAACTGATACCACGCTTTCAGTTTAGGGATGAACTGCTACGTTCATTAGCGCTCAACTTAATTGCTGAGTTCGAGCAGGACATACCGCCTGATCCTGTTTACGCTGAATTCCTAACTCATACGCTGATTGCACATCTGATAAGATGGTATTCAGTTGCAGGAAGCAAGCCGCTACCAGCAAACAAGGGATTGTCAGTATCTAAAGTTGCATTAGTGAAAGACTATATTAATGAGCATCTGAGCGAAGTACTTTCATTAGAAGTGCTTGCAACTGTAGTAGACCTAAGTCCTTCTCATTTTATGACTCTTTTTAAGCTATCTACTGGGCTGGCTCCACACCAGTATGTGATAGCGCAACGTATCGAAAAAGCGAAAGCATTGCTGACGCAAACCAGGCTATCGATCTCAGACATTGCTAGCCAGACGGGATTCGCTGACCAAAGCCATCTAACTCGTCTGATGCGCCGCCACACAGGGTTAACACCTAAAGCATTACGAGGTGGCTGAAGCTGCAACGTATAAAATTGTTGGAATCTTCCAAAGATCATGATTTTGTTCAAGATTTTGCCATCGCCAGACTTCTATAATTTTTTGCGACTCATAGTTAACAACCCATTAAGGAAGAAGATATGACTTATCAATCACTCCAAGGAAAAGTTGCTATCGTGGGCGGTGGAGCGAAAAACTTAGGAGGACTCATCAGTAAAATGCTGGCGGATCGGGGTGCCAAGATTGTCGTCCATTACAACAGTGTTTCTTCCAAAGCCGCAGCCGACCAAATGGTGGCAACGATCAAGGCAGTGGGGTCGGATGCCTTCGCGATTCAGGGTGATCTAACTCAGGTTTCCAATGCCACCCAGTTATTTGATGCAGCAATTCAGCACTTTGGTCAGGTAGATATTGCTATCAATACTGCCGGAATGGTGATTAAGAAGCCATTCACCGAAATTTCTGAACAAGACTATGACCAAATCTTCGCCATCAATGCCAAAGCTGCATTCTTTTTTATGCAAGAAGCAGGTAAGCGCCTTACTGATGGTGGCAAGATTTGCACCATTGTCACGTCGCTGCTCGCAGCTTTCACGGGCTACTATTCAATTTATGCAGGCAGTAAAGCTCCGGTAGAACACTTCACTCGTGCTGCCTCTAAAGAGTTCGGTTCTCGTGGTATATCGGTAACGGCAGTCGCGCCTGGACCGATGGAAACCCCGTTCTTCTATGGTCAAGAAACTACTGAGTCGGCTGCTTATCATCAGGCAGCAGCAGACTTGAGCAAGTTTACCAAGACTGGCTTAACTGACATCAATGATATCGCGCCGCTTGTGCTGTTTTTGGTCACCGATGGATGGTGGATCACAGGACAGACTATCTTTGCCAACGGCGGTTACACGACGCGGTAAATTACAGATGCTCATCGCCCTCAGGGTGTGGCATTGTCATTTGGGCAAGGACGAGTCGTTGTATCCCCTCAAAATCCGGGGTGGGCAAACTGATGGACTGCCAGGACAAACCCGTTAGTTCAATAGCGACTCTGTCCTGAATCATCTGTGGCAGTCTTCTATGTGACCGACGTATGGTTTTCGTTTTTTTCTTACACTCTGTGTCTTACCTAAGCTGGATACAGAGTAATTTTGGAATTATAAACTCTACATATTCTACACAACCACACCGCCACACAGCCAAAACCGTTATCAAGCGTGGATGACGAGCGCAAATAATTAGTGGTAATAATCCACTGCCCGGTTGCACCCATTGTGTAGTACATCAAAATACATTTTTAATACAGTAACCAAGAAACTGTTGTTAACAACTATCCCCCTCTGACCGTACATAGGTAGTTACTCAGTTCTGTTCACATTATTACTATTAAACGGAGAAGGGGGGATTCGAACCCCCGTTAGGTTGCCCTAAAACGCATTTCGAGTGCGCCGCATTCAACCACTCTGCCACCTCTCCAGAGGTATGATGAGCCTATCATAATAAGCTTATCATGCATGTGCCAATTTTTTACAAAATAGATGTTTTGTTTTCACCTGCTGGGATAAAAGTCTCAAACTGTCCGTTGGGTGTCCACTGGATAGCGCCATCCTTACTTGTAAAGAATAATTTGGTCTGAGTTTTGCTCAATTCAGATAGTGTTTTTTGGTCAACATTGGTGGTGGTTGCGATCGCCACCTGCGGTTGCAGGAGAGGAATTAATTCTTTTAAAGATTCACCAGGACACCATAAGACTTGCGGACGCACTACGCGGCCACTATTCAAAAGTCCAAGCAATTCAGTTGTTTTGGTCTGACCCACCAACAGCCAATTTTGCCCAAAAATTTGCAACTGTAAGATGGGCAATTGGTTGTTAATTAATTGCGCGACTACCGAACCAGTACTGATAGTTTGACCAACTGACAAAGGTTGGTAAATTCCTTTACTCTTTTGCACTTCCTTTTGAATCACTTGATTGGTTATGTCATTGTCAGACGTGGGAGAATAGTCATAGAAAATTCCAATTGGCAAACGTTGCAATACTTCCAACCAAGCATTATTGCCATTGTGTTGAAAATCAGAAGCTATCGCCCAATCTACTTTATTCACAGCTTGCTGTTGTAAAAACGGCAGTATAGCGAAGCGTCCCGTACCTTCATCTCCACTATTTATCAGTGTGACCTTTCCTTTGTCTTGAATCACTAAAACTGGTTCCTCGCCAGCTGCTAACACTGTTACCCGAAACAAGGTGTTTGCAGAATGCCAAACAGGGATAACAACCAAACCGAATGCAATTATGGCAGAAAACCACCACCGCTGTTGCCACCAACGCACCGCCCATGCCAGGATAATCAATATATACATTGCCAGCATCTGACCAAGGGATATGCTACCTACAGCAACTGTACTTCCTGGTAAGCTGCCAAAAAATTCCACCAACTTTAGCAGCCAATGGGTTGGATGATATAACAAATTAGCTAAGCTGCTTCCAACCTCTGGTGAAATTAAGCTGACTAAAGCGCTTATCATTCCACCGATACTGATGATAGAAATAAATGGTGTGGAGATAATGTTGGCTGGTAAAGTGTAAATTGCTACTACATTAAAGACGTACAATAAAAGAGGTAATGTCCAAATTGCAGCGGCTAGTGGAACTGCAATTGAAGATGTGATCATAGGTGGCAACCAATCAAAACGTTTTGTGATTGGGGATACTGTCACAATTAACCCCAGTGTTGCCAGAAAACTGAGTTGAAATCCCAAATCCCAAATCCACAGAGGATTAAAGAGCAATAATAAAACTGCTGCAACCAATAATGAACCTAATTGTTTGACTTTGCGCCTTAATCCTATTCCAATAAGCGCGGCAAAGCCCATAATTACGGCTCGAAGTACCGATGCTTGTAAACCTGTTAAAGTTAAGAAAAGAAGCAGAGCTATGCTCCCAAGTATAATTTGGGTTCCCTTTTTCGCTTTTGATGTCAATCCTAGAATTACACCTAAAATTAAAGATGTTTGAAACCCTGAGGCGGCTAAAGCATGAGCAAGTCCCACCTGCACAAAACGGTCTTGGGTTTCGTAAGGTAAATCAACGACTTTGCTACCCAAAACCATTGCACTTACAAGTGGGCCTTCTGGAACACCTAACGAACGAACTTGCGATCGCACAATTCGTTCTCGAACTTTCCACCATCCCCAAGTTTCTCCTTCATCCAGAATATTGACTTGCCGTCCACTCAAACCAGCAAACGCACCTTCTTGCTGGAGAAATTTTTGAAAATCAAAAGCACCGGGATTTAATGGTGGTTTTGGTTTGTACAAAACGCCAGTCACAGCAATTTGTTGACTGGGATGCAACCCAGTCGTTTGAAGTAAAGGCATAGTCACATATAACTTTCCTGTGACTCCTTTACTTGTACCAGCTGGGCCATTCTCATTTTTAACCTCATTGAGCTCAGTTGCTTGTAACCACAACTGTCCACGCTGACTCCGAGTCATGCGGGGTTTACTAAGCACCTTACCGCGAATAATAAAAAGTTGTTCTTGATTATTGGCATTTTCTGACGGGAGGAATTTACTGATATCGTTGGCTTCTGGTATCGGAACTCGCGATTGAAAATACAAACTAGCCAATAACCCTACTACGCCAGCAATAAGCCACACTCTAGGGTGAGGAGTGGTTTGCGATAATTGTGGCGCTGTCTTAGTCTTTGCTTGGGAATTATCTTTTTTTGGCAGATGTTTCCGTATGTTAAGGCGTTGTCTTCCAAAAAAGATAGCTCCCACTATGCCCAAAGCGAATACCCAAAAGCCACCCCACGGAACTGCTGTAAACAGTAATCCTAGAATGTAGCCAAGACAGATTATGACACCACTTACCTGATTCATCAGAGTTTTTGGACAAACACCCGGCAGATACAATTTGTAGCTATGTAGACTAGAAGCCCAAAAAGTTTTCTACGCAAGAAAACTACTATATTAAGCCTGCGTAGATAAGCTTTATTTGTATAGCCCCAGACTTCCAGTCTGCAAGTGCATCACAATTTTGGCAATAGGTTTACCAAAAACTCATACCAGCAGTGCGTCTAGTCTGAAATGTTGGGTTTTTATTAGATTTTTCACAAAAGAAGCACAGGACAACCTTTATCCGTGAGTTAGGTTTTAAGGTTTTCTTTGAGGTCATTAGTGACCATGCACTATATTGCTGACTTATTCAAAAGCGGAAAACCCAGCTTTTCTCGTTGTTCCACATATAATTGTGCGACCTTGCGCGCTAAATGTCGAATTCTTGCAATGTAGCGAGTTCGCTCTGTTACAGAAATGACTCCTCTGGCATCTAGTAAATTGAAAGTGTGTGAACATTTCAAGACATAATCCAACGTAGGTAAGACAAGTCCACGTTCGGTTAATTGCTGCGCTTCCTGCTCATACAGATTAAACAATGTAAGTAGCATTTCCGGATTTGAGGCTTCAAAGTTGTAAACACACTGCTCAATCTCTCCTTGCAGGTGAACATCTCCATATGTGATGTTGTCCGTCCATTGAATCTTGGTGATTGCTTCTACTCCTTGAAGATACATCGTCAATCTTTCCAAGCCATAAGTCATTTCAATAGACACTGGACGGCAATCAATGCCTCCGCATTGCTGGAAGTATGTAAATTGAGTGATTTCCATTCCATCTAACCAGACTTCCCAGCCAGTTCCCCAAGCTCCTACCGTTGCATCTTCCCAATTATCTTCTACAAACCGAATATCGTGGTCTTCGGGACGAATTCCCAATGCCCTTAAGGAATCAAGATAAATTTCTTGAATATTATTTGGCGAAGGCTTAATCAGAACTTGGTACTGGTAATAATGTTGGAAGCGATTGGGGTTTTCGCCGTAACGTCCATCAGTAGGACGGCGACAAGGTTCAACATAAGCCACAGCCCACGGTTCTGATCCGAGGGCTCTTAAAAAAGTGTGAGGGTTTTTAGTGCCTGCTCCCTTTTCAATATCGTAGGGTTGGGCAATTAGGCAACCGCGATCGCTCCAGAACTTATGCAATATAGCTATGACTGACTGAAAATTCACAACGACTTTTCCTTGATGAGTGAAAGTGCATCTCCCATTCTTGCCTAAACCCGTCACAGTGAGCAGTTTTGAGCACTCTCAAAAAAATATCAAAAAAAGTTTCAGAAAATAGTTGACAGCCAAGAGTGGGTTCGCTATATTGAATAAGTGCCTGAAGCGCGGACACAAAAACAAGTCACCGCCGAGGGCGACGAACCTTGAAAATCCTATAGTTTGAAAGCTAGTATACACTAAAAGCCTTGCGATAGTAAACAATAAACCGAGGCTGACGGTAAAATCAGCTAAAAAAAGAGCAAGTAGATCAGTGATTCGTTCACAATCTACACACGGAATCAAAACGGAGAGTTTGATCCTGGCTCAGGATGAACGCTGGCGGTATGCTTAACACATGCAAGTCGAACGGAGTTCTTCGGAACTTAGTGGCGGACGGGTGAGTAACGCGTGAGAATCTGGCTT
>NZ_JABXYX010000179.1 GCF_017982655.1 Brasilonema sp. CT11 | reverse complement strand
CAACTGCGTCAAAAGTTAGCTGAAGTTTTGGAAACTATCACCCCAGATATCATTGCTTCCCTCACCTCTTACGAATTTATTCTTGAAGCTTTATTTAGCGCAGCTTCATAAAGAATTGGTATCAGGACAATCCAGAAGAATTCAACAATCTGCTGAGTTGTTTGGCAGATGGAAATCAAGTGTGGGCAAAGAATGCCCCCGTTCTGATGCTTTCAGTAGCAAAGCTTCACTTTGAAAAAAATGGCAAGGAAAATCGTCATGCATTTCATGATGTTGGGGCGGCGACGAGTCTTCTAGCCATTCAAGCGACTTCTTTGGGTCTGTTTATCCGCCAGATGGCAGGATTTGATGTGCCCAAGGCGAGGGAGTTGTACAATATTCCTGAAGGGTATGAGCCAGTAGCAGCGATCTGCTGAAAGCAGCAGCGCTTCGCTATCGCTATTGGATATCCCGGCGAATCCAAATCACTACCAGAACAATACCAACAGCGCGAGTTATCTCCACGCCAGCGCAAGTCCATTGAGACGTTTGTCTTCACTGGAAGCTGGGGACAAACTTCGCCTGTGGTCAAATATTAACCCAAGTTGCGGGTTATCAAATACAAATTTACTATTTCAGGCGATTGCCCAAAGGGCAGACGCCAAGGGCGTATCGCGCACGACGAGTTGGCGATTGCGCGTAGCGCAACCGCGACTTCGACTCCATTAAAAGTATAAGTACTGGAGAAATTAAAGTAGTATAGCATAGATTGCAATTGTTTTATTTAACATCTGCCCCTCCATATTTTCTAACTGGAGGGGATTTTATTACTTAAAGTACTTTGAGCGATACGCGCAGCGTCAAGCCTTCGGCTTATCGCCTCAAACCATAACTAGCAACTTGGGTTATTAGTTATTAAAAAAGAGGGGTTTTCCCTCTTCATCCAGTATTTTTTTTAAGCTTTATTTATAAGCTTTACTAAATAGCCGCTGTATCCAACCACAACGGCAAATGCATTACTCTTCAATAGCTGCTGGTATTTCCTCTTCAACTGGTTCAACTGCTTGAACTGCTTCAACTTCAACTGGTTCAACTGCTGGTGGTATTTCTTCAGCGCTAGTTTCAGCGGCTTCATCTGATGCAGCACTCACAGTAGTAGCACCTTGCTGTTTGGCTAGCAACTGTTCGCGATACCTAACAGCCATTTCTTCTGCCTTGTCATAAACCAAATCGCGATTTTTAATCATGTCACCTGGTTCAGGTTCCAGTTGTTTGGTAGACAAGGAGATACGACCACGTTCTGCATCCAAGTCAATGATCATGACTTTGACTTCATCATTAACATTAAAGACACTATGAGGTGTATCTATATGCTCGTGCGAAATTTCGCTAATGTGGAGTAGACCGCTCACACCGCCAATATCAATAAAGGCACCGTAAGGCTTGATACCGCGTACAGTACCAATCACGACCTCACCAACTTCTAGGCGGTTCATCTTGCGCTCAACCAGCGCACGACGGTGAGATAAAACAAGGCGGTTACGCTCTTCGTCTACCTCTAAGAACTTCAATGGTAGTTCTTCGCCAACCAATTCTTCTTTTGGTTTGCGTGTGCTAATATGAGATCCGGGAATAAATCCACGTAAGCCTTCTATCCGCACCAAAGCTCCACCACGATTAGTGGCAAAAACACCAGAACGAACAGTCGCATCTTCTGCTTGCAATTGTCGTACGCGTTCCCAAGCCCGCATGTATTCAATACGGCGAATGGATAGCGTCAGTTGACCATCTTCGTTTTCATCGGTCAGGATGAAAAATTCTCTTGTTTCGTTGGATTGTAATACTTCTTCCGGGCTATCTACCCGGTTGATAGACATTTCTTGTATAGGTATATATGCTGCTGTTTTAGCACCTATGTCAATCAGAGCGCCGCGCGGCTCTATGCTGAATACTGTTCCTGGTACTATATCACCTGGGCTAAAATGATAATCGTACTTGTCCAACAGAGCAGCGAAATCATCGTGAGTAAATCCAATTTCAGGAGCCATTAATTTCTGATTGACCATGCTGATTGTTTCCCGGTTATTTTTCTCCGTAAAGGTTTTGCCTCCTAGCGATGTAATGCAAGAGCCGAATAGGCATTCCACACCTACATCATTTTTCATCCTAGCGCAGAAAAGTGGATCTGAACACATTACCTTCCAGATCGTACATCATACCATAAATACTCTACTCTTTTGTTTTCGTTAATAATTACTTATCAATAATACTTGCATACACTCTTTTGTGTGCAGAAAGGGCGCAATCCTAGATGCGCCCTCACATTTATAGCACTTTACACCTTATCGGTGGATAGATCATGGTGATTTATTTTTCTTCTTTCTTTTGAATGCGAGGAGGTTCGCGGAAGGCGATCGCAAAGAAGAGAGTTCCGAGCGCCAAGGTTAAAACTAGGATGTACGCAACGCTTTCCATAGCTATAGTTCCTGCCTATTTTCCCACTATTATTAGTGTACCAAGTTACAAGAAAGAATGGTCTAGGGAATTGAAACTTAGAAATTGGGGATGAGAAATAATTTTTCCCGTTCCCAGTCGCAAGTCCATAGTTCCTCTGATTAGACCATTCTTAACTTTTCATTACAAAGTTTAGAGAGGTTCCGCACGGCGGGTTGTTTTGTCACCCACTTTCTGGAACAGACCCCATTCAACTTGCTCTTCGAGATCCGCCTCAACACCAGCAAAGACATCTCGGTAGATAGTTCGAGAGCCATGCCAGATATGACCAAAGAAGAACAACAGTGCAAAGACAGCGTGTCCAAATGTAAACCAACCTCTAGGACTGGTGCGGAACACACCATCAGAGTTTAGGGTTTCTTTGTCAAATTCAAAGATTTCGCCGCCTTGAGCCTTACGAGCATATTTCTTCACATCAGCTGGTTCTGTGAAGGTTTGACCGTCTAAGTCACCACCGTAAAAGCTCGCGGTAACACCTGTTTGTTCAAAGCTATATTTGGATTCTGCTCGACGGAAAGGAATATCAGCACGGATAATACCATCACTGTCGGTCAAAATCACTGGGAAGGTTTCAAAGAAGTTGGGTAGGCGACGCACGGTCAACTGACGACCTTCAGCATCTTTGAATACTGCGTGACCTTGCCAAGATTGGGCAATACCATCACCCCTATTCATTGGACCTGTACGGAATAGACCGCCTTTTGCAGGGCTATTGCCGACGTAATCGTAGAACGCGAGTTTTTCCGGTATTTGTGCCCAAGCATCAGAAAGACTTGCACCTTGAGCAAGACTACCTTGCACGCGGCGATCAATCTCGTGCTGGAAGTAATATTGATCCCACTGATAGCGGGTAGGTCCAAACAGTTCGATTGGTGTGGCGGCGTTTCCGTACCACATGGTGCCAGCAACAACGAACGCTGCAAAGAATACAGCAGCGATACTGCTGGACAGCACAGTTTCGATATTACCCATCCGCAGAGCTTTATAGAGCCTTTCGGGGGGTCTTACTGATAGGTGGAATAAACCTGCAATAATACCTACAATACCTGCTGCAATGTGGTGAGCCGCGATACCACCAGGGTTAAACGGGTTAAAACCGTCTGGTCCCCACTCTGGTGCGACTCCTTGGACATGCCCTGTTAAGCCGTAGGCATCAGAGACCCATATTCCAGGTCCAAATAATCCTGTGACGTGGAAAGCACCAAAACCAAAGCACAGTAGACCAGACAAGAACAGGTGAATGCCAAACATCTTTGGCAGGTCAAGAGCGGGTTCACCAGTGCGTCCGTCTTGGAACAACTCCAAATCCCAGAAAACCCAGTGCCAAACGGCAGCTAAGAACAGCAAGCCGGAAAGAACGATGTGGGCAGCAGCGACGCCTTCAAATGACCAAAAACCAGGATCGCTTGATGGATCGCCAGTAACGTTCCAACCGCCCCAAGATTGCGTTACGCCTAAGCGTGCCAGAAAGGGCAGCACGAACATACCTTGACGCCACATCGGGTTGAGTACTGCGTCGCTAGGGTCATAAATGGCTAGTTCGTACAAAGCCATTGAACCAGCCCAGCCTGCCACCAAGGCTGTATGCATCAAATGTACAGAAATCAGTCGCCCTGGGTCATTCAGAACAACTGTATGTACTCGGTACCAGGGTAGTCCCATCGACTACGCTCCTCCTCGATGATTTATGTTTACAAAGCAATGCAATTTTTCAGTTTTTGTTATTGCCACAGCCGAAATTATCCCACAGCTTTGTCTTATAAATGAGACAGTGTGGTTGATTTGGCAATGCTTACACCTTTGGGGAGTTTTCATCCCAAAGAGTCACCATCGCCAAGTGAAAAATGAGAATGTTTAAAAAAGTGTAACGTTTGATGGAGCTGTTTGCAAGCGTGTCAACATAAGCATATACGTAGCTTGAGGGTGTCTCAAACTACGTACATTCTGAGGATAAAAAGAGCAGGAGATAAGAAAATTCACGCATTCGCTCATTTTTATCCCCTTGATCCGGTGTAACCTTGGTGATCGCTGAAACTAAACCATAGATTTAATATCTTGCAGATGACATCTAGCCGAGGCTGTTCCCAAGCGTTCAATAACCTGTTCAGCACTCATCAACCGCTTGAGGACAACTTGACCTATGGCTTGACCAGATTTACTGACTTGTAGTTGTGTTGTCGGCTTCACTTCCACAGTTAAAACGACATCTTCAACCTGATAAAGCCATAACACTTCGTCTTGTTCTACTAAACAGATATTCATGCGCTGAATGTCTGGTTGGCGTCGCCATGCAGCCATCTGCCAAAGTCCATCAGATGCCCACACTCTGCCAACTGTCCAACCGTCAGATAGGAAGAAGTATTTCACACTCTTTAGTCTCGCTATTAGACTTGAAATCTACTTATTCTCGATTGGCATTTCGGGTGCCAGTCGGTTTCCCTGAAGCTAAGAATTTTTTCCTGCATTGGGATGCACGTAGACAAACCCTATGTAAAGCTTTTAAGCTACGAGAAAAGCTTAACAAATGTTTGCCCTGGTATAGTTTAAATTTAAAACAAATTTGGGCAGTGTTTATATGTTTTATCAAATAATTTTTTTTCTGTTATTCAGGAACATGAAATGACACATATTGGTCTAATTTTTTTGTTTTGACGTTAGGACTTAAATAAACTTATTAAACTTGACTCGCAAGAACTCAACACTCACAAGATGAGAAGGTTTTCTCCTAAAATTTGAATTTTTTATCGGCAGATTGCCAAAAAAATAGTATAATGCTTGACCACTAAGCTTAAAAATATTCAATGTTATGACCAGGTTTTCCTTGTCCGCGAGACAGTGGAGTAAAATTACTAAATTACTTTCTTTACTTAGTTTGTGTCTACTTTTGGTGGCTAGTTGTTCGCGAAGCCAACAGGCTACGACAACATCTGGTGCAGTTAATGCCTCAACAGGCGATGGTCGCATTACTATAGGTACGACGCTTAATCCTCGTACTCTTGATCCAGCAGATGCTTATGAATTGCGATCGCTTGGGTTAGTGTACAACATGAGCGATCGCCTTTACACCTATGAACCAGGAAGCACAGAAATTAAACCTCAGCTTGCGACAGCATTACCCAAAGTCAGTCAAGATAGTTTGACTTACACAATCCCTCTACGCCAGGGAGTGATATTTCATGACGGAACTCCTTTTGACGCTAAAGCAATGGCGTTTAGTCTGGAACGCTTTATCAAAAATGGTGGGAAACCTTCTTTTTTATTATCAGATGTAGTCGCTTCAGTAAAAGCAACGAGTGAGTATGAGTTAACCATACAACTGAAAAAACCCTTTGCAGCGTTTCCGTCGCTGTTAGCGTTTTCGGCTTTTTGTCCAGTTTCCCCCAAAGCTTATGAAATTGGTACAGATAAATTTAAGCCAAATATCTTTATTGGTACTGGTCCATATAAATTAGCACGGTATGGCACAGATTCCTTACAATTTGATGTGTTTGATAAATATTGGGGAGAAAAGCCAGCGAATAAAGGTATTAATTTGCAAATTTTAAGTAGTTCAGCTAATTTGTATAATTCCTTCCGTACAGGTGCAATTGATGTTGCTTACCTCACTTTAGAACCAGATCAAATTCGCAGCTTACAAGAAAGTGCTAAAAAAGAAGATTGGCAACCAATTGCAGTTCAAGGTAGTGTAGTTGATTACTTGGTTTTAAATCGGAATCAAAAACCGTTGGATAAGCCAGAAGTTCGACAAGCCATAGCTTCAATGGTTGATCGTTCACTGATGACTCAGCGTGTTCTATTAGGTCAAGGCAGTCCCTTGTACAGCATGATACCGACAACGCTTGACGTTTCCCAACCATTATTTAAAGAGAAATACGGTGATGGCAATGTAGACAAAGCTAAACAATTGTTAACTTCTGCTGGTTTCTCCAAAGAAAATCCAGTCAAGCTACCAGTTTGGTATCCTTCCAGTTCTGCTCCTCGCAGTTTAGCAGCACAGCTACTCAAAGCTTATGCCGATAAATATATGGATGGAATGCTGCAATTTGAACTCAACGTTGTAGACGGTGCTACTTTCTTTAAAGATATGCCTAGGAGTTTTTATCCCACTGCTTTGCTAGATTGGTATCCAGACTTTATAGATGCAGATAATTATATTCAACCGTTTTTGGGTTGCGATAAAGGATCAGACGCGAAGGGATGCGAAAAGGGGGGAAGCCAAACTCAGGGTTCATTTTACTATAGTGAGACTATGAATAAATTGATTGCAGACCAACGTCAGGAACAAAATCCGGAAGCACGTAAGAAAATTTTTGCAGCTATTCAAGCACAAATAGCAACTGATGTTCCATATGTTCCCTTATGGCAAAGCAAAGATTATGTTTTTGCTCGCAAGGGAGTTAGTAGTGTGCAAATTGATCCAACTCAAAATCTGATTTATAAAAAAATCAAAAAATAGTCATTAGTCATTAGTCATTAGTCATTAGTCATTAGTTATTAGTTATTAACTCTTGATTGTTGACTCTTGACTTTTAATTCCTAACTCCTAATTAATTATGTCTAGATCCAAAGCTTTACAATATTACATAATCGTCCGTGTACTTTTAGCTCCATTGATGCTATTGACTGTAACAACAGTCGTATTTCTTTTACTACGCGCAACACCAGGAGATCCAGTTGATGCGATTATTGGTGGACGTGCGCCAGAAAGTGCGAAGGAAGAATTGCGAGCGAAACTGGGTTTGAACCTTCCAATATGGTTACAGTATTTGAATTACATGGGAAAATTGCTGCAGCTAGACTTAGGAACTTCTATAGGGAGTCGTGGACAATCTGTTTGGGAAATAATTGGGCAATATTTTCCTGCAACTGTGGAATTGGCGGTTTGTAGTATGGCGATCGCACTCATTGTTGGAATTGGAATTGGTGTTATTTCTGCCTCTCGTCCTGGAAGTTATCTAGATATTGGAGGGCGATTATTTGGGATTATCACATATTCCCTACCCATGTTTTGGGCTGGGATGATTTTGCAATTGATTTTTGCAGTGCAGTTAAATTGGTTTCCTTTAGGAACGCGCTTTCCCACAACTACGCCAGCCCCTCATACTATGACAGGTTTATATACGCTTGATAGTTTATTGAGTGGAAACTTGAATCAATTTTTCACTGCTTTACATTATCTTGCGCTTCCTAGTCTCACTTTAGGTCTTTTGCTGAGTGGAATTTTTGAGCGAATTGTGCGAGTGAACTTAAAGCAAACTATGAAAGCAGATTACGTAGAAGCAGCAAGAGCAAGGGGTATTCCTGAAAGAAAGATTTTGTTTTCTCACGCTTTAAAAAATGCGCTGATTCCTGTGATTACTGTTATGGGTTTGACGTTTGCTTCACTATTAGGTGGGGCGATTTTGACTGAGGTTACCTTCTCTTGGCCTGGATTGGCGAATAAATTATATGATGCCATTAATGCGCGGGATTATCCTTTGATACAAGGAGTGTTGGTGTTTTTTGCGGCAATTGTGGTTGTTGCTAGTATTGTGATTGATATTATCAATGCTTATATAGATCCAAGGATTAAGTATTAGGGATTGGTTCTGGATGCGGTTCGGAGTGCGATCGCCCCGAAAGAAAGCCGCCTAAGAAGCAATCGCCCCAAACCACAAACGTCAGTCTTACACAGCAAAAAGCTATCCTCCCTGAACTCAGGAATCATTCAGTTTACTGTCCAACATCCAGATTTAAGTAAAAGCTCTTGTCAACAATTCTGTTGCTGCCATCATACTTGACAATGGGTATGGTGACTTGGTGCTGTCCTGATTCTACCTTCCAAGTTTTTTCAAAGTTGCCAATATTGTGACAACCTGTATAAGTTGGAAAACTACTGGAAGTGAAAAGAGCATTTTTGTAATTCTCTGTTCCTTTTTCAAACAGATATGCTTTAACTTCTACTTTATTGACTGTCACTTCAGGAGGTATGCAATAGCGTAGAGTTGCTAATCTCAGTGTATCTCCAGCTTTTAAAGGAACACGAGCGTGATTTTTAATTTGCTTTGGTTCGTCACTATTAATTTGCATAGTCACATTAGCAATACAGGGTTTAGTGACTACAGTTTTATTGCATTCTAATTCAGAATTATTAGAGGTTAGACTAGCAGGAGTAGCAGAAGGGTTGACTGGTGAAGGAGTTTTGTTGTTTTGTCCAATAATAGCAGCACCTAGCGTAGCAGCAGCAGTTATAAAGGCAACTAAAATTGGAGCAATAAATTTTTCGCTGGAAAGTTTCATAAATTGTCTCTTTGTCTTCTGATGTTTTGCTTATAAGACGATACTCGCTTGAAAAAAATATTTTGAGGTAGGCGAATGTGGAGAGTTAGACTACTGCACTTTGTAGGATAATGTAGGCAAATGTTGGTTTGTAGGGTAAAGTATTACAGTAGTGACTCGTTTTTAAATTTACTCAGCCAATTGAATTACGTCTAATGGATTCAACAGAAGCATTGAAATTCATTAATGATCTTTTTGAGGGAGCAAACAAGTCAATATTAAATGACTTAGAAAAAACTCTCTTTTTGGGTATGTGGGAAGGTAAGACTTACAACGATATTTGTAATGACACTTATGGAGATGAGCAATATGTGAGAGAAGCAGGTGCAAGTTTATGTAGAAAGATTACAGAATATTTAAAAATAAAAGTCACTAAAAAAAATTTTAAAAATCCAATAGAACACCGATATCAACAGCATTTGGCAAAAGTTACACCTTCCCAAGAGCCACTTGTAAACCAGACGAATCAAGCGAAACAAGAGACATCAAACTCAGATGTCATTACCAATCCCTTCATTCCCCAGCATGGCAGAGTAGAAGATACACAACGGTTCTTTGGACGAGAAAGGGAAATGCAGCGGGTGTTTGAGGTGCTTAACAGCGGAAGTAGTGTTGCTTTGATAGGAGAAGAAGGAATTGGCAAGTCCTCATTACTATGGGCGATTTGCCAACAAGCGAAAAATCGCCTGCAACCGTCGCGTCAGTCAGTTTTTCTAGATTTGAATGAGATAGATAATGAAGAAGACTTTTACAGCGCGTTGTGTCACGAGGTTGGTATCGCTGAATGTACAGGGTATCTGTTAACCCGAAATTTGAAAGCACATAAAAATAAAGTGCTGCTGGCTTTAGACAATGTAGGAAAGATGACTTGGCAGGGGTTTACCCGTGGAGTTAGGGATAAGTTGCGCGGTTTAGCTGAGGGAAGCAATGCGCCGCTGAAGTTGATTTTAGCTGCGACTGAACCACTCAACGATTTGTTTAATGATAGTCATGATCAAGGTAAGACATCACCGCTGGCGGGTATTTGTCAGGAGGAATATATCAAGCCTTGGGATGAAACTACCATGCGTGATTTTATTGCTAGTCGTCTGGCTGGGACTTCTGTGAAGTTTACTGAGGAGGAGATTGTGCAACTGGTGGCGGAAAGCAGGGGACATCCTCGGAAACTTATGCAGCGGTGCTATAAAACTTATGCGCGGTATGTGGAAGGTGGGGAATGAGTGTCAACATCACGCTAAATCGGCGGTTAGAAACCGCATCTACACAGGCAAAACCCGCCTGCGCGGGTTACAAAAAGCTTAATTTTCTACTAGCCCACGTAGGTGGGCTTTGTTTGTGTAGCCGCGAATTCTATTCGCCAGGAAATTCATTTCCGGGCGAGATTTGCAGCTTACTGAAAATGGCGGAGAACCTGCAATGAACCAACACCCCCCCGTACCCCGCCTAGACTTAGCCCCCAAACTCAAGCGCCCCCTCTCGCTGCGGAACCCGTTGGATTACCTGCGCTTGTTGTACTGGGTGTTTTATTTCCCCCAAGCTTTGCGGTGGTATGTGGACACTTTTGGGGGTGGATATATTCCTGAAGGGGAAATGAATTGGCGCAAGGGATGGGAGTTGCTACGTCAAAATCCCATTCAGCGAAATTTGCTTTTCCAAGGGTTGGTGTTGACAGTTGTTACACCGCTGACGTTGGCTTGGCTTCTTCAGCAAATAGGCGTTCCTATTTCTTGGTTAGACG
>NZ_JABXYX010000178.1 GCF_017982655.1 Brasilonema sp. CT11 | reverse complement strand
CTGTGGAAGTGGCTACAGCCCGCTATCTCTCGGGTAGTGACCCACACGTTGGTCTGATTGTTGGCGGCGTGCTGCAAGTTTCTTCTGACACAAGCGTAAACCTAACACAGGAATTTGCTCCCCTGCCAGTGAGTGTTATTCCAGAAGCCAAGGGAGGTGATTGGCAACCGCTGATTGATGCCCTACCTAATTTTGCAGCACAAGCAGTACAGGCTCCTAAACCTATAGAAATAGACGTTAACACGCGTCAGGTACGCTTATTCTTACCTGGCTTTGACAAAAAGCAGGTTAAACTGACTTCATTTGGTCCAGAAGTCACGATAGAAGCAGGAGATCAACGGCGTAATATCTTCCTCCCTCCTGCCTTAAGTGGGAAAGCTGTAACTGGAGCAAAGTTTCAGAACCAATATTTGATAATCTCTTTCTAAGCAAGTTAGGAGCTAAAACAGTGAACAGTCAGACCAGTGCTGCGGGAGGGTTTCCAACGCCAGATACCAAGTGAGGGAAACCCTCCTTCAGTACTGGCTCCTCCGCAGGCAACTGGCGAAGCCGATAGCCGTAAGGCGTGGCGTTAGCCATAGGGTTATCAATGAACAGTGAACAGTGATAACTGGTAACCCTTCGGGGAGAACCTCCGGTTCCGCTGCGAAGGGAGCAGTCGCCTAGGTCGGGAGACCCTCCAAAGAGCGCTGGCTCACTGATAACTGGTAACTGATAACTGATAACTGGCGAAGGTACAACTCATAAGCAAGTACGACTTATGTCTGAATCAACTCCCACTACCCCAGATTCAAATTCACCAGAAGCACTAAACTCGGTAACACCAACAGAGGAAGTCAAAGCTGCTGTTGATCGTAGTGCCAAAACAAGGCAACTGCTGGGTATGAAAGGTGCAGCGTCTGGAGAAACCTCAATTTGGAAAATCCGCCTGCAACTGATGAAACCCATCACTTGGATTCCCTTAATATGGGGCGTCGTTTGCGGTGCTGCTTCTTCCGGCGAGTACACATGGACTTTGGAAAATGTCCTGAAATCAGCAACGTGTATGTTGCTAGCAGGACCTTTAATGACGGGTTACACGCAAACCCTGAATGAATACTATGATCGCGAAATTGATGCCATCAACGAACCATATCGCCCAATTCCCTCCGGAGCAATTCCCTTAACCCAGGTAATCACGCAGATTTTGGTATTACTTGTTGGTGGTATTGGTTTAGCATTTGTTCTGGATGTTTGGGCAGGTCATGACTTTCCCACGATTACTGTGACTGCCGTATTGGGTTCCTTCATAGCATACATTTATTCCGCACCACCTTTAAAGTTAAAACAGAACGGTTGGTTAGGAACCTATGCCCTTGGTGCTAGTTACATCGCCTTACCTTGGTGTACTGGTCATGCTTTGTTTGGTGAACTCAATTGGAAAATTGTTGTTCTGACTGTGGTTTATAGTTTGGCTGGCTTGGGCATTGCGATTGTCAATGACTTCAAGAGTATAGAAGGCGATCGCAAGTTCGGCTTAAAATCACTTCCTGTGATGTTTGGTGTCACCACTGCTGCGTGGATTTGCGTAGTCATGATTGATGTTTTTCAAGTGGCGATCGCGGCTTATCTGGTCTACATCCATGAGAACTTGTATGCAGCAATTCTCGTACTACTTGTCATTCCGCAAATCACCTTCCAGGATATGTATTTCCTACGCGATCCACTGGGAAATGATGTCAAATACCAAGCAAGCGCCCAACCATTTCTCGTTTTCGGGATGCTCGTTGCTGGGTTAGCAATTGGTCATGCTGGTGTTTAACTGAATACTTTACTAAGTCAGTAGTTAGGAGCAAAAAAGTTAATAGTTGAGGTAAGTTGTCAGCAGTCAAAACAAATAGCTCCTAACTCCTAACTAAAAAATTGTGACTTGTAACTTTCGTTAGGATTTGTCGTGTTACAACTACTTTTTTACATCATTCATCTGATTCAGCCGATGCTCATCCCTGTTTGCTTTCTCAGCGCATGGAGCTTAATTCTTCTTGTTGTCTGGAGTATGTGGACAGCAGCGCGAGACAGTGTTGCTAAAGCGCAGGAAATGCATCAAATTCCTTGTACAGGCTGCCAATATTTTACCAATGATTACCACCTAAAATGCACCGTTCGTCCCTCTGTCGCTAACACAGAAGAAGCAATAAGTTGTATGGACTATCAACCGAAAACTAATCCTATGTATTATTAGCAATTGTTTAGGTTGTACTTATAAGGGAACAGGGAACAGGGAATCTTATAAAACTTTATCAACGAGTTAGGGAGAGACCACTTTGTTAAACGGTTTTGTGTAGATGTTTTTCCAAGAACCATGTTAGCTCGCGCCAAGAGTCTTCGGCTGCCAAACGGTTGTAGGAAGAACGCTCGTGGCAGAAAAACCCATGATCGGCATCACTGTAAACCTTTAACGTGTACTCTTTCCCCAGTTCCTTGAATCGGGACTCGATTTGTTGAACGCGTTCGTTAGGAATAAATGGATCGGCACCACCGAAGAACAAGTATACAGGTACTGTGATGTTTGTTACAGCGTCGATCCACTCATCTAAAACCACACCGTAGAAGGGAGCAGCTGCCGCGATTTCGTCCCAGAACTTGCAGGCAGTCAGAAAGCTCAGTCCGCCACCCAGACAGAACCCAGTAACACCGACTCTATCTGGATACACATCTGGTCTTGACTTAACATAAGCCAACGCCGCCCGAAGATCCTCTTCCATCGGCTTACCGAAATCCAGGCGAAACATCATAGCCCTGGCTTGCTCAACCTCGTCATATCCGAATTTGTTGTTCGGCAGCTCGCGATAATAGAGATCTGGCGTCAGAACCACATAACCTTCGTTTGCAATTCGGGCTGCTACGTCTCGAATGTGAGGTGTTAAGCCAAAGGCTTCCATTAGGAGGATGACGGCGCTGTTGTGGTCAGCTATGGCAGGTGTACACAAAAAGGCGGGCATCCGTCCGTCGGGCGTGGAAATCATCACCTCTGTCTGTTCGATTTGCATTTTTCTCACACTGGCTCGCTGTTAACTCATTTCTAATAACACCTTTAAAACACCCTTCGTCTGAGCGCGTTCAAAAGCAGCCAGCCCATCAGCCAGAGGATAGCGAGCATTAATTAAAGATTTTACGTCAACTTTTTCTTGTGCCAACAGTTCAAGTGCAGGCGCAAAAGGACCACAACGGGAACCAATGAGACTTATTTCATCCACAACTAAAGAAGAGGCATCAAGGCTTAGTTTTCCAGCATAAGTACTCTTGAGTACCAGAGTCCCCCGTGGGCGCAAGGCACGGTGAGCAAGCGCAAAGCCTTCTGAGTTACCAGTACACTCCACAGAAATATCAAAAGCTCTATCAGTCACTGTATCAGCAAGGCCAGTTTTGATACCCCGTGCCTCTAAATGAGCAAGCTTGTCTCGATGACGCCCCACAACCAACAGATCGCAGCCTGTTAAAGCTAACGTTTGCGCCACAAGTTGTCCTAGCTTACCATCACCAACAACAAGCACGCGGTCATCTGGATGTAAATGTACCTGCTGCTGAATTTCCAGCGCTGCTGCTAAAGGTTCGGTAAAAGTTGCCACTTCTGTAGGAATATTTTCAGGTACAGGATGCAAGTTCTGTGTTGGCAAACACAGGTATTCAGCAAAAGCTCCATTGCGGTTGACAATACCAAGCACAGTACGATTTTCGCAATGAGTCGGTTGTCCACTGCGACAGAATCGACATTGCCCGCAAACAGCATTGATTTCTCCGACAACTCTCTGGTTGACTAAGTGTTGTGGTCCTTGTTCAACAACACCAACAAACTCATGTCCTAGAATACCAGTATATGGATAGTAACCCCTCTTCAGTTCTAGATCAGTGTTACAGACACCAGCACAGAGAACACGCACCAAAGCTTCTCCTGATGGCGGTTCGGGAATAGGGATATTAGTTCGTAGTTGAAGTTGATTATTTTCGAGCCAGATTCCTTGCATTTTACCTAATTCCTAAAGTGGTAATAAATGTTCAAAATCATTAAGCTAGCGTAAAACTTTAAAAAATGACACAGTCTTTCAAAACTAATTTACAGGCATTAGTACAAATAGTAACAGACAGACAAAGGCATTTAGGAAAAAAAACGAAAGAAAGAAAAAAGAAAAAACTATTTTTTTGCCTTTTGCCTTTTACCTTTTACTTTTTCCTATGCACCTTGCCTGCTTATCCTGAACAACTCAAAAATTCTTGCCCACCGAAAACTGTTTTATTTCCTTCAAGAAGAGTTACAGCAAGCAAAGTCTTTGAGGAGCAAATCCAAAATTGGGAGAAAACTTGTGGAAACCCAATAAATTTTTTCCCTAGCTTTGAAAAAATGATCTTAGAGCTAAAAAAAGTAAATATTGTTTATTTAGGGGAAATTCATGACAATTCGCAAGACCATAAAAGGCAGCTAGAAATTCTTCAAAAACTTTACAATCAAAATCCAAACATTGCCATTGCAATGGAAATGTTTCAACGACCACTACAAGATGTTGTCAATCAATATCTAGCAGGGAAACTTACAGAAGAAGAATTGGTGGAAAAAAGTGAATATGAAAAACGCTGGGGGTTTCCTTGGGAAAATTATGCACCAATTATTAAATTTGCAAAAGAAAAACGACTTTCCGTTATCGCCTTAAGCACTCCTTCAGAAATCAGCCGCAAAGTTGCTCAACAAGGCTTAGAAGGCTTAACACCATCTGAACGGAAATTTATCCCTCCTTTATCAGAAATTAAGACAGATAACGAAGAATATCGCCAAAAATTGCAATCAGTCTTTCAACAGCATCAAGCCGCAAATCATGGTAATAGTGCAGATGTTGAAAAATTTTTCCAAGCACAAGTTGTATGGGACGAAACGATGGCAGATGGTATTGCTCAATTTGTCAAAGGTCACCAAAACTATCAAGTTATCGTATTAGCTGGACGGGGACATATCATTTATGGTTATGGTATCCCAGACCGTGTTGCTCGTCGCCTCAAGAATGAAAAATTTATTCAGCGTTCTATTTTACTTAGTCCGCCAGATGAGCCTACTACACGCAACAATAAGCAAATAGCAGACTTTATTCTTTCTAACAGCATAGACGCACAGGGAAATTAACAATAACTGGAAGATTATCTTCGCCGAAAAAGAAAAGAATACAACAAGCAGTACTACCGCCCAGCTTCCCTGGCTGCGGCACACTCCGAAGTCGCGGCAAGACTCTATTTATCTGTAGATAAGAAAAAGACACAAGCTAATTATTCAAGTCCTCCGAAGTTTTTTTGAGCACAAACCCTTGTGGCAACTACTGTCCACCCTTTAGCTGGAGTATTTATCAAAACTTTATTAACTTGTGCTGGTGGTTGATTAATAAGTTCTGTTATTTTATTAAAAATTCATACTTTAGATATACAAAAATTACTACTATAGATACATGCTCATAGTCAGAGTTTCAAATAAGCTCAACCGGAGTTGAGCAACTTAGGAGAGCTTAACGCATATCAGAGAAATCTATCAAAAAAGGAAAATATGATGTCTATTACAGCTTTAGAAAAGACTTTTTACACTATACAACCAGATATTCATGAAGAAGCGGCTAAAATTGCGGCTTTGGTTTTCCCAACAACTCAGTTTCAATTGTTTTCCCAAAAAATTGAAACTGAAAGTTTGTCTGTGATTTTCAAAGGAAGACATTTTTCAGAAAATTTTAGATTACAATTTTTTCCAAAAATAAACACTCTGCTTTTATCAGGGTACTACAAAGAAGGGATGGCTCACCTGACTTATACTCCAAGTAACAAATATAATTGGCGTGATGGTAGAGGATTTAAAATAAGTTCCCCTGATGGTATTGGAGAAAAGTTTGAGTTTCTGGCAAATGAGTTTTATCCATTTCTAGAAGAATTTTTTCTGGGATGAGTGAGCGAATAGAGAACTCAAGACGGGCTTCGCCCCCCTACGCTAACAGGACTCAGAACTCAGGACTGAGAATTAATAAAGAGTACAAGTCCACAACTTCTGATGTAAACAAAAAAAAGATTTTTGAATAAGACGCACAGCCCAAGAAAAAAGGTGTCCAAATAAAATCTCAGACCACCACTCTGAAGTTGTGACTTGCACTCTATATTATTTATCGGAATATATTCTTAGCTGCGAAGTTCTGACCTATGTGTTCTTCTTAATGTGCACCTTTAGCTTATTAACCTTCGAGTTACACCTTAAATTTTTACCTTTTCGACAAACTGAGCAAAAATCGGAAGCAATTCTCTTCGACTGACAACCAATGTTGGGAAAGAGCGAGTCGTGTAATCTTGTTGTGGTATTAAAGGAAATGGCTCTGATCTGAGCGATCGCCAGCTTCCCTCTGCTGCTTGAACAATCACCCAAGCACCTGCTATATCCCAAACTTTTGGTGTCGCTTCAACACCACCCAGTGTAGCGCCAGCAGCAACCGTCAAGAAATTATAGCTAGCAACACCCAACATCCGAATTTTACAAGGAAAGTCTTTCTGTATAACTGAGGTGCTACGCGAACAGAGGTTGAAGAAGTGATTTCCACTAGGATCATCATTACTAGTATGGATAGGATGATGATTGCGAAAAGCCCCTGTTGGTACTTCTAACTCAGGTATACCTCCCCAGTAGCCGTGAAAAGTTTCTCCCAATGGTGGGACAGCAACGTAACCAAAAACTGGTGTGCCTTGATACAGCAAACCCAAAGAAATCGACCAAATCGGAATTCCACGAGTAAAGTTAGTTGTACCGTCTAAAGGGTCAATTACCCAGCACCATTCGCTACCATCGAAAACCTTGTCACCTTCTTCGCTCAGGATACCGTAACCAGGGAAAGTAGAGACTATAGCATCTCGTATTTCCTGATCCGCCCATTTATCTGATTGCGTTACCAAAGTACCATCAGCTTTTTCCGAAGCCTGCACTCGCCCAAAATCTTGCATTAATTGATTTCCCACTCTGGCAGTGGTGGTTTGGGCAAAGTCGAGAATTGTTGTCCAAAATTCAGTCATGTGTTTATTCTCACGCAAAGACAGGAAGGCGCAAAGATTTTTTGCAGTCTTTGCGCGAAACAAAACTAATCTAATTCGCTTTCTAAAATGGATGCGATCGCCTGCTTGGCATTTGTTTGAAATTCTCTCACATTTACCCGGTTTAGAAACCAAATCGCCACCAGCAGGATTGCCGCTTCTAGAAGAAACACCAGTCCATAAGCTAGCACCAGGTTGGGCAGAAACTTACGACTAAGATCTAAGATGGCACCACCTGCAACCACAGCCAGTCCTCTCGACATCGCTTGCGCTAGTCCCCAAGCACCAATAAATGTGCCTGCGGTTTCAGCTGCTGTAAGATCTAGCATCAAGGTAACTGCGGCAGTCGTTAAGATACCAGTTGCCAAACCGAACAATAGCAAAGCTAGCTTCAGCAACGCTGGATTAGCGGAAAAGCCTGAGATACCAAGTAAGATTGCACACAATGCCACCAAGACACAGCCAAGGCGTGCAGTTTTTCGTTTACCCAAACGCGGCACAATGAAAAAGCCCGCGACACCGTAGGCAATGAGTACACCAATGCCGTAAAAAATATTCAGTTTTGTGCTTTCGGCCAAAGGCATCCGAAAAACTTGACCTCCATACGGTTCTAAAACTGGATCTTGCATAAACAAGCCCAATGTCATCACCACTAAAAAAGTAAAAAATAAACCTGTTTGCGGACTAGCTGTTAATATTTGCCAAGCTTTGCCAAGGGTAATGCTGTCTTCTCGGTTGATAAGTGTAGAACGTGTGGTGTACTGAGAATACTTTTTTTCCACGCCTAAGGTTCCTATTATCGCCAACCCAAAAACAATTGTTGGAACGACGATAAACAATTTGTTAATCGATGCCTGTAATGTCTCGGGAGTTGATTGCTTGAGCAAGCTGGCACTGATAATTGCCCCAATAATAATCCCCACCATCAGCATCGACCAAACAATACCGACAACTTTGGAACGGTTATTTTCTTGCGAGATATCAACCAATAAAGCGGCAAAGGCAGTACCACTTGCACAAATTGCCAAACCATATAAAGCGAAAACTAAAGCCAGAAGAGCAGTCCAGCCGATTGTTTGAGTTGTCCATACCCAGTCATTAACAACCACAGCGTCCAGTTGCCACAACACCTGCACGGCTAAAAATGAAGCGACAGCAAATATTGCTGCTCCCACCCAAACATAAGCTGTACGGTGATAGCCAAATAGTGGTTTGGCATCGGATATTTGACCAAACCAAACGCGAGAAGGAGAAACAAATAACTGTATTGCCAGCACCACTGCCACCAGCGTCGCCGGAATGTGTAATTCCTGAATCATAACTCTGTTGAGCACCCCTAGAGTCAGGATAGACATCATGCTCAGCCCCATCTGAAATAAGCCAAGCCGAAACATAGTCAATACATTAACCTTTGGCATCGCCAAGGAATTTGTTGGAGAATCGAATAAATCGTTGCTTGCCATAGCTACTTTTTCACTAAAAATTTATAACAAAGAGAATCCTTAGGGCACTCATGATAAGCATTTGCGCACCAGCAAAGATGAAAATATCTCTCTACATTCTGAGAGATATTTTGAGATAAATTTTGCAATACACTGAAAAGTAAAGAAATGTAAAGAAATGTAATTTTGGAAACGTGGAAAGCATCACACTCGGACAAAATGGTCCCACCGTTACACCCCTTTGCATTGGGACTTGGGCATGGGGTGATAAGCTCTTTTGGAATTATGGCAATAACTACGGTGCAGATCAATTGCAAGCAGCTTTTAGTGCAGCTTTAGAAGTTGGTGTCACCTTCTTTGATACAGCTGAAGTTTATGGGGTAGGAGTTTCAGAGGAATTTTTGGGACAATTCTTAAAGAAAACCCACCAACAGGTACAAATTGCGACCAAATACGGTCCTTTTCCTTGGCGATTTTTCGGTCAGTCTGTTGCTGATGCTCTCACAGATAGTCTCAAACGTCTACAACTAGAGCGAGTCACTTTGTATCAGGTGCATTGGCCTTTTACGTTTTTCATGAGTCAAGAAACCTTGATGAATGCTTTGGCTGATGAGGTGAAGCGGGGAAGAATTGAGGCGATGGGTGTCAGTAATTACTCAGCAGACCAAATGCGGGAAGCACACCAAATACTAGCTGCCCGTGGTGTACCTTTGGCAGTGAATCAAGTTCGTTACTCTTTGCTCACTCGCCAAATTGAAACCAATGGTATTTTCAAAACTGCCAGTGAATTAGGTGTGACAATCTTGGCATATAGTCCTCTGGCTCAAGGCTTACTGACTGGTAAGTACACTCCTGATAGTGCTAATAATCTCAAAGATGGCAGAAGGATAGACTCCCGTTTTAGTAAAGAAGGCTTGCAGAAAATTGAGCCTGTGATATCTTTGCTACGCCAGATTGGAGAAAAACACGGGCGTACTCCTGCCCAAGTTGCCTTGAGGTGGTTAATCGCTCAAGGAAACGTTATTCCTATTGCTGGGGCGAAAACAGCGGAACAGGTACGGCAGAATGCAGGTGCTTTGGGTTGGAGATTGAGCGACGATGAGATCAGGCAGTTAGAGGAAGTGAGTCGTTCTTATAAGTGAAAATAACCAAGTCAGGACTTACGCAAGGGAAACGTAGTTGTGTCATTGCGACGTAAGGAAGCAATCTCACAGTCAAGTTCATTGGTAACTTGTGCGTAAGTCCTACAAGTAAAAAGAAATAAATTATTTCTTTTTACTTGATTTATGAATTTTCCTGACCAGCCAGCATCTGTAAAATTTTCTCCACATTATCCAAATCTCCAACAATGCGTCGAACAGGATGAGGCCAAACTTTGACGAGGGTAGGAGTCGCAGAAACTTGATTGGATTCTGCTTGTTCTGGATTCGTTAAAACGTCAATTACTTTTAGTGTGTAAGGGTTGCCAAGATTTTTTTCTAGCAGTTCATGTAAATTCTCTAAAATGCGTTGTGTTGGGGTACTGTGTCCGGCAACAAACAGGCGCAGAACATAACCTTTTGTTTTTAGTTCGGGTTGTTGCGCGGACGTTGTTGGTTGATAATATGAAGGATTTGCATCCCAAAGGTCAAGCCGCACAACTAAGTCGTGGTCTTCCCAAAGCTGAGGAAATGTAGAGCGATATGTTGTCAATATTAAGTGATCGCACAAGCCCTCCTGCCAAGGTGCAGATTGCCATGCTAGCTCCCCTGTCCCAAAAATAGCGTTAAGAACGGCTTGATGTCGCATAACTGCCGGATAAGCCTCGGCGAAAGTTTGTATCTGTTGAGTGCGTGGATTTAACCAATGGTCTATAGTCGCCGTGTAGCAAGGTACTAGAAAATGAGGCGGTTCTTGTAAAGCCACCATTTCCTGCAACTAAAAGCACAAAAGCAAATGCCCACAACCTTGCTTATTTAGGGGGTTGCAGTCAAATAAAATTACTCCCGGGGTAAAAAACGAAAATACCTTTAATAGTTTATGGCAAAATTGTTTTTTGGGTGGCAAGGGTGGGTCTCTCCCCTCTCCTTCT
>NZ_JABXYX010000177.1 GCF_017982655.1 Brasilonema sp. CT11 | reverse complement strand
CTGGACTCTTTGTCATTCGCAGTCCTTGTTTTTTCCTGAGGTAAACAAGGACTGCGAACTGCTCGCTGTATCACCGCGCGCAGAGCGTCTACAAGTCGGCACAGCCTCCCTCGCAACTGGCATACTAGTTGTTGGCACAAGAGAAACAAGGTCGAGAGGCTAATATATATAAACGCAACTAAGTATCAGTTACTTTATAAAATTTTGTTAAATTTTATAAATTTAGTGGAACAATACTTAAAAGAAGAGATATTAGCATGAAAGCGAGCAAAAGCATTTTTAGAAAAGCATTGTTTAGCCTTATGAGTGCGGGCAGTCTGGTTGCTTTGTCTGCTTGTGGTCAACCTAGTGTAGATCATACAACCGCTCCTCAGACTGCGGCAACTCCAGCAAATCTCCCTACATCTGCTCCTCCAATTGCCCAAACTCCTACTACCCCAACAGCAAGCAAAAACCTAGCAGAACTGGCACACTTAGCATCCACTCAGGCTTCTTTTACAACGCTAACACGGGCAGTGCAAGCTGCTGGTTTAACTCAACAAATGGCAGAACTTGGACCCTACACAGTCTTTGCTCCGACGAATGCTGCTTTTGCTGCTTTACCAAAAGGTGCAATTGAAAAGCTTCTCAAACCAGAAAACAAGCAACAATTGATCAAACTTCTGAGCTATCACGTTCTACCAGGACAAGTGACCTCTAGCCAACTGACATCTGGACAGGTTAAAACAGTTCAAGGTTCTCCTGTGACAGTAAAGGTTGACACCACGACCAGTACAGTTATCGTAAACGGTGCTAAAGTCATTCAAGCAGATATTCCAGCTAGTAACGGGGTAGTTCACATAGTAGACAAGGTTATTCTACCTCCAAAATTTCCAGCAAGTCTTGGCTCTAATTAAATCAGTCAAGTGTGACTGGCAAACCCGCCCTCACAGGTTTGCCTATGTTCAGAGGATACGTTAGTTAGAACGGATCATGACCAAAAAGTACCGACTACCCACTTAAAATATTAAGATATTTAAGGTTACTCCTAACACATATAAAAATTATTTATTATTAGCCACTGAGATAATCTTTCATTTTCTTTTTTAGGGTATCAAAAAAAACATAAAAAAGTCACTATATACTCTGCATATCTGTCTATATGTTGTTAACTTGAGGTACTGGTTACAGGAATGTCCTCTTAAAACGAGCAACCAGAATATAGTTTAAATTATTCGCCTTATCTTAAGCCGCTGTCTACTTTTTCCCACATTTCCAGACCTCTAAGTTAACCAACAAGGAATTAGTACCATTAACCAGAGTTATCCAACAATTTATGATCATCTGTACGGTAGTCTGGTGATAAATGTTTCTTAAAGTACCTGATAGCAGGCTATGGTATATTTCGTACCCATCTTATGAAATTGGGCATGAAATAGGTTATTATCGATAGTCTTAACTGTCAAATCCTTTTTTAATTGATTAAAATTATCCTTGTATACAATAACAAGAGTTTGTCAAGATTCATAAGGTTGAAGTTTCAACAGTGCGTTAACGTGTGATTAAGAGCGGATTTGCTCAGTCCAGATTCCTTTTGGAGCTAACTGATGCTGCCAAAGTCTTAACTCCTGAGTTAAAGTGATTGGCAGAACAAAGTTAAGTGACCACCAAAAACACCACAGTGACTCTATTTGTTGTATTCATGGTGCCTACAGTACGCCTAATGGAAGAAAACACAAAGCCACCTTAGACAGGTTGTGTATGACATGCTTGTCGCTTGGCGAACTTAACTCCACTCAGTAGCTTATAAAGGAAATGTAAAAATGGCTGTAAGCATCTTTTCTGATTTCATTTGCTAAAAAGTATGCTTTTTCTGAGTAAAGAATGTTCTAAGTAATACATTGAGCGAGATATGAACCAGGTGTATTGACACGAAATTGAAATGAAAGTACCCCTGCAATTCCAAAAAGTTTTGGAGAAAATACAAAAGTATGGTGTCTTTATCAATGTCTTACTTTTGATAGAACAGTATTTAGATTGTTCAATAGTTTCATGATTAGGACACAAAAACAGTTCAATTTCTGTGAAACAGGCTACAATCGGAACAGTCTTTACAAAAGAATCTCCCAACAGTCATATTCATTTGTATGGAGTGGTAATTGTTTTTAGTAGTCCAAAGTCTTTATTTAGACTAATTAGTTAAAAGTGATGTTGCTCGGCAACACACATGGCGTTGACTAAAGATAAGAATTTACCTTCAACCATGCTTTCTCTCCAGGAGAAACTCTGTCGTGAAGGTGTAGTAAATTCTAAATTTATCTTAGGCAAAGTTGCCAAAAGCCCTCTTTTGTGTTGGTAAATAGTTCACCTTAAGAGTAATAAACACATCTTAAGTAATTGATTCTGCAAGGAGCATGAGGAACGCGGCATGAACCAGGCTAACAACGTACTCGAAAATATATATCAGCCTGATGATCTGGAAATAATGAATCAGCCTGAGATTGAGTTAGAAGAACTCTTAATTGACGACGAAGAGGACTTGCTGACAGGCGATGAAGGCGAACTCGATGAATTTTTAGAGCCTCAGTCTGATGAGGACGATTTAAAGTCTGGAAAAGCCGCTAAGGGGCGTCGTCGATCTCAAAGCAAGAAAAAGCATTACACGGAAGATTCGATCCGGCTTTACTTGCAAGAAATAGGTCGAATTCGCCTGTTGCGTGCAGACGAAGAAATTGAATTGGCACGCAAGATTGCCGATTTACTGGAATTAGAGCGCGCGCGCGAAAAACTTTCGCTACAGTTAGCTCGTGAGCCTTACGACAGCGAGTGGGCAGAAGCAGTACAGATACCCATGCCACAATTTCGTTATCGGCTACATATTGGTCGCAGAGCGAAAGATAAGATGGTGCAATCAAACCTGCGTCTTGTCGTTTCAATTGCTAAGAAGTATATGAATCGAGGCTTGTCTTTCCAAGACTTGATTCAAGAAGGTAGTCTTGGTTTGATTCGCGCGGCAGAAAAGTTTGACCACGAGAAAGGATATAAGTTTTCTACATACGCCACATGGTGGATTCGTCAGGCGATAACCCGTGCGATCGCCGATCAATCCCGTACTATCCGCCTTCCGGTTCACCTCTACGAAACCATTTCCCGGATTAAGAAAACGACCAAGCTGCTTTCTCAAGAAATGGGTCGCAAACCTACAGAAGAAGAAATAGCGACTCGTATGGAAATGACAATTGAGAAGCTGCGGTTTATTGCTAAGTCCGCACAATTGCCTATTTCACTAGAAACGCCAATTGGTAAAGAAGAGGATTCTCGACTGGGCGATTTTATTGAGTCTGATGGTGAAACACCAGAAGACCAAGTTTCCAAGAACTTGCTACGAGAAGATCTCGAAAAAGTTCTCGACAGTCTCAGCCCCCGTGAAAGAGATGTTCTGAGATTGCGTTATGGCTTAGATGACGGTCGTATGAAGACCTTAGAAGAAATTGGACAAATTTTCAATGTGACTCGTGAGCGAATTCGTCAAATTGAGGCAAAAGCGCTACGCAAGTTACGTCACCCAAATCGTAACAGCGTTTTAAAGGAGTACATCCGTTAGTTATTTGTCATTATGTCATGAGTCATTGATTTTAGACAAATGACTCATGATTGAGAAAAAACAAAAACCTGTCAAACTAATGCTGTTTTGAGACTAACCCGAAGACAGGCTAATGCTGCTTGCGAAAAACCTGGAAGTATTAATACTTCCAGGTTTTTGTTTATGTATGTATTTATTTATTGGGAAGCGGTCTGTAACCTGAAAAGTTACAGAATGCCCCAGAAGTGTAGGAAACCTTGACCAGAGAATAGCTCAATAAGAGCAGCTGCTGAAAAGCCAATCATCGCCAAGCGACCGTTCCAAACTTCTGCTTGAGGTGTGAAACCCCAACGCCAAGAATTACGGTCATCAATTACAGGGGTAGTGGTTTTTGTTGCGTTAGTCATAACTGGCACTCCAAACTGAATTATTTAAGGTTTGTTACCTTATGTAAACTAATATAACAAATATTGAGAAGTTGTGTCACATTTGCCATAAAGTTATTGCAATATTTCGATTTATTTTTTACTTACCTTAAAGTAAATCTCTTCAAAGTCATTGGTATTTCCCTTTTTTGAAGAGGTATCATGAAACTAAAAATGAAGTGCAAACAGATATGCTTCCTACTACTGCCATTACTGATTGCACAGGTTAGTGTGGCTCAAACGCCACAACAGAGGACTATTGCGCCGCCTCAGCTTCCTAACAACTTAAAGGTACCGCCAAATCAAGTATTACTGTTTGGGGAGAGGGCTACAGGAGTACAAATTTATCAATGCAAAGCGAAATCCGGTAACCCCAACCAATTTGAGTGGACGTTTGTAGCACCCGAGGCTAAACTGTTTGACGCACAAGGTAAGAACAATATCAAGCACTACGCAGCTCCTACTTGGGAGGCAAAGGATGGTAGTAAAGTCGTAGGTCAGGTGAAAGCAAGCTTTGATTCACCCAATACCAAGGCAATTCCTTGGTTACTGCTTCAAGCCAAATCTCAGCAGGGTAATGGCATATTAAGTAAGACAACATACATCCAACGGGTGAATACTGTGGGTGGCAAACCCCCCGTTCAAGGATGTCAAAACAAGAGTGCGGGCACCCAAAAGCGAGTCAATTACACTTGTGACTACTTGTTTTATGGCGCGACTCCGTAACTGAGGCTAAGCAAGCACAGCTTTACTTACGCTAGTATTTACGGTTAAGTGAAAGTATTTGTAGAGTGGGCACCAATATAGTTTGGATAAGCGCTTGGGTTGCAGGGGAGGAAAGAGTTATTGGACAATTAGTTCTTTGCCCCTGCCTCTTCACTCCCCCAGCTCCCCCAGGCTGCATTAACGACTAAATTTCTTAACCGAACGGTATTGGAATGGATACTAACCAACAATTACGCAGCAATGAGCAGTATAGACTGCCGACACTAGAATTGCAGGCTGAGCATTACGAGTGTAGTTCAATCACAGAAATGATTTTTTCTTCACGACTAAGTTGAAGAATACTTTCACCAGGGCTATCTTTACCTAAGATTGGAACTGTTTCTACTCCAAGGCGTACCAGCCGTTGGTGATTGGTAACTACAGCCACCTCAGCACCTGCGATCGCTCGTACAATTCCAGCTAAAATGTCAGTCTTGTTGCTGAATTTAAAGGTTTGAGTTCCGATATCACCCCGATTCGCCGCCCGCAAACTACTTACAGGAATGCGCTTAGCGTATCCCTGTTGAGTTACCAGTAACAGGTTTTCCTTTGTATTTGAACTACTCACACAACCAACCATTTCTTCTTGCTGGCGCACGCGTAAACCTTGCAGACCCATAGCAGCGCGACCCATAATCGGGAATTGATTGTCATTAACCTCAAACTTCAAAACTCGCCCACCCGAACTTGCTAAAACCAAATGTTCACCTACAGTAGTGAATTGAGTGGATAACAATTCATCGTCGTCTTTGAGTTTCAAGATAGTTATTCCACGACGAGTGAGGTTAGTTAATTCTGTAAGGGACAAACGTTTAATTCTTCCTTGCTTAGTCAGGAGAACAATCTCACCATTTTCTAGGTTATCTGGTAATACAAAGCGGTTAATAACACCTTCTTGAGCGTCCTGCTGAGCCGAATTTGAGAGCAAGGTAATCAATGGTGTTCCCCGTGCTGAACGTCCACTGCTGGGAGGGATATCCGCCACATTCACTGGGTAAACCTTACCCCCACTGGTGAGTACCAGCAAGTCTTTTGTTGTGTCAGTTAACACAGTTTTGAGCACGATATCATTATCGGATGTACCATTGTCAGTTCTCGCCTTTCGGGGTGAAGGTTGAGAGCGACGTACATATCCCCTGTGCGTAAACTCTAATACGACTTGTTCTGGCGGTGCTTCCAGTTTAGGATCTTCAAGTTTGAATTTTGTATTTTCTATATCCTCCTGTGCTCTGGTGGTCTTGTTTTCAAGATCTCGCCTGCTGCTGTGCTCCTGTGCTATCCTAGTCCGACGATCATCATTGTATTTGCGCTTGAGCGATCGCAAATCTTTTTTGAGTGACTTCAATAATTCTCGTCTATCGTCCAGCAACGTGCGCAACAACTGAATTTGCTCATTGAGTTGCTCATACTCCTTATGTAAGTTTTGCTGTTCTAAATTCGTTATACGTCGTAATGGCATAGCCAAAATAGCATCCGCTTGCACCTCACTTAAATCCAGTCGGTTTTGCAAGCTCATTTTTGCTGTAGTCCCATCAGCAGCACTTCGTAAAATCTCTACAACCTCATCTACGTGAGATAGTGCTTTGAGTAAACCTTCAACCAAATGCAGCCGAGTTTGAGTCTTATCCAATTCATTAGAGTAGCGACGGTTCAGTGTTTGCTCTCGAAAACTTAAAAACTCCTGTAACAGTTGACGCAAGCTCAACTGACGCGGCTGTCCATCTACCAAGGCGAGGAGAATCGCCCCAAAGTTGCTTTGCAAGGCGGTTTGGTGATACAAATTCTGGAGAACTTCTTGAGGATTGGTATCGCGTTTGAGTTCAATTACGACGCGCATTCCCTGGCGATCGCTTTCATCGCGAAGATCTGCAATTCCTTGAAGCCGACCTTGATTCACCAAGTCCGCGACTTTCTCAATCCAACCAGCCTTATTCACCTGATAAGGCAATTCTGTAACCACAATTGCTGTTCGCCGTTTGTTTCCCTTACTTTGCGCAACTTCCTCAATTTGGGCAATTCCCCGCAGCACAATACTGCCTCGACCTGTGGTGTACGCTTCTTTTATTCCAGCGTTACCTACAATTTCACCACCAGTGGGAAAATCTGGTCCAGGAATGATCTCAAATAATTTTTCATTACTTAAATCGGGGTTATCGATTAATGCTATCAACCCATCTATCACTTCCCCTGAGTTATGGGGTGGAATGTTCGTCGCCATCCCCACAGCAATACCAGAACTGCCATTGAGCAAAAGAAATGGTAACTGTGCTGGTAAAACGGTTGGTTCTTGTTGGGAATTATCGAAGTTACCGATAAAATCCACCGTTTCTTCACCAATTTCCGTCAGCATTCCCTCGTGGCTGATAGCTGCAAGGCGCGTTTCTGTATAACGCATCGCTGCAGGCGGGTCATTGTCCACACTCCCGAAATTACCATGTCCTGCTAGTAAAGGATAGCGACTGGAAAAGTCCTGTACCAGCCTGACTAAGGCATCATAAACTGCTTGGTCACCGTGAGGGTGATACTTACCTAACACGTCTCCCACCACACGCGCGCACTTACGATAGGGTCGATCCGGCGTCAGCCCTAATTCGTGCATGGCATACAAAATGCGTCGGTGAACTGGCTTTAAGCCATCTCGCACATCTGGTAACGCTCGCCCAACGATCACACTCATGGCATATTCGAGATAAGACCGTTGCATCTCGGTATGCAAGGCTGTGGTAATGACCTGTCCCTCACAGAGAAGGTTTAACTGTTTTGCCATGAGTTTTTTTTCCTAAATTTCCACTACACAGAATTTGCCGTTAACGAAGACTGCAGCAACCACAGCATCACGGATGAAATACTCTTCATTACACAATCTTGCTAGTCACAGGATAGAAAGCAGTAGTATTATCCTTGTTGACAAAGATTTATATTGATTATTTCAAAGAAAGCACACAAAGTTTTAATTAGGTGGTATTGTCCTGTTCACTAGCCAGTGTGCTTTTAGTTAAGATGCACAAACAAAAGTCAAATTCTCATGAAAACTGTTTTAATTGTCGAAGATGATCTTATTAATGCTCGCGTTTTTTCCAAAATCTTGACTAAGCGAGGTGGCTTGCAGGTCAAACATACTGAAAATGTAGAAGAAGTTATCAAAATTGCCCAATCGGGAGAAGTTGACATTATCTTGATGGATGTTTCTCTGTCAAGAAGTGTTTACCAAGGTAAGTCTGTTGATGGTATCAAAATTACACAAATGCTAAAATCCGATCCGCAAACAGCTATTTTACCTATTATTTTGGTAACAGCACACGCTATGGAAGGCGATCGCGAGAACTTTCTCAAACAAAGTGGTGCTGATGGCTACATATCTAAGCCGATTGTGGACCACCAACAGTTTGTTGACCAGATCTTGGCACTGCTACCTCAACAGAACAACTAAACGCACCATTTGGGGCATAAAAGAATGTTTCCCCCCGGGTAGACTGCACCTAGCACATTTCCATAGTAGTGTCCTTTTCTTAAGAACATACCTGGAACAGTAGCTCAACACATAGATTGCGATTGAGCTACTGCTTCATTGATAGAATAATATATATGTACTATTAGATGAGATTTTCAGCAAGTAGCAATGGGAAAGATGAGGGAGAAACTCACTCCAAGTCAGAGACAATTTCCCTCCTTTCCCCTGAACCCCAGTTCTTTACTGCGGGGTCATTCGTTGCCTGGTGCTAGAATCTGAAGGTTCTTCACGTTGCTGGAGAGCAGCTTGAATGCCAGGTAATTCTAAGAATTTTTTCGTATCAGACAGCAAGCGTGTACCCCAAAGATTTTGTTTAAGAAAATCTAAATCAGCATAGCGTTCATCAATGCGGACTGCAGCTTGTCCCATTGCTAGGGCTTGTCTTTGATCGCCTTTGGCATATAAAGCTACTGCCAATGCTAATAAGGGTTCTGCGGCTTGTTTCTCCATGCCAACAGCGTCTTGCCATTGCTTAATTGCGCCCTGGATATCACCCTGTTCATACAAAATTAATCCAACATTGTTAATGGCGGGCCAGAATTTTTTGTCAAATGAAACAGCTTTTTTATATTGGATGAGAGCCTCTGGAAGTTTATTCTGCATGTAGTAAGCATTGCCCAAATCAAACAATCCTTCTGGATCATTGGGCTTTAAGTTCAAACCCTGCTGGTAGTAACTCGCAGCCACTTGGTACTTTTGCTGCTGAAAGTAAGCCGAACCCAAAGCAAACTGAACGTCGCTATTTTTTGGATTGAGAGATTGTGCTTTTTTCAGAGCGTTAATACTATCATCCAATTTTTTACTTTGCAAATACAACCCACCTAAGAGAAACCACACTTTATCGTTCTTAGGAGCCAGTTGTGATGCTAAGCGAGCTCTTGGTAGAGCGAGTTCATACTGTTGAAACTGTGCGAGTTGTGCTGCTTCCTTTGCCAAACCTAAACCCTGCTGCTCCAACTTCGCCGCATCAAGTTGCAGTGTATGAGGTACTAATGCTTGTGCATTGCTAGGTTGAGGTATTGACAAACCACAACAAACAACCAAAAGAGAAATCAAACCAATCCGTTTAGGCACACTACCGCCTCTTTGCCAAGAATGAAAGAATCTTTCCGTTAGCTTAAACGATTTCCACTGTTGACGACAGCAAACTTTTACAAACAAGAGTACAAGCGTATTCTCTGACAAAAACTAGGGGGGTAGGGATGCAATACCAATTCAAAATTCAAAATTCAAAATTCGTTTTGAAAAGTTTTGCGCCGGGAAACCCCTTCGGGTGTGCGCAGAACGCACGCCTTACGGCGAACGCCAGATGCCTGCGCCAGGGTTACCCTCCCGCAGCACTGGTCTCACCGGACGCGCAAACTTTTCGCAAAATGAAGAAAGCCAGACTTAACAGGGGTTTGGGAGTGTGTATTTGTCGCATTCTTTTTTAAAATTGGTATAAGGGCTTCGCGGTGAGGCTTAGCCGAACGTCTGAATGGTGTAAGAGTGTGGCAGTGTCGGGGAGAAAAAAATTCTTTAGGGGTGGGCAAGGCGTCCACAGCTTCAATTCCACGTTCTTACCGTCACCCCTAAGTTTAGTTATGAGGTTCCCTTTCCCCTTTCCCCTTTTCCCTGTCCGGGCATTGACACTGGACTCTGGCGGGGCGGCTTTTACCCTATCCCCATCACTGAATGTGCTTTGCCGCCCTGTTTTGTAATAGAGTCGCAGCTATTGTGGATGATAACCGTGGCGATCGCGTCAAAAAGCGATCGCTTAAACAATATCATGCTATACCAGTACCCGAGTTAAATTTTCAACGACAAGCTAATGATTTAGACAACTAAAGTCAGAATATTAAAGATCAGGTGCGACTGTGTTTTCACCCTTTTTGTCTGGCTGTAGAACTATCATTCTTCCAAAAAATGGCAATTGACGCAAAATTTATAGTGTTCATAATAACTGTAAAAGTCACCCATTCAGGTGAGGTCATAACGAAGCATTGACCAATAAAATGAACATATATTAAGCTACAGTCTATTTTAGATGTTTACATAGTCATTAATTTATTAATATCCTAGCTATTTTAAAAATTGTAAAAACTTTAAATTATTAGTTTTGCTCTTACACTGAAAGACGCTGATATCAAGCTATCGTCATGACAATTTATTATGACTGTATACTTAGAAACTCCTGTAATTGATAAAAAAACTAACCACCCAGTACGCTGGTTGATTGGTTTAGTAGCAGCTGGAGTATTGGTGATTGGTGCAACTACAATATACACAGTTGTCAATCGGGGGACAACTAAACCAGACATAACTGCACTGACTGTGCCAGTTGAAGCGAAAGAT
>NZ_JABXYX010000176.1 GCF_017982655.1 Brasilonema sp. CT11 | reverse complement strand
TGATTGTTGTGAGCATCAATCACTTTTTGGCGCAGATCAGTGGAGTAAGCTTTCATGTCGATGCACTTGGTTATTGATATACTCCATCCTCCCACACTGTATTTCACTCAAGCGAGAACCGCTATAGCGTTGAGGTTCCCCCAGAGTTCGCTCTTAAAGAAGATTTCCCCCGACCCTTTTCTCCCCCAGATATACAGTTTTTGCGAGTTAATTCGGCATCAGTTGCCGAACCCTCAATTCTTATTGGTATCTTTGCAACTGGTTCACTCTTTTTTGTTCGACGTAAAAAACTCGCGCACGATTAATCGCTCCCCGACTTCCGCGAAACCTGATAATCTGATCCGGGGGGTCGCGCGCGCATGCAATACATGCAGAAAATGCGGGAAATGGCGATCGCTAAAAAGTAGATTTTAAAAAAGAGCAGTCTGGTAATGGTCGGGCTGCTCTTTTTTTTGTTCATCCTGCTTTAACAATTGATTGCGCTGCATTCCAAGTTCGCCAAGCCCAGCCGCTCTTGTACCCCAGCACTGATGCTAGGTAGCGCCAATCACCAAGAGTGGATTCTTTAGCGCGATCGCTCTCCATTATCCGAAAATATATTTATCCCAATACGGTTTAGTTAAGGCTAAAAGTCTTGTCAAATAAACATTATTGTCATGAATTGAAATTGAGTGTGATGCTTAAATATTTTTCATATGTGTGTCCTGAAATACAAAATGAGGATGTGCTCAAAGCAATTGAAATGGCGATACCAGCAACTTCAATCGAGGAAGCGTTAAGCGTTTGCGAAGCGCGCCCTTCGGCGCTAGCTCTCCGTTTGCGTAGCGCCCCTCTTAGGGGCTAGGAATCGCTCATACTAAAACTAAAGAGAATCGCTTGCGATCGTTGTGTCCAAGCTCCCAAATTTCACATCACTAATCAGGTTTTTAGCCTTAACTGAACCGTATTGGAATTGGTATAAGTAAAAAAAACAGTTGTCATGGACAATTGTGGATAAATAATGTGGAGTCGTGAGGAGTATGAACAAGGAATTAAAGAATAAACAATTTTTCCGGTTCTGCAAGTATCTGTTTCGCTTTAGCTTGTTTGCCTTGTATACAGGGACGCTTTACAGTAAGCCTCTTAGCGTTTATGGCTTTGATGTAGGCAATAGTAGTAGCGTAGCTCCAATAGCAAGGCTTGAGGATTGGCGCTTTTACCCAGAGGCGTCACAACTAGAAATTTCCCTCTCAGCAGCCGCACAACCTCGATACTTTTACCTCGCCGAACCGCCACGCATTGTTATAGATTTGCCTAGTACTAAATTAGGCAAAATTCCCACAAAACAAAATTTCTATGGAGCCATCCGAAGCATTCGCATTTCCCAAGTTCATGCAGATGTTACTCGTATTGTTATGGATTTAGCACCCGGAATCCTGATCGATCCAACAAAAGTACAACTGCAACCTGTTTCTAGAGAAAATCCCACCCGTTGGGTATTACGTCCTTTGGTTGCTAATAACGGTACCTCTTTACCTGGGAATTTTTCATCTACAACTATTTCCCCACCGCTACCAAGCAACACACCTGGTATCTATACTCCCCCACAACCTCCAGGCAACTTACCACCTAGTGTATACAATAATCCCCCACAGCCACCAGGTAACTTTCCATCAGCTACCTATAATCCCCCACAGCAATTTAGTAACTCACCACTTGGTGTCTATAATCCCCCACAACCTCCAGGGAGTTTACCACCTGCAACGTCTAATAATCTCCGCCAACTTCCAGCGAACCCACCATCAACTACCTATAATCAACAACAAATACCTGATTTCAGCGTACCGCCACCATTAACAACCTTACCTGCAACGACAAATAATTTTCCACAAGTGCCATCTGTCCAAGTACCGCCTCTCGCGCCGAACAATTCCTCTCAACTCCCTGGTTCTGGTTTTAGCCCGCCCTCTTTCCCACATCAAGGCAGTAGTTATCCGAACAATAGCGCTCCTTCTTTGGGTACGTCGAATTTTCCAGTCCCAAATCTCCCCACTGGTTCACGCACTTCTCCCAGTTCTAAAGTGCCCAACTCTAAAGTGATTGAGTTTGGTGAACCGTTTCCCAACTCTTCAAGATAAAGAGCACACAAAAGTAAAGAAGAACGAGAAAAGAAAGAATAAAGTAATTGTTTTTTCTTCCTTTTCTTGTCTTCGTTCTTTTCTAGAATCTTTGAGTTTCGATTCCTGGAGCTGTTGCTCCTGGTTGGTTAATGAAGAAGTTTTTCGCATCATCGTTCTCGTAAGTGCAGCTAATGTCAGGTTTATCACCGTTCAAATCACCCGCATAGGCAAAGTTGTTCAGACGATTTTTACATTCTCTGAGCTGCTGTGATGTCACCAGCTTCTTTTGTTCTAAAATTGTCATGTTACTCGAACGCAGAACACATCCAGGACGCATACTGGGCTGACCAACGTAAACTTTAAAAGGGTTGAGAGTCACAAACAGTCTGGTATCCATCACCATAGCGCTGGCTCCATACTGCACGCAAATATCAGCATTCGGTGCTTTGGTATCAATAAATTCTCGGCTAGCTACGTTATCTGGACTAAACGTAGCCGTGGAGCTAAAAGCAATGCCAATCCCAATACCCAATACAAACACCCCTCCCAAGATTGCCATCGTGGTGAAATTAAACATTGGGGATTGGAAGATAGAAGGTTTAGGAGTGGTAGCTGTTTTACCAGTAGATTTTCGTCTCATTGTCGCTTAATCAACTTTACGCTGTGGACAGTAGGGAGTGGATTCAATAGCTCCCCTTATTTCAGTATGCCGATTCTTGAGTCTTATTGTCTGCAACTTTTTCTTTGATGTTCCTACCACCAGGCAAATTCAGCAAACTCGCTAAACATTCAGGTTTAATTTTAATCACTTTATTGTTTTTGATTTTCTTTTGTCCACGCGAAAACTTTTTACTACCAAAGGTCGTAAAGGTGTGAAGAAATGTTAACTTAAAAATTAAGAAAAAATTAATACATTCAGTATAAAGAAAGTGGTACGAACACGAGCACTGCCCTTTGGCAAGAATTTCAAATTCTCACAATTTCAAACTCTCATAGCGGATAGTTTCACTATCTTCTGGGGAGATTGGCTAGAATTGCGTACAAAGCTCATACAAATTATTTCGTCGGGATTAATCTCTCCACTGATATATATTTTAGCTTTTGGCTTTGGTTTGGGTAGCTCCATCAAACCTGGCTCAGGACTCAGTGGTAACTATAATAACTATTTAGAATTTATTTTGCCAGGAATGGTCGCACTGTCGTCTATGACAGTCAGCTTTGTCGGGACGACTTTTTCCATCTGCGGAGACAGACTTTTTACCAAAAATTTTGAGGAATTGTTACTCGTCCCCGTGCATCCCCTCGCGCTGCATATAGGAAAAATGCTGGCGGGAGTGACACGAGGGTTGATGACTTCACTGGGTGTTATTTTAGTAGCGCTGGTGTTTACAAGAAACTGGAACTTTCTCAATCCATTGTTTCTGCTGATATTAATATTAAGTTGTGCAGTTTTTGCTGGTTTGGGAGTGATTGTAGGGTTAAATGTGAAATCTCTTGAATCAGTCGGACTCTACAATAACTTTATTATTATCCCCATGTCGTTCTTAGGAGCAACGTTTTTTGATCCAGCTACATTACCCACAGCCCTAAAATTCGTAGTTTACTTGTTACCCTTGACTTACGCCAGCATCGGACTACGTGCGGCGGCTTGTTTGCCATTGTCTGAGTTTCCTTGGTATTGCTTGCTAATTTTACTTGTGATGGCGATCGCCCTTTCTCTATGGGGTGCTTACGTTTTTTCTCATCAACAGGATTAAATAGTTGGCAGGGGACAGAGATAGTTTTTCCCTGTCCTCTGTTGCTTCGTCCTAACTAGCTACAAGGGTCTTTTGTAAAGGCGTCCAACGGAAAGCGCGATCGCCACCCCTTTCAATCACCACTTTCACTCGTGGTTCCAAGCTGGGTAAGGTCATTAAGAACTCAATTTCCTGATCGGAAAGAATTTGCCCTTCAATAATCCACAACACCAAGCCCTTTGATTTGGGTGGAAGCTGTTCGAGTTGAGAGCTAACAATCGGCGGCACATAGTAAACATAACCTACTGCCGCACCAGTGCTAGTACTTTTTTTCCCAAGATGAGGAGGTCTAACACCATGAACTGTTGTGAGATAGGCAGCTACATCGCCTAATCCCTTTGCACTCAGATCGAGAGTGACATAACCTGCTGCACGCAGTCGGCGTCTGTAGCGACCTTCAAAACCTCCTTCTAGAGGTACGTAAACGCCAAGAGCGCCAAATTTCTCAAGATCCCGAATTAAAGCGTTGCCAGTGGTAATTAGTGCCATAAGTTGATTTTTGTTCTATCCCACTTCGATATTTCTATTATTGACTGTTCAGTTCGAGAATCTGCTGCGTTTAATAAGTCTCGCAAAATAATTCTAGAAACTGTCGCCAAAAATACTTGAAAAATTGCTAGACAAATATTAGCAGATGAGTTATATTATTGGATCGTGACCATCTATTAAAATTAAGTTACTGTCTGACTGCTAATTGTAACTAGTGTTAGCATGAAAAGTTGATTGCTAAATTCCATATGGAATAAACTAGTAAAAATTGATAAAAGACTGGTAGACTAGAAAAACTGCAAAGACAAATTAGGAGTGGTTGGTAAAAATCAATGCCAACCTTAAGAAGAAACTGCATTCACTCCTGAACCTCAAAATAATGAGGAAAAATCTTGAATAGTTCAAATGACTGTTTGAGGTTGTTAATGAAGTAGGAGCCGAGCAGTCATGTTGGTTTGTAGCATTGTATAAATCTCAGCCAACGGATACTGGGCAGGTCACTGCCTAAGTCCTACTAAAATACAGAACGTGCCAGAGCAATCGCTCTTGAGAAAGGCGTTGCTGCACAAAGTGCAAAGCAACAAAAGCCTTGCACAAGGTTCAAGAGTTGTTCCTGAGAAAAAGGAAGATCTTTTGTCTGTTCTGGTGACGAATACAAGGTAAACAAATTCATCAAATACTATGGACTCTTGGTGAAGACTCAAAGAAGTTGCAACTGTGATTACCTAAGCAGTTCGACATCAATAGGTCTGTCCAAAAAATGGGAAATCCTGAGGGGTGTTCACAAGCTGTGTCCTTAAAGATCTGATGGCAACAAAAAGAAAATAAGTAAGGAGATCCAGTAACTGTGTCTGTAGGTATTATCGGCACCAAACTGGGTATGACCCAAGTATTTGACGAGGCAGGAGTTGCGATTCCTGTGACCGTCATTCAGGCGGGACCATGCACCATTACCCAGGTTAAAACAAAACAGACCGACGGTTACTCCGCCATCCAAGTAGGTTATGGCGAGGTTAAGCCAAAGGCGCTGAATAAACCATTGTTGGGACATCTTGCCAAATCATCAGCCCCAGCATTGCGTCATTTGCAAGAGTATCGCATAGATAATAGCGAGAGCGAATATACTCTAGGTCAACAAATTAAAGCGGATATTTTTAGTCCAGGTCAAACCGTAGATGTGATCGGTACAAGTATTGGTCGCGGTTTTGCAGGTAACCAGAAACGTAACAACTTCGGTCGAGGACCGATGTCGCACGGTTCCAAGAACCATAGAGCACCAGGTTCAATAGGTGCTGGTACAACTCCCGGTCGTGTTTATCCAGGTAAGCGGATGGCAGGACGTTTGGGTGGTACCCGCGTCACAATCCGCCAACTGACTGTGGTACGAGTAGATCCAGAACGCAACTTAATACTTATCAAGGGAAGTGTTCCTGGTAAACCAGGTAATTTAGTAGATATTGTCCCGGCAAAAGTAGTTGGTAAAAAGTCGTAACTCATGAGTCATTTAACTCTAGTTATTTTTGTTTAGTACAAATGACTAATGACCAATGAAGAGCAGACGCACTCAACGCGGGAGAAGCGTCGCACTGTCTGCTAATGACTAATTACCAATGACTAAGGACTAAGGATAAAAAATGTTTGAGTGTGTAGTCAAAAATTGGCAAGGAGAACAAGTCGGGCAAAAAACGTTCGACTTCAAGGTTGCCAAAGAAGAAACGGCATCTCATGTCGTGCATCGAGCTTTGGTAAGACAAATGACCAATGCTCGTCAAGGAACAGCTAGTACCAAAACCCGTTCTGAAGTCAGAGGTGGCGGTCGCAAACCCTGGCGGCAAAAAGGGACTGGTCGTGCGCGTGCTGGTTCTATTCGTTCACCGTTGTGGCGTGGTGGTGGTGTCATATTTGGACCAAAACCGCGAGAGTATAACCTCAAGATGAACCGCAAAGAGCGGCGTTTAGCTTTGCGAACAGCTTTTGCCAGTCGAATTGACGATTTGATTGTGGTGGAAGAATTTAGCGAGCAAATGCAGCGTCCCAAGACTAAGGAATTAGTGGGAGCGATCGCCCGTTGGGGTTCAGAACCAGAAAAGAAAACCTTATTAATTTTGTCTGAACGTACAGACAACGTCTTTTTATCAGCTCGTAACGTCGCAAATCTAAAACTGCTTGGATCTGACCAGTTAAATGTTTACGATTTGCTGCACGCCGACAAGATTGTTGTTACAGCATCAGCTTTAGAAAAAATTCAGGAGGTCTACAGTGACTAGATTTGACCCCCGGAACCTTCCTGACCTTGTGCGTCGCCCAATACTAACTGAAAAAGCGACCGTACTCATGGAGCAAAACAAATACACTTTTGAAGTGACTCCAAAGGCAACAAAGCCACAAATTAGAGCGGCGATTGAAGATTTATTTGAAGTAAAAGTTGAAAAAGTCAACACCACAAGACCACCACGCAAAAAAAAGCGTGTTGGAAAATTTCTTGGTTACAAGCCCCAATATAAGAAAGCCATTGTTACAGTGGCGTCTGGGGATGTAGATAAGATTAGACAAGTTCTATTCCCAGAGGTATAAAAAATGGGTACTCGTTCTTATCGCCCTTACACCCCCAGTACTCGCCAAGTTACGATTTCTGACTTCTCAGAAATAACTAAAACCGAGCCAGAAAAATCGCTTACCGTATCGAAGCATCGCGCCAAAGGTAGAAATAATCAAGGACGGATTACTGTTCGCCACAGAGGTGGTGGACACAAACGTCTCTATCGCATTATTGACTTTAAAAGAGATAAGCGTGGTATTCCGGCTAAAGTGACAGCTATTGAATACGATCCCAACCGCAACGCGCGGATTGCCCTTGTGGAATACGAAGACGGCGAAAAGCGTTACATTATTCAACCCAACGGTTTAAAAGTAGGGACAACAATTATTGCCGGTCCAGATTCTCCTATTGAAAATGGCAATGCTTTACCTTTGTCTAACATTCCTTTGGGAACCAGCGTTCACAACGTGGAATTGAAACCTGGTAAGGGCGGTCAAATTGTTCGCTCAGCTGGTGCGACTGCTCAAGTTGTGGCAAAAGAAGGTAGCTACGTAACACTCAAGTTGCCTTCTGGAGAAGTCCGGATGATCCGTCGCGAGTGCTATGCCACTATAGGACAAGTCGGTAATCTGGATGCCAGAAACCTGAGCGCAGGTAAAGCAGGTAGAACTCGCTGGAAAGGTCGCCGTCCTCAAGTTAGAGGTAGTGTGATGAACCCAGTTGACCACCCACACGGTGGTGGTGAAGGTAGGGCACCAATCGGTAGATCTGGACCTGTTACACCTTGGGGTAAACCTGCTTTGGGTCTGAAAACACGCAAACCCAAGAAAGCCAGTAGCAAGTTTATTGTGCGCCGTCGCCGCAAATCTTCTAAGCGCGGTCGTGGCGGTCGTGAGTCATAGAATTTTAGATTTTAGATTTTGGATTTTAGATGAAAAATATAATTCAAAATCCAAAATCTACAATTGGTAAATTCAAATTTCTAAATCGAAAATCCAAAATCGAAAATCCAAAATCGAACTATGGGTCGCTCTCTTAAAAAAGGTCCTTTTGTTGCCGATCATCTTCTAACAAAAATCGAAAGGCTAAATGACGCCAATAAAAAGGAAGTTATTAAAACTTGGTCACGGGCTTCGACAATTTTGCCCCTCATGGTAGGTCATACCATCGCAGTTCATAACGGACGCCAACACGTTCCGATTTTTATCAGTGACCAGATGGTAGGACATAAACTGGGTGAGTTCGCCCCCACGCGCACTTATAAGGGTCACGCCAGAAGTGACAAAAAATCAGGTAGATAGTTATCAGTTATTTATTAGTCGCTAGTGGCTTAGTAGATGACTAATGACTCAAACGGACGGAGAAAACTATGGCAACAGATACGACAGAAGTAAAAGCGATCGCCCGTTATGTACGTATGTCTCCTTATAAAGTGCGCCGCGTACTTGACCAAATTCGAGGACGTTCATATCGAGAAGCGCTGATTATCCTAGAATTCATGCCCTATCGCTCCTGCGAGCCAGTATTGAAGGTTCTTAGAAGCGCTGCAGCCAATGCGGAACACAACGCTGGGCTAGACAGAGCAGAGCTTGTGATTACTAAAGCTCAAGCGGATCAAGGTCCTGTGCTCAAACGGTTCCAACCAAGGGCGCAAGGTCGTGCTTACCAAATTCGCAAGCCGACGTGTCATATTACTGTGGCTGTCGCTGCTGATGCTGCCGCAGCTAAATAAAGAAAAAATAGCGTACAGATACACAAGAAGAATTTTTGTTTAGAGGAAGTATTTGTGGGACAGAAGATACATCCAGTAGGTTTTCGCTTGGGAGTCACCCAAGAGCATCAATCCCGGTGGTTTGCTGACTCTAGCCGCTATCCAGAACTTCTACAAGAAGACCACAAACTTCGTCAGTATATAGAACAAAAACTGGGTAGATACGCACAAAACAACGCTGGAATTTCTGAGGTGCGGATTGATCGTAAAGCAGATCAAATTGATTTAGAGGTACGTACAGCTCGACCCGGTGTTGTCGTAGGTCGAGGTGGACAAGGAATTGAATCTCTACGTACTGGTCTTCAGCAATTGTTGGGAAGCAATCGCCAAATTCGCATCAATGTTGTTGAAGTTCAACGAGTTGATGCCGATGCTTACCTGATTTCTGAATACATCGCTCAACAACTGGAACGCCGCGTTTCTTTTCGGCGGGTAGTACGGCAAGCCATTCAACGTGCCCAACGCGCTGGCATACAAGGAATCAAAATTCAAGTCAGCGGACGGCTCAACGGTGCAGAAATCGCGCGGACAGAGTGGACTCGTGAAGGTAGAGTGCCTTTACACACGTTACGCGCCGACATTGATTACGCATACTGTACAGCAAAAACTGTTTACGGAATTCTCGGCATTAAAGTGTGGGTGTTTAAAGGAGAAATTATTCCTGGACAGGAACCAACTCCTCTGCCACCAACGAATCGTGGCGACCGCGACCGTGGTGACCGCGACCGTGGCGACCGCGATCGCCCTTCATCTCGCCGTCAACAACAACGCCGTCGTCAGCAATTTGAAGACCGCTCAAATGAAGGATAGTCATAAGTTATTAGTCCATAGCATTTGACTTATTACCTTCAGTTTTGACTTTTAACTTTTGACACATCATGTTAAGTCCAAGAAGAACAAAATTCCGCAAACAACAACGCGGACGAATGAACGGTCTAGCCCATCGGGGTAGCGACTTGAACTTTGGGGATTTTGCTTTGCAAGCGTTGGAACCGGCTTGGATTACCTCTCGTCAAATAGAGGCTTCTCGTCGGGCAATGACTCGTTACATCCGCCGGGGTGGAAAAATCTGGATTCGGATTTTCCCTGATAAACCAGTGACTATGCGTCCAGCAGAAACCCGGATGGGTTCTGGTAAAGGTTCACCTGAGTTCTGGGTAGCAGTCGTAAAACCAGGACGAATTCTATTTGAAATCGCAGGCGTTCCTGAAGAAACTGCTCGCGAAGCAATGCGCTTGGCTGCTTTCAAATTACCCATCAAAACTAAGTTCATTTCACGCTCACAAGAGCAACAACAGGTGTAGGTTATGCCTCTTCCCAAAATTTCAGAAGCAAGAGAATTCAGTGACGAACAACTGGGACAGGAGATTACCGCTGTCAAAAAGGAACTCTTTCAATTGCGCTTGCAACAAGCAACTAGACAGCTAGACAAACCTCATTTGTTTAGACACGCTCGCCACCGTCTGGCCCAACTAATGACTGTAGAAGGAGAACGCAAACGCGCTTCCTCAAGTCAACCAGCTAAAGAATCAAATTAAAAGATTATGGCAGTAAAAGAACGAGTAGGCTTAGTCGTAAGCGACAAAATGCAAAAAACGGTGGTAGTCGCCATAGAAAACCGCGCTCCTCATCCGAAATACGGCAAAATAGTCGTGAAAACCCAGCGCTATAAGGTGCACGATGAAGAAAATCAGTGCAAAATAGGCGATCGTGTTCGCATTCAAGAAACGCGACCCCTGAGTAAAACTAAGCGCTGGAAAGTCACAGAAATCCTGACTACCAAAAATAGCTAAATCATATAGTTATTAAGTAGTAAAAAAATAAAAAGGAAAAACGATTGTGATTCAGCCCCAAACTTACCTTAATGTTGCAGATAATAGCGGTGCCCGTAAACTCATGTGCATCCGTGTATTGGGAGCAGGTAACCGCCGTTACGGCTTC
>NZ_JABXYX010000359.1 GCF_017982655.1 Brasilonema sp. CT11 | reverse complement strand
AGTCTTTTAGTCAGTCTTATCGCGTGCTACCACTACATACACATCACTTGCACATCTGACTACGAGAAAAGTATACGTTTAAACAACACTAGAGCACTGCTGCCGGCGCCGTAACACCCGCAGACATTGGGGGCACCTACCAGGCCTCAGGCGGAGAACGACTTGATTCGTAATATTCTCCGGCTGAGGCTTAGTAAGAGTAGCCACCACTGCGGGTATTACGGCGCCGACTGCAGTGCCTTTTGTTTTTTAAATCTATAACGTTGAAAACTGTTTTAATAGTTCTATTGACGGCTAAAAAATGGCTGGAAGTAGCGGAATAGGTTTCAATGTTGACTTTAAACTTGTAATCCACCATTGACATAAATATCCATTTACTTCATCTTGGTGCACAACAACAAGCTTAGTCTTTGATAGGCAACGCGTGGAGATAATACCGGGCAATGTTTCTCTGCAAGCAAGTGTCAGCAATAATCAGATCTCGGTGTTTCCTGGTACGAACGGATTAACTTACAAAAAAATAATAATACAGGTAGTATTAAATACATAGAAGTCTAGATTCTAAAGCCAGATTGAAGAATTAAATAATTTTGTAATTCAGATCACTTTAAATAATTATGGCGGGTCCTAAATTATATATTACCATATTTATTGTAATATATAATTATAGGTACACCAAAGAAAATTATCGAGCGTTGCAACCAAGCTGACTGAAGAAAAACCTGAACAGCCGATCAAGTTAAAACGACGAGTGCGCAACCACGTCAATCCCTTTGCCATTATTCATCAAGAACCATTCACAAGAGACAAGTCTTGGGCTGAAATATTTGAAGATCCGACTAAGAAAATTCATTTGGGTGAGTTTAACTACGGATCAACTTATCAAATTTATTAGTAAGCTAATTATCGCATTACTCAGACATTGGATGCGCTAAAGGAGAATATTTAGACGCTCTTGCTGCCGCTCACCCTGATTGGTAACTTCTTGAGCTACATCCAGTAACTTAAAATTGGATCTGACTTTCAGTTTTATGTAGGAACTTTATTGGCTTAGAAATTCGCGAAGATTTAATATTAAAAGCTCGATCGCGAGGTACCCATCAATTATAGAGCTCTTTACAAGATAACTAATATCGATCGTGGATGTAGTGTTAAAAATGGAACGGCCCTTACGCAATCTATACTTTCAATCTGGCAATCTAATGGTCGCTGATAAATTTTTAACGGATTTACCTGCACCTCTAGCACGCATATCAGTTTTGTTTCCAGATCCGTGGTATAAACGACGACATGGCAAAAGACGAGTTATTCAACATGACAATTTGAATTTATTAGCGAGATATATGGCACCTGGTAGTATATTATACTTTGTTACTGGTAAGACATCCGTTTAGACCTCGCGTACTGGAAATATTTTATCAATTTTATTAATGCTGATCTGGATTTGTTTTGTAGACGTCGAAGAGACTTGGGAGAGCGGAATAGAAGTACTAAATAATAATACTAACTTCGAGATAATATCTGGGCGTAATTGGCAAACTGATTTTCCGGATGTAGTTACAAGTTTTCACCGATCGTTCTTACAAAAGCAGATCAACTCATGTGCATTCAAAAAGAAAGACAATAAATAAATACAATACATTTAATAACATATTTATTACACTTTTCTGAACTCAGAATCGCTGTTCCAAGCCGGTACAATCGCCGTGCTGCCAATATTCGCCGCAA
>NZ_JABXYX010000175.1 GCF_017982655.1 Brasilonema sp. CT11 | reverse complement strand
AACGGTAGATGAAGGTTGGTAGTGCTTCTTTCATCTTCCGTTACTGGGGTGCTTGTTATTACAGGCATCCCTTTATTTTTGCCCAGCCACTTAAGGGCGCGATCGCTTGCTTTAGTCTAAAGTCCAGAGTATGAGTCAAGCAAATGAATCTAATCATCATAAAAAAGAACAACAGCAACCGAAAAGAACACTTGCAGAATGGGTAACTTTCGGTGCTGCTTCATTGATCCTGGCAGTCATTGTGAGTTTGGTAGGCTATACTTGGCTCAACGAAAAACATCAACCTCCTGTCCTTAGTGTTAGTAACAAGACAATTCGGGAAGCTGATGCACAATTTTATATTCCCTTCGAGGTAGTAAATACTGGAGGAGAAACAGCCGAATCTGTTCAGATTATGGCCCAGTTGGAGATTAACGGCGAAGTAAAAGAAACGGGGGATATACAGATTGACTTTTTATCTAGTGGTGAAAAAGAACAAGGAGCGTTTATCTTTAGGAGTGACCCGCGCCAAGGTCAGTTAACAATAAGAGTGACTAGTTATAAATTGCCTTGAAAAATAGGTCAAACTTAGGAGTCAAAAGTCTAGAGTATTTTACTCATGACTCATGACTCATAACTATTTGCTAAACAGTTGTTTTTGCCTTTGACCAAACGCCATTTTCATCTTCATCATATTGTTGATGAATAGTTTCCCAGGCTGCTTGTTCAGCCTTAGATTCATCATTTGTCTCTTTTATTGCAGTGTTATAACGTTCAATGAATTTACTCTGAGCTTCAGCAGAAAGATGAGAGCGAATTTCTGGAGATAAATCATCTGGACCGTTGCAGCCACCAGCACAAGCACGAGGTAGCGCTTGTTCAATTGTGTTGACTTCTTCACCACCAGCACTTTCAATCAGGATTTGGTATTCTCCAGAGCGATCGCCAGGCACTTCTGCCATCAGTAAGAACTCACCAGCCTCTAAGCGGGTTTGGTAAACTGCTGCTTTGTCTTCTGGCATTCCCAAGGTGGTCAAAACAGATACTAAACCTGCACCTGCACTTCCGGCGATCGCACCACTTGCAGCTCCTAACAACACTGCACCAATCGGACCCGCTGCGACAATTGGACCGACAAAGGGAATAAACAGTACGCCTACACCTGTGAGCAAGCTGAGGAAGGAACCGAATAAGGAACCAAAGATTGCTCCGCTTCTCAAGCCTCCCAGTATGACATCTCTTTTGCTGATAAAACCAGCAATTCGGGTTTCTGATTGAAAATTTCTGCCCATAACCGAAATATGGTCTCTGGACACACCCCGGTCTAATAAACGCCGAATAACATCATCGACTTGCTTCTGTTCTTTAAAAACAGCTGAGATAGTACGCTCTGCCTTATATGCTTCCGCCACTTGAAGACTCCTTCTTGCTTTTCCAGTTGGCAGACTGAGGGGTAGATGCAAGGAATTTATTCAAACCTCAATCTGCCAATTTAAACTCACACCTTAGATTTAACACTTATTATTCAGGGAGCGAGCGTATCTTAGCTTGGGTAACAATACTGCCTTCAAAGCAACAGATTGTCTCACGATACGCTGCAAAACTCTTCACTGTTCACTGATTTATGCTAAATCTGCCAACACAGATTATACGCCTACAGGAGTTTTTGTTTGTCCTATTGCCTGTGAACCATCTGACTGTAGGTCTTGGCCTTCAATAAATGAGCGTAGCATCCAAGCCATTTCTTCATGCCCTTCCATCAATCCAGTTAGGAAGTCAGCAGTTCCCTCGTCATGGAATTTCTCACTGGACTGATCTATATGCTCGCGCAAGTTGCGAATAATCTGCTCATGGTCTTCCACTAATCGACTGACCATACCAGTTGCTGTGGGAACGGTACCACCTTCCTCTTTAAGACTGGCAACTTTGAGAAATCCGTCCATTGTGCCAATAGGATAACCGCCCAAAGCACGCACTCGCTCGGCTACAGAATCGATATTTTCAGTCAGTACTTGGTAGTGCTCTTCCCAAAGCTGGTGAAGGGAGCGGAATTGAGGTCCGACCACGTCCCAGTGGAACTTTTTAGTTTTTACCAACAGCAGATAGGCATCTGCCAAATCTTTGTTCAACAGATCAATTACACCTTGACGCTGTTCATCTGTCAAACCAATGTTTAACTTGCGCATAACTTGAAATCCCTTAGCTTGCTTCTTCATCAACCTTTACAAATTAAACTCGTACCATCATCAATCTAAGGAAAGATTGTTTTTTATAACTAAATATAAATAGACATCTCAATATACAAATCGAGATGTCTACCCAATGGTGAAATCAAAAATTAACTGCTCAAAACCCGAGAACATCGAGCAACAATTATTTCTTACACCCAATTTGAAAAACCACACCTTGGTTTAATGAAAAGGTATGGAAAGTAGGAAATTTTGCTTACTTCTTACCTGTGATTTTTTCCAAAAAACTCTCAACTTTATCTTCCGCCGAAGTTGCAGCCGGGGTATTCTCAGGACGATTCATTTTATTCACATCTGCAGAACCCTGAACCTCGTTGAGTCCCTCGTTTGCTTTTTTTGTTGTCTCTTCCAGTCCAAGAGGTGGTTTTGCAGTAGCTTTGTCAGTTTCTTTCTGAGTTTCGAGTAGCTGCGTTTCACCTTTTTCAGGACTGCTGGGTTTGGTACCAATTGCAGCAGCAGGAAACGCATTAGAGAAAATCAGCAAGGCACAAGTGAATACAACAATAAGAAACCGTACTGGACGCAACACAGATAAACTAAAACCAATATTCTTCATTGAAACTCCTCCAAAGTAATCGTTATCCAAAATACACACGTAGTTTTAAACATTGGCAGGGTAGCATTATAGACGCTGCCTGTCATGAATCTTGGATACACTATAGCTTACCTGATTTGGTATCTATCGAAAAAGTTTTGAGCCGTGGTTGCAAACCAATCTTAACTTTTAAAGAAAAGCCTCTGCTTTAATTGAGCCCAACAAGAGTGTCAAAAAGTAGCTGTACTTGTGTCTTTCAAAGCTTGATTGCAACCACCATTTCAATTTCGTCAAGATTCAGCCTCATACTTTTTCTACTTTCAATACCACAAAGATGAATCGTCCTGTGGGCTGAAATCTTTTTTTCTATTAAATTAGCTATGATCAATCTACAGATAGATAATTTTTTTACTTTTTTGGGAATTGAAGCAATAATGGTTTGGTGGATTACCTGTGAATTATTCTTAATATACTAATGATTTTAACATTAACAAAACAACAGAGGCGTCAGGAGTCAGAAGGAGCCAGCACTCTCGGGAGGGTCTCGCTCTCCTGACGGAGACGCTACGCGAACACGCTTGTTCTGGGGTTCAGAATGGCTCCTGTACGATGCTTGGACTCGTCTTGGGTTTAAATCCCCACCGTCAATGGAGATGTTCACAGTCAATTTAAAAAGTACTTTCTTGGTAGTTGCTCCCTCCACCAAAATCACTGCTGGCAACGCACTATCTCTTGTTAACTGTTGACATAACCTTTAATCAGCATGATTTTTTAGTTAGAAGCTCCTGCCAAAGGAAAAATGATTTCATCCAAAGTTTTCAGTAATTCTTGCTCATTGTAGGGTTTGGAGAAGTAGGCTGTAGCACCTAATTGCATTGCCAATTGACGATGTTTATCGCTACTGCGAGAGGTTAGCATAGCGACTGGTATATTTCTAAAGTCAGTATTTGATTTGATCCGACCTAAAAAGCCATAACCGTCAACACGAGGCATTTCAATATCACAAATAACAGCCTGAACTCTTAAACCACTCTGAAGTTTTTCTAACGCATCTTGACCATCTTTAGCTTGTTCAACTTGATACCCTCCTTTTTCTAGAGTCAGGGCTAAGAAGCGCCGGACATTAATTGAGTCATCTACAATTAAAACGGTACCTTTTTGATTAATTGGCAGCAGTGATTGGTCATCAGCTGGCGTCAGGAAAACAGTTTTTAACCTTGGCGATGGTAGTTGATTTGTTTTAGGCGTGCGTTGGTTGGTAACGATCCAGTAAAGTAACTCGCTGGCATTGACCAGTGGGACTACCCGACCATCACCCAGAATCGTACAGTTGTTAAAGCCATTAGGTAAAGGTATATTTCCTTCAACTTGACGGATAGCAACTTCTTGCTCACCCCAACAACGATCTACTTGCACCGCCACTGGTTGATTACCTTGGTTGACGATAAGTATGCTGGCGGCATTAATTGCAGGGGGAGTTTCTAAATTCGGGTTGTCGTAGCGGGGGCAATTAAACTCTAAATGCCGACCGAGGCGAACCAACGGTAACATGTTTCCTTGCCAATTAAGGACTTCGCTAGTTGCCATTGTGAACACTTGCTCATGATTCAGCAAGAATATTTCTGAAACCACATCTGTGGGAAATGCTAAAAGCATTCTGTTGCTTTCTATTAGTAGGACTCTTGCGACTGACAGTGTAAACGGCACTGATATGGTATAAGTCGTCCCCTTCCCTGCTACCGTATCAACTTTGATTTCTCCCCGTACTTGTTTGAGGTTACTGCGAACCACATCCATACCAACACCGCGACCGGATAAGGCTGTGACTTGGTCAGAGGTGCTAAATCCTGGCTCAAAAATTAGCGATAGCAATTCTTCATCAGTAGCTTGTGCTATTAGACTAGGCTCTAACCCCATAGCTATAGCACGAGTACGGATTTTATCTAGTGGAATCCCACGTCCATCATCTCTAAGAGTAATGATTGTGCGATTGTCTTGATGTGTACCTTTTATCTCAATTAATCCTTGTTCTGACTTACCACAGGCGCGACGTGTTTCTGGATCTTCAATACCATGATCGAAGGCATTTCGCAACATATGCATCAAAGGCTCATTTAAAGCCTCCAAGATGTTACGTTCAATTAAGACACCAGCACCGTCAATTTTCAGTTGGACGTTTTTGCCGTACTCTACAGACAAGTCGCGCAAAGCTCTGGGAAAGCGATCAACAATATCAGATAGCGGACGCATCCGTACTTGAGTCAGCTTTCTTTGCAACTGCTTGGATGTTTTGGTGAGTTTGCGGGCAAATAAATCTGTATCGTCAAGACCGAGTTGAATGTCGCTTGTGACTTCTTGCACTTGAACGATCGTTTCCATCACTTCTTGAGATAGCAGGTTTAATTCGTTATAGCTATCCATTTCTAGAGAATCAAACCGGCGTTGTGTCTGGTTGTCATCGTCAAATCCGATGAAATCATCCACGTTTTGAGTTGGTGGCAATGCCAGGAATGGAACACTAGATGACATCACACTCTGAGTTGCTATCCTGTCATAAGCTGTACGTAATTGCTGATTTTCTCTGCCGAGAACTTGCACTCGCTGATTCAAATTACGAATCAGTTTGCGTAACCTCTCAAGTTGTAGATTCAATCCGTTGCGCTGAATAATCAGTTCCCCGAACAAATCATTAATTTGCTCAAGTTGCTTGCTAGGAACTCGAACTGTATTTTCCTGAGGTTCACTCTTATTGTTGTTACCAACAGTTTGTTCGGCTTTCGGTTCAACAAATTTGTAATTTGTTGTCGGAATTTCTTGAGCAACAACTGGTTCCGGATTTGGTGGCACTTCAACTTGAGCGTTACTCTCATCAGCAAAAGCTGCCTCTAAAGCTTCAAAATCAGCTGCAATGATTTCACGATCCAACCAAGTTTCTTGTGTTTCCTCTGATTGCAGAATGTCTGTTTCAGAAACTTCTGTTTCTGGATCTAGCAGGGGTGCTACTTCTACTTGTAGCAGTTCTGTTTGAGTATATGCTGCAGCTTCAAAAGCCAAATCCTCTAGCTGAATTTCTGTTGGTAAGCTATTTAGTTGATTTGTCATCACCAAGGCTTGCGATCGCCGCCATGCTTCCAATGCCACACGGGCAACTGTTTCAATCTCAGAGGAAGGAGCTGCTTCTAAGTGGTTTGCCACTGATTCGCAAAGTTGAGTAAAAGCTGGTAATTGCAGCATTTCACCCAAACCACCTAACTCAGCTGCCATAATCGCAACTTCTTCTTTTAAACAGGGTTGTTCGCTATCTGCCAAAACGGATTCTAAGCGTTGCAAACATCCTTCTACTTCTGTCTGAAACAGTAAAGGAATGATGTCTTGCCCATCTTCTGGAGACAGCATAGTTGCTGCATCTTCAGGGGTTGGATCACCCAAACGCGCATGCAGTTCTTCAAAAACTGGATAACAGAAAGTCGATAACCACTCTTCCTCTATAACATTGCCTTCTGATAAGAATTCCACTATCTGACGTAGCCAATCTACTCCAGATAACAATAAACTTTGCAACTCCGTGTTAATTTCTAAAGAGTTTTTTCTCGTTTTTAAAACTTTAAAGGAATCTTCCAGACGGTGAGCCAAATCACTCAGGGCGCGAAATCCCATCATGCCTGCACCACCTTTAATTGAGTGGGCAGCTCTAAGTGCGGCATTGATTTTTTCTAGAGAAATACGACTGTTGGTATTGAGTTCCAGCAATACCCCTTCCAGGGTATTCAGGTAATCAGTCGCTTCCTCCAGAAACTGCATCTGGATTTCTAATTCTTTGTCTTGTGACATAATATTTGCTATCAGTCATGAGTCATGAGTCATTAGGAGGCACTGCGCCCTTGCGCGTTAAGCGACTTGTAGACGCCCTCCGGGCGGTGAGGGGGTCGCAGTCTTGGCGGTGAGCGTCGATTGCTAACCCCCGAACCCGAAGGGTAGCATGTGCCGTTCCTTAGGAGGCAGTGCGCCCTTGCGGATCCCCCGCGTTGTAGCATCAGCCGTTCATTAGTCATTGATCAGTTAAATACAAATGACATGGACGCCACGGCAGTTACTCAAGTTGTGAAACTATGTACGACAGTCGCCTATCTTCAGGTTACCTTCCAAAAAGCGGTGCCTCATCCTGGTGCTGCCTGTGTAGAGCATCTTTCGCTAGAGTTAGACAAAAAACTGATGACTAATTCACCTTGAAAGTACCAACAGTCGCTTGCAATTGCTGGGAAATCTCCACAGTATCGTGCAAAGATTGGGAAACCCTCATAGAAGAATCGCTTGTGCGTTGTGAGCTTGCAGCAATATCTTTCATCAATTGGCTGACTGTTTGCGAAGTTTGCGCTTGTGATGCTGTGGCGGTCGAAATCGACTGCACCAAAACGTCTATCTGACGTGAAATCTCCAAAATCTGAGCTAGATTTTGCTTGGCATCTTCGACAATACGTGTGCCTTCGACAACAGTGGTGGTTCCCATCTCCATCGCTTGCACAACTTCGGTTGTTTCGCGTTGGATGTTCTCGACTATTTGTTCAATTTCTGTGGTGGCGGCGGCACTGCGGGCTGCTAATTCCCCGACTTCCTCTGCCACAACAGCAAAACCTTGACCTTCTTCTCCTGCACGTGCTGCTTCGATTCCAGCGTTGATCGCCAGCAAGTTGGTTTGCATGGAAATCTGATTAATTAATGCTACTACACGCGAGATTTGTTGGGTTGATTCTCCCAGGCGCTTGACTTTCTTGGCGGTTTCGCCGACTGTTTCACGCAAATACAAGATGTTTTGCACTGTCATATCCATTGCTACGCCGCTCTTTTTGGCAGTTTGGGCGGCGCTATTGGCAATGCTTGCTGCTTGCTGGGCGCTATATGCGACTTGTTGAATCGATTGGCTCATGTTATCAACTGCATAGAGTGTGCGGTTGATTTCTTGAGCTTGAATCAGTGCTTCCTCTGTCAGTTCACCGATTGCTCCAGAGTTTGTCCAGATCGCCTGATTCACCTGGGTAGCAGTTTGTTGAACTTGAGTGACAATCAAGCGCAAACTTTCAACGATAGAGTTAAAAAAGTCAGCAACTGTGCCAATTTCTCCTGCGGTTACTTCAGCACGCACCGTTAAATCACCACTGGCTGCACCTTCTACTTCACTAAGAAGTTCCAAAAGTTGCGTTTGTAGAGTTTCTTTTTGTTGGCGTTCGTCTTGTGATACTGTTTCTGCTACTTGCCGTGCTTTTTCTACCTCTTCAAGAAGTTGGGCTTGCTCTAGAGCATAACCAACTTGAGTGGCGAGTTGTCTAAACAAATCTATCTCAGTTTGTTGCCAATTTCGGGGACTGTCGCAATGATGAGCAATCATCAAACCTACCAATTGCCCCGCGATAATAATTGGTGCTACCAAATTTGCCTTGACTGCAAATTTCTCCAACATTTTGATGTAACAAGCTGCATTGCTCAGACTAGCATCTTGATAGATGTTGGATATTGCCCGCACTCGACCATCTTTATAACTTTCTGCATGACGTTCTCGAAAACACGGATCGTCGATTTCCACGCCTAACATTTTTGGTAAACCAGCTGTGATCGATTCCGCGACTACATTTCCATCCAAGGTTTCTAAGTTGAATTTATAGATGATAACCCTGTCTGTCTTCATTGCTTGACGAACTTCTCTGACAGCTGTTTTGTAAATGTCCTCAAATTTCAGGCTTCTACGAGTACGCAGGGTAATATCCGTAAGTAGTTTTGCCCTTTGCGTGTCGAGTTCTTGATCTTTGATTAGCGCTTGGAGTTGCGACGCCATTTGGTTGATGTTATGACTCAAAATGCCGAGTTCGTCTTCTGATTGCACCTCCAAACGGGTATCAAGTTCTCCTAACCCAAGTTTTGCTACTGCTGCGGTTGCTTTGGCAATTGGTTGTGTGGTTCGTTTGGCTAACCACACAGCAATCAGGGCGACAATTAATGCTGTCAATCCTGTCCCGACAGCAACTGTTAGTAATAATTGTCTTTGAGGTTCAAATGCAGTTGCTGTATCTGTTGCTAGAATAAATCGCCAGTTCAAATTGGGCAATCCATCTTGCGTTCTGGATGAGTAGCTAACAAGTTGCTGTTGGTTATCAGTTTGATTAACACTAATAAAAGAATCGTCTTTTTTTTGTGCTTGCCATTGTGCTAAGCTCGGAAAAGTTGCTATGGCACTTCTAGTTATATATTTGTTATCCGTTGCCAAGAAGATTTTTTCGGAACCATCAGTCAGATAGTATTTACGTCCTGATTCTGCATAAATTTTAACGATATTATCTACAGCTTTTACAGCTATCCTTGCTTTGACTATGGCAAGAGTCTGTCCTGTGCTACGTTTTACAGGTGCTGCGATAATAACGGTTGAATCCCCTGTATTTTTTGTTACTTCTGGTTGACTGATATAAAAACGGTCGTTTTGCCGTACTGCTTTAAAATCCTGACTATTGCTTTGATTGGGAATTGAATTTCCCTGAGATTGTGCAATAACATCACCATTTAAATTAAGTACAGCAATGCTGTCATAGACTTTGTAAGTATCTACTTTGTGAGTATCTACAAATTTATCCAGCAATTCTTGTTTCTGTTTTTGAGAAAAAGTGTTGCTAAAATTAGGATCTGTAAAAATTGGTAGACTTGATATAAGTTGAATATTGTTATACCGTTCTATCATGAAACGGTTGACTTTGTCAGCCAGACTATTGGCTTCTGCTTGCTGAATTTGAGTAATTTTATTAGTTAAGGAATTACTGGCCACTAAGTAAGCAAGCGCTCCAATTGCTAAGACTGGAAGTGTGCCAATTGCGATCGCAACTAGTGTCGCTTTGGTTCCTAAACTTAACCGCTTCAAAGTTAAAGATGCAGGAGATTGTGTATATTTTTCACGTTTTTCAGTATTTGCCTCGTTATATCCTTTTGTAGGGTTACTTTCATCTGTGAAATTTTCAGAAGAAGAAACAGATGACCCATTTTTAGTATCAATCTTCTTCCTAGCTGCATCAGTTTTATTAAACATAAAGATATTCTCCTAAGGTGGTGAATGAACATATGAAAAATCAGTGTTTTCTTTGGAGTACACCCTAATCACAGCGGAGAATAGAAGACTGTACAATTGCTTGTGCATCTAAAACAAGCAACATTTCTTTTTGTTGAAGAACGCAACCACGTAGATAGGGAGTTAAGCTTGATGCAACTTGTCCCATGGGAGAGCGAATCTCATCAGGCAAAAACTTAGTTGTACCTTGTATTTCTTGTACAACTAAGCCTAAAAGGACTGAATCTACCCGGATAATTATCACATTATATTGCCGAAGCCTATTATCTAGATATTCAAGATTGAACATCCTTGGTAGATCGATCACCCAAACTATGCGACTGCGCCAGTTTATCAATCCTATGATACAGGCAGGCATATTTGGCATCGATGAAATCGTTTCAGGTGGCACAACAATCGCTTCTTGCGTGTGCCTCATAGGCAGGGTGGCAGCTGTATGTCTATTTAGCCTAAATCTAAGATAGCCATCCCCCAAGCTATTTTGATTTTGTTTTACAGAAAGTGCTAATTTGGATTTATTCATTTGATTCAAATGACCACTGATTTAATAGCTCGTAGGAGCTGCTCCCGAGTGTAAGGCTTTGTAACGTATGCATCAGCGCCTTGTCTCATTGCCCACAATCGGTCAATCTCCTGATTTTTAGAACTGCAAATAACAATCGGCACTTTTTGAGTAACCGGATTCCTCTTAAGAGAACGACACAACTCAAAACCGCTCATTCCTGGCATAACCACATCGGTAACGATAACGTCTGGGTTTTGTGATTGTGCTTTTTCTAAAGCTTCCTTTGCACCAGTGGCTTGAATAACGTTATAACCACTTTCTACAAGATAATGGCTCATCAGTTCCAATTCACTTAGAGAATCTTCAACAATCAAAATTGTACCAAGTAAAGTAATACTCACTTATGCGTCTCCTTTATCAGTAAATTGTTTATAGCAAAATTTTTGACGG
>NZ_JABXYX010000174.1 GCF_017982655.1 Brasilonema sp. CT11 | reverse complement strand
CGTAATTTTTCTGGTTATACAGTTGTTTGACTCAGCATACGAGCAAGGCTGAGGTAGAAAAGTTTATATTCTTTTATTATTCGCGTACCTTATTCGCGAACACATTTTTTTGTCCAAAGTCCAATTTATAGTTTATTGAGTTAAAAATTCAATGAACTGTTTTAGGATGACAATGAGTATTTATTACTATGTCTCAAAAGAATTTATTAATTCCAGACATTATCAATACGCAGTTGCAATTGCTATTGAGTAATAGGTTTTACCTTGATAACAAAAAACCAGGAATTGCCTCTAACTCTATGTTAGCAAGCTATCTGCCAAAACTTTTCAAGTGACGACGGGGAATACAAATGATTGATCAATTACCCATGCCTGTTGAATTTCAAAAGCTTGCAATTGAAGGCTATCCTAAACATGGACGTGGTTTTGTTCGTTGGGTGACAGGCGTACATGGATGCGACCTTGGTAAGTATCACTCAGCCGAAGATTCCGACACTTTTAACAGTGACCCTAACACAGAGCATTTAAAGCGGTTGCTACAAATTTATAATCCTCTTGTGGAGTTTATACTGTTTGTGGATTTCGAGTATCAAGACAAGCGATGTCTGACGACAAGCCGCTCCGCGTCTACGCACTTGTATCCGCGTCTGTTACCACTAGTGAAGTACCCCAACTTGCCTTACGGAGCTCGATACTCCGGAAATCCGGGGAACCTCCACACGAGACTGGCTCCTTTGCCTTGCCTCAACGAAAAAAATACTCAAAAAAAATAATCCATGTTGTGCATTCACCCCTTTCTAGAGAGACTTTTCTAAAGATTGTCTGATTTTTTCCAGGATTTCACCTCCTGGAACTAAGCTGTCGATTCTACAATTTTCCTGCCAGAACTCGCCCCTGTAAGGACTTCAGGCTACAAAAAGTGCAATTGCCCTTGGCAATGATTGTCCTGAGTGTAAGCGGTGTTTGGGCATCTGGTTCCGTCATTTTTAGAGGTTCCATCTATCCTCTGTTGACACATTCTGTTGTTTAGTGGCTTAGCCGGGTTTGTAGGCTCACTAGCGGTGTTGTGTGTCAAACGAATAAGGCGGATTTCCTGGTAAATTAAATAAATCCAGTTAAATTTAGATTTTTTCAACTTAGTACTCGATAACATCCTACCCAAAGGTGATAAACACACAACAGATAGTTGCTAGTATGAGTAAATCAAAAAACAAACAGGGAGCATAAGAATATGGAAATCAGTGCTCGTAACGCTTTCAAAGGTACTGTGAAAAAAATTATCACGGGAGCCGTTAATGACGAGGTCAGCTTAGAAATTGCACCAGGAGTAGAGGTAACTGCGGTCATCACAAGAACTTCAGCAGAAACGCTAGGACTTAAAGAAGGAAAAGAAGCTTACGCCATTATCAAAGCATCAGATGTGATAATTTCTGTTGATTAAAAGATTGTTTTTGTGCCAATGTCAAGCTCTTAGCTACTAAGCTGAAACCCCCAACAATAACATTGCTGGGGTTAGTAATAGCTGATACCGTGATTAGAGACCATTTATAAAGTAAATCTTTAGACAGCTAAGCGGCGCAGCATAAACTAACTGATGTTGAAATCAACGAAATTCGGCAACACACTGATCGTGGTAGACTCCGTAAGAACTGAAACGCAAATGTTTACTACCAGGTTCGTGCCTCTGTTGTGCCTAAACAAACCGCGATAGATATTGAAACTGGAAGAGCCGGAAGATTTATGTTGGCAACAAATGTTGTTGACGCGAGCCAACTAAGTGATGATGATGTGCTGCTTTGAGTATAAGGCACAACAATCAACTGAGCGTGGTTTAGGATTTGTGAAAAACCCGTTATTCTTTACGAGCAGTGTTTTCCTTAACTCCGCTGAACGAGTTGCAGCGATCACTATGGTTATGGGTTTATGCCTACTTGTCTATAGTTTGGGTCAAAGAGCTTTACGTCAAGCTTTGCTACGAGCAAAACAGACTATTGATAATCAATTGGGCAAACCGACTGCGACTCCAACTTTACGTTGGGTGTTCCAATGTTTTATGTCGATTCACGCGGGTTTTGATCGCCCAAACAAAGCAAATTGCTAACCTTACCGAGGAGCGGTGCTGGATTCTCAAGTTTTTTGGTGCCCCTTGTCGGAAATATTATCTCCTTTGGTGATGAACCCTGCGGAATGTGGGAAGTAATTATCCGAACTTGATATAAAAGATAAAAACAACTATAAAACGCCCACCTGACTTACGTCATGGACGCATGAAGAAAATAACTTCAAGCTGTGGGAGAATGTCAATCAATCTAACGTTAGAGTGCTGATCCTACTTCACAGAGCTTTGTGTAACACCACTTCGGCTAATTAAAGTCTGTACTCCTGCGTTGACGACTTCTGCCAATGCTTCAGACGGAAGCAATCGTATAGCATTTAATATCTGCTCTAGTCCATATAGTGATTCACTGGTCGGAGTACCTCCGTTAACCAGATATACCTGTAATCCAGAAAGGCTCCATCCCTTCAATGCTGCTAGTTTTTCCAAATTTTCCATGTCTGGCCAAGCCTGACCAGATTCCCAAAATGTCACCGAAGAACGACTAACACCTAGTTTTTTTGCAAACTGGTGTTGACTTTGAGAGCTTCTTAACTCTTTTACCAACTTGGCTAATCGTTCTGCTTTTAAGTTCATATAGACATTTTAACTGAGTGCTGATAACAAACCAAAATTATGGGGTAAACAATAAAAATTCGGTTAACATCTTAACCAAAATTTGGTTAAGATGTTAACCAGTAACTGTAAACACTAATTTCAGGACGATAAGCCGCAGGACTTCGGACGTTCGGATGTTCGGCGAGCGCGGTTCCTGAGCCTGCCGAAGGGCAGTCGAGCCGCGAAGCTCAGTCGTTCGCGCAGCGTGCGCTTTGCGCATACGCTTGACGCTGTGCGTATCGCAAACCCAGGGAGCAACAGTAGATTTGCTTGATTGCTCTGAAATCAGTGTACAGAGTTGGAAATCGAGGTTTATATAGGCAAATAAACTAGCAAACATATAACGGAGCACCCAACGCAGCATCACAGGAATACAAGCCAACTTGTCAAAGCACTTGACGAGTGTCGAGTGCTAACCATTCCACCCACCTAAGTAGATAAATCGCTGGCGTCAAAAGTCTCGGGGTCAAACTTATGGATACACTTTTAGATTTATCAAATTCTGCTGATCATAATCTAACATCTATTTTTTCTGAAAAAGACCCTCGTCTACTACAACCGCACTCACGCAATTCCTCAATTTATGGCGAGAACGAGGATATAACTGAGCTGGTGAGCCTAATACGCCATTCGCAATGGGTGAGACCATTGGTGATCACCAAAGAAGGTACGATAATTTCTGGTCACAGGCGATGGAAGGCTGTACTGCAGTTGGGATGGAAAACTGTGCCTGTTGAGGTGAGGAAGTTTCCTGACGAAATAACTGAACTACAAACACTGCTGCTGGAAAATGCCAATCGCTTGAAAACGACGGAACAGAAAGTACGTGAAGGGAAAGCCTGGTTTGAGATAGAATCAAAAGCTGCAAAAAAGCGGATGAGTGAAGGTGGCAAGAAATCGGCTTCGGGAGATAAAGGTATGGAAAATTTTCCATACCTTTGTTTGAGTTCGACAAAGGGGACTACCCGCGATCGCTTAGCCCAAAGAGTAGGTATTGGTTCAGGACGGACATACGCCAAAGCCTCGAAGGTAGTGGAATTCATCGACCAACAAGCTTGTCTAGGAAATTTACAATAAGCAGAGGAACTGCGGCAGCTGCTAAATACCAAAAGCATCGATGCAGCTTATCAACTCCTCAAGGTTACCTCAAAAAGTTCACACTCTAACCAAACAATTACAGATTCCCAATCAAGTCACAAGACAGTTAGAAGTTGCTGGAACTGCCAGCATCGGCTAGAGTCCATAGACAACCAAAGTATTTACTGTAATAAATTTGGTATCCTCAACCTCATCTACAAATGTGGGGAAGCACGTGGCAAAGAGTGTACGGAGTGGAGAAACCAAAACTTACCACAAGAAGAATTAAAAAACCAAATGTTCACGCTCCAATTATTGCTGCCACTTGAGTGGCAAGCGAAACTCGAAGAAACAGCTGCGTCACTAGGTACAGACACAGCCGCTTGGGTAACTAATTTAATCAGCACTTTCCTATTTTCCAAGCTAGAAGGTCAAAATTCCAACCCAACACAGCCACAGTTTACAGAAACTCAGAAAAACACTGCAAACTCAGCAAAAGTAATTTTACATAGGTAACTTTTAATGTCAGTCACTAAAAATACACAATTGGCTACGAACCCTGAAGTAGTATATGACGAAGTAGTAATTCCTGGGTTAGACTTAGCGCAGGTGGTTTGTGCAAGTCAACGGGTTAGAAAGCCCAAGGTATTAGCACAAACTGAACTGCCACTATTCACGAACAAATCGTATGAAATGATGGCAACTGGAGCACCCGTGATTAGTGCCACTCAAGCTTATATCAAACAGCCCGAATGGCATGAGTATAGTCCTGGCAAACTTTACTTTCAAAAACGATTTGGCAAGGGACGCTACATCGAGTTCTTTATTCTGAATAAACAAGAGCAGCAGCCAGAATCTATCACCGCTAACGCCGAACAGGAAATCTTGGAGCGGTACGGAGTAATTGCTGCACGACTTCATGCAATATTTGCTACTTATGCCTCTCATCAGCAACGTCCCTGGGACGAGCCGTTTTCGTTGCTTGGTAGCGATTTGATTAAGATTTTGCGTCTAAACAGTCGAAAAGACATCACCAAGCCAGAGAAACTAAAAAGGATTAGCGACCTAGCTTGGATTGTAGGCACATTAGGTGTAGCAGTTTATTGGCGCGAGGGTCGCTTAGATTTACATATCAAGCGCACAAGTCCTGTTTGGACAATTCTCTACATTGAGGAGTACTACCAGCCTAAAATACCAGGTTTTGATGGGGATAATGAACTGTACGAAGTGGTTATCCGCATCCAACCTGGAGCTTGGACTGAAAAATTTCTTAACAAAACTGGCAAGCAAGCAGGAGTGGCACTACACCAGTTAGGATTTATACATGAGAAATTTTTTAATTTAAATCCATACAGTCAAAAGCAGGCTGTCGCATTAGCACTGTATATTTTACAAAACCGACGTGCCCACTCCAACGGCAAATACCGTATCGTCACCTTACTGGAAGCTATACTTTCCCCAGACGAAATAGAAAGCATCCGTGGCGATAGAAGGAAGCGATCGCGCTTCATCAAGCAGTTCCATAAATTGCTGCTGGCGTTAGTCGATGCGGAATTCCAAGTTGTGTTTGGTAGTTCCTATCCAACAGAAATTCGCCCTACCTGGGCAGTAGTTCCCAACAAAGCTTTAAAGGAAGACTCAGAAGAAATAGCTCCTTTAGACCGTCGTGCTGCACCTAACAGCTTTGAAGCTTGGTTAAATAGTATTGTTAGTATTACCCCGCCACCAGCCATAGAAGCTAGAATTGTAGGGTTGGAAAACAAAAAAACCAAAAAAGCTAAGGCATATAGTAGAAGTCGTTCTCAAAAATTAAGTCAGTCCAATCCAGAAGTAGGCATTAATCAACCTGAAATACCCTCACAACCCGTAGCAGCATCTTTCCCTTCGCAAGTCGAAATAACCGGGTGTATGGTAAAGCAGGCTCGCCAAGTGTTAGGTTTTACTCAAGCACATGTCGCTTCTTTAGTAGGCAAGAGCGTGAGTTGGGTGAAACTTATTGAAACTGGGCGGCGAAAAATTCAAACCCAAGACGGAGAAGCATTGCGAAAGATTTTGAATTTTTGAATAAAAAAGTATTCAAGATTCAGCTTGGGACTGCTTTTGTTCAATAACCAACAACTTCAAAACTTTGCACATCGTCCATAGTAAGTAGCTCAACCTAATTAAACGTGAAATGTTATTACGTAAGCGCACGCCCAGAGGGCGTTAGCAAAGCGTCTCGGCAGGAGATACAAAGCAGTGTGTCCCTTTGGGACTTACGCGCAGCAGGCAAGGGAGAGCATACGGAACGCAGTGAGCCAGTGCGTTGCGGTGAGTCCAGCACGACGCAGGCGGGTTTCCCACGCCCTGGTGACTGGTGCTCTATGGCTGACGCGAAGTAATCGCAAAGACTTTATTTTACTGTGACCTGACTTGAAAAAGCAGGGGGCAGGGAGCAGGGAGAGATTAAATAAATTTTTCATCCGTCCTGGTGTACGCAGTTCATGATAGCTACTTGGCAATGCAGAGGACTATTTTTTGCTGGAATCCTGTCGTTGCAAGCACTTGATCTTCATAATTCGGAAAAATTTCCATTGAAGACTAAACTTGTAACCATCAAGCTCATTAGTTGTAACCATTGATATGATTAGGTTTGAGGCGATTTTGAAGAAAATTTACCACCCGAATGGTGCGACGTTATCACCCGAATGGTGCGACACTATTACCCGAATGGTGCGACAAAGATTTTTTTTAATATAGACACAGCAATGGTTTCAGCGATGGTTACAGTCCTGATCATTTTGATTACTCTTGATCTACATGCATTTTTTTGGTCAAAAAAACCGGGATGCTAATGTAACTAAGCAAACTAATTTCGGGTGTGGCAGCATCAAATTCCACACAACAAAAGTCCATGAAACGCTTGTACACTAGCAAACGTAATCCCTGTCCCATCTGCGCTAACAATCACGGCTGCGCCATTAGAGACGACAACTTAATTGAGTGCCTGCGGAGTTTCAATCAACAGGACGCACCAGCTAGCTATCGCTTCCTGGCGCTGCTGCATAACGACATGGGCGGTTTGTTTGTAAAGGACGACGACAGCGACAGTAACCACCAACAAGAAAAACCTCTGTACTCGCAACAGCAGCGCCATTCTATTAATATTCAAAAACATTTGAGCGTAGAAAAATGCGCAGACATGGAGGGGCTTATCGCCCAGCGACATCGCCAATTTCAGTTACTGTTGCAAAAAACCGTAACAACTGTGAGTACTCAACACTCCTCACACCTCCAGCAAAGAAGACAACTCAGTACTGAAGAAATTAACTGGTTAAAAGTATTAGGTTGGCTAAGAACCTGGGAACCAGGTTTGTATGCCCCAATTGGAATAACCGCTGACCTCCCCGGTATATCTCCTGATAGTAAACTATTAGGAACAGAGGGGATAGCGATCGCAGCCCTCGACCCCGACTTTCACATCACTGGCTTTCAAATTGCCACTTTACGTACTAGCCCCAAATACATCTGGCTAAGTGGTAACAACCAAGGGGGAATCGGACCACAATTACCAAATGGAGAACTACCGCTATTTTGCTGGAAACACCCCGATGCCAAAAAGGTGAAAATAGTAATTCTCTGCGAAGGAGCACTCAAGTCACTACTGACAGCTACTTTTTTATGGCGTTCTGGGCAAACTGATATCGCTGTCATCGGTACAGCAAGTGCTGCTCACTACGGTGAGAAAACCCTAAAAAATTACCTGAAACGATTACGTCCCAAAGAAATTCGCCTGATGCCCGATGCAGGGGCACTACGAAATCCCCATATTGCCAAAGCGTCGGAGCAAACCCTACAACGCTGCTGTAAATGGAGATATCGGTTGAGTGTGGGTAATTGGGGACAACTAGAAACCAAAGAACACTTGGACATCGACGAATTACTAGCTGCTGGTCGTCAAAATGAAATTAAACTGATTACCAGTGCTGCTTACTTTAACCATTGCCATATCCATAACCAAATCAGGAAGCTACTCAAACACAGTTCATTCCATCAAGTAGAGGACAAGGTAATTGAGTTACAGCCGGTGGAAAACTCCATAGACAACCTGGATTTCATTCGCCAGTATGCCACAGGTATTGAGTACTGTCGCAAAGGCGGATATCAGGTAGTCGTAGCTTGGAACGGTACAACCATCACACCAGAAGATTTCTTTGCTCTGTGTTCAGAAAAAGTTCAAAAAGCTCTTGCTGACGTAGACAAAGAGTGGGGAATGCTCTACAAACTTAAGCTTTGGTTCGGGCGGATGGTAGAGCGTTATCGACCTAAAAACGGTTTTGGCAACTCATATCCTGCACAACAAATCGCTGACAAAACTGTGGACGAAGGAGTTACTCTCCATACAATTGAGTACAAACCAGGAAAGTTACCCAGATGGGGTGATTTTAAACATCCACCCAGAATTTTATTTAAGAAAGGTCAACGCTTACAAGTTTACTCTGAAGCGATCGCCGCTGGATGGAAACATATTTTAGACAAAAGTCCCACTGGAACATTCAAAAGCCATGATGTAGGAATTGCTCAGCCAAACACTTTAGGAGTTGACAAACTGTGGTATTTTACCGCTCATGCTAGAAACATTACTACAGATACTGTCGAGCAGAATTATAAATATTTGGATGTTCGCAATTGCGGGATGGTGTGGGACTCTACACCCAACGGAAAACAATATCTCAGATGGCCGAAAAATAGAGAAATTCCTGACACAACTGGTAACTGCCATCGCAGTTCTATCTTTACAGCCTTACAAAACAAGAATATCTCAATTTATGAAGGTGTAGATAATCCTATTTGCACTACTTGCCATTTACTCGAAGCTTGTCGTTCGAGTGCGGGTGGTGGGTTTGGATATCGGTTTTCGCGACGAGAAACTTTAAAGTACGACCGTATCCGCGCACATCCTGATAGTGCTCCCGATACTGATAACTTCGACTGGTCAAGTTGTGGTATCATCTGGGATGAAGCAATGCGGACAGTGCAACCAGTTAGTGCGATCGCTGCCAGCATTAAAGACCTCGACCAAGCCATAGCACAATTAACTGTTTACTATCCTGAAATTAATATAAAGTTACAGTCAGTGTGGATGGTACTACGGCAGTGCATGACAGGAGAAATTAAACAACCTCATTACGGCTGGAATGATGCTGCAGTTCGCCAGATGCTTGGTGAACCACCAGACAATTTGGGTGAAATCATTGCTGTAGCAATGGAGATTTTACATCCCGACTTGGAATCACTTTTTAATACAACCAAGGAGTATTCAGTAAACCTTAGTGATTTGCCTGGGAGATTACGAAAACGTTTTAACAATAAAACCTTTGAATTGATACAGAAAATTCAACAAGATTTTCTTTTGTATTGGTTTATACCATTTATCGAAGTATGGGGTCAACGAATTCCTGGTGCTTTGCGCCTTTATCAAGGTCAGTTACTCATTTCAACTCGTAATGAAAGACACTCATTAATAGCATCAGCTGCTGCATGGAATGTTTATTTGGATGCGACAGCTTCTCCTCAGTATTTATCTTGGTGGATGGATATTTCAGCGGCTGAGATTTTAACAATTGAACAAGAGGTACCAGTTAGTAATAATCTCAAGATAGTTCAAATCACAGGACTAGGACAAGTTTCTAAAAATCGCAGTTCACATTGCCAAAACAGAGTCAATGCACTCCGCCAGGAGTTACTGGTACGTCACCCAAACATAAAATTCATTGATTTTGTGAAATTCTGTACTGAAGGTGATGGTGGATGGTTTAGAGATAGTCGAGGCTCAAATGATTTTAAAGAGGTGACTGTCTTAGCGAGTTTCGGTATTCCCTACCAAAACATCGGCTCTTTAGAAGCACTTTATCTTACTTTATGCAAGAGCAACTTAATTTCCATAGAAATTTCTGATTCGTCAGAGTTTCATAGCTTTGTAGATTGGGCAACACAAGCTGAGATTAAGCAGGGTATAGGACGTTTACGAGCGCACAATCGAACGGAAGAACAACTTTACTTCTACTTTTGTGCTGATTATGACCTTAGCTTTCTAGATCAGGAGGTAGAGTGTGTTAATGCTGCTGATATTACCATTGAAGCGGGTTCATTGGATGAAAAATCTTGGTGGAAAATCAAGCAGTCAGTTAAAGAGCTTTGGGAAGCGGGACAAAATATTACTCAATCAACAGTTTCGGCTGTTTCCGGTATTAGCCAGGGTTACATCTCTAAGTTAGCGAGCGAATTTGGTGGGAGTTGGAAAGAGTGGCTAAAAATATTCCTATCGTTATTAGAGACGAATAATAGCGATAGGAATAATTTTGAATCTGAATCATGTACTTTAAGGGAAGAAGCTAATTCGGTTGGACGTGATGTCACACCGTTCTTGATTAATGATAAATCTCATGTTGGTTTGTTGTCAGAGATATGTAGCTGGTATAAGAATTTAGATGAGCAGTATTGGAAGTGGATTTTAGAAACGACTAGCTTGAAAGTGCAAGCGAGAATTATTACTGCTTTACTTTCGATATTACCAAAACCCTGGCATCAAGAGTTTTTGGGGCAGATATACTCTACGTGGCTAAAACATTGACTTTTTTGAAAGATTGGAATCTGTTCGCGTATCCCTTAACGAGACGCAAAGCGACTTAGCGTGGCACTTTGTGCCATAAGAATCTTTGTAGAGCATATAATACGTTTGGTTGGTGAAAATTTTCAGAGTAGCGATAAGATTGGTTTCGATTAAATCCCCACAAATTGTGAAAATAATTTTTCACAATTTGTGGGGTGGTAAGGTTAAGAATTGGAGCGTTAGTCTTATAATTTTAAAACTCTCTGTTGAACAGGATTAAAATTAGGTACGTATAAACCTATATTTTGCTCTGTTCTTAACAAATTGGACTTTGGACAAAAAAATGTGTTCGCGAATAAGGTACGCGAATAATAAAAGAATATAAACTTTTCTACCTCAGCCTTGCTCGTATGCTGAGTCAAACAACTGTATAACCAGAAAAATTACG
>NZ_JABXYX010000173.1 GCF_017982655.1 Brasilonema sp. CT11 | reverse complement strand
CTTGGGGGACGTAGCTCATCGAATTACGGGTTTAGTATTAGGTGCTGATGACTACGTAGTCAAACCTTTTTCCCCTAAGGAGCTAGAAGCCCGCATTCGCTCAGTGCTACGGCGAGTGGACAAAACAGGTGCCTCTGGAATTCCTAGTTCTGGAGTGATTCACGTTGCTACAATTAAAATTGACACGAATAAGCGGCAAGTGTATAAAGGCGATGAGCGCATTCGGTTGACAGGCATGGAGTTTAGCTTACTAGAGTTGTTAGTCAGCCGTTCTGGAGAAGCTTTCTCCCGTTCAGAAATTTTACAAGAAGTCTGGGGATATACACCAGAACGCCATGTGGATACTCGTGTAGTCGATGTACATATCTCCCGTTTACGGGCAAAATTGGAAGATGATCCAAGTAATCCAGAATTAATCCTCACGGCAAGAGGAACTGGTTACTTATTTCAACGCATTATTGAACCAGGAGACGAATAACAATAAGGGGATAATACGGACTTACGACTCATGACTAAATCCGACCCCAATAGGGTTCTGCGGCGTCTACCTATCGTAGTAGGTGGGTTGGGCGCTGTCCTATTGCTGATTAACCGTTTGCTATCAGCAGAATTAACAAATTCTCAAGCGCGTGCAGATGTTTTGGGTGTGATTTTGAGTGCTGTCTTGATTTTAGTAGGGTTAATTTGGCAGCAAGTACAACCGCGTTTACCTGAAGCCGTACAACTGATTGGCGAAGAAGGTTTTGTACTTGCACCGGATTTACCGCAAACTGTGAAAACAGAACTAGCCTGGGCATCACATTTGTTGTTAACTAATACTGTGACGCGATCGCTCGTCGTTTTCTACAAGAATAAAGTTTTGTTACGTCGGGGAATTCTAAGTCCCAAGTCGGAAGTTGTACCAGGACTAATATTAAAAAGAGTGCTGGAAAAACACAAGGCAGTTTATCTGGTAGATTTAAAAGTTTACCCAGGAAGAGTTGAATTTGATTATTTGCCATATAACACCCAAGGTGTCATTTGTCAACCCATTGGTGAAGATGGAGTCTTAATTTTGGCAGCGAATGCTCCTCGCAGTTACACTAAACAAGATGAAAATTGGATTGCGGGAATTGCAGATAAATTAGCTGTAACTTTAAATCAGTGAACAGTGAACAGTAAACAGTGAATAGTAAAGGAGTCAGGAGTCAGGAGTCAGAAGTCGCAATTGTTTATTTCTTCCTTGTGAATCAAGAATTGCAGAATTGCTGAATTCTTCTTCAAACTGATAACTGGTAACTGATAACTGATAACTGTTATTTGGTGTATAGCAAAATCAACAACGAAAAAATTATGCAAATTCTTTATTGGTTACTAGTTGCCGTAATGGCTGTGGGTATTGTCGGTGCTGTAGTTCCTGCGATTCCAGGAGCCAGTTTAATTTTAATAGCAATTATCATTTGGGGATTTATAAGTGATTCTTTTGCTGCAATACAAACACCACTCATTGTCACAATTGTTGTTTTACTCCTGAGTCTGGGAGTTGATTTTTTAGCAAGCTACTTGGGTGCAAAAAAAGCAGGTGCAAGTCAGTGGGGACAAATTGGTGCAATTGTTGGGTTAGTACTAGGTTTCTTAGGATTCTTGCCAGCATTACCTTTTGGTGGTCCATTACTTGGAATGTTACTCGGACCACTTCTTGGATCAATTATCGGTGAATATCTTTATCGACGAGATTTTGGACTAGCGATTAAAGCTGGTATTGGAATTGTCGCAGGTACGCTGGTTGGCAATTTGATTCAAGGTTTGCTGGCGATCGCAGCAGTTGTCGTTTTTCTCGTCACAACTTGGCCCCAGGTTTTTGGGACTTAAAATGGGATGCGATTGCAAGGGAAAGCAGACGCGCTCTTGGCGTATCGCTGCTTCTTTAATTGTTTCCTTTCAAAGCTGCTACTAAAATTCGCATCACTTGCTCCAAATCTTCAGGAACTCGATAGCTATTAATCCCCTGTTCAAAATGCTTTCTGTTACGGTCGAGCCTACCGAATTGCCATATTGTGCCTGTAGAAACAACACCAATTAAAATTGGCTGTTGATCAACGGTAGTCGCTCTTGACCACTGGTCGAGTGCTACTAATTCGGCGACTAACTGCGTAAAACCTCGCGTCAAATCTTCGTATTTTGCTTCAATTACTAACAATTGATTAACGGAATTTACCCGCAGTAAATAATCTAAACTACCCTGAAGCCAATTAGAAACCTTCAGACTATATTCAATTCGTAATTCTGCCTGTGTGTAATGAATTAACTCCGTCACCACTCGCGAGATGAGAATTTCTCGTCTTGCGAGTTCGTTCGTCAACGGTACAAATGGTAGTACTTCCTCAATGCGAGCGCGTAATTCTCCCAAACGGTCAAGTTCATCAGGGAACTGGGGTAAATTGAGCGTTTTTCTAGTTAAACTATAGCCAAATTCTTGAGCCAGTTCGCTAGCTTCAAAGCCAAGCTCAAAGTATCGGCTGAAAGTATAACTTTGATTGGAGTCAAGAATTGACATAGCTAAAGCCGCACATGACATTTTTCTTATATCATGAATAAATAAGCAATGCTTTAGCTAAAGTCCTGTTTATAAAAACCTGTTTCCTACTCCAACGCGACAATAACAACGGTGATGTTATCGTGTCCGCCGTGCTCTTTGGCAGCTTCAACTAGGGAAACAGCAGCTTTTTTAGGCACAGGGAGTTGGAGATAGTCAGCAATTTTCGGATCGGCGAGTTCTTCTGTTAAACCATCACTGCATAACAGTAGGCGATCGCCCCTTTTCACATCTAGTTGTTGCACATCAATTTGATTGACGTCTTCACGGCCTAAACACCGAGACAACACATGACGATAGGGATGAATCCGGGCTTCTTGTTGCGTAATTTCACCCATTTTAATAGCGCGTGCTATCCAAGTATGATCTTCTGTGATTTGCTGCAATTGCGAATCTCGAAAACGGTATAGCCTTGAGTCACCAACATGAGCGTACAAAGGTGGCTCTTGTGGGCGAAAAATGACGACTACAATTGTTGTCCCCATGTCAGAACGTTCCGGATGATTTTGCTGATCAAGCAAAATCGCTTCATTCGCCTGTAATAAAGCTTCCTTTAATAACTCCTGCGAAGGCTTAGAGGAATCCCAATTACCACTCAAGTACGCCTCAATTTGCCCTGTCGCAATACGGCTTGCTTGTTCACCTCCTGCGTGACCACCCATGCCATCAGCGACAATGAAGAAGCGCCCCTGTTGGTCGATATAGTGAGCATCCTGATTATTAGAACGAATAAGTCCCGGATCAGTAACACCGGTAAAATTAAGTTTCATATACCATTCACTAAATTTATGACATACGGTCGTAGCGGTCAAGGCGCATCAGCAGTCGAATCAGTAAACTTGACATTGCAACTGCGATCAAACCTGCAAGCATTGCCAACCATATATATTCTTTTACCAGTAAAATCGTTGCTGAAAGCGTAAAACCACTCACAATAACAGCATAAGTCATCCCGAGCTGAATATTGCTTTGTCGTCGCAGCAGGCGCTCTGTTTCAAGAGATCTGACACGCACACGTACGTCTCCCCGTTCTAGCTTTTCGAGTGTGTCTTCCAGCCTGCGTGGTAGTCCCAATGCAGTACTGCTGACCTGAACTGCTTGACGACTCAATTCATTGAGAAAGCTATTGCTATCAGAACCATTCATATTGGTCATAAGCTGCATGGCATATGGTTGGGCAACTTCCATAAAATTAAATTCTGGATCTAACCCTTTTCCTACACCTTCGAGTGTCGAGAAAGCTCGCATCACAAAAGTGAAGGTTGCGGGAAATCTAAACGGTTGACCATACGCTATTTCGTACAAATCGTCACTAATAGCAGCTACCGATTGATTTTCAAAGGGCTTATCCATAAAATTATCCAGCATAAACTGGACTGAACGCCGGACTGGTCCCATGTCCTCTACCGGCGCGAGCGCTCCCAAATCAATCAGAGATTGAACAACGCGATCGCCGTTTTTTGAAGCAATGCCAAACAGGGTATCCATCAGTCCTTCACGCACGTTTGTTTTGATGCGCCCCATCATGCACACATCATAGAATATCAAAGCACCATTAGGACTGACGGCAATATTGCCGGGATGGGGGTCAGCATGGAAAAACCCATCGTTGAGTAGCTGAAGCAAGTATGCTTGGGCACCCTGACGGGCAATGATTTTTCTATCCAAACCTGCTGCTTCTATTGCTTCGTATTGGCTAATCTTTATACCAGGAACATACTCTAAAGTCAATACCCGCGATGAAGTGTAACGCCAGTAGACGCGTGGAACTTTTACCCAGTCGTAGGTACGAAAATTACGACGAAAAGTATCCGCGTTACGACCTTCATTAAGATAATCAATTTCTTCCCAAAGAATGCGACAACACTCTTCATAGATGCCCATCCAATCACGTCCCCGTCCCCATTTCGGATGGTTTTGAAAGTAACGTGTAATTCCCTTAAGAATTTGTAAATCTATTTCAAAGAGTTTCTTCAGACCAGGACGTTGGACTTTGACAACAACAGCTTCTCCCGAATGCAGTACAGCTTTGTGTACTTGTCCTAAGCTTGCTGCAGCTAGAGGTATGGGTTCAAAACTTTGGTACAGTTGGGGAATTTTCTTGCCTAGTTCTTGCTCAATAATCGCTTCTACCTGCTCATAGCTAAATGCAGGCACTTTATCTTGTAGCTTGGCTAGTTCTTCAACATACTCGCTAGGGAAGATATCAGCACGGGTAGAGAACAGTTGCCCAACTTTGATAAACGTTGGTCCTAAATCTAGCAGAGTATTGCGAATCCATACCGCTTGAGCCTTACGTCGAGCAGCTTGTTTGGCTTCACTGACTCCTCCTGGGTAACTCCAAGATTTGTTGTACAGCCACAGCCTGAACAATAAAGTCAAGACAAAAGACCAAATGTCCAAAAAACGCCGTCTACGAGAGTAGTTTTCGCGATTCCAGCGGTATGCCTTATCTGAATAAGCTTTTTCCATATGTTTTGCGTACCGCTGGTTTTTGACCGAGTCAGTAGGAAGAAAAGACACTCTGATTTCTAAACTGTTCCTTTATAATTTTCTAGTAGAAAGGTAGCTGTGCAGCAACCTTTCTACAAAGAATTTCCAGTGCGATAGCGTTGTAATTCTGTTCGCAATGTAGCTATTTCTGCTCGTAGTTCATCAATCGTGGCTTGTAAGTCAACTGACGTTGAACCAGTTTCTCCATAGCCGCCTGTTGTTTGAGTCGCACCAGCAGCATCTGCTGTACGATTTGCCCGCTCTATGACCTCTTCAGTAAATTGGCGCATTTGCTCTCTAGTTTCAGCGTCCCATTTGCCGAGTTCCGATAGAGCATCTGTAATAGCGAACTCCAACCTCTCGGTGAGGATTTCCGCCGCTGCTCTCCCAACGAAAAAAGCTTGTAACAGAGGGTTACTCATAAATTTTTGTTACGTTCATCTGCACAAAAATTATAACTTGCCTGTCTGCTTTACTGCTTATGTCTTAGTGCTCAGCTTGTGGGGAGATACAACTAATGTGATCGCACTATCCTTTCTCCTGACTAGCTAGGGATGCGATCGCCTGACAAATGCAAGGAATCAATCGAGTGCGATACGCGGAGCGTCAAGCCAGAGGCTTATCGTTTCATCTATAGTTGACTGCAAGATTATTTTGCACTAAGGAAAAAAACGATGTCCATAACCCAAATAAAAGATTATTTCAACTTTTTAACTCCTGGTGATATTCGCCTCAAAGGGTCAAGAATTGGTATTGAAACAATTCTTTATGAATACATTGATCGTAGTCGCACTCCAGAGGAAATTGCTCAAATCTACACATCACTAACTTTAGAACAAGTTTATGCAACAATTCTTTATTACTTACAAAACAGAGAAATTGTGAGTGCTTATATGAAAAACTGGATAGAACACGGTCACAGAATGAGGGAAGAACAGCGACTTAATCCTCCACCAGTTTCCGAGAAACTTCGGCAACTGAGAGCACAAAGAAAAGCCAACAAACAAGCAAATGGCATTGAAATATCTGATTGATGAAAATGTGAATCCTATCTATCCCAACCACATTAGATTGCCAGAACCTGATATCATTATCAAGGTAGTAGGAGAAGCAAAAACGCCTCCGAAAAGCACACTCGATCCAGAAATTCTTTGTTGGTGTGAAGATAACAACTTTGTGCTGGTGACAAATAACCGGACTTCCATGCCAGTACACTTGGATGATCACATTGCAGCTAATCATCACATACCAGGAATTTTTATCCTGAATCCAAATTTAAGCATTGGCGAAAACCTTGAAGAATTGATTTTAGCGGCTCTTGCCTCTCAGGAGGATGAATATCAAGACCGCATTGTTTATCTACCGTTACCATAGCTCAGATCTTGCACCTGGAAATTTGAATGTCAATTCCTTGACTAAGTACTAGTTTTCTAAGGCGTTCAATGTGTTGTAAAAGAAGTAACACCACCAAATGTGGAAGTATTGTTTGGAATGCGATTTCTGCGGCTTGTCCCCAATTAGGTAGTGTTGTAGAGGCGTTAAGCGTAGCTGTGCGGTAGGTAATCGCCGTCTGAAGTTGTGCCCAGTGCGCCAAAACATAAGAAATAAGGGACAATATCAACCAACGATAAACGCCTAAAAGTGTCCCTTGCCCCTTCGGGTTCGCAGTCGCCTCTGTCGGGAAACCCTCCTGTAGCGCTGACTCACCAAACCGATGCAACCCAAAACGGTGTTTTGCAGTTTTAAACCAACCCTCTATTTGCCACCGTCTTTTGCCCCACCAAGAAATAGTACTGGCTTTGAGAGCTTTAGTAGAAATGACAAATCGTTTTACATATTTACCATCATCACGTTTAAAATAGTACCAAGATACGTAGACAGGAAATTTCAAACCCCTCAGGTGAAGCTGTTGTCCTCGCTTATGTAGTTGAGCAACACAGCGACCATCAACCAACTTATGAGTACAAGCGATACCAGCAATTATGTGGTATTTTTTCTTTCGGACACTGTGTAGAAATTGCACACTTGCCTTTGCCTGTATCTACGAGAACCATTACCTGGAAATGCTTAGTTAATTTTTTAGGCAAAGATTTGACCATTTTTAATCCCAAGTGTGCAGGAGAGGCAGTCCCTTTTCCCCTCCAGACACGAAAATTCCAAGGAACTCGCCACCTACGGGGTCTAACACGTAGAAATTGAGCCAGCCTTTGTTTTGTTGATCTGTCGGCGCAGTCGGGTACTCGTTCTAGTAAGGCTGGCTCAATTTCAGGGGACAATGCGTGACCAACAACTAAATACACCACAACCAAGTGCAAACCTCGTTTTGCGTTGTATACGCGGATTAAATTTTCAAATACCTTAAATTTTCCTACTTTCTCCAAAGTTGTCAGATCAATAATCACTTGTAAAAATGGCTTGCGTCCCAATGGGCGCTCGGATAAAATCTCCTTAATCACACGGTTGCGAGTAGTGCGAATCACCCCCCTGGTTGACCAGTGGTAGATATTGAGAAATCGGCTTAAGGCACTGGGTGACTTACTTTTACTGTGTTGAGGTAGGGGATACCCTTGTGCCTCTAAGAACAATCCTAACATTGCTCCCTTGATTTTCTTGTTGGTAAACCGAAGGCATCAATGACAGCAGGGTGTAAACTAAATTTTGGGTGTGGGCAAGAATTGAAACCATGTTTCTTGCTTAATTTGAATATATTTCAACGCCCTTTTTCTCATGTTTTGGGCTTCCTTTGCAATCCGGCGAACTGCGCCGAAGCGATCGGATTGTTGGCAGGCCAACCTTGAGTCAATCTACGTAATATCACTGTTGTCTTAGTCATCAATACAATATTTATCTATTTAGAACACACTCTTCATTCGCTGTAATATTTTTAGAACTTTTTATATGCGTTTCCCGCGTTTATATTAAAGGTGCAAGATCTGAGCCGACCACGGGCGCGATTAACGCTCCCGCAAAATATGAAACAAGCACATTTTTATGATATTTCTCAAAGCCTTACTGTATAACGGTTCGAAAATGTGCAAGTTAAGAGTTATCCCTCTTTTGTCACTCTCCGAAAAGTTTTATCATTTCTGAATTCTAGAGTTCCTATACAGTAGGCGATAGCAGATTTTTTTATGAATAGAAATATTTGAAAGCATGGAACTTGCCATTCATTAGATGAGTAAATGCTCTATTGCCTGATATACCTTGTGTTCAGAAAGTATTAATAATAGAAAAAACCGGAAAGTGACAGAAGAGGGATATCTTACGCAGCAATTCTGTAAGATTTACTTGACATCAGTCATCATCAAATGATCAGCTAGAATCTGCTTCACTGCATCCCGATGTGCTGATGGAATGGGCAAACTCCAGAATCTTGTTGATAGGAGATTGGGTGGTTGTTTGAACTCAATCGTCACGATGTTGGGTTTCTCTTGGCTCCACCTGTAAGATGCCAGCTTCTCCCACTTCACCACTGAAAGCATATAGCAGATACCGTTTTCTCTAAACTCCAGTCTACTCAATCCGCTTGAGAGAAAATAGATGGCTAGCGACCAAAAGAAAACCGGTTGCGCTATAACTTCTAGCAGTTTAGTGTCATTTCCAAGTCCTGTTGAGATTTTATTAATCGCTGACCAAGTATAAAAGACTGCGACCAGTGCTTGCGATACACCAATCCAAAGCATGAATTTGCTTCGTGAAAATCGTCCTGCATCAAGTATTAAAGCACCAGCCTTTCTCTTTCGCCAGTTCCAGCTTAGGAGCCATAAAACCACAAAAGCTGCAAATAGAAAATTAAGGCTTATCGATCCATATTTGCCTAGGAAATGAAGCCCGAGGGCAACGAAGAAAGCAAGCAGTATCAACAAAGCACTGCGACCTAAGCGCCTTTGAGCGGCTTGACGGCCGACTGTCCAGTAGGAAATTGCGTATCCAATTGCCATAACGGGCAGAAGAACAATCAATGGTAATATTAACCCTGTAGAAAAGGACTGAAGCATCATCATTTCCTTGCATCTACATAACCTATTACTCCCTTCCCGCTACAAGATTACCGAACCTTCTTCTCTTCTTTCTTCGCGTGTTTCGCGTCTAGCCTTCGGCAACGGCTTCGCCGAACGCGGTTTTTTAAATAGGTATTCTTCTGGCGGGAAGGGAGTAGTAGAATGCGTTAAGTTCTAATCTATATGTAGAAGCCAATTCTGTTAAGAGTTGTCTGTCAGAAAAACGAGAGGCGTCGCAGAATGAACATTTTGATAATGATGTATTGTACAACTCTGAGTTTTTGATAGGCTTCCTGGCGCTCTCAGAGGGTGCTATTCGGGCGATGTGGTTTTCTAGCGGGTGGGTGTCATCTCTAATAGCTCACGTAGCTTGTGTGAACATAGGCGACTACGTAGCTTTTTGCATTTGCAGCATATAAAAAATATGCGTTAGATTCGCTGGAAACCCTTGCAAATGACGGAAACGTTGCCCCGAAAATGGGGGTATAGGGTTGGTTTTAGGGGCATTTTTTCACCATTTTTTTGGTTTAGTGAACATTGAAGTACGGAACTGTTAATGCGAACGGGAGTAAATGTGAACATAGTCGCCTACGTATTTTTTTTGCATTTGCAGTATATAAAAAATATGCGTTAGATTCGCTAGAAACCCTTGCAAATGGCGGAAATTGTATGTTCAAATTTTGGGTTTGCTTTTTTAGTGACCATAATGTTACATCGTGTATTTTTTGTTAGGTGAACATTGAAACACTGAATTTAGACGTAAAAAATCCTCGCAGCTTATTTGTCGGTGTCCCAATTCCTTTGAAAAGCTGTGGATTTCAAGCTTGAGAAGATTAAATCTGCGACTAGCCGATGAGCAGCAGTGGTTGGATGAGTATTATTCCAGAATAAATACTCATCCGGGTTATTACATACCGTGTCAACAGAGGTGACGCAAGCATTGGTGACGTTCGTGAGATTGAAATTGCCTGGTGAGGAAATAATCTCATCAAACAGAGGGCTGGTTTGGAAGGGAATGAGGTTAATGTCGGAGCCTAAACTTTGGCGCAGAAAGTCTAGAGTCCTGGGGAGAGCAGCGTTATGAGCCTTAATCACAGAGCTCAGACCGCTGACGATCAAACTATCAAGCCTCCCTGGAAAGCGGGAATTTGAAGCATCAACTGAAATCGGAAAATGCCCGTAATCTGGTACATCCCCTACTAGGATATTTTTAGCGCCAGTGTTCACTAGGGAGGTCACGATCTTCGATAAATTGTCGAGGGGTGTAGTCTGATCTGTGGCACCACCAAGATAATCATTCACACCTGCCCAGACAATATAGAGTGCATCCGAATCGGCAGCAGGATTATTTGCTGTAAAGCGCTCAACCTGTTGCTGCAATCCTGGTGCATTGAGCAGCGGATGTATAGTGTTGAGGCTGTTATTTGTTCCCGTGGTTGCCCCACCGACAGCAAAATTGGAAATCGCATCTTCTGCCACTCCTAACATAGGAGCCAGATAGTCCACCCAGAGCAAACCATTAGAATCACGACCCTCAAAGAAGTGTTCCTTTAGGCGATTTGTCTCGAAGAGGCTTTGTATTTCAGTCGGGAGGTCTTTTATATTTTCACGCGGGAAGTCTTCTACAATTTTCCAGGCGTTCCCAGTATCGGAAAGACTGTCGCCAAAGACATATAAGTGTTTTCTCGCCATGTTTTTTCACTTTTTTAGATTGTACGGTTTTCTACGGAGAGGTGCAAGATATGAGATAGGGCTTCTGAGGAAGTGTCCCAAGTGAGTGGCGCAAAAGCTGATAGCTTATATCATGTCCGGTGGCATAGTAAGTGTATAATTTCTCTAAAAGAAAAAATTGCTGGTATATGCCAAAACGTTTAACGCTACAACCACATCTAAGTATCGCAGAACTGGAGCATCGTTACCGTC
>NZ_JABXYX010000358.1 GCF_017982655.1 Brasilonema sp. CT11 | reverse complement strand
CGTTCTCCCAACTAAAAACTTAATTAGCACCGTTATATCATCTAATTATCGCTACGTACACTGGGGGGTTGAAGTAACCGTCACGGAACAACAAGTGACCGTGAGGGATAGGTCTTCTGTTCTCGTCCAAACGAGGAATCAAAACGTTAACTTCGGAGTGACCGTAACGGAAAGCAACGGAAGAAAAAGCACCCATAATGCCTGTAGTTCAAGAAAAAGATTGAGTTACACTCAGGATCTCGCTCGGATCGCAAGCGTTCAAGGTCAAACTTACTAGGGTTGACTTCAGGCTGGTAGCCGGTATATTCTGGCAAAGCTCTGCCGGTGGTGGCGAGAGAGTACTCGTTAAAGGTGATGGCCTGGCAGAAAGCACCAACCCAGCGACGAGCCTCTTGGTAGATGCGCTCACCGTCCCACTCGGGGTGGTCCTTGGCGAACTTGTCAGCCAAACGGTTATGCTCACGAACAAAGACTATAATAATAGTGTAGTGTTAGGATTACACGAGCCTATTTTGAAATCAATTGTGTTGGATCTTACTGGTATGCAAAGCAGTCAACATAGGGTTCTCATTGCAACGCTTGTCACCGCATAGGAATTGTTCTTCGCCGGGAACAAAGCTGTTGCTGTTAGCGTTAGGCAAGCCGAAGGTGTTCTTGGGAGGATAGACGTGACCGTTGATAGTAGTAGTCTTCAATTTACCCTTGGTGTTGAAGTCACGCAAAGCATTGGCGCGGACAGTATCAACACCGTAAACCATAGAACCGTCGATGAACGAAGAGAGCACGTTAATTTGAGCGCGAGGGTTCGCTATGAGAAAATTTTAAAATTAATCGAGAGTTTAAAAAAAAAAAAAAAAAGGGATCAGCAGATCGCGACCAGGAAATTGAAACTTACAGGCGTCGTGACCAGTAGTGGTATCGAAAATTGAGCGCTTGAATTTCATGGTAAGGTTTGTTGTGCCTAAAGGATTGAAGAACACGTCATTTTGCACGGGAATAGGAATATAAAGCAAGTCGTTCTCGAGCTCAGGAGACCAGGTAATGTCGTGATCCAAGAATTGACCCCAGTAGGTGTGCATATCGTTGAAGCCCCTATTTATGACGCGTTTAATACGGGTTGTTTCAATTAACCATAGAGTATAATTACGATATTTTTAGGAAAAATAGAAAGGGGTTCCAGATCTCCAACGAAAAATCTTTTTTTTTTTTTTTCCTTGTTCCTAACCCATTTGATGCGCCTTATTTGCCATATATTATGATACTTACTGAGCAGCCAAAGGACTCTCAGGAATACGGCTGAACAATTTGTTGCTAACTTCTCTGGGTGACGGATATCCGGTTGTCATGGGCTGAGAGATTCCATCCTCGTAATACCATCGGATATTATCACGTGTAAGTTGAATATTTGTCGAACCTAGAATGCACCTAAATTAATAGAGCTTCGCACAACCAACTCCGCTAGATCACACGAGAAAATAGAATGAACGAATCAATTATCAATAAAAACAGCATTCATCATAATTTGCGATTCTACAACATGTATGTTGATGATGGTTTTTGCCGTCAAGTTTACGTTCTTTCTCTATAGTTGACAGATTGTTAAATAGCTTACCCCAAAGAGGATGATTTCTGTTATTATTTCGGCCATCAAGAGTACGCCATTCAGGTTGGGCAACAGCTAGCCAATATATTAGATTAAATATACTAGAGATACGGAAAACAAATAAGTCAGTTATTTTTAACTGAC
>NZ_JABXYX010000172.1 GCF_017982655.1 Brasilonema sp. CT11 | reverse complement strand
GGCAGTAGGGGTTCTAGAATTTCCCATTCTTCATCTGTTAGGCTGCTAGAGTACGGCATGGCTGCTGGATATGGCTTTTGCCGTCACTTTACTTCAATATCGTAAAAGATGTCAAATGGGTTCTATAGGACTCATATTTGATTTTTGAGGAAGCTAGGTACGCTTTCTGTTCCCTGTTCCCTGTTGCCTACCTCTACTTTGTCAATTCACCCTATGGCTAACGCCACGCCTTACGGCTATCGGGGAGAACCTATGCCTACGGCACGGCTTCGCCTATCGGTTCCGCTAGCCCCTAAGGGGGCGCTGCGCAAACGCGCTCCGCCAGATGCCTCTGTCGGGAAACCCTCATCAAGCACTGGTCTCACCAAATCAAACCGGATTCCTATATCTGAATTATGAATCGAGAAAAGCGCCAGTCGTCAAACAAATACAATTCTTTATCCTTATTAAAAAAGGTTATCAATACTTTTAAAAACTAAAAAATTAAGCACTTTTTCAGTCTGAACAAAAGCTTACCGATAAATGTCACAGTTCAAGCTGCGAAATGTGGGTTGTACAGATCATATCCATCGCCTGTGTGGAAGCAAAGACAGTCGAATCTCTTGGGACAAATTCCTGGGATTTTTGCTGTAGTAAATAGAACTCATTCTCAAACGCGGCTCGAATTTCCAATCCCTGGGATTTTGCTGCGTCAATCATCCGTATCAGAAAGTTGCGAGGACACAGCGTCCAAGGCTCTCCATGATGTACCATGTTTCCCATCACACGAGCATGACCAGGAGAATAAGGCAAAGGTGTGAGGGTAGACCAATCTGGAACTAATCTGATTTCACCTATCGGACCTAGACCAGTTTCGGGAACAACAGCATCGTACATCACAGGAAGCCCTTGTTGTCCTGCGGATATACCCACACCGTGTTCAAAGTAGTGGGACAGCATTCCCACATGAACCGCTTTGCCACGAATGATGTTGGCATTGTCGCACCACAAAATTCGGACAAAATAAATACCAGCATCTAGAAGAGATTTTTTAACTTGCTCAAATGTATGGTTTTCAGTCATAGAAAGGGCGTTGAGTTGTCAACTAGCCATAAAAAATATTACCATTATATTTTCAGTAATTCTCAAGGACGTATCCTCGAAACCCTTGAGTCACTCAGCCTTTATCGAAGCTGTTCACAAAAATATAAAATTGTTGAAATATACTCATTATCCTTAGTACATTTGCGGGGATCATATATGAAAATGATTAAGTTTTTCTGTATCCAAGATATGGTAATGAGTAAGGCATAGTGTTTGAAATACCCTTGACATCAGCTTTAGCGACAAAACTGAGAGAACTTTTCACAGCTTAACAATGTCATCGTAAGTTTACAAACATAGTATAAAGAATTGGGTGGATAACAAAAATACAGTCAACAATAACTATAGCCAAAGCTATAGTTTCGCTAACCTATGCAGCCGATTCGCACTTTTAATGTTTCCCCTTCACTACCGCAGCGACTTGAGCCACTGCGGAAGCTGGCATATAACCTGCACTGGGATTGGAACGTTGAGACGAAAGACTTATTCCGACGCTTAGATCCTGACTTATGGGAATCTAGCCGTCATAACCCGGTTTTGATGCTCGGTACCATTAGTCAAGCGCGTCTGTTGGAAGTCGTGGAAGATGAAGGCTTCCTGGCACAGATGGATCGAGCCGCGCGCCAGTTAGAGGATTATTTGCAAGAGCGTACCTGGTATGAAAAACAAAGAATTGGTCACGCATCAGATGACAAAGGACAAGAATATTATGCCTATTTCTCGGCTGAGTTTGGGCTTGTAGATTGTTTGCCAGTCTATTCTGGAGGCTTGGGAGTTCTTGCTGGGGATCACCTCAAATCTGCTAGCGATTTAGGGCTACCTTTGGTTGGTGTGGGCTTACTCTACCAGCAAGGCTATTTTGCTCAATATCTGAATGCTGATGGTTGGCAGCAGGAACGCTACCCAATCAACGACTTTTATAATATGACTTTGCACCTAGAACGCAATCCTGATGGCTCAGAATTGCGGATTGGAGTCGATTATCCAGGGCGTACTGTTTATGCTAGAGTTTGGCGTGTACAAGTGGGATCAGTTCCCCTGTATATGCTCGACACTAACATTGAACCCAATAATCCTTACGACCACAACATAACAGACCAGCTTTACGGTGGGGATATCGATATGCGTATCCACCAAGAAATTATGCTGGGGATCGGTGGTGTGCGAATGCTAAAAGCCCTTGGATACAACATCACCGCGTATCATATGAATGAAGGTCACGCGGCATTCTCTGCCCTAGAACGTATCCGCATTCTTCTTCAAGAAGAAGGGCTGAGTTATCCCCAAGCCAAACAGGTGGTGGCTTCCAGTAATATCTTTACAACTCACACGCCAGTACCGGCGGGAATTGACTTGTTCCCCCCAGACAAAATGTTGTACTACCTGGGACATTACGCTGATGTCTTTGGCTTAACTAAAGAACAATATTTGGCTTTGGGACGCGAAAATAGTAAAGATTCGTCTGCGCCTTTTAGTATGGCAGTTCTGGCACTGAAAATGGCGACATTCTCTAACGGTGTGGCACAACTGCATGGTGTGGTGTCACGCCAAATGTTTAAGGGTTTGTGGCAAAATGTGCCCACAGAGGAAGTACCGATTAAAGCAATTACGAACGGCGTTCATGCTCGCAGTTGTGTTGCTAAATCTACACAGGAGTTGTACGATCGCTACCTAGGACCAAGCTGGTCATCCGCACCAACTGATAACCCTTTGTGGGAAAGGATGGACGCGATCCCCGATGAAGAGTTGTGGCGTAATCACGAGCGCTGCCGCTTAGATATGATTGTCTATGTGCGGGAGCGTCTGGTGAAGCATTTGCGAGACCGTGGGGCTTCTGCCTCAGAAATTGCCTCTGCACAAGAAGTTCTTGACCCCAAAGTTCTCACCATTGGCTTTGCCCGTCGCTTTGCAACCTACAAACGTGCTACTCTGTGGATGCGCGATGTTGAGCGAATTAAGCGGATTTTGTTGGCCAACAAAGACCGTAAGGTGCAGTTTGTGATCTCTGGTAAAGCACACCCCAAAGATATTCCTGGTAAGGAACTTATCCGCGAGATCAATCACTTCATCGACGAACAGGGTTTGCAAAAGCAGATTGTGTTTGTTCCCAACTACGATATTTATATATCTCGGTTGATGGTCGCTGGTTGTGATATCTGGTTAAATACTCCGCGCCGTCCACGGGAAGCTTCTGGTACAAGTGGCATGAAGGCAGCTATGAATGGTTTGCCGAATTTAAGCGTACTAGATGGTTGGTGGGATGAAGCTGATTATGTTCGTACTGGTTGGGCGATTGGACATGGGGAAATGTATGATGATCCCAATTACCAAGATGAAATAGAGGCAAATGCTTTTTACGATTTGCTGGAAAATGAAGTTGTCCCTCTGTTTTACGACCGGGATGTTGATGGTTTGCCTCGCCACTGGGTTGACAAAATGAAGGATGCAATCCGCTTAAATTGTCCGTTCTTTAACACGGCACGGATGGTGCGAGAATATGCAGAATGCGCTTATTTCCCAGCAAGCGATCGCTTCCACATTCTCACTGCTGATAAATACGCCCCAGCGAAAGAACTAGCTGATTGGCAAGAGAATCTCACTGCACACTGGTTCGACATCAAAATCAAAGATGTTAACGTATCCTCTGGAGCAGATATTGAAGTTAATCAAATTGTTAACGTCAAAGCCAAAGTTGATCTGGCAACTTTGACGAACAATGATGTACAGGTGGAACTGTACCAAGGTGCCATTGATGCTGATGGCGGTATTGTCAACGGTGTTCCTGTGGTCATGGATTACCAAGGAGAGGATAAAGATGGCTTAAGTACTTACACATCTGAGATTTTGTATAATACATCTGGCTTGCAAGGCTTATCTTTGCGAGTTTTACCAAAACACAAAGACCTCTCTAGTCCTTATGAGCCAAGGCTGATTGTTTGGGCACAGTAAATTAAGTTAAAAGAAAAAGTTAAAAGCAAAAAATTACTTTTGACTTTTTGAGGGGATGACAATGTAACCTGTGGTGCGATCGCCCAGAACCAGGTTACGTTGCTCCCCCCAAAACCACCAGTATGCAGCGACATAAGCACATATGAGACTATCGAGTTTGTCTTCGACTTGTTTGAGGGCTGCGCCTGTGGTGGGAATTTCAGGAAGAAATGAACCGCAGAGGCGCAGAGAACACAGAGGGGGATCGAGAGAGGGTAGGATTTCTGTGATGTAATTGTAGAGTTTGATGAGTTCGAGGCGGCGATCGCTCAAGCGTCCTTTTTTATATTTAAGAATTCGTTCTAAACCGAATAAATTAACTATGGCTGGATGGGGAAAGACTTCTATTTGATATCTGCCTGGTTTTTGTGGTTCGATAGTTGGTGCGTGGGCAAAACCACGGGCTTCTAATTCTAAGCCAAATTTTACTGTCCTTTCTGCAAAGGGCAAGCTGAGATTTGCTGGATAGCATCCAGCGTGATATTTGCCAAAGTGTTTGTGGGTGAGTTTATCGGGTAAGCGACTTCCAGTAGCGTTGGGAATGAGAGTGGGTGCATCTACACCGATGATGGCGGGTTGTTCTGGTGTAACGCAAGTATCAATCCAGGTTAAGATGTCTGCAATAGATTCTTTGCGGTCTATATCTTCTATTTGCAGTTTTCCATCTATTAATTCTAAGTAGCATAAGCCGCTGGGTTGGGATTTCCAGCCTAAGTCAATTCCAAGAAATTTCATTGTTGGATTAATTGTTTCCTCCTAAGTTTCTCACTGAAATGGTACTCCATGAAGTCTTGATAGTCGTGGGGAGTGTCAAGTTTTTTCCAACAAGTAGGACAACAAAAGATTTGTAATTTCTTGTTCAAGCTGCCCATCACTTAGCAATTCTGGACATTCAATAACTGCTGCATGACATAGGGATTCAACACTGCGTCCTAGGATAAACACTGTCAGATCGAGGTTTTGTGGTTTGATGCAATCGCCCCATCTCTCTAAATAACCACGAAGCATAGCCTTAATTTGCTCTTCTGCGTTTCCGACTTGCTTAAGCCTACCTACACGAGGGACTTCCTCATCCAACACTTTATGCAGCATTGGATTCACCGCGTGAGCTGCAATAACTGCTTTCACCAATTCGGGTATTGCAACTTCAGGCGCTACATCAAACAAATCGTTCAATTTTGATTGGATAAGCTCAACCATCTCGTTCGTATGATCAGCAACAAGCGAGGCGACTAATGCTTCTTTATTTGGGAAGTACTGATACAGCGAGCCAATGCTCACTCCAGCTAACTCTGCAATCCGATTTGTACTCGCTTTATCGTAGCCCTCTTCAGTCAAAATGCGAGCAGTTGCAGTCATAATAGCATCAACGGTTACTTTGGAACGGTCTTGTTGAGGTAATTTACGGGGGGTTGTGCGAATTTTGCGAGGCATTTGAGTGACGTAATAAAATGCGAGTTGCAGAAAGTGAGTTATCGCTCATATCATGTGAGTGATAACTCATATTTTACTAGGCAGCCATGAAGAAATTTACTTTTTCGGCTGAATTGAACCAAGTATCAGCAAAATTAAGAGGCAAGAAATTATGAATTCATCCAAATATCGTGTCTTTGTGTGTACAAAACAACGTGATGTTAATGATCCAGAGGGTTCTTGTCATCATTGTGGTGCGCTGGAAATCTATCAAGCCTTCCAGGAGGAGATTTCACAGCGACAGCTAGAAAATCAGGTAGAAATTCGCTCTTCTGGTTGTTTAGACCATTGTGAAGCAGGAGCCGTTGCTTTAATATATCAACCGAGGCTTCATGAACCGTCGTGGTTACCTACAAAAATTCAGAAAAAGATTGCCTCTAATAAACATTATTATGGTCGCCTCAAACGTGAAGATATTCCCGAACTGGTTGAAAGTCATCTTGTCAATGGACAGCCACTAAAACGGTGTCAGATTTGAAATACGTTACAAACACAGCGATTATAAAAACTTTGTTGGAAATAAAAACAGCCGACAGCGATCAATATTGCTGATTTGTTGCCTTCCGGGCTAGCGCGTTGGGAGCATCCCTGTTAAGCGCGATGCACTGAGCGTGTCGTTGTGTTCCCTGTTAAGCGTTCCCTGCTATAACATTCACTTGATTCCTGCATAAGTCAGCTTTAGTGACATCTATAACAACTATGGAACAGTTCTATTGACTGCTCTTGTTTTGGAATTATTCTGGAAGTTCTTAGAAGGTGCAGCCTTATATGATTCAACAAAGTGCAAAATCTAGCTCCAAATTCTTCGCTTTATTGATTGGGGTTGATTGCTATTTACCGAACATGCTACCACAAGGAGGTTTTTACAGCAGTCTTACTGGTTGTGTGCGCGACATTAATCATGTGGAATCTTTCTTAACAAACGTACTGCAAGTACCCCCAGCAAAAATTCTTAAACTCACAGCTTCTAACTCTGACAGTCCCAACATACCGCAAGAGCCATCCGAGCAGCTACCTACATATGAGAATATTGTAGCCAAATTTAAGCAACTCACTGATTTAGCTCAACCTCAAGACCAAGTCTACATTCACTACTCCGGACATGGTGGACGTTCGACAACAATTTATCCTGATCTCAAAGGAAGCTACGGGGTAGATGAATCACTTGTCCCTACAGATATTGGCAATTCAGAAGCTCGTTATCTTCGTGATCTAGAGTTGGCAAAACTCCTACAAAATATGGTAGATAAAGGGTTAGTGGTCACACTGGTTCTGGATAGCTGTCATTCTGGAGGAGCAACACGAGGAGGAGTTAATGATTCTAATATTCGCGGTTTAAATAAGAATATTATAGATACAACGCCACGACCAACACAAAGCTTAGTTGCATCAACTGAAGAATTGATCCAAAACTGGCAACAATTAACACAGGGACAACAAAACACTCGCAACGTAGCTGCAGCTAGTGGTTGGTTGCCTGAACCTAAAGGATATGTTTTATTGGCTGCTTGTCGGGATAATGAGTCTGCTTACGAATATGCTTTTAATGGTAAAGAAAGGAATGGTGCGTTAACTTATTGGTTATTAGACTCTCTACAGAAGCTGGGGAATGATTGTACCTTAAAGGTACTGCACGATCGCATCCTCGCAAAAATAAACACTCAGTTTCAACAACAAACACCAATGCTGCAAGGTGAGGGCGATCGCTTAATCTTCGGCGGTAAATCTACAAAATCACAGTCTGCCATTCTTGTCAAGAAAGTAGATGTGGCAAAGAATCAGGTACTCTTGCAAGCAGGCGAAGCACAAGGTTTGCGTAAGGGCGCGGAGTTTGCTATCTATCAATTTGGCATAACCGATTTTTCCCAAACTGATAAACGAGTCGCACTGGCTAAAGTTGTAAAAGTGAGTTCAGAAGAATCTACTGCGGAAATTACCAAAATCCTGCGTCAAGAACAAGCAGGTAACAACTTGCGTCTTTATGTTCCTCCTTCTAAAGCGGGTAATTCAACACAGCAAACCCTCAGTCAAGGAATTATTGAAGATGGTGCTTCTGCTATACTACTGTCTCCTAGCGTCAAACTTGTCCGAAAAGTACGCTTGTTGCCTCCTTTAGAAAATCAGCAACTACCAAAACAAATAGATTATAAAGAAGTATTGACAGCAGTCAAAGCCGTTAAAGAAAACGTAGAAGGCAATGGTTGGGTAGAGTTCTTATCTAGCGATCAACCGAGTGATGAACCTGTCACCTATCAGGTATCTGTGAACTCTGAAGGTGAGTATGAAATTCTGGATGCAGGTGGAAAATTAATTAATTTGCGCCCTCCACTCAAAGTAGACGAACGCAATGCTGCGGCTAGTGTCGTTAACCGCTTAGTGCATCTGTCTAAGTATCAAGCGACTTTACTACTAGACAACAACGATCCTGTATCATCATTTGCAGGAAAACTAAAAGTTGACATCTGCCTACCGGGAAAAAACAGAGGTGAATTACTACCATTAAATGCTCCAGGTAACGTCCCAACCTTTGACGTAGATGAATATGCAATACTGCGTATCCGCAATGAATCAACCAAAGTTCTCAATATTACCGTACTGGCAATTCAAGCTGATTGGAGTATTTCCCAGCTACACCCAGAAGGGGCTGGTGCCTTTGAACCGTTAGATCCGGGCAGGGAGAAACTGATTCGCATCTATACAAGCCTTTCTGAAGGTTACAACGAAAGTGCCGATGTTCTCAAAGTTTTTGCCACAGTTGGTGCAACTAATTTCCGGTGTCTTGAACTACCAGCACTAGACAAACCTCGTAGAGGTACACAGGTATTTAGAGCAACTAACCCACTTGAAGAATTATTAGCAGCAGTTGCAAGTGTTCAACCCCCAAATAGAGATATCAGTGCTGCGGCTTATCCCAGTGACAAATGGACAACAGAACAGGTGAAACTTGTTGTGAAGAAGATTGTTAATTGTTAAATAGCTAACAGCTAATTTGTTCTATATGGCTGTTAGCTGTTTAACAATAGTAGAACTTATGCACAAGAGATCCCCCAACCCCCTTAAAAAGGGGGCTTTTGAGATTTCCCCCTTTTTAAGGGGAGCCAGTGCGTTGGGCGGCTGTGCCGACTTGTAGCACCTGGCGTGGGCTAGGGGGGATCAAGGTTTCGGGTTTTCAGTGGTAAGTCCTCAATAGGCTAGATCTAAAACCTTTTCCAAATACTATGAACAATAACACCCATATCAAAACTATTTTAATTCTGGCAGCAAACCCGACAAGTACCTCAAGGCTACGACTTGATGAAGAAGTACGAGAAATTGATGAAGGATTACGACGCGCTAACAAACGAGAGGAATTCAAGTTAGAGCAAAAATGGGCGGTACGTCAGCGCGACTTCTACCGCGCCATGTTAGATTATCAGCCGCAAATTGTTCACTTCTGCGGACATGGTGCTGGGCAAGATGGTATTGTTTTGGAAGATGAAACAGGACAGCCAGCATTAATCTCTGCCGAAGCACTCGGGAGTATGTTTAAGCTTTTTACCACCAAAGGAGTTGATTGCGTACTTTTAAACGCTTGTTATTCCCAAATGCAAGCAGAAGCAATTAGCCAACACGTCAATTATGTGATTGGCATGACTCAGACAGTAGGGGATAAAGCAGCTGTTGCCTTTGCAGTGGCGTTTTATGATGCGATCGCTGTAGGAGAAGAGGTAGAATTTGCCTATGAGCTTGGCTGTTCTCAAATGATTGGTTTTTTGCAACAGCAAACTCCGATACTAAGAAAAAAACAGTCAATTTCTGTCCCCATAGCACCCCAAACACCCCAAATAGAGGTTATTCCTCCTAACCCCTATCAAGGATTGTCTGCATTTGGGGAAGAAGATGCAGCATTCTTTTTTGGACGTGATACATTTGTAAACAGCTTAGTGCAAGCAACTCGCTCTCAGTCGTTGGTAGCTGTTATTGGTCCTAGTGGGAGTGGCAAATCTTCGGTGGTGTTTGCCGGACTAATTCCACAGCTGCGAGGTGAAGGAAATTGGGTGATTGAATCCTTTCGTCCTGGTAATCAGCCATTTTATCAGCTTGCTTCTGCGTTGGTGCGTCAATTAGAACCAGAAATTGGTGAAACTGAAAAATTGCGAGCAGCGGCTGGACTAGCAGCAGATATACAGCAGGGTAAAGTGACATTGCAGCAGGTGGTGTCTAGCATTAGAGAACTTAACTCAGATAAACGTCTTTTGTTGTTTGCCGATCAATTTGAAGAACTCTACACTCTTTGCCAAAAGGAAGAACAAGAACGCTTTACTGATATATTGCTCGAAGCTATCCATCAGAAAATTCTCACACTGGTTTTTACTTTACGCGCTGACTTCTACGGCTATGTTCTCTCCTACCGCCCGTTTCGGGATGCATTGCAGGAGTTTACACCTCAATTAGTGAGTTCCATGAGTCGGGAGGAACTACAAGCAGCGATCGCCCTACCTGCCCAAAAGCTAGAAGTGCAATTTGAAGAACAATTACAAGAGCGAATCTTGGATGATGTGGGACGTGAACCGGGTAATTTACCACTGTTGGAATTTGCTCTTACCCGATTATGGTCAAAGCAGGAAAACCGATTGTTAACTCACCAAGCATATACTGAGATTGGCGGCGTGAAAAAGGCATTAGCTAATCATGCTGAGCAGATCTATCGTCAACTTAGCCCAACGGAGCAAAACCAGGCAGAGCGAATTTTTGTACAATTAGTGTGTCCGGGGGAAGGAACGGAAGATACTCGACGGCTGGCTACACGCAAAGAAGTTGGAGAAGAGAATTGGGGATTGGTAAGTTATTTAGCAGGATACCAAGCCCGTTTAGTTGTTACGGGACGCGATGACAAGTCAGGAGAAGACACGGTGGAAGTTGTCCATGAAGCGCTGATTCGGGAATGTATAACTCTGCGCGAGTGGATGAATGCTAATCGTCAGTTTCGCGTTTGGCAAGAACGGTTAAAAGTAGCAATGCTGGAGTGGAAAAATACCAATCATGATTCTGGGGCGTTATTGCGAGGTGTGCCGTTAACTGTAGCAGAAGATTGGTTACACAAACGCGCTGAGGAAATGACGCAGTCAGAGCGAGACTTTATTCAGGCTAGCGCAAGTCAACGAGATAGGGAGAAGCAAGAACGCGATCGCACCAGGCAGAGGACAATTCTCGCACTAGGTAGCTTTTCTGCGGTAGCTCTAATTTTAGCAGGCGTCGCTGGCGTAAACTGGAGGAGTGCCGCCATCAGTCAAACTACTTCTCTTACTAATACTTCAGATGCGCTGCTGAACTTAGATCGGCGAAAAGCTTTAAAAGCCAGTTTAAAAGCTGTTGTGAAAATGCAACATACGCCCTTAGTAGATGCTGATACCCGCACACAGGTAGAACTGACATTACTGAATACAGTTGACAATCTTGCAGCCCCAAACACCTTAGGAGGACACGCAAAGTCGGTTTATGGCGTCAGCTTCAGCCCGGATGGCAAAATCCTGGCAACTGCTAGTGCTGACAAGACGGTGAAACTGTGGGATACCGCCACCGGTCAAGTAATTAAAACCCTGAGTGGGCATACAAACACGGTTTGGGGCACGAGCTTCAGCCCGGATGGCGAACTC
>NZ_JABXYX010000024.1 GCF_017982655.1 Brasilonema sp. CT11 | reverse complement strand
AGTCACCCTCATGGTCATCTAGTTTTCAAGGTTCTTTTCCGATTACTCGGTTCTTTATTCCTTGCCACTCATCCCTGAGTATTTCTACTAATTTCGAGTGAACGAATCGCACCCTCCATCCTCTAACTAAGGGTGCTAATTTCTCAGCTTTTTCCTTAGAGCCATAGTTAGAGCAGTTGACGATAGCTTTTACTTTCTTTCGGAATGATTTAAAGTTGTCCACCGAGGGGATGCATCTAAACTTTCCGTTACTTTGCACTTTGAAGCGCCAGCCGAGGAAGTCAAAGCCCTCTGTCGATGCGGTAATCTTGGTCTTCTTTTCACTGATGTTCATTCCTCTATCTGCAAGGAACTGATTTATATTTTCAAGCACCTTGGTTGCATTGTCTTTAGGTTTTAAAAAAAATACCATATCATCAGCGTATCTGACTGATGGGTGTATGTCTTCGATTCCATTGAGAGCAATGTTAGCTAATAGTGGGCTTACCACACCACCTTGAGGGGTTCCTTGTTCGGGAAAGTCGGGGTTTATTCCTGCCTTTAGGCATCGGAAGATACCGATTTTCAATCCTTTAGGTGCTATCAATTTCTTCATGATAGTTGCGTGATTTATCCGGTCGAAGCATTTTTCGATGTCGAGTTCTATAACTCTTTTCTTGATTCCGTCGCAGTAAGAGCGTAAGTTTAAGAACAGGATTTTCTGAGCATCGTGTGCTGATCGTCCTGCTCTAAATCCGTAGCTGTTTGCGTGGAAGGTTGCTTCGTGTGCTGGTTCTAATGCGTATTTTGCGAGGCATTGCCATGCTCTGTCCGCAATAGTGGGGACTTTTAGAATTCTGGTTTTACCATCTTTCTTGGGTATCGGGATTTCTCTTAATTTGCTATGATGCCAATTAGAGTATTTATTTTTGAGGTTTTCCTCAAGTTCAAAGCGTTCCTCAAGGTTGAGGGATGCTTTCCCGTCTATACCCGCAGTCTTTTTCCCAGCATTTAGCTGTGTTACTTGACGTATGGCCAGTAGCCGCGCAGACTTGGATTTCAGAATCAGTTTCTGGAGTGACCGCGCTTTCCGCATATCACCTGCTTTTACTGCTTTAAACAATCGTGTTTGTAGGCGAAACAAATCTCGTCGGAATTTCTTCCAGGGCAGTTTGCTCCAAGATTCACTAGTGTATTCACTGTGTCTAATCATACTATACTCTTACTGACTGTCTTCTGAACACCTCAACGAAATTACTCGTTGTCCTACCCGAATTAGAGGAGTTCTGCCGCTCGTCTGGCTTACTTGGATTTCGACCGTTCCCAAGACCTTTAATTCGTTTTTATTCGTTCCCCGGATGAGATTGTTGTGTGTCGTCAGGTGGAACCACTTCAACCGCTAGAATCCCTTACTCTTACCGCTTGTTAGAAAAAACATCGGCGGGATTTTATAGTCTCTAGCGAGGTCAGGGGTTTTATGTTAGTGCCCTGCCTGAGTCTAGGTTGCTTTTGTAGGTTCTATTTCACCTTGTACACTCCCTATTAGCGCCAGTGTCAGCCCATAACGACCGTCTGTTTGCGCCCTGTTCCCAGCTTCACTCCGCGAAATTCCGAGTTCGCTCGGTGTGGGCAGATAAGGAGTCACCTCTGAGTTTGAGGGGGAGGATTTTCACCTCCATTTCATCCGAAGTTCAATCATTTCTGATTGGTTAACTTATGTACGGACTGGTTACCGTGATTCAGATAACAACGAATCGCACTTCCTACGCATCTTAAAGCTTTAAGATTCTGTCCAGGCTCAATGTAATTTGATATTATGTACATCTATAGGTGCGAAATATAGATCACTTGAAAGCAAATTAGGGTGGGAACTTCACTGTATGCATAGTCAAAACCTTTTCTGCAAAGAATGAAGTTGATTAGATATCTTTCTGTGTTTTTTGTGTAGATATATAGATTTCATTCCGGATAACCGTTAAGACATAGTGAATAATGATATATAGTGTAAAATTTGTGTAAAGTGTAGTGGTTAAGTAGATCAACCTAAAAAAACTTAAAATATAAATTCTGCGATTGCTTCGTTGCTACTTAGATAATATATATCAATTTTTCAGTTAGATTTCTTGAATTTGAAGATTGAATAAATATGAAGTCTTATATAAGAATATAAAAAAATAGAAAAAACTAGCTGATTTATTGGTAGTGACAGAGGTTTCATTATTTAAATTTTCTTTCATTTGTCAAGTTATTAAAGGATGAGTAATATGCGACTAAAAAGATGGGAATCTCCTCGGCAAGAAGGTAGAAATGACAAAGGTAGAGGGGGTTCTGCAAGGCAGAGACAACTTAAGAAACAACAGCAAATGCTTCGGAAAAGACTTAAAGAAGGTAGTAAACTCGAAAAAGACAATCAAGCAGATAGTAGAAAACAAGAGAAAAAGAAAAAGCAAAGACAGGGGGAAGAAAATTTAATCTTCCCCCTGATTTTCTCATTTATTAGCAAAGACAACATAGTTTGTGACGGCAGGCTACATAGGGTGTGAAAGTTGAATTATAAAGAAGACTCTATTAACTTGATCAAGCAATTCTTGCTTGATTTTGAGCAAGCAAAATTGTATTTCAAATTACAGTTATTTTTGATAATTAAATGTTAGCTCTTGTTGTTTTGATTGTCTGTGATTTTGCTAAGCAAATTTCAATATATTTACTCATGAAATATTTCTCTTTTTATAAAATAAAATAAATATAATCCTGAGATAAAGTTAATGTAAAGTTTAATAAAATATGCTTAAAGAAGTAGATTTTTAGAGTAAAGTAAAATACAGGCTAATGTAAATAAATTCATACCAGGGAAGTCGGCGATTTCTAGTAAAAGCTACTGCATCTCCATGTGTTAACTTTCGACTGTGTACTAAAAGTTGAAATGAGTCAGTCAAGTGAGATAGACTGATACACTTCAAAGTTTGGAATGGTCATAAAGATGATTTGTTCTCTGTTAGACACAAGGAGTGACTTATGGTAGGAAGAGCTTTTCTACCGACTCAAAGAGTATTAGATTTTCCGATTACCGCCTTACGCTTAGATGATCAGATACGAACAATGTTGCGATGGGCGATCGCACATGAAAGTAAAACTGTATGTGTTGCAAACGTACATATGCTAATGGAGGCATATTGGAATCCAGACTTTGGTACTGTACTGAAGAATGCAGACCTCGTCACTCCTGACGGTATGCCTGTGGTGTGGATGATGAAACTTTTGGGGGTAAAATACCAAGACCGCGTAGCAGGAATCGATATTCTACAGGCATCGTGTGCGCTTGCTCAAGAATCGAATGTCAGTGTTTATTTTATGGGTTCTCAAACAGAGGTTCTTTCTCAGATGAGAGAAAGGTTAACTCAGGAATTTCCCAACCTGAATATTGCAGCGATGGAACCTTTGCCTTTTCGTCCCCTGACACCAACAGAAGATAAAGCACTTGTCGAAAGAATCAATTCCAGCGGTGCTGGTTTGGTGTTTGTCTGTTTAGGATGTCCCAAACAAGAAAATTGGATGGCGCAGCACAAGGACAGAATTCAAGCAGTCATGGTTGGGCTGGGTGGTGCTTTCCCAGTTTATGCAGGTCTCCATAAAAGAGCACCACGCATGGTGCGGGATTCTGGTTTGGAATGGCTTTATCGATGGATACAAGAACCCCGTCGCCTTTGCAAACGCTATACCAAGACTATTCCACCATTTCTTTGGTTGGCTTTTAAGCAACTATTGACTTCAACTTCGTTGATCAGTACACCATTCCATATTCGTGAACGATACTTAGGATGGAGAGATTAATAGATTGGTGAGTGTGGTGATATTAAAGTGATTCATTCTTTTCAATAACAAAGTTCATTGCTAGCAGACATTGTGACTGGGTAAGAAGAACTTAGTTATTATGTGATACTCACTTTTAATCCATAGCGAACCATTTATACGGTTGCTTTCAGGATACAACACAAAGTAGTACGTGGAGACTTTAGGCATGAAAATCTCCTGAGTGTTCTGTATCTTCTGCTCAGACACTTTTTGCAGCTATACCCTTCGGGCATAGGTCTGTAGGAGAGATCCTGAAGTGGTAAGTGCCGACACTGCCATGATGAAGTAGGAAGCAATACCATTTTAAAAAATGTTTGCGACAGATATTCCACCTGCGAAGATAGCGCAGCCTGACGCCTCTTGTTGTGGTGACTAACGTGAGGGTTGGGGAGTGGCTTTGGCTTCATCTGTTGCATTCTTTTTTTTAACTGGTATTGGCATCCTGATTCATTGTCACGGAAACATACGAATGTAAAGTATCAATTAATTATTCATTGGTGGATTTTGTAGCGATTTAAATTTCCCAAAGTTAAGCTATGTATGTAAGACAGAGTTTTTGAGCAAAGTTTTAACTTGCGAAAACTGCTGTAATCAACAACAAACTAGGAAGATGCAAACTTTTTTGGTGACTGGTGGATTAGGTTTCATCGGTTCTAACTTCATCTTGAAAGCTAGAAAAAAACTTTGGGCTAATATTATCAATCTCGACAAACTCACCTACGCAAGCAATCCTCAAAATTTAGAAGATTTGCAAGATGATTCAGGATATCATTTTGTTCGTGGAGACATTGGTGATATTGAACTGATACGTCATGTTCTAGAGCAGTACCAACCAGATGCAATCATCAACTTTGCCGCTGAAAGCCATGTTGATCGCTCAATTCTCAATCCCCAAGATTTTATTCAAACAAACGTAGTTGGAACATTCCAACTGTTGGAAGCTAGCAGAGCTTACTGGGAAACTTTATCAGTACAAAAACGAGAACAATTCCGTTTATTGCATGTGTCTACAGATGAAGTATACGGCACATTAAGTCCAACCGATCCAGCATTTCGGGAAGAGACTCCTTATGCTCCCAACAGTCCCTATGCTGCCTCAAAAGCAAGTTCAGACCATCTCGTGCGAGCTTACTTTCACACTTATGGTCTCCCCACTTTAATCACCAACTGCTCAAATAACTACGGTCCACGCCAGTTTCCCGAAAAACTGATTCCTCTGATCATTCTCAATGCTTTAAACGGAAAACCTTTACCAATCTACGGTGATGGACAGAATATCAGAGATTGGCTGTATGTTGTGGATCATTGCGAAGCTCTTTACCTGGTTTTAAAAAATAGCTCTATTGGAGAGACATATAATATTGGAGGCAACAACGAGCAGACAAACTTAACAGTTGTAGAAAAAATTTGTGCAATTCTTGATGAATTAGCTCCCAAACCTGGTTTGTGTCACTCGTCTCTGATAACTTTTGTCAAAGACCGCCCAGGACACGACCGACGGTATGCAATTGATTGCACTAAAATCGCCAGAGAACTGAGTTGGCAGCCAAAGGAGAATTTTGAGAGTGGTTTGCTCAAAACAATTCAGTGGTACTTGAGCAATTTAACATGGGTTGAGCAAGTGCAATCTGGTGCTTACCAAAGTTGGATTCAGGAGAACTACACAGACAGAGAAACAGTCTTATCAACAAAAGCGAAATCCTGAAATATCTGAGAAGTTAAGCATGAGGGGCATTATTTTAGCTGGCGGTTCTGGTACACGATTGTATCCACTGACTCAAGTGGTCAGCAAACAACTGATGCCTGTCTATGATAAGCCAATGATTTACTACCCCTTGTCCACTCTCATGTTAGCTGGGATTCGTGAAATTCTCATTATCTCTACACCTGCTCACTTACCACTGTTTCAACAACTTCTGCAGGATGGTAGCCAGTGGGGTCTAAAGTTTAGCTATGTTGAGCAACCAAAACCTGAAGGAATAGCACAGGCATTCATCCTAGGTAAAGATTTTATCGGCAACGACCCCGTATGTCTGATTTTAGGTGATAATATCTTCTACGGACATGGTTTAGTTGATGTATTAACTCGTGCGGCTGTGTTGCGTGAGGGCGGACTGATTTTTGGTTATCGAGTTGCTGAACAAGACCGATATGGAGTGGTTGAGTTTGATGCGCAAGGGCAGGTAGTGAGTCTAGAGGAAAAGCCAAAGTTTCCCAAATCTAACTATGCTGTACCAGGTATTTACTTTTATGATGCTCAGGTTTGTGAAATTGCATCTCAACTTAAACCCTCAGCCCGCAATGAGCTAGAAATCACTGACTTGAGTCAAGAGTATCTCCGTAGAGGACAACTGAAAGTCGAGATTTTGGGTCGAGGCTACGCTTGGTTAGATACGGGTACTCATGAATCTCTTCATCAAGCTGCTAGCTTTATTCAAACCTTGGAACAACGGCAAGGCTTGAAAATAGCTTGTATTGAAGAAATTGCCTATCACCAAGGATATATCGATGCAGACCAACTCTACCAACTCGCTAAACCATTAGCGAAAAGCAGCTATGGGCGTTATCTAATGGATATGATCAAGGATGATATCCGTATGACTCAAGGTAAAATCAGCTAATGACTTGCACAGAAGAGAGCAAAAACTGAGAGGGTAGGACTGTGAAGGTTATACAGACCGAAATTCCTGATGTATTAGTAATTTCACCGCGAGTTTTTGAAGATGAGCGTGGCTTTTTTTACGAAAGTTATAATGAAAAAGTTTGGCGAGAAAAGACAAATGTTGTAGAACACTTTGTACAAGACAACCACTCTCGTTCAGTGAAGAACGTACTACGCGGTTTGCACTATCAAATCAAGCAACCTCAAGGCAAATTGGTGAGAGTTGTGGTTGGTGAGGTGTTTGATGTCGCCGTGGACTTGAGGATGAGTTCTAAATATTTCGGTCAATGGGTTGGGGTTCATCTGAACGCTAAAGACAAGCAGCAACTATGGATACCAGCAGGTTTTGCTCACGGCTTCTTGGTGCTTTCAGAATATGCTGAGACACTTTACAAAACAACTGACTATTACGCGCCAGAGTATGAACGTAGCATTTTGTGGAATGATCGTGATTTGGCGATCGCCTGGCCCGTTGAAGAAGAACCCATTGTTTCTGCTAAAGATAAAGCCGGTCAACGACTGAAAGAAGCGGAAGTATTTGCGTGACCAGAATACTCTTAACAGGGAGCACAGGTCAAGTTGGTTGGGAACTACAGCGAACTTTGATGACTCTTGGAGAAGTGATTGCTGTAGGACGTGAAGTCTCCTCCACAGGTCTACTCATGGATCTGTCTCAGCCTGACAGTATTCGTCATGTGATTCGTGAAGTTCAGCCTGAGTTAATTGTAAATCCGGCGGCATACACTGCGGTGGACAAAGCAGAATCAGAACCTGAATTAGCAATGGCTGTCAATGGTACTGCACCTGGTGTGATTGCAGAAGAAGCTAAGCAGTTGGGAGCAGGAGTGATTCATTATTCTACAGATTACGTGTTTAACGGTAATCAGGCGACACCATACACAGAGCAAGACGAACCTGATCCGCAAAATATCTACGGAAAAACAAAACTCGCTGGTGAAAAGGCAATTCAAGCAGTTGGCGTGCCTCATTTGATTCTAAGAACAAGTTGGCTCTATGGCTTGAGAGGTAAAAACTTTTTGCTCACGATGCTAAAATTAGCACGGGAACGTGAAGAGCTAAAAGTTGTAGATGATCAAGTGGGAGCACCAACTTGGAGCCGGATGATTGCTGAATCTACAGCACAAATTCTCTCTCAAGGAACACAGGATTTGATTGGTTTTTTGAACAAAAATAGTGGGATATATCATCTCACTGCTAGTGGTCAGACAAGTTGGTATGGCTTTGCAAAAGCGATTTTTGAAGTTGACTCCAAACGCAGTGAGCACAAGCTAAAGAACTTGGTAGCAATCTCCTCACAACAATATCCAACGCCAGCAACTCGACCAGCTTATTCCTCGTTAGATACTCAGAAAATCTCTCGTACATTTGGGTTAGCTTTGCCTAGCTGGCAAAGAAATTTAGAGTTGGTGCTTGGTTCATAAGGTTCTAAAGAAATTTGATAATTAGCGCTATTGCTTGTTCTACATTGCTGTTCGAGAACTAGCAGAAATTTCATGCCAAATGCATTGTAAAGATTAGATGAAGACGTAAAAAAGATACAAATACTTCCTGATACCAAAAGAGATGTAAAGAAGTAATAAGAGGAATGACAACAGTATGATCTCTGAATTCTCAAATCTTTTGACTGCAAGCAATCGCCCGTTATCTAATTGATGCAATATACAGGTAAGTAGATGAACACAAAAGAACTCACAATCGAGGCAGGTCGGGCTGAGAAACAGTACTGGAAAGATTTGTGGACATACCGGGAACTGTTCTACTTTCTGGCATGGCGTGACATTTTAGTGCGCTACAAGCAGACGGCGATCGGACTTGCTTGGGCACTAATCCGACCCTTCTTGACAATGGTTGTGTTCACAGTTGTGTTTGGCAATATAGCTAAGCTTCCATCTGAGGGTGATGCACCTTACCCAATTATGGTATTTTCAGCGCTGTTGCCTTGGCAGTTCTTTTCCGGTGCGCTGACTGAGTGTAGCAACAGCTTAATTAACAACGCCAACCTGGTTTCTAAAGTCTACTTTCCTCGGTTGATTGTGCCAACGAGTGCAGTGATTGTCAGCTTCGTGGACTTTTTGGTTTCTGGCATGATTTTACTGGCATTGATGGCATGGTATAACTTTGTACCGGACTGGCGCATTCTAACTCTGCCAATATTTATTTTGATTGCGTTTGCAGCCTCAATTGGAGCAGGGTTATGGTTAGCAGCATTGAACGTGAAGTATCGAGATTTTCGGTTCATTGTGCCGTTTATTGTCCAGTTTGGGCTTTATGTTTCACCTGTGGGGTTTAGCAGCAAGGTTATTGCTCAACGGTTTTCTGAACAGTTGCTGCTGCTGTATTCGCTCAACCCAATGGTAGGGGTGATCGACGGTTTCCGCTGGGCAATTTTGGGCGGAGAGTCGCAGATATATTTACCAGGGTTTGGGCTGTCTGTTGGTTTTGTGGTGGTGCTGCTGTGGAGCGGAATCTGGTATTTCCGTAAAACGGAACGCAAGTTTGCTGACGTAATTTAGCGAGGAGTGAATGACGTGTCAGATACAGCCATTAGAGTTGAAAATCTCAGTAAAAAGTACGTTCTGAGTCACCAGCAGACAGGGGGAAGCGGTAGCTATAATTCTTTGCGTGACAAGATCACAGATGGGACAAAGTCTCTTGGGAAGAAATTACTGAAACCTTCTGATCACAAGACATCTAAGCCTACCCGTGAAGAATTTTGGGCGTTGAAGGATGTTTCGTTTGAAATCAAGCAGGGCGACAGGGTTGGTATCATAGGTCGCAACGGTGCGGGAAAATCGACTCTGTTAAAAATATTAAGCCGGATTGTAGAGCCGACCAATGGAAAGATATCGATTAAAGGACGGATAGCAAGTCTGTTGGAAGTAGGCACAGGTTTTCACCCAGAGTTAACCGGTCGAGAGAATGTCTTTCTTAATGGCGCAATTCTGGGCATGAGCAAGGAGGAGATTAAACGCAAATTTGATGAAATTGTGGCGTTTGCAGAGGTAGAAAAGTTTTTAGATACGCCAGTTAAACGGTATTCATCAGGTATGTATGTGCGGTTAGCATTTGCGGTAGCTGCCCATTTAGAGCCAGAGATATTAATAGTTGATGAAGTGTTGGCAGTGGGAGATAGCAATTTCCAAAAGAAATGTTTAGGAAAAATGGAGGATGTCTCAGCAAAGGAAGGAAGGACTGTTTTATTTGTAAGTCACAATATGGCTACTATAAAGCAGTTATGTAATACCGCTATTTTTCTAGAAAAAGGTTCGTTAAAAACCCAAGGTTCTATTCAAAATGTCATGGATAGTTATGAAAAATCCATATTTTTATCAAACAAATTACTAGCGCCAGGAGTGCTATATGAAAATTTTTTAACACCAAAAAACGATGTTTTTTGGATCAGTAAAATTGAGATGCTAGATGAAAACGAAAAGTCTAAGTTTTTAGTTTCGACTTGGGATTATGTTAATTTTCGTATACACTATGTTGCGAAAAACAAAGTATACCAAGGTTCTGGAGTTTTTTCAGTGACAACCCTTGACAATACGAAACTGCTTTTGTGTTCAACAATGCCTGATAAAAATGTATCGATGGAAATTTATGAAGGGCAACATTACTTTGACTGCATATTCAAAAAATGGCCATTAACTGCGGGACAATACATACTGCAAGCTGCTTTAGCAATACCTATGAAAGAATGGCTTTGTCAAACTGACGAACCAATACCTCTTACAACGGAGTCAAAAGATGTATTCAACTCAGGTATGCCTCCGGAAAATTCGAGATATCTAATTGCTGCACCCTATGAAATAGTTACTAAGGTAGTTAACAATGATTAAATCAGCTAAAAATTTCTTTCCTAAATCTTTTCGTGAACGCTATTATATTAGCGAGAAAAATTTCAAAAAAGCCAAATTTCAATTGGTAACTGAAGCTAGTATTATAGCTGGAAAAATCAGGAGAGTATTACTACCAATTCCATTACCTAATCTAGGAAATTGTAAAAGGAACTTACATCTAGGTTGCGGTTATATTAATCATCCGAAGTTTGTTAATATTGATGGATTACCTGCACCACATATTCACTACATACGTCCCATAGATAATTTGTCTTGCTTTAAAAGAGATACCGTTGATCTCATATATGCATCTCATTGTCTCGAGCATTTTCCTCATGCTAAAGTACCAGAAGTGTTGACAGAATGGTTTCGAGTATTAAAACAAGGTGGTATCTTACGTCTTTCTGTTCCAGATTTTGATTTGTTGTTAGATATCTATAAAGATAGTGGAAATGATATTAATACGATCATTACTGCTTTAATGGGAGGTCAAGACTATAAATATAATTTCCACATGATAGCTTTTAATAAAGCCAGTTTGAGTGCATTGTTAAAAAATGCTGGTTTCAGGGAAGTTGAGGAATGGCTGCCGGGGAGCTCTGAGTTAACAACGTTTGAGGATCATTCAGTTTGTGAGTTTCTAGTAAATGGACAAAAGTATCCTGTTAGCATTAATATTCAAGCAATCAAGTAAGTTTCAGCTATATGATTAGTGTGATCACCCCAGTTTACAACGGCGAAAAATTCATTGAATCCTGCATCAAAGTCGTAATCGACCAAAACTGCACAGATGTTGAACACATTATTGTAGATGGTGGTTCAACAGACCGAACAGTAGAGATTATTAAACAGTATGCAGAAATGTATCCTCATATCCGGTGGATTTCTGAAAAAGATAAAGGACAGTCGGATGCAATGAACAAGGGAATTGCTATGGCAAGAGGAGAAAAGTTATCAGTTCTTAATGTTGATGATTACTATGAGTCAAATGTTTTAAATCGTGTCATAGAAATATTTAAATCCATACCAGAACCTAGTTTTGTTGTAGGTAACTGTAATGTTTGGGATGATAGTGGAAATCTTTTTTTACTAAACAAGCCAAGAAACCTATCTTTAGTTAATTGGCTTTCAAAACCTTTTTTTGAAGAAAATGTATATCCTGTTAATCCATCAGCCTATTTTTACCATACTTCTTTACATAAGAAAGTAGGTTTGTATGACGTTGATGAACATTATGCAATGGATCTCGATTTTATAGTTAGAGCTATTCAAGTAGCATCAGTTAAATATGTAGATGAGAATTGGGGTAATTTTCGTTTCATTGAGGGCACAAAGACTTTCAACGATATAAAAAAAGGCGAAAGTAATCTTCGGATAAATAATATTTTGCAAAAGTATCAAAAAAAGTTGCCTATATATATACGCGCAATAATTTTCATGGTAAAACAATTGAGGAAAATTAAATATCATGTATTTTTTAAATTAAAAGTATTACGTGAAAGTATCAAGTATTTTTGGAAACATTTTAAAAATATGTCCTTTATCCAATAATATCTGTAACTGATGCTAACAACATATTTGACGAAATTTGCTTGTATTACTGGAAAGGCGAAGATAAACGTTGAGCTATTGCACAACCTGGCTATGTAAGTACTATAAGACAACACACATATGTTCAACCTTTCCGCAGATTTTTACCAGCATATGACCTTTTTATGTAGCCTTCCTTCAAAAAACAAGCTAAAAATTGGACACACATAGAAATAGCATAGTTACCTAAACTTGAAAAACATTTGAGGTCGAAGTTTCATGAGCGAGCGTGTTACATGGTTACTTCCTGTAAAAAATGGTATGCCTTACTTACCAGAAACACTGGCTTCTATTGAGGCACAAACATACACAAATTGGGAAGTTTTAGCATGGGATAATGGCTCAACTGACGGCACAGTGGATGAGTTGAAAAAATGGATACCATCTCGCCTGCCAGGCAGGGTAATCACGGGTGAACCTTACGGAGTAGGTGGCTCACTCGCACGAATGGTAGAGGAATGCAAAACAGAACTTTGTGCGCGAATTGATGCTGATGATGTCAACTTGCCTGAAAGACTGGAAAAACAAGTTGCTTTTATTATTGCACATCCAAATGTAGCAGTTGTAGGAAGTCAAATGTACTTCATGAATGAGCAGGGGGTTATCAAAGAGCAGTTGTACACAGTCCCACTGCATCATGATGATATTGTTCATGCAATGTTAAGCTACAACAGTATTGCTCATCCATCTGTTCTCTTTAGACGCTCGGCAGTTTTAGAAGTAGGCAATTATCAGGAGCTACCGAACGTAGAAGATTATGATTTATGGCTACGAATTGCAGTATGTTATAAGTTAGCGAACTTAGAAGCGCCGCTTGTGCGGTATCGAATTCATAGTAAAAGCACATCACAATTGGCAATTAAGCAAAATAGACTGAAAGAATTATTTAATAAGTGCCTTTATAAAAATGCTCCAGTTTTGTTTGGCTGTTCGGAAAACGAGATTCAATTACTAATAAAAAAACAGCATTTATGTGCTATCAAAACCCTCTATAAAATTGCAACCCACCTACACCTAACTCAAGGTGGCGAATTAATGAATCGGCTTCGATCATACTCATTAATTCAATCTTCTAAAAGTCTTATTTCCTCTAAAGATGTTATCTCGCGTTTAGCTTTAGCTAGCCTAGAACGTCAACCTTATGCCATAAGTAAAGAATTAGCTAGTATCACTAAATCAATACTTTTGAAATTACCATTATTAGGTGAATCTTTTCATAACTTACGTCAATGGAAGTATGATATTGCCTGGAATAAGCGATTGCGCAATTGGATATTAGCCCAGAAAAAAGAAGGCACATTAATTGATTCAGAAATTACTTTCCCAGAATTTCGACCAGATTTAGAAAAACTAGTGATTGAATCAAAATGTAAGATTGATAAAGAATTATCCTTATGGATATCTGAACATGAAGGAGCCAATGCCAAGTTTGTGATGAAAAAACAGTCTTATATTGGTCGCAATACATTTATTGGTGTGTTCCAACCGATTACTATAGGTGAAGATGTCTTAATAGGAGCTTATTCATACATTATTTCTGGCAATCACTGTTATGAAAGGCGAGACATTCCTATTGGGGCACAAGGGTTTGTTGGTGCACCGATTGTGATTGAAGATGGTGCTTGGTTGGGAACTCATGTTGTTGTGTTGCCAGGGGTAACTATAGGAAAGGGTGCAATTGTAGCCGCTGGTAGTGTTGTGACTAAAAGTATTCCTGCTTATGAGGTTTGGGGTGGTGTGCCAGCCAAGTTTATTAAAAATCGTCCATAAAATTGGCAAAATAATTTTTTATAATTGATTAAGTTGAGATAGTAATTATACCTTGAAAATGAAAATAGCTATTGTTAGCAAGTCAGATAGAAATGGAGGTGGAGCAAGTAGAGTTGCCGAAGATCTTGCAACCTGGTTAAATGATGCAGGTCACCCAACTGACCACTTTATTGCCTTTAACTTTAAAGAGCCTCTTTCATTCCAGCGTCATCTCTATGGAGAAGGTCGTAGATATAGGCTGTGTGAAAAGATTCATAGAAAGACTTATGAATACGGTTTTCCAGAACTGTTGCCTGTTGAATATTGGGTTAACTTGAGTAGAGTTCTTAATAATTACGACATTGTCCATTTTCATGATCTTTTTACTGCCATATCTCCAGTCACTCTCGCTTTAACTTCTCGACGCAAACCCACTTTTTTCACAGTACATGACTGTTCCGCATTTACTGGTGGTTGTATGTACCCAATGGATTGTGAAAAGTTTACCAGCCATTGTCACCAATGCCCTCAATTACCTCCAGCTAAAAAGAAAGAGAAAGATAAAATACCTGATCGTACCAGAGAAATTCAGACAATCAAACGATGGATTGCTGCAAAATTCAATATTCAGTATATATTTCCAAGCCATTGGATGGTTCAGCAAGCTCAACAGGCTCTGAATTTTAAAATTTCACCTACAGTTATTCCTAATGGTCTTGATTTGAAATTTTTTCCTTATATTAACAAAGTAGAAGCAAAAATTAGTTTAAGTATTCCAGTAAACCGCAAAGTAGTTGTTATTTCAGCACACGTACTCAATGATCCTCGTAAAGGTGTGAAGTATGCGATCGCAGCTCTTCAAAGTGTGCGCGATCTGTCTCCATTCGTTTTAGCTGTAGGAATTTGCAACGATGAGTTGAAGCAGGCATTGGAGGGACTTGAGTTTAGAGAGATAGGTTATATTTCAGATCCTAACTTCTTGGCTCAAGTCTACTGTGCAGCAGATATTATGCTCTTCTGTTCTCTTGCCGATAACCTGCCACTCACTGTTATGGAAGCAATGGCGGCATCTACTCCAGTCGTTGGTTTTTCCACGGGGGGTGTTCCGGAAATGATCCAGAATGGACGTAATGGTATGCTAGTTGAGCCTACTAACCAAGAGGCACTCAATCAAGCCTTACGCCAAGCATTAGTGTCTGTCGATTTAGAAGCAATCGGTCAGCAGGCAAGAAAGGATTTTGAAAATAATTTTTCAAGGTCTGTATTTCTTGAGAGGCATCTACAGCTCTACCAAAATTTTAAGCATTCATTGTCAAAAATATCCAGACCGTCTGTTGTAGAAGCTGAACCTGTAATTAACACATAGGTTAAGCATTGTGCCGTAGAAAACATATTGGAGGAGTAATATGGTTTTCGCTCCAACTCTAACATTTTCAACCACGACCTCAATCACTTCTGAGAATAACCGTCTTTGCCTGATTTCTGGCTCAGCCAATCTCCCACTATCTCAGGAAGTGGCTCAATATTTGAGCATGGAACTGACTCCTACAGTCCGTAAACGGTTTGCCGATGGAGAGATTTATATTCAAATTCTGGAATCAATCCGAGGTTGCGACGTTTATCTGATTCAACCCACTTGTCGTCCAGTCAACGATCATCTGATGGAATTGATGATCATGATTGATGCCTGTCGCCGCGCCTCAGCAAGGCAAATCACAGCAGTGTTGCCCTACTCTGGCTACGCCAGAGCAGATCGTAAGACAGCTGGACGGGAATCGATTACGGCTAAACTAATAGCAAACCTAATTACCAAAGCGGGTGCCGATCGCGTTCTGGCGATGGATCTACACTCAGCTCAAGTTCAAGGCTTCTTCGACGTTCCACTGGATCATGTCTACGGCTCTCCTATTCTGCTAGATTATCTGCAAAGCAAGCAACTTTCTGATATCGTTGTCGTTTCTCCTGATGTGGGCGGAGTAGGGCGGGCACGAGCATTCGCCAAGCAACTCAACGATGCACCGCTTGCCATTGTCGATAAGCGTCGCCAGGTACACAATGTTGCTGAAGTTATGAATCTCATCGGTGAGGTGCAAGGTAAAACGGCTGTTCTCGTGGACGACATGATAGACACAGCAGGTACTATAACCGAAGCAGCAAAACTACTTCGCAAGGAAGGTGCACGCCAAGTTTATGCTTGTGCAACCCATGCAGTCTTTTCACCACCTGCCCATGAACGTTTATCAAGTGGTTACTTTGAAGAAGTTATCGTTACAAATACCATTCCCCTTGTGGACGAGAACCGCTTTCCACAATTGACAGTGTTATCTGTCGCTAATCTCATTGGTGAGACAATATTCCGCATTCACAAAGAAAGTTCTGTTAGCAGTATGTTTCACAATTAAATTACAAATTTTCATACATACACTCAGTTTTCCTGACTAAAACTGTCAATCCAAAAATAAATCAAACCTTGCACTTTTCGTTGAATACCTAAAAAAATTGGTGAAATTCCCATGCAAAAGACAGTTTATTCGTTTGACGTCTTTGAAACATCTTTAGTTCGGGTTTGGGCAAAACCAAGCGACTTATTTTGGGAATTGGGAGAACAACTAAGGCAACAAAAACTTATTGAAATATCAGCAGATACTTGGCAGCAGATGCGGATCAAAGCAGAAAGCGCAGCCAGAGAAATATCGAAAACCGGAGAAGTGACTGTAGAACAAATCTACCAACAATTAGCTCGTTTTTTGGGTTGGTCAACAACTCAAGCCCAACAAGCTATGCACAAAGAAATTGCATTAGAGTTGGCTTCTTTGCGTCCGGTACCCGCCATAAAAAAAAGAATACAAGCACTACAACAAGCAAATGAGCGGGTCATCTACATATCTGATATGTATTTATCTGAGGAAACGATTCGGACTTACCTCAAACAAAATAATGTCTGGACACCAGGTAGCCGTTTGTATGTCTCATCCGAAGTAGGGGTGAGCAAGTCAAATGGTAAATTATTTCCACATTGTCTGGCACAAGAATCAGTCAAATCTTCCCAATTAACCCATATTGGAGACAACTTCCACTCCGATGTGAAAATGGCAAAAAAACAGGGGGTTAAAGTCGAACCCATCTCTCAAACCCACCTGAATCGATACGAAGGAAAAATAGCTGACAACAATCAGCTTCCTTTAAAGTTTAGATCCCTACTAGCTGGCGCTAGCAGACTCACCCGTTTGCAGTCTCAAGAAACGAGTGCTGATAAACAAGTTATTTGGGACACCACAGCGAGTGCGATCGCTCCTATTTTGTTTGGTTTTGTCTACTGGTGCTTAGTAGAAGCGCAAAGAAGAGAGATTCAAAGATTATACTTTGTTGCCAGAGATGGACAGATATTGCAAAAAATTGCTCAAATGATTTGCAAAAATTGGGGATTCAAAATAGACTGCCGCTACTTATACGGTTCTCGGCAAGCTTGGCATTTACCTGCTATTCAACAGATTGGTGAATCTGAGCTTGATTGGCTTTTGGCAGACGCAAAGGCTATGACTCAGTTTTTATCAATTCGTTCCCTTTGTAACCGGGTGAACATATCACCAGAGCAAATAAAAGATGTGCTCAGTCGCTACGGTTTTCCAGCAGCAAAATGGGATCGTAATCTCCAGCAACACGAACGTGACTTAGTGAGGCAAGTGTTTACTGAAAAGGAAGTTACTGAACTTATTGTCTCAACTGCTGCCACATACCGCGAGAAGGCGATCGGCTATTTCCGTCAGGAAGGGATAGGGGATGGAGTTCCCTTTGGTTTTGTAGATGTTGGCTGGAGTGGACGCATACAACGCTCTTTTAGTAAATTACTGAGCATAGCTGGTCTATATCCAGAATCTGGCATGTATGGTTTTTACTTCGCCCTCCATCATCGGGTTAAGCCATTTCAAAATGACCGTTTCCTGGCTTATTTTGATGATGCACACGGTCCAATAGATCGTTATCCTCTCTCCAAGTACAGATGTTTATACGAACTTTTCACCGCAGCAGATCACGGTAGCACCACGAACTATGAGCAATGCGGTGAGCAGTATATTCCTGTACTTCGTTCTCCAAAAAACGAAGAAGCAATTAATTGGGGGTTACATGTTCTGCAAGGTGCTGCTGTTGAATTTGGAGAGCAAATCACGAACAACCTAAGTGAGAAAGAATGTACAACTGATCTTTTCCTAAAAGCATCTGAAATGTTGGCAAAGGAGTTTGTCCAGAGTCCTTCTCAACAGGAGGCTGAAGTATTTGGCTCCTTTGCAATGTCTCCAGATCAAACTGAAAATAGTTTCTATGAACTAGCACCTGTTTACAGCTTTGCTGACTGGTGGAGACTACTCCTTTATCGTAAGCATCAACATATAGATGTCTGGTTTACTGCTTCAGTTGCCAGAGATAACGTCATTGTGAGAAACCTTCTTGGACCGAAAACATTCAGTATGATTCGTAAGATCAGGAAGAAGTTAGGCAAGCGAAAGTTTACTATTTTACCAAAACAAATGAGTCAACCTACATAACTTCAGCTTGGACTACCCTCTTGGCCTTAGATAAAAACTTAGGTGTGAAAGTTCCAAACCTCTATTTAGCCTCAAGCAAGGAGAAATTGTATGAAGTTCGATTGGTTAATTATAGGTGCTGGATATTCAGCTTGTGTCATAGCTGAGCGAGTTGCTAATGAGCTAGGACAAAGAGTGCTGATAGTAGAAAAACGGGATCATATTGGTGGCAATGCCTACGATTACTACAACGAGCATGGAATTTTAGTTCACAAATACGGTCCCCATATCTTTCACACCAAATCCAAAAAAGTTTGGGATTATCTCTCGCAATTTACTGAGTGGAGACATTACTATCACCATGTGCTGGGAGTGGTAGAGGGTAAAAAGGTTCCTATCCCTTTTAATCTGAATTCGCTTTACGCTCTTTTTCCTCCAAAATATGCAGAAAAACTGGAGAATTTGCTTCTAGAAAACTTCGGTTTTGGTGTCAAAGTACCCATTCTGAAACTGCGTGAAAGTGCAAGTGGTGACCTCACCTTCCTAGCTGAATACATCTATGAAAATGTTTTCCTGCGCTACACGATGAAGCAGTGGGGAGTGAAACCAGAGGAACTGGATCGGGGGGTAACGGGACGTGTTCCAGTTTACATCAGCCGGGATAACCGTTATTTTCAAGACCCCTACCAAGCAATGCCTAAGCTTGGCTACACTGAAATGTTCCGCAAAATGGTGGCTCACCCCAACATTAAAGTACTGCTGAATACAGATTACCGCGAGATTATTAACGACTTTCAGTTTAACCGCATACTCTGCACTGGACCGATTGATACTTTCTTCGATTATATGTATGGCGAATTGCCATATCGTAGCTTGCGCTTTCACTTCGAGACTTTGGATCAACAGCAGTATCAAGAGGTTGGTACAGTCAACTACCCCAACGACTACGACATCACCCGCATCACTGAGCAGAAATACCTTTCAGGACAAACCTCACCCAAAACCACTTTGGTGATGGAATATCCCCAAGCTTATGTTCCGGGGAAAAACGATCCCTATTATCCCATCCTCAATGAGGAGAACCGTGAGCGTCTTGAGCTTTATCTCAAAGAAGTAGAGAAACTCAACGGTTCAGTACTTTTTGCTGGACGACTTGCAGATTACAAGTACTACGACATGGATCACGCAGTCCTGCGAGCACTTGGTGTATTTGAGAAAGAGATAGCAGCTAAGTGAACTGACCGTTTGCAATATCACACAGAGGGGTACGATGGTGCAGAATTGGCAATAGCTGTACACAAACAAGCGAAATGGATATACAAGCTAGACGAAGATATTTTCATTTCTGAAGCATTCTTCGATTCTTTACTAGAAGGCTACTTACACATTAAAGACGGTGAAACCGACGAAAAAGAGGGACTGAAAAATCAAGTTGATGTCTTGGTTCACTGATTAACTTCTTTATCATTAGGTGCTGCGTCTACAAACAAACACAAAATAGAGAATAATTTACGAAAAGATACATGAATGTAGTCAGTAGAATTCAATTTCCCCGTACACCTGATACTTCTAGTTTGTACATGAAGTGCAATGAAAGTGCATCACTTAGTTCTTGTGCTAGTGATGTAAAGGTTGTCTTTAAAGACAGAGGCACCGTGTCTTTTAATACTTACTTTAATTCCTTCTACGAAACATTCTATGCCAAATATACAACACTTGAGTCTTTATATTACTTATTAAACCTGGAAGGTGATTTTACCGTCTGCCTTTATAGAGAGCGTAATGCTCAAGATAATAGAGAACTGATTTACAAAGAGAATTTCAATAACTGCCAACTAGGAAAACATATAAAAATTTTGCTACCCGATTCTTGGCTAAGTGAAGATGCGGGTAGAATTTACTTGGAAATCACGTGCCTGAGTGAGCGAGGTTACTTTACAGAAGGGTATATTGCAACCACTCAAAATCCAATTAGAGAAGTCTCTCTGGGTATCATCACTTGCACATTTAAGAAAGAAGCTTACGTCAAAAAGACAGTAGAGAATATCCTTAAAGATGATTTCCTACAAGACAAAAATCTCAAAATTTTTGTTGTAGACAATGGTAAAACCTTAACCAATGAAGAATTCCAAAATCAAAAGGTTGAACTAATCCCTAATAGAAATGTAGGTGGGAGTGGTGGCTTCACTCGTGGACTCATTCAGGCTTTACAGGAAAATGTTTATACCCACTTCCTGTTTATGGATGATGATATCGAACTAGAGACTGAATCTATTTACAGACTGTTCCCCTTGTACGAATATGCAAAGCAGGACTTTGCCGTAGCTGGTAGTATGTTGGATTTGTATAAAAAGTGTATTTTGTGTGAGGCGGGAGCACTATACAGCAAATATTCAGATTCGGATGGAAATTACAGATATAATCCATTCTCAATTAACAGCTTTAAGAATAACCTTAATCTTGAAGATCCGGATGTTAACAATCTTTTGCTATTGGAGGATAACCTAGACTACGGAGCATTTTGGTTTTTTGCTTTTTCCAAAAAAGTTGTTGACGAAATTGGGCTGCCGATGCCCTTTTTTATCAAACAAGACGATATAGAGTTTAGTTTAAGGATTAAAGAACGCCTTGGTAATTCCATAGTCGCTTTGCCAGGGATAGCAATTTGGCATGAACCTTACTATGCGAAGAATTCAGTTTGGCATAGGTATTACTGGGTTCGGAATAATATGATCACCCATTCGATACGTAACTCATTGAAATATACAGATGCAGTCAAGTTTCTCACAAAGGATTTGCTCCATAGGTTGTTTTTATTTGACTATAACTGTGCGGAAATGATTATCAAGGGTTTTGAAGATTATATGCAAGGACCCTTGCTAATAGAAAGCAATGATTCAGAAACTCTACATGCTAGCGTATTAGACCTAAGTAAAACCCACAAAAATCAGAGTATACAATCTAGTTTTCAGCTAGAAAACCAATTCGATAAGAACTTAGGTGTTGAACAGATTAAGCAAGGTGCTTTTACAAAATTGTTTGCTGCGGCGACTCTCAATGGTCATTTGCTACCCAGTTTTTTGTTAAGTAATGATGATGTACTTTTCTTTGTCTCTCCTACTTCAAAAGACTGGTGGCCAAAGGTATTTACCAAAAAAAGAATTTTATTTTTGAGAGAGAGTACTACTTCTGTCTATCAGCATGAAATGAGTAGAGTAAAGGGGATTCTAATTTTAATTAGATGGCTCAAGGTGATTATAAAAAGTGGTATGAGATGGTCTTCTGTCAGTTCTGAGTGGAGAAAATCTTTCAATCGTTTGACTTCAATGGAGTTTTGGAAAGATTATCTAAAGCTCAATGAGCCAACGGGAATTCAGTAAGTTTCTTTATAAAAACTAAGAGTTGAAGTGCAAGGATTGGCATATGCAAGAACCGCTAACTAAAAAACTACAACCTATTGAACTGCTTCCGCTTCCTGAAAATCCATTGGTTTCAGTGTTGATTTCAAACTACAACTACGCCAGATACATTGGTGAAACTTTAGAAAGCGTACTTTGCCAAACCTACCCACATTTTGAAGCTATAGTTTGTGATGACGGCTCTAGCGATAACTCCTGTGAAGTTATCGAAACCTATGTTCAAAAAGACCCCAGAATTAAATTAATCCGTAAGCAGAATGGAGGTATCGCCTCTGGTTTAAACGCAGCATATCAACAAAGCAAAGGAGAAATCGTTTGTATCCTAGATGCAGATGATCTATGGATGCCTACAAAGTTGCAAAGGGTAGTAGAAAAACTTAGATCTCAATCCAAATGCGGTTTTGTCATTCATAACGTCATTCAAATTGATGGGCAGGGGAAAAATATAAAACCAACGCCTATGATGAAGCAGTTAGCTTCAGGCTGGATGGCACCAGATGTATTAGAAAATGGTGGTTTCATCGAAAATCTTCCTCCTGCTTCTGCACTCAGTATTCGCAGGGAAATAGCTAGTCTGATATTTCCAATAAATGAAGCAATGAAGCGCCATGTAGATGGTCTGATCATTTTTCTGGCTTTACTTGTAACAGAAGTCAGGGCTGTGCCAGAAGTGTTAAACAAGTTTCGTTTACATGGAGCAAATACTACAAGTCTAGCATCCATAACGGTAGATAGTATGGAGCGATCGCTCTCTGCCCTAGAGCATATCCATCAGGAACAAAAACAGCTTCTGAACAAAGTTTATGGTACGGAAATTGCAGATCAATTAAGGGATTTGCGGTATAGCTTAGCAATTTGCCAGTACCGCTACTTGCTTGCCCGCCTTAAAGGTATCTCACGCAAACAACGCCAAGAAGTACACCAGCATTTGATCTCACACCCACAGTTTAGTACTGAATTTAGCTGGTTCAAACCTCAAAGGTGGCTATTCCAATGGAATTTACCAGATGCGCTTTTTAGACTGTTGTTTAATCAGGTGTATGGAGTCAGTCCCCTGAAGCAATTTGTCAAGTCCCTATTTGCAAGAAAACCAGCTATGCATTCTGCAAAACTGCTAAGCGAGTAAAAAGTCGGGCAATTATTTTTAAAAAAAGAATTAAGTATGCAAGAACTGCAAGATAAGAAACTTCAACCCATAGACCTTTCGCCGCTTTCAGATGCACCGTTGGTTTCAGTGTTGATTGCTAACTACAACTACGCCAGATACATCAGCGAAACTCTCGAAAGCGTACTTTGCCAAACTTATCCCAATTATGAAATCATAGTTTGTGATGATGGCTCTACCGATAACTCTTGTGAAGTTATCGAAAACTATACTCAAAAAGATTCCCGAATCAAGCTAGTACGTAAACCAAATGGTGGTGTTGCTACCGCCTTAAATACCGCATACCGCGAAAGCAAAGGTCAAATCATTTGCTTATTGGATGCAGATGATGTCTGGATTGATAACAAGCTGCAAAAGACTCTGGAGGTCTTTCGGTCAGATCCTCAGTGCGGCTTTGCTATTCACAATGTTATTCAGATTGATTTCCAGGGGAACTTCATAAAACCTACCGCGATGTTCCAGCGTTTAGCTTCAGGCTGGCTGGCACCGTCTGCTTTGGTAAATGGTGGATTAGTTGACGATATACCTCCAGCTTCTGCACTGAGTGTCCGACGCGAAGTCGCTGACTTAATATTTCCACTCAATGAAGCATTTAAGCGCAATGCAGACAGTCTTATATTCCGTTTCGCTCCATTGATCACAACGATTGGGGCTGCACCAGAGGTACTAAGTAAGTTTCGCTTGCATGGAGCAAACACAACAAGTCTAGTGAGCGTGACACCAGATTTTTTGGAGAAAGATTTAGTTATTATGGAGCGGGTTCACCAAGAACAGAAACTGTTTTTAACAAATGTTTATGGTGCAGCGATCGCACAAAAGCTAACCGATTTAAAATTCAGCGTGCTAGTCAGCAACTCTCGCTACTTGCATGCCCGTCTGACAAACAAATCCAAAATGGAGAGAAAAGAAATTCATCAGCACCTAGTTGCTAACCCACGATTTCACACCCACTTTAACTCTTTACCTCAAAAGTGGCTGGTGCAATGGGGTGAATATCTACCAAACGCGTTTTTTGCAGCCTTTTTTAACCTAGTGTATGGATCAAGCCGACTTAAGAGTTTTGCGAGATGGTTATTTAAGCGAAACCTAACTGCAAGTTTTATACGTGGTTAATCCACCGTCACACATCTAATGTTCTCTTAGCAAAAAGGGATATATCAAATGCTCAAATTAAATCTTGGTTGTGGTTCTCATATTCCAAGTGGCTGGGTAAATGTAGACTATGCACTAGGTGCTTGGATCGCAAAGTTACCAGTCCTTTCTATAATTAATAAAAAGTTCAAAATTATCAACTTTGACTGGTCAGATAAAATTTTTATGCACGACCTGAGGAAGAAATTTCCTTGGGAAGATAATTCAGTCGATGTAGTTTATAGCTCTCATACTTTGGAACATTTATCCAAAACCGAAGGACAACATTTCTTAAAAGAATGCCACCGTGTTTTAAAGCCCAATGGCATCATTCGGATTATCGTGCCAGACTTGAGATATATTGTCAACAAGTATACGCAAGGTGAAATCGCCGCCGACGAAATGCTTGATGAACTTTATGTCAGCTACGATTCTCCTCGTGATGGGGCGCTAAAGCGGAGACTAGCACCATTTATTCGATTTCCTCATAAGTGTATGTATGACACTCCAGCGTTACTACGGATTATGTCTGAAATTGGCTTTGAGGTTGCTAGCAGACAGGCTTTTGAAAGTGAGATAGAGGATGTGCGGGCAATTGAACGCTCTAGTCGAACAGACGAAGCTGTCATTATTGAAGGGAAAAAAATATCTGCACCCCGCTACAAGCCAGTTAATTCCGTGCAGTCAGACCCTTTGGTAGGTCAGCGTTCATAACAGGAGAGAAGCTACAATGACCAGCTCATCCCTACGCATACTGTTTGTCAGCCACGCCTATGTTGTTGGTGTGAACCAGGGAAAGCTTGAGGCGATAAGCCAGAGGCTTGACGCTACGCGTATTGCCCAAACTGGCAAAGCACAAGTCGGTTTGCTTGCTCCTAGCAACTGGAAAGCATTGGAGTGGAATCGCCTACTTCCACTAGAGACACCCTACCCCAATATCAAAACTTATTCAGCACCCGTGCTTTTTCCAGGTCGAGGCGGCGCTCATATTTTTGCACCTTGGAAAATTTGGCAAGTACTCAACGACTTTCGACCAGACGTAGTACAGGTAGAGGAAGAAGTCTTTTCGATTTGTGCGCTTGAGCTAGCAATTTGGAGCCGACTCACCAAGACACCCTTAGTCGTGTTTGGTTGGGAAAACATGGACCGACAACTTCCGCTTCCGCGCCGTTGGCTTCGCCAATTTGTCATGAGTACAGCCAAGCTGATAATTGCTGGCAATCGTGATGGAGCGGAGTTGCTGCGTCAATGGGGTTACACTGGGTTAGTGGAAGTCATGCCCCAAATGGGAGTAGACACTCAATTGTTTACTGCGGATAGGCGATCGCCATCGCACCAGCACAAAGATAAATTTCACATTGGTTTCCTGGGGCGGTTAGTACCTGAAAAAGGCGTAGATACCATATTTGCAGCTGTCCGCCAACTCCAACAGCAAGGACTCAACTGCCAAATCATCCTTTGTGGCTCTGGTTCTTTTGAAGAAACTCTCAAACAAGAGGCGCTTCTTAATCAAATTGCCGATCTGGTTACTTGGCAAGGAGCAGTACCCCACGACAAAGCCCCAGAAGAAATCAGCAAATTTGATGTCCTAGTTTTGCCCTCACGAACTTCCCCAACTTGGAAAGAGCAGTTTGGTCATGTGCTAATTGAAGCAATGGCAATGGGTGTGCCAGTGATTGGTTCTAGTTCTGGCGAAATTCCCAACGTGATTGGGCGACCCGATTTAGTCTTTCCAGAAGGAGATGCTCAGGGACTAGCGGCAATATTGGAGCGCATGATCCGCGATCGACAGTGGTGCGAAGAAACTGGACGCTATGGCATGACCAGAGTGTATCAGCATTACACACACGAACGGATTGCGGAGCGGTTGCTTAACTTATGGCAAAAATTACTGGAGCCAAACAATGCGGCATATGCGATGAGACACGAAAAGCTCATATAGCAGTGCCTTAAATCTAGCTTTGATGATGTTTTGAGGGTAAAAAATTACCAATGCGTGTAGTGATTGCGCGGATGATGCCTGAACCTAGCATGGATGTCTATGCCGATGGTATAATTTCAGGACTGCGATCTGTCCGACCAAACTGGGAGATTGTTGATCTCAAACCGCAACCTGTTGACAGAAAAAGTCGTTCTCTGTTACTCAGAGTTTGGAAATACTACGAACGTTTCTGGCGCTTTCCTCAACAAGTGCAGCAGCAAGTCGCGGATATCTTTCATATCATCGACCCTAGCGAGGCGCACATCACTTATTGGTTAAAAAAGAAAAATAAAGCTGTTGTCGTCACCTGTCACGATCTCGTCAACTTTTACTGTCACGATAATCTTCAAGGCTCAGTGGAACTGCCCTTCCTCAGTCGTGGTATGTGGATACATGCTGTCAAAGGTATGAAGTACGCGGATCATGTCGTCGCTGTTTCTTCTGCAACAGCCAAAGATACGACTCAAATAATGGATATTGAACCTGCACGTATTTCTGTAATACCTAATGCAGTTGAAGCCGCATTTCAACCATTACCAAAAGAACAAGCTGAGTTTTTACGGCAAAAATATGGAATTTCACCAGAAACAGTTTGTTTACTGAATGTAGGCTCCAATCATCCGCGTAAGAATCTTTCTAGCATTCTCAAAGTCATAGAAACTTTGCAGCAGCGAGGCTTGTCTATCCACTTGTGGAAAGTGGGTGCAGACTTTACAGATGAACAAAAAACCTTCATCCAAACCCAAGGGCTAGAAAATCATATCAGCTACTTAGGCAAGCCAGATAAATCTACCCTCATTCAAATTTATAACGCCGCTGATATGTTAATAGCGCCTTCACTCCATGAGGGATTTGGCATAACCCTTCTAGAGGCAATGGCTTGCGGAATTCCAGTTATTACCTCGAAGGTTTCAGCCATGCCTGAAGTAGTAGGAGATGCGGGATTATTAGTTGATCCAAACGACTATCAAGCAATTGCAGATGCAGTGTGTCATCTTCACAATCATCCTGATTTTTATCAGGAATTAGTCAACAAGGGACTTGCAAGAGCTAAACTGTTTACCTGGGAAAAAGCAGGAGAACAAATTGCTGAAATTTATGAGAAAGTTCAGGCTTGTAAGGAATTTAAAGGAGTTGCTAAAACTTAATCGCTAAAAAATCTTGCACTAGTGTTTTTATAGTAAAACTTAATTTTTTCGTTGTTCAATCTATTTTAAAGAGGCGCTCTAGATATGAAAATTCTGATGTCCGCCTACTCGTGTGAACCAGGTAAAGGATCTGAACGCGGCGTGGGCTGGAATGTTGTTCGGGAAGTTGCTAAATATCACGAAGTTTGGGTTTTAACTCGATTTGACGAAAGTGGGGAAGCAATTGAAGCCGAGCTAGCCCGCAACCCAGTGCCTAACTTACACTTCGTATATTTCAATCTTCCCATATTCGGTAGCCTCTGGCGCTGGGGGTCAAGCGGTGCGATGCAAATCCACTACTATCTTTGGCAGATCCAGGCATATTTTGTAGCCCGCCGTCTACATCGTGAAATCGGTTTTGAAATAACACAGCACGTTACCTTTGTCAAGTATTCAAATCCTAGCTTTCTTTCACTGCTGCCAGTTCCTTTTGTGTGGGGACCTGTAGGTGGCGGCGAATCTGCGCCAAAGGAGTTTTGGCGAGATTTTAGCTGGCGTGCAAAGACTTACGAAATTATCAGGGACTTTGTTCGCTTTTTAGGGGAACTCGATCCGTTTGTGCATCTGACTGCTAAAAAAAGTGCTGTCGTTAGCGCTACAACTGAGGATACGGCTAAGCGACTGTACAGAATGGGTGTAAGTAATGTGCAGGTTTTATCTGCAATAGGGCTGACGAAGGAAGAAATAGCCCATCTTGCTGAGTACGGGATGCCAGACGCTTTGCCAGTAAGGTTTATTAGCATCGGTAGACTGTTGCATTGGAAAGGGTTTCATCTAGGACTGCGTGCCTTTGCCCAAGCAAACCTGCCTGATGCTGAGTACTGGATTTTGGGAGACGGTTCGGAACGCGATCGCCTTCACACCCTTGCTCAAGATTTAGGAATTGCTCAACAGGTAAAGTTCTGGGGCGAGTTACCCCGTGAGGAGACTTTGGCAAAGCTAGGCGAGTGCCATGTGCTGGTTCATCCCAGCTTACACGATTCTGGGGGGTTGGTGTGTATGGAGGCAATGGCAACAGGGCGTCCGGTCATTTGTCTGGACTTAGGAGGACCAGCTTTGCAGGTTACTGAGGAAACTGGCTTCAAAATTTCTGCAAATCATCCGGATCAGGCAGTCGATGACTTGTCTAAAGCAATGATTAGTGTCGCTAAAGACCCAGAACTACGCCTACGTATCGGTCAAGCCGGACAGAAGTTAACAACAGAGGCTTTTAGTTGGCAAGTTAAGGGAGAACGTTTGGCTGAGGTTTATGAACAAATCCTAGCTCAGAAAGAAAAAATAACGAAGCAGCCTGAATTGCGATTGCGCGGAGCGCAGACGCCAAAGGCGTATCGCTAAATACATTCAAATTTTAAAAATAACGCCCGAATATGCATATCCTAATTGCTGCTTTACACAGACCGACAAAACCGACTGGCGTTTGCAGACACGCTGCAAATCTTGCTCAATGTCTTGTCGATACCGACCAAGTAACCAAAGTTACTTTGGTTGTAGGAGCATGGCAAAAAGATTACTTTGAAAAAACTTTTAATATTTGTTCAGAAAAAATTAATGTACTGAGCGTAGACATTAAAAATAGCTCAGTTTCTAGAAATCTCTGGTTTTTATTCGGTTTACCAAAACTCGCCAAACAACTCCATTCTAATATTGTCCATCTTTCATTTCCACTTCCATTTATTCGCTCACTTTTTCCCTGTCCAGTCGTTACCACTATTCATGACCTATATCCCTATGAATGCCCAGAGAACTTTGGCTACCCAAATGTTATATTCAATCAGTTATTTTTGAAACAGTGCATCAACAATAGCGATGGACTTTCCTGCGTTTCCAAACAAACACTGGAATTATTAAAAATTTATTTCCCCCACATTGAGCAACGAAAAAAAACTACTGTCGTTTATAACTATGTAGATTTTAGTCAGATTAAACCAAGAGTACCCAATAATATAGAAAATAGTTTTAATACTCCTTTCTTACTTGCTGTTGCTCAGCATCGTAAGAACAAAAATTTAGATATCTTAATACAGGCATATTCTCTATTACTAAAAAATAATCAGCTAAAAGATTCAACTAAGCTGATTCTCGTTGGTAGTTCTGGACCTGAAACAGAAAACATTTGTCATCAAATCAGGACACTTTCTCTACAAGAGCGTGTACTCATGCTTTCATCAATAGATGATGATGAACTGTGTTGGCTGTATCAAAACTGTGAACTATTAGTAGTGCCTTCTTCAACAGAGGGCTTTTGCCTACCACTAGCTGAAGCACTATATCTTTCATGTAAAGTAGTCTGCTCAGATATTCCTATCTTTAGAGAAATAGGCTCCTCTAACTGCACTTATTTTGAACTACAAAACGATAGCATCGAAAATCTTTCACAAGCTATTCTTCAATGCCTAGCTCAGCCTGATTCTGATTATAAATCTCCAGATTATTCTTTTTCTAAATCAAATGCTACATATCAATATATCAACTTTTATTCCACATTAATATAATTATAATTACTAGAGTGAGCAATAAGTTAACTTTTCTTCAAAAACAAAGTAAAAATACTCAACAATTTATTTTCTTAAAGAATAGAAACCTAAGAATGTTCAATACAAAAAACTCTATAAATCAATATTTTTTAAAACCACGTAAACAAGTATACATTACTAGTTTGTCACTCATAATAATTGCTTTTGTAAGTATTTTCTACCCTCGTATTATTAGTGCCGCCGGTGTCCCTAAAGTCATCAATTTTGCACACTTTTTGTTGGTTCCATTTGCTCTCATAGTTGCCATAACCAAGACCCGAACCAAGGATAGCAAGCAAATAGCAACTACATGGGAAATTATAACTGCGTGTTTTATCTTTCTTGGGGTCATGCTTACCAGTGCGCTTTTGAATAAGGCAGGTGCGATTAATGTATTCTTGGATTTCATGATACTCTGTGAGCCTTTTTTGATGCTGGTGACGATAGTTTGTATACCCCTAACGCCAGCAAGTTTTAAAAAGTTGAGAGCTTGGCTGCTAGGTTCTGCCTTAATTAACTTATTAGTAGCTTTAATTCAGAAACCTCTGATAGATATGGGTAAGATTAGTGTTGCCCAATACACTCCGCAGGACGCTATTCAAGGTGTTTTTTATTTGTCAGGCGCTGGCAATTATGTATCTTGCTCCGTTTCATTAGCTGTTGGTTTGTACTATTTGCTTAACGCTAAGACTGTCTCTATTTGGATACGAGGATTTTTGTTACTCCTTGCGTTTTGGCAATTATTAATTTCCGACTCCAAGCAGGTATTAATTGTATTTGTACTAGCCTGGATGTTTTTGGTATTTTTTAAATACAATGATTTTGGCAAAGCACTAATGTATATAATAATTTTTACTTTGTTTATTATAGGTTTTTATTGGTGCATGGAAAACCTAGAAATAGAAGGCTTGGAAGCATTTAAATATTGGTTTGGCAGAACAGAACTTTACGGTCCTGATGGTGAGGCTGTTAGGACTAAAATGGCAGCAGTTCCCATGATTGTTTCTTACTATAAATCACCCTTAAATTGGTTGTTTGGTCTTGGACCAGGTCATACCGTGGGACGGTTAGGAGGGTGGTTTTTCCGCGATTATTGGAGTCTACTGAGTCCACTAGGGGCTACAACTCATCCTGTGAGTGCAGAAGTCTGGGTTAAAGTTTATGCAAGTTGGCTTGCCAAGGAGTCTTCAATGTTTATGCCTTTATTCAGCTGGCTTGGCATCTGGGGAGACTTAGGGTTTTTAGGTCTAGGGGCTTATCTGTATCTTGGCTATGTCTTATGGTCTCGTGTTTGTGTCGATGATTTTTGCAAATTTTTGACGCTGACTCTGTTTGTCTTTGGTCTGATTTTCACGCAGATGGAAGAAGCGGGTCAAACCCTCACTGTGGCTATTTTGATTGGTCTACAATGGCATGAGCAGCGGCTGGCTCGACAAGCACGTCAGCACCCCTTAAACAATGTCTAGAAAGTAGTAGATTTGACAGAAAACTTGACATTAGAAAGTCGAGTGCGATCGCCCAAATTTATTTTATCCCTCTTTTTCGTGTTACTTGCCCTGAGTACAATGGTAAGGCAACAGAGGGACCACCTCTAGATGGCAAATCACGATGATTCAAATCCTTAGTCACTTTGCCTCTTGTTTCTCTGACAATGACTGGATACTGATTTACACCCGAAGTGCCAACAGAAAAGCTGACTGAAGAATTATTGACAAGGAAACAAGCTTTTCCAGCAGGAGGAACATATCCTGATGCGTATATTTCCCCGCCTAGTACTTCGGTGCGACCACCGTTATTTGTTTCAATAGCGGAACCTGCTCCTTCTATTTTGAAACCAAGAATCCAGAGATCTCCACCATTGTTTGTGACCTTGGCGTTGTACCCATCTTCAAAGTTCTCTGGGTTAAATTGTCTCACCCAAACTTTTTGAGGAACGTTAATTCTGATAGTTCCAGAATAGTCCTCTACATAAAGCTCGCCAAGTGGTACACCTGATGCTGGCCTTTCATTTTTGTAAGCACCGTATCCCGCAGGAATCCTTTTAAGCACCATGCTTCTAGCGGATTTATTGTGCATAAAATAACCACCCGCTGTTTCAGTATTGGTATTAAAAATAGTGCAATCTAGAGCTTCAATGACTAACAAATCACTACCATCAACGACTTCCCATAGCGCTTTTGGCTTACTCTTGTCTCTAAAGTAAGTGTTGTTTTTAGAAATCAGTATAGTTGCTTCCATACCAACAATTTTCTTGACTGTCGATGGAATCACTAATCTTGTTGTTATAAAATAACCAACCCCTGACTTAAAGTAGACAACAGGTTTACCAGAATTTAGTGCTGCTTGGATATTGGAGGTGTCATCTCCTCCTGTTGGAAGACCAACAAAAGCCCAATCTGAGAACTTGTTATTGTAGTAATTTGGTGTTTCTTTTACTTGAAGATTCAAGCTTTTTCGAGTTGAGGAGAACAGTTGTTTTACAGGTAGTGAAGAATACTCGCTCATAGGATTTTCTGTCTTCTCAGGCTGTCTCCTTTTTGTTATGCTTACAACTCGGTAACCAGAGGTTTTGACATTTCTTAAGAAAAATTCTGAATTATCACCCACACTATCAATAGCAACTGAATTTTTAGTATTTCCTGAACAAATTAATTCAGAATCTACCATAACTAGAAAACCTGCGCCATCAAGCTTAATGACTGGAATAGTCCCTTCGTTGTAGCTAATTAATCGCCGGACAGCCATAACTTGTCCATTATTATATATACCTGCTATTCGCTGTCCTTCAATTGCGATATTTTCAAAAGTCAATCCATACTCCATCCCAAAAGCATATATCCCGTAATTAAATCCAATTATTATGACATTTTTAATCAAGCATGGACCAGGACCAAAGCGAATCATAGCAAGTCCTGTATCTCCCAACATTTTAGGATCTGAGGATTTGATAGTGACATTTTCTAAAATCCCTTGATTATTTGCAAGATACTCTAGCCCTCTTGCACCAATATTACCTATTCCAATATCAATAGTTAAATTCAAAACAGAGTTGTTGAATGCTTGATTACCTCCTCCTGCCTGAGCACCGTCTTGAGCAATCGGATTATCACTCCCAGTCTGTAAAACATCTTTTGGGTTCTTTGAGTCAGTAAAACCTGCACAGTTATCTTTCAATTTTATAATAGTATTTTGCTTGTTGTATCCTTGTAAAATTAGGCGGCAGCGCCAAACGCCATTAGTATCTTTTGCAGAAATAGTGTTTGAAACCAAATATATTCCTTTTGGAAAATATACTATCCTTTTCGTTCCAACAGCAGCGCTAATAGCAGATTGAATGGCGGCAGTGTCATCTGTCCTTCCATCTCCGCGAGCGCCATAGTCCTTCATGACGTCAATCACTCCAGCATCAGCTGGATAAGAAATATTTTCATTAGGAAAATGATTCAAGTTCTTGCGAAACTTATTAAGCTCTCGCTTACCATTAGACTCTTTTGGCGACTGGTTAATTGGGGTTGCCTGGTTATTGCCAGCACAGTTAACAAGCAGTTGTGAGAATGTTAATGTACCTGCACTTAGCAAAAAAAATCGTCGTTTCATCGATTGTCAATTTTAGATTTTAAATTTTAAATTTTAGATTTTGGGCTTGAAATTAATTAGTACAATGAGTCAGAATATACTTTGTGCTTCAGCACTAGATTTGTAGAATTCATCAGCCGTGATGTTTGATGCTTTGAACTCACATTAAACTGAGGCATTCTTATTTCTTAACCAGTGGAAGAAAGATTGGATGTAAAGAACTTTATCTTGGAAGCGTTCCCTCACCTGAATATGGTAGAGAGTTCTGCCCATAAATCTATCGGAAGTCCTGACTTGATCAAAAAGTTGATTGTATACTCGGGGGGCGATCGCACTTACCATCGGTTCAGCTTTCACCTGCTGCCAAATTTCTGTTGGCAAGACAACTCCTAAAAGATCATGTGCCAAGAAAAGCCCCAAAAACAGTATCCGTCTACAGCCAAAGATGGTAGCTTGTTTAACGACTTTTTCCCAATTTAGATCTGGGTGTTTGTGAAGGAGTGTAGCAATATCGCACAGCCATGATAGCCTTTCCCACATATGTCTAGACCCATGTACGCATAAAATTGGTAGCCAGTCTTCTAGGGGCAGGTAGGATATAGTTGTGCCAGCCAATGAGAATGGTTCCAGGTCTTGCCACAAGTGTTTAGGTTCGATGGAAGTGATGTACTTTGGTGCAATTCGCCAATGAATTTCTAAAAAAATTCCTTTGTCATCGTGAATAAAGTCATAGGTATGCTCAGTTTTAGCTTGCAGATAAGCAATTTCTTCTGCATGAGTCATTTCAACATTGGGTCGATATCCTTGATCAAGCAGCAGTTTCTTGACTGCAAAAATATCTTGCACTTCGACAATAATATCTAAATCACCGAATTGCCGTAGAGCTACATTACCGTATATTAAGGTAGCTAAAACTGGCCCTTTGTAAGGTACTGCTATAATCCCTTGCTCCTTCAAAAGTTCTAGGAGTTTGACGAGTTCTCTAGTCAAAAACAAGTTACGTCTAGTGATCGCACTAAAAAGACTATGTAGTTGGTTCAAAGCAGAGTCGGGCAAAGCTTTTGGGCAGATAGCATTGAGGCGGGTGTATATTAAGGGTATGACACCGTGTCCATGTGCTGTTTGAATTAGGTATTCCCAGTCAATGTTTTCTTTAACCAAAGCTTTGATGCGATCGCTAATAGCATCATCAACCTGTGGGCGGACGCAACAAAGAAGTAGCTCTATTTCGGGGCGAATATTTGTCTCGAAATTCCTGATATATGGTCTTGGTAAAGTTTGCATTTTCATTAATAAGTTGTAATAAATGTTTCTTCTTTTTGGCTTTTATTTAATATTGCCAATATTTGGGTATAAGCTTGCTTAAGGGTAAAGATAGGAGCATAATTTTGAATTAGCGATCATTCAATTTAATTAGCAAACCCTCGGCGTACAACTGATCTATAAAAATATCCACATCAGAGCGTAGCGTGGTTTCATTAATGTCGTAGATTCTCAATAACACTGTTATGACCTCTTCCAAATTGCCGTGCTCAACAATAGCTAACCAAATATCAGCAGCCAAATCAGTTAGTCCAAAGCTTTGCTGTGTTTCAAGGTTACCAATCACAATTTGTTCCTCATACTGACCAAAGACAACCTGTGCTGCAGGCTTGAGGGATCCGGTTGCCTCAGGCTGAATTTGTACATTCAGAAGCTTGGAAGCAGCCTTAAATTGATTTTTCAAGCAAACGTCTTTTGGAAGAAGCAACCAGGAACCTTCTATTTTTTCCGTAATAGAGTTCCAAAAAAAGCGATCTGGCTCATTCCAACTGAAACATACATGGTCAGTTTTTCCAACCCAATAGCGGAAACCGCTAAGCTTGAAAAGCGAGTGTTTCTGCCAAGCTTGGTAATCATCGCCCAACTCTTCAGGTGCGTAGTCATAAAGATCATGTGCACTCACACAAGCAAGGACGCGAGGTTCACAAGTTATGATGCGCGAACGCAACTCAGGATGAGAGTACAGATGGGCAAAAATGACCTTCTGCTGCGAGTGGGATTGCACAAAGCCGTAGAATCGCGATCCTGTATACACGCAGTCATCCACTACTACCCAAGGTACATCCGGCGATTTCGGTGGCTGTAATTGCTCGCTCGTGAGTCCTAAACAATAAGCCAGTATACCCAGTACAATCAGTCCCCCGCGAGGAATGGCGGTGAAGTGAAAGCGTTTCAGTTCCTGATGACCAAAGCGAGCAATTAACTGACAAGCCAAGCGCTGGCAGTCTAGCTCAGCTTGACCATAGCTAACATAGCGCATCCGAGCTAGATCCCGATTCAAGCTTTGTAACTGTGTCCAAATTCGGAATTTAGCAACTTCATCAAAGCAGCCCAACACCGCTAGTACAGGTTGGGGAGTCGGTCGGCTAATCAACACGCTTGGAGGCATTTCTGCCCAACTAGGACTGTAGGCAATGGCTTGAGTTAACCTACACAATGCCTCAGCAGGTTCAGCTATTTGAAGTTCACGACTGTAATGAGCTAGGGCTTCGGCAGCAATGGGAATGCTATAGATTTTCGGTAATGACTTAGAAAGTGGTGATTCTGCTTCACTAAGTTGAGAGAGGGTTTCTTGCCACATAGAGTTTTCATCTATATTGTTGGGCTTGGGTTTCAAACAAGTGGGCATAGGTAGCGCCCAACTGCATTAATTCGTCATGGGTTCCACTTTCGACAATTGAACCATTTGTCATCACATAAATGCGATCCGCCATTTTGACAGTTGATAAGCGATGGCTAATCAGAATGGCAGCTTGATTTTGGATCAGTTGGCGGAACTTTTCAAACACCTCGTATTCAGCCTTGGGGTCCATCGCACTGGTGGGTTCATCCAAGACAATCACCTGGGAGTCTCGGAGAAATGCCCTTGCCAATGCTATTTTTTGCCACTGACCAATGCTAAGTTCTTCTCCTCGCTCAAACAACTTGCCCAAGATGGTGTCATAACCTTGGGGTAAATGAGTAATAACATCATCAGCACCAGAACGACGGGCAGCAGCAATTATGCTTTCCCGGTGCGGTGGTAAGTCGATGTTACCTAACCAAATGTTTTCTTGCGCTGTGAAGTGGTACTTAGCATAGTCTTGAAAAATCACGCTAATTTCTTGACGTAATTCTGCAATTTTAAATTGGCTGAGGTCAATGCCATCAATAGTGATACTTCCAGAGGTTGGAGCGTATAATCTGCATAAGAGTTTAATGAGGCTAGTTTTACCAGAACCGTTTTCTCCCACCAACGCTACGACTTCCCCTGGTCGAATAATCAAGTTAATATCCTTAAGTGCCTGACGGGTAGTGGTAGAGTATTGGAAACTAACATGATTAAAAACAATGCCACTTTGCATGGGTCGGGGGATAGGCACAGGATGTAAAGGCTCAACCAATTTGGGTTTCAGGTCAAGGAATTCATAAAGGTTAGCGAGAAATAGGTTGTCTTCATACAAACCAGACACACTACTCAATAGACCTTTAATATCGTTCTGTCCACGTTGCAATGCTTGATAATACAAGACCAGATCCCCTAGTTTGAGAACACCTTGGATAGCTTGATTGACGATGAAGGCAAGGACAGCAAACATTAAAATTGCTGCTACAGCTTGAGCAGCAAAGTTAGCCAGAGAACGTGCGGTGAAAATGACTAGGCTTTCTTTATATATTTGCCGTCGGATACGCAGATACCATTGACTGAAGTAGGAGCCTAAATTAAACAAGCGAATTTCTTTAGCGAACTGGTCTGATGTCAGCATCCAAGCTAAGTACATGGACTGCCGTTCTTGAGGTGTTATTTTACGCTGCCAACGGTACAAGACACGAGTGTATTTTACCCGTACCAGCATTGAGGGAAGACCAGCAACAAATAACATTAAGGCAATTCCCCAATAAAGTGACAGCAGTAAGCCAACCATCGCTAGCAAGGAAATACTATTTTGTCCCACCTGTGCCAAACGATTCAGGATTTGGGGAGGGCGGTAAGGAGCTTCTTGTTGAGCGCGTTGTAGGGTATCGTAGTATTGGGGATTTTCGTAGTATTCTAGATCAGCTTCTATTGATTTAGCCTGGATAACACCCTGCATATAGTCACTCACCCGCTGCGAGTGGGCGGTATTGACCAGTTCTGTTAAGGAGTTGCAAAGCGTAGTGACCAGGGTGACTACACCTGCTAGGACAATTAAGAATAATACCTGGCCAAAGGCTGCTGCTTTGTCAGCGGCGGTGAGGCTAGTAGCTACTGTATCGACGATAAGTTTCGCTAGATAGATTGACAATAAAGGTAATATACCTTGGATGACCAAGAGGACGACGCGAGCGATCGTCCAACTGGGACTGCTTTGCCAAACTAAGCGCAATGCAGGCAAAAAGCGTAATGTATTCTGGAGTTTTTGTTTTAATATTTTGCCTGCTTGCATAGTTTAATTTTATACCAAAACAAAATATTAAGAGGTTAAATAGCTGCTGCGAGTGTTGAATCTAAAGTTAGATTAAAGTTATTTTTGACAATTCAGCTAGTATAAACACCCTCTTTAATATCTTCCTCGATCAACTTCACTAAATCCGGAAGAGCGTCCAAAGAAAATTGCCGCCGCAGTCGGCACACAGATACGTGCTTAACTAGTTTCTGGCACTGCTCAAAATGTGTCTTGGTAAAGTCTGGAGTTTGTAATAAATTGACAGCGTGGGAATAGCGCACCAACTCCATGAAGGCATTTGCAGGATGCAACGGTTCGATGCTATGTTGAGTTCCTTTGTCCAGCACGTAAAGACGCTTTAACGGCAGGGGTCTTTGGCAAAAGCCTTCGGAAAAGCGGTAAACCAGCTTTTCCGTCATTGAGTGTAGTAACGGCAAATTTTCCGGAGTATGCCCCAAAGAAGTGGCTGCATCAGACCATAATTTCACCTGGGGAAATCCAGGAAATACGATGGCTTGGTCAGTATCCATTTTGATAGCCATCAAATCATCCGTGAGGATACTGTAGCCTTTGGTATGGAAGACTTCAGCCAGCGTTGATTTTCCCCATCCAGAATGACCCAAAAAGGCAATTGTAGTACCATCAATGGCGACACAACTGGCGTGCAGTACCAGAAATCCTAGCTGTCGGAGCAATACAGACAAGGAAGGTCCCAGGATGAGGGAACGAATCACCGCTTCCTCAACTCCTGGAACGGGTTCAATTACAATCTGCCGTCCATTCTGTACTAAGAACTTACCGACCTCTAGGTTTCCCAGAAAGGAATCACCCAGAAACAAGTTTCCTCCATTTACTGCCGAAAGCTCCGAGGAACTTAACTCACGCACATGGACGACAACATCTGGCGATTGACCAGTTTTGTCACCCTCCTGTGCAGCCATTAGTTCCGGTAAGGGCAACTGGGAGTGAATACAGAGATTGTAGGCAGAGTAAGTAAACACTTTATTATTGTTTGACTACATCATGAGTGTGTAGGTAGCCCTAAAGGTGTCAGGAACAGTGAGTGCTTTTCACTCAGCACACCCTAAATATGTTTACGGTGTGTCGTGACAGATTTAGGACTACCACTTTCTAGTGGCTGATGCCTAATGACTATTGAGTCTAGACATTCCTTATTTAGGGAGACAGTTTTGCTGATTCGCTGTAGCACAAGCGTTGATTGTGCCTGTACTATTGCCAGCGGGAGCTCCGGTTGGACCGTATAACGTATCTGTGCTTGAGATGCCAAAGTATTCGGTCATCTTAGCCACTGTGCCATAGTTGTTGAGCTTTGGTGCTTCATAAGATTTCTTCACTGTGAAAACTCCTTGTGTGATTTGTTGCGTTTTGTTGGTAGACCCACCCATTTTTAATATCAGTACAGATAAAAATTCGATATAATCGGCTGATGCAACTGGTTCTACTGCTTTAATTGGGTACGATTTAGCCAAAGAGTCAACATGACTACTTTCCAGATATCTAATGCTATAGATCTTTCAAGAGACTTAAAGTTACTTGCAGATATCAATTGTTCATAAGCTTTACGCAAGGCGTTTGTATCCACATAGGCGGCAATGCTCTCTAGCTGATTTTGCATCACATTATCCACAAGCTTTCGGTCAAGTGTTAGTAGCCCGTATAGAAAACTAGGAGACATGTTGGATTTTCCTCGTCGCCACTGCACTTGCTCAGGAAGAATATTCTTCATGGCACGGCGCATAACCAAGCGAGACCATCCCTGGTTAAGCTTTTGCTCTGGAGGTAGAGATAGACAAAACTCCAGCAATCGTTTATCCATAAAAGGATGACGAGCTTCGATAGAAAACGCTGCTGCCGATTTGTCTAAGGTTTCCATTGCATACGTTACCAAACCTGAAGTCATAACGCGCCAATGGTGTTCTCTTTCTGTAACAACTGGGTTCGACTGGGATTCATTTAGAGCTTGAATACGTTTTTTCAAACCAATTTTCTTAGCAAAGCTAGGGTTAAACAGCCAGTCAATGTCAGGTATCGGTTCGCTGCGTCCGCGTAGCCGTCGCCAAGCTTGCCGCAGAAGCTTTGGGAGTAAAGGTTTTAGACCATGATGCAAAAGAATATGTCGCTGTGAAATATCGAAATGTTTAGATATTTCGTTAGCTGCTTTGGCAAAAGCCACCCAGTTCGATTTACGTGCCAACTCTTGCAGGTAGGTCAGACCATATTCTTGAAGAATATCTAGGGGTGAATTACCGAGAAGTTTAGAAATCTCATTAGCTTCTGTTGCGAAGCTTGCCCACTGTCCTTGGTGTGCCAGTTCAATAAGATACCCCTCACCATGCGACAGAGTCGTATCGCCGTCAAAACCGCTCAGGACAATTCGGATACCCTCGCTATGAGCAGCACGGTTAGGACCCCAAAGAAGAAAATGGGTAGGACCAAAGAATACCTCTTCGTGGTATGAAAAAATCTGGTCTAGGTCAGACAAAGGACCCATTTGGTCTGCGTGCACATAGTGAGGAATCATCCCACCTTGGGCAAGTACAGGGTTGATAAAAGAACGCTCGTCACATTGGGTAACAGTGTCAAAAATGTTGGAAAATGTGTGTAAGGGACGATTTTCTTGTTGGAGAAGTTGTCGCGCCATGCAGGTAACCGAGGAAGAGTCCAACCCGCCACTGAGATGGGAGCCGATGGGGAAAGCGCTACGCAGACGGCAATGCACCGCCTTGGTAAAGATTTCACACAAAGCTTTAGCGTACTCTTCATCAGAATTGAGCCGTAGCTCGCGCTTTGGGTCAAGTGCCCAGTAGGACTGTATTTGTATTCCCTTGCAACTCACTGTCATGCTGGAGGCAGGGGGAAGCCGGAAAATGCCTTGATAAAATGTGCTGGTTTTATCTTCGAGCATCACTGCCAAATAATCTGCAACTTTTACTTCGTTGAGTTGGTGTGGTATCTCCTGCAAACACAAAAGTGCTTTAATCTCAGAACCAAAAACAAAGACGTGATCTGCCTGATGATGATAGTAGAAGGGTTTAATGCCCATGTGGTCTCGCGCACAGAAAAGAGTTTGGTTTTTTACATCCCAAATCGCAAACGCAAAGTCCCCTAAAAGTTGTTCTGGACAAAACTCACCCCATTTTTCGTAAGCCGCCAATATTAACTGGCTATCCGTGATTTTTTCAGATGGGCGCTCATCAAATTGTAACACATGAATAAGTTCATCCCGGTTATCTATTCGACAATCTGCAGTAATGACTAAATCACCTGTCTGCTTAATCAATGGCAGTTTTTCTAGCAGAGATTCCGGTGTTGTCCACAGCATTCGATGCCCTAAACCGACAGATCCGTCAACCCAGATGTCTGCACCATCAGGTCCCCGGTGAGCAAGAATATCGACCATCTGTCCCAAATCTTCTCGATCTACAGGGCGATTATCAAGGTAGTAAATTCCCATAATTCCGCTCATAGCTTAACTCCTTCGAGAGATGGCAGTGGTATAAAGCGTGAGAGATCCGGAAGATTGCCGATCGCAACCCATCCCTGATACTCAATCCAAGCATGAGCCTCTAATTGTCCTCCCTGTTCTTTAGCAACACCTATACGTAGTTGAGAGGAGTAATGATAGCGGTTCATGAAAAATTGAGTCGTCAAGGCGCGAGCCAGACACTTTGCCCCACCAGGCATATAGCGTGTTGCTACGTTAACAGCCCAAACAATCTTGCCTACAGAAATTTGACTTTTCTGAATCTCAAATGGGAAACGAATATTTTGCTTATTTATCTTTTGCAAGAGCTTTAATAAATTCTGAAAGGCGAGAAAAAACAGCCCCAACCTAATTGCTCCTAGCAAGATAAAGGTGATTGCTAAAAGGGTGCGATCGCTCCCAGAAAGTTTCAGAAAGTTACGCAACCGTTTCATTGTTAACTTCAACCAGATCTACAGCTTTCAATTCTTCCAGCAGTGCCAAAATATCTCTCATGCAAACTTCTGGTTCTACTTCATATTCTTCCAGAAGCTTGTGTTTAATATCTTTCACTGCCTTGGGTTGCTGAATTAAATTCCAAATTCTTGCCCCTAGTTCATTGAGTCCGTGATAGACTCCTGATCTGAGATTCAGAATGACTGCTTCGCCACCAAGATCTGACGATATCTGCTCTACAGCAGCTACTACTATCGACGACTCTGAGATCTTGTAGTTCAATGATTTTGAGGTCATGATTACAGGAATTTCCTTTTGATACTTGATTTTATTCAAAAACTTATTTGTAGAAATTTATTTTCAAATCAGTAAATACACTGGAAATCTCTCAACAGGTACATTAATTATTCAAATTTTATGCAACTTGAAATAATCAAGATGAGTGATTGACACACAACAACTAACTCTACCCTATTTTCTAGGGTTTTACTTGTCTACTGGACTAGCCGAACTATACCAATTTCTTGAGTTTCCAAAGCTTTACTCTGATAAGAAAAACTGTCACAGTCTTAACTGTTAAGTAGGTTAGCGGGAAAATTTTTCAGTATATTATTGCGAGTGGAACGTAGACCCCGGAGAGGGCTTCCCGAAATCTGGCGCAATCGCAATAGTTTTGACCACTTTATATTATGTTACGTCGTTAGGTTTACTTGTGTCTACCTACTTAAAAACTGTCCCTGATCTCAAAACATGCAATAATTTAGATTAAAAACTGGATTGTTTATCTGTAGTGGTAGATGGCTTTTCCAACAAACTTAATTGTACTTAAGTTTGTATATGCTTATTTCAACGAATGCTTACCCGATATTCTACGATATTTTCTACAAGAACATGCTAGTATTTTTCCGAAATTTCATAAAAACAACACAATACTGTTAGGTATGTGTCAGTTGACATATCTAATCTTTGCAATGACTCAAAAGAGTCTCTCCATTTCAAAAAAAACTGTATGTTTCCCAACATAATTATCGCTTTTGTATTTTCTATGAGAAAATAAATTCTCACCTTTGTCTTGGAATTCACGAGAAAGAATTTTAAAGTTCAATGAAAGGAGTCAAAATTCCGAATTGGTAGAGTTAGGAGAACTCTACTCATAAAGCGATAGAGTTTCAATATATTGACAAGATCACACACATGATATATTAGTGCGCATATGGAAAGACGCGTCGTGAGCTTTCGGCTTTAAATCCTGGAAAAATGAAAATCTCTACTATTCAGAGTCAACTTTTTTAAGTAAAGCTATCCACATATTGGGTGGCTCAGAATAGTAATCAATCTCCTCAACTTGATATCGACAAGTATTAGAACTGTTACATAAAATGATATAGTCCCCGCGTTGGATACCTGTGCGAATTCCAGTCATATAACCTTTTGCCTGATTATCAGTCGATTCAAATATATAGTCACGTCCACTAACATATTGTGTATAGTCATAAGTTTTACTATGCTTGTTTTCTGTCTTCCTTAATATAAAGTTATATAATGACGAAAAAATAATATTAAGGTTGATGGCTGACCTGGTACGAAACATAAGCGATTGGCAAACAAATAAAGGCGAGCTGATTTTTAGGGGTGGCACTATGGAGGGGAAGTACCCTTCGGCTCCGCTCAGGGTAAACCCTGTGCAAAACCTATTATCAGGGTGATTACGGAAAGCAACAGACGCATAAAGGCGTATAGCCAAGCGATCAGTTGGCATAGGTTGCCGGATTTTTACACATTTAGACCCAAGTCTCTAGGCGAAGAAGGGCAAGGCTCTTGGCGCGCGCTACCTTAATAATTGTGGATAGCCACATTGCCTAGGCTGCGTCTGACAAGCAAGATACCATAAGCTATGGTTCGCTACAATAGTGCAGGTGTCCACTAAGCGGTGTTTTATCTACCCACATGAGCCATCAACTCCAAGAGTACAATCCCAGTAGCATAGGTCAAATTAATGGCAACCTTTTTGCTTTACCATTTGATTACGAGTCTGCAAACCTGATTATCTTTGGTATACCCTGGGAAGTGACCGTTTCCTATGGCGCAGGCACTGCTAACGGACCACAACGGGTTCTGGATGCGTCGGCTCAAGTGGATTTGTTCGATTTCGATAATCCTGACGGATGGAAACAGGGAATTTTCATGGTAGAAATTCCTCAGGATATTTTAGAGAAGAACGAATATTATCGAAGTTTAGCGGCAAAAATTATCGAGCGACTCCAACAAGGTAAACCCCTGACAGATAGACCAGATTTAACACCTGTATTAGGAGAAATTAATCAAGCTTGTCAACAGGTAAATCAATGGTTGTTTGAACAGTCTAAGCAAGCAATTGAAAATGGTAAACGAGTTGCTGTGATTGGTGGAGATCACAGTTCACCATTCGGTTACTTCCAAGCATTAGCAGCCAGCTACGCAAACTATGGCATTTTGCACATAGACGCACACGCAGATTTACGCGACGCCTATGAGGGATTTGAGTTTTCCCATGCGTCCATCATGTTCAATGCGATGAAGCTACCACAAATTTCCAAGTTAGTGCAGGTAGGCTTGCGTGATATTTGTCATGATGAAGTGCAAATGATTAACCAATCTCATGGTCGAATTGTCGCTTATTATGACCCAGCCATAAAACAAAAGCTGTATTCGGGAACGACTTGGATGGAGTTGTGTCGAGAAATTATCAGTCATTTGCCTGAATATGTTTACATTAGCTTTGATGTAGATGGTCTAGATCCAAAATACTGTTCAAGTACAGGAACTCCTGTTCCGGGTGGACTGGAATTAGAGCAAGCTTTTTGTTTGTTTCGTGAATTGGTAAATAGTGGTAGAAAAATTATTGGTTTTGATCTGTGCGAAGTTGGTGATGCTGAGTGGGATGGTAATGTTGGTGCGCGGATTGTTTACAAGCTGGCGAATTTGATGGATTTATCTGTGCGACGATCATAATTTGCAGTGCATTAGTCTGCTTTCTTTAAAGTAATTAGGCAAGGCTCAGTCCCGAAGGGGTATCACCACATCATCTGATATGATAGGCTCTGTTGACTATTCAATAACGTTAAGCTATCCGAAGTTCCGTTAATTTTTAGTGATGCTTGGTCCTAAAGAACACATAGCCACTCTCACAAAACAATTTGTTCCATCATATCGATTCATTCGCACAGATAAATCCACAATTAGTAGAAGCCATGTCCTCCAAACAGAACTAAATAGTAGCTCAATTAAAGTGCTGAGTTGGAACATTGCTAAGAGAAATTATGACAAAATTTGGATGAAAGATTTTTTAGCAATTCTTGAGCAGTACAAACCAGATCTTGTGTTTATGCAAGAATTTAGCTTGAAAATAAATGCCGAACATGTTGCTCCATTGAAAGAAATGAGTTGGGATTTTGCCCCTAATTTTATCGATGCTCATCATCAGACTTATTCTGGAATTTTAACAGCAGCGAAAATCAGTCCACTCAGCTGTAGATCGATTTTGACAAAACATCATGAACCTATTGTTAAAACTCCTAAAGTTTCCCTAATTACTGAGTATCCGCTCTCTGATAAACAAGAGACTCTCCTCGCTATTAATAGTCATCTGATCAATTTTGTGGATTTAAATAAATTCAAAACACAACTGCATGAGTTAGAGTTTGCCCTGTCTACACATCATGGTTGTGTGATATTTTCAGGAGACTTCAATACCTGGAGTCGAAAAAGAGCGGTTCTGCTTGAAGAAGCGGTGACTCGGCTGGGGTTAGCACCAGTTGTTTTTGCACCGCATGAAAGCAAGAAAATTAAACGATTCCTGTTGTCACCTCCTTTAGACTATATCTTTTACCGAGGATTCAGTCAAAAGAAAGCTAGTGCTAAAGTGCTAGATGATATTTTTTCATCCGATCACAAGCCATTGCTGGCAGAATTTTCTTATGGCGATACTTCAGTAAAAATATAAGATGCTTGTTGATAGTCGTGTTTTAGCCCTTGTCAGTGGAATTATAGTAGTTGTTGTTCATGCTTTGGGGATTTTGCATGCTGCTCATGCGGTGATGACTGTGCGTTCTTCTAGTGGGGCGATCGCCTGGGGGATTTCTCTGATCACCTTTCCCTGGCTAGCCATTCCATTGTATTGGATTTTAGGCAGGACTAAATTTCATGGATATACCGAAGCCCTACGCTCAGTTTACGCACAACACTATAAGCTGGTTCAAGAAGCTTACGGTGAAATTGCTAAATTTAAGATCGCACCACCCCAAAAGTTAGCGCAGCTGCAACCAATAGCTGAAGCGTTGATAGCAATTCCCTTCACATCAGGTAATGCAGCTCAATTGCTGATTGATGCTGAGCAAACTTATGAAGCGATGTTGAGTGTGATCGCACAAGCAACCGATTATATCTTGCTAGAATCCTACACCGTCAGTGATGACCAAGCAGGTAACGAGTTTAAGCAAGCGTTGATTACCAAGGCAAAGCAAGGAGTACGCATCTACTTTCTCTACGATGAAATTGGTTCAAAAAACTTATCTCGCTCTTATATTAAGTCTCTACGCAACAATAACATTCAAGTAAGTGCATTCCACACCACTAGAGGCAAAGGCAATCGTTTTCAGCTCAATTTCCGAAACCATCGTAAAATTCTGGTGGTGGATGGTGAAACAGCATTTGTCGGTGGTTTGAATATTGCTGACGAATACTTGGGAAAAAATCCCCGCCTAAGTCCTTGGCGTGATACTCACATGATGTTGCAAGGTCCGAGTGTACACAGTCTGCAAAGTGTTTTTATACAAGATTGGTACTGGGCGAATCGAAAAATTCTGGAAGTTAACTGGCAGATTCAAGCTAATCGGGAAGCTAACCAAACCGCGTTAGTGCTTTCCACTGGACCTGCGGATCAATTACCAGTTTGTAACCTTTTCTTTATCAATGTAATCAATCAAGCTCAGACTCGCCTCTGGATTGCTACTCCTTATTTGGTACCAGATGAGTCAACTCTTCAAGCTTTGAAACTGGCAGCAATGCGCGGTGTAGATGTACGTATTATCTTACCAAATCGACCCGATCACTTATTCGTTTATCTGTGTTCTTTCTCGTACTATGCTGAGATAAAGGCAATAGGTGGTATTAAGCTGTATCGCTACAAAAATGGGTTCATGCACCAGAAAATCATACTTATTGATGAGGACATGGCAGGGGTAGGAAGTATCAACTTGGATTATCGTTCTTTCTTCCTTAACTTTGAAGTGATGGGCTTTGTTGCTGATTCTCACTTTGTTGAAAGTGTGGACAAAATGTTACAAGATGATTTGGCTGCTTCTGTTTATGTTGATTTATCTGAATACCATAAAAAACCTTTCTGGTTCAAGTTAGCCGTGAAAGTATCTCGGTTGCTAACCCCATTGCTTTAAGTCGATTTGGAATTAATATTATGTCCGTTTAATCACTTGTAAAAAAACGTCTGTCATACTGAGCGGAACGCAGTGTAGCGAAGTATCTGGAAGATTCTAGAATCACAACTAATCAACCGGACTTGATATAAAGTAGTGAAAGCAAATCCCATTGGAGGAGTCATGAAAGCTATTGAAATCATGGGAACTGTGGATGAGCAAGGTCAACTATCCTTAGATGTACCCCTGAGTGTGGACAAGCATACCCGTGTCAGAGTCATTGTACTGCTTGCTGAAGAACCTGATAAAGAAAACAACCACGAAGAATATCAGGAAATATCTGAATCCGCCGCAGAAAGTTTTCGTCAGGGTTGGTATGATGCGATGACGGGAAATACTTTACCCGTGTCTCAACTGTGGGAAGGGATTGATGCAGAATGATTCACCTTTGATTCAGGTTGAGGTAACTGGCAAATTCAAGCGCAATTTGCGGATTTTGGCGAAAAAGTACCGCAGTATTCGCAATGATATCCAGCCAATTATTGAACAACTTCAATCTGGAGAATTACCAGGTGACCAAATACCAGGAGTAGGTTATACCATTTTTAAGCTAAGAGTAAAAAATAGCGATATCCAAAAGGGTAAGAGTGCTGGATATAGGCTGATATATTATCTCAAAACCAGTACAAAGATTATTTTAGTTACTATCTACTCTAAATCTGAGCAGGAAGATATTGCAGCAGAGGAAATTCAGCAGATCTTGGCTGAGTTTGAGCAGCAAGAAAAGGACAAACAAGTAGATAGTGACTGATGATAGTCATCGCCAGTCGTGTTTTTACAAATGTGAGATCGGACCCTGAGTGCAGAACACACTGGACTTTGCCCAATTGCACTTTTACAGTGTAATCAAAATTAATTTATGATGTGACTTCGTCTTTCATTGTTGAAAATTATGGATAAAAAACTTTGAGCGCAATATCTATAAGTAAATTTTTATGATTTTTGATCTCTTGTTCATCCCAAGTTTGATTTGTTGCTATATTTCTAGTCAATAATACTGATGATGCTTGATAAAGAGACCTTTTTGCATCGAAAGGATCATTTCCGCCTATAGTATTCTGCGCGGGGTCTAAAATAGTCAGATTTCCCAATGTATTTTTTAGAGGTTCCAACTTTTCGTTTCTAAACTTCTTACTTGTATTTTGTGGATATATATGTTCAATTGAAGTTCCGGCAAAGTCATAGACTCTGCTTTTATCTTTACATAAGGGAGTTTCTGTAGTTCCAGCTTGATACCATTCGTAATAATATTCTGTAGTCATTAAGTAATATTTAAGGGGTTTATTACTTCCTCCAGAGTCTTTATACTCTAACATTTCAAGATAATTCTTAAATGTGCTATTTGATGCTTTAGAATGAATTAGCTTTTGTAACTTTTCCCTTAATCCTAATACATTATAAGAGCTTGGATTCTCCCTGATAGCAAGCGATTCTTCATAATAAATATTTTTTAATGGTGTGGCGTGCTGATTACATATTATTTTATATCTGAAATAAACTTTTTCTACAATCTGCACTATTTCCGAAAAAATCTTATGATCAAGTAGTGAAGCGGCTAGAAAGAGTGGTACAGATAAAGTATGATCGAGTTCTTTCAAAAGAATACTTAAGCGAGTTCTATCCCAATTAGTGATTGGTTGTTTTGATGAATATAGCCACTGTCCTTCTAGCAATTTTCTACAGTTAAAGATATCTTCATGTATATTTTTGACTGTTTGATATACTTGTTTAGATTCATAATCGGTAAAATTTTCTGTTTTCTGTTTTTTATGTTCTGGAAAGAAGCTATCAAGAAGTGTGTCAAAAAGTTCATCTTGTTTAGCTCTTTTACCCTTATACGATTCATAAATCCAGTTCAAATAATTTGCTGTTTTTGATGGAGAATCGGCAAGGATATTGTCCCAGAATATTTCACAACTATCCTGACAGTCTTTGAATCCTTCTAAAATCTCTAAAGTATTTGCTTTTAATAAATCGCCAACTGTTAAATTGGTTCCTCTATCATTAATAACTTGAAATAATCTAAATGCATCATCTTTACTATCAGTTACCATGTATAGTATGGTAAAGTCATTATCTATAATATTTTGTATTATTTCAATATCGTCCATCTTTCCTTCTAACTTTGATGAACTGATGATATTTCGTACTGCTTTTAGTATAGTTTGGTAAGCGTGATTAATCTTTTGATGCGAGTCTCTTGAAGGAGATGGATTCATCCCACGAATTAGTTCTCTATAGAAGGGATGATCCACTCTGGATAGTCTCATAACTTCGACAGAGTTTACTTTTCTTTGAACTTCCTGCCTAAACTCTAGAAATCTCTCAGAGAGGTCTTTTATCCGTCCCTCCAAAATAAACTGATTATTTTCATCTTTTGAATGCTTTACTTGTTCAAGTAACTCCTTATATATCTTAATTAAACAAGACATTAATAGCGTAAAGGTTGAAATTCTTTGTTGCCCATCAATAATTTCATATTCGTGTTGATTAACAGCTCCTGCTACAGGATATCTAACGCAGAGCACCCCTCCAAAAAAATGATTAACAGGCGTATGTGATTTTCTTCTCTCAAAACAGTTTTTCAAATCTTTGATAAAATCTTCAACAGATTCAGCTTCCCATGCATAAGCTCTTTGATACTTGGGGATAAAAAACATCGGTCTGTATTCAAAAATTTTCCCCACAGAAGTGTATGCAGGCTCCATCTTCATATGAATCACACCTATATTAACTGTATTTAATAGTTTATACGAATAGTCGCTCAATATAAACTTATACTAGTTTAAGTGCAGCAAACTCTACCGTTGTAGGATGCCTTAAACAACAAAACTCCTCACTACTCAATGTGATCTTAGGTCTTACGTCTCAACTCAATCTAATATCTCACCCATTGCACCGGATCTAGTTGATAGTAGCCTTGCAGTAGTTCATAAAGTGCCGGATGCTTCTTCAGCAATTGCTGCGGTTTTTCAAAGAATGTTTCAGTCGCTACGGCGAAAAATTCTGCGGGATTAGTTGTGCCATAGCTATCCATTACGGTCTTTGCGCCTCGTTGAACATCATTGCACAGCTGTTGATATTCTTGTGCCATCACCTGCGCCCAAATGGGATAGTCTGAATTTCGTTGCAAAATAGGAACACCCTCAGCTTTCCCATCCTCTTGATCCAATTGGTGGGCGAATTCATGAAGCACAACGTTATGTCCATCCCTCCAGTTTTGAGTGTCTTGTTGCACCTGTTCCCAAGATAATATAACTTGGTCATGAGTCCATGATTCTCCTAGTCTTGCCACGCGCCTTTCTTCAACAATATAATTGCCGGTGGCAATCGTTTGATTAACAAAATAAGTGCTGGGATAAATCAGAATTGAACGAAGTTTAGGGAAGTATTCTCCTCGCTCGTTAAGCAGGAGCAAACAGGCGACAGCAGCGATCGCCAATTTCATCTCCTCCGTTACCTGCAATCCTGCACAGCCAATGAATTGTTTTTCTGCTAAAAATACTTGAATATGTCCTTGAACCTGTCGGCGTTCAGCGGGAGAAAGATGGAGATAAATGGGAAGATTATTTTCAATAATCGCATTCCAAAGTGGGGGAAAAGGACGATGTTTAAGACGGTTTCTTCGTTGTTTAACTAGGGTGGGACTGACTAAAATCCCAGTGATAATCAGCCCAATGATCACAAAAACAATAATTGTTTGAATCATTATTAACAGGGAACAGGGAACAGGGAACAGGGAACACTTCGACAAGCTCAGTGCATCGCAGGGAACAGGGAACAGGGAAATACTCTCAGCGTGGCGGAACGCTATAGGGACTTGGTTAGAGTACAAAGGAGTCGATAAGCTTCCGGGCAATACTCAACCTAGGAGGAACTTGTGGTAAGTTGTGTTTACTAAACCAGGCAGCATCTACCAACTCTTGCGGTTCGATGACGATGTCACCACTTGCATAAGTGGCTGTGAATCCAATCATAAGTGAGTTGGGAAATGGCCAAGGTTGCGAGCCAAAATAGCGAATATCTTTCACCTCAATCCCCACTTCCTCGCGGACTTCGCGCACCACCGTTTCTTCTAATGATTCTCCTGGTTCCACGAAGCCAGCTAGCACGCTGTACATCCCCGGTGGAAACCGAGGGGCGCGAGCCAACAAAAGTTCTTCGCCGCGAGAAACGAGAACGATAATCGCAGGCGAGAGGCGAGGATAATTCACTAATCCACAGTTGGGGCAACGTTTGGCACGCTCATGAGATAATTGGGTTGTGGGAGTGGCACAGTGCCCGCAGTATTGGTGAGTGCGATCCCATTCCACGATTTGGATGGCGCGACCACTCAGCGCATACAACTGTTCATCCAACGTTCCGTACAATTCGCGTAATCCCTGCAAAACCATGCCATCGGGGACGATCGCATCTTTCGGCAGTTCTGCCGAATAACAAGGTTGACCATCCAGCGTGCCAAGGAATTGAGTTCGCACTGGCTCCAAGCCAATTTCTGTTAAACTGATTAAATTGGGAATTTGGCTGACGTTTCCTTCAAAGCGAACCAGCAATTTATTGCCAACAAACGCAAACCACCAGGAAGGTTGAGACTGTATTGTGGATGGAGTAATGCCAGGGATAAAGGTTTGATGCATATCAGTAGAACACAATTGCCTTGATCGTATCACCGCCGCTCTTACCCAATACCATACATTTGCCTCATCACCTTGAAACTCCTAAACTTTTTGAACACTTGAACTACTTTTCTCAGCACCAAGACGCCTTCCCAATCACTTACCTCAACGACTTGCGAGGAGAAATTTTAGCGTCCCCCTATTTTGCAACCAACAACCTTAACCGCGACTTTGTTGACACAAAGGGGTTTTCTGTGGTATTCCAGCGTTCAGAAATTGCGGAAGTGGAACGGCGCTTTCCTTTCTTCAAGCCCTATCTCGACCAAGCGCTAGAGCCGAACTGCAACGCTTTCTATCTTAACCCGCTGCTGCTCAAAGAAGGTTCCCGCGTCGATCCGCATATTGATCGCTCTTTGCGATCTTATTGCAAAACGGTTGAGCCTCCTGTGGTGGTTAGTGTTCTTTATGTGCAAGTACAGCCAAACTTGCAAGGCGGAGAACTCGTGCTGCGTCGCCATAAACAACAAGTCGGGCAGATTAAACCACGAACTAACACGCTACTGTATTTTCAAGGCGATCTGACTCATTCGGTGAATGCTGTTAAAATCACAGGGACTCGTCTAAGCTTAGTTTGTGAACAATACAGTTTGAGTGAAACTGAACTGCAAGATATTCCAGGGTTCACAGTGGAGTCTAGGGCGGTGAAGGTTAAGCGGAAGTAAGGAATTCTCCAAACCAGAGGCGATCGCTGCGCCAAAGCCTTCGGCTAACGCTCTGTTTATTCATGGTTGGATTTACTGCGCTTGTGATCATCTAAATGAGTTCGCAGTTGCTTTTGAAATTCTTTAACAGCCTCAATATGATTTTGAGAAGCATTTACATGTGCCTGGGCAGATTCCGAAAATACTTCCACCGAAGGGTTCTCTTTTAATTGCTGCGCCTTTTGCAAAGATTCCTGCGCCTGCTTCTGAATAATTTTTCCAGACGCTTCAATGCTTTGACCGATTTCCGGCTTATTTTGGTCGTTGGTTTGCAGCCGCTTACCAACCTCTTCTACCGATTTACCATGCTTAAGTGATTGCAAGGCGTGTTTCTCTGCGGCTTGCACGCTCTGCGGTGAAATTTCATGCATAACAATCTTACCTACTAACACTTATCGTGTGATAGCGTTTTTTAGGGACTTGCTCATCTACTGTAAGGTATGGTTGGACGTAAATTATAAAGCGATCGCTCTGTATCTGAGCAGACAAATATTGCACCAGAGGAAATTCAGTCAATATCTGCTGAATTTGAGCAGGAAGAAAAGAACAAACAAATAGTAGTGATTAAGGGGCGATCGCAAGTTTTTTATTTTAAAAAAAATAAGAAATTCATGGGGGCATCCCAAATGTGTAAATTCATTTTATTTTGTAGTGCGGGCATCTTGCCCGCTTTGGTAATAAAATAGGGAGCAAGATGCTCCCACTACCGTTTTCTTTGCATGCATTGGGGTGCTCCCAAATTCATAGCTAACTTTCTATACAAAACAATCTCTTTCTCACTCATCTAAACGTTCTTCAATCGCTTTGAGCAATGCCTCAAATTCTGATTGACTGTGAATTTCTGGAGTGAGAGTATTCATGTCTTTGAGAGTGTTAGCAAGTCGCGGTAGGTATTGACGAATTTCAGTGTATGAGTCAAGCTCTTCTCGAAATCCTTGTAAATTAGCTCCAGAAACCCTTTTCATTCCTTCATCTAAATCTTTAGTTTCCTTTTCCCAATACTCAACATATTTAAGTCTTTCAAGCGGCTTATTTATTTTTGCATCTGATAGAATAATGGGAAATATTCGCTTATAAAAATCTCCATTCTTTGCAATTTGAACTAATTCAAACATACAATTTTCTGACTTCAAATACTGGTCACTAATAACGGCAATGATCCATTTTCCCCGACCAATTCGCTGCATGAATTCTTTAAATCTTGCTTTGTAGTCACCAACGGCATTTGTATCACGAATAATTTTGATGCCTTTTTCTTTAAATGTCTTCTCTAGTTGTTCGACATACGGCATGCTGTCCTTATCCCGCCAGGTGTAGGAAATAAAAATTTCTTTTTCGTATTCTAATGGAGATGCCAATGATTTCTCTTTCTGTCGATCCAGTTCTGGTTGCAACGGTGATGCTTGAGGCTTGAGTTCCCTATCTGCATCGAATGAAGCATCATCAATCAACTTTCGGACATCTACCATTTGAAAGCTTTTCTCGCACTCAATTTGTTTTCGACCAGCTTTTAAGCGCTTGTGCAGTGCGTCCAGAGGATAAGCATAAGGCGTTTGACTTCCTTGACAGCTAGAGCAATTGCAGGGAACAAAAGTCTCGTACTTCAAACGCTCGAAAGACTGATGGATTTTTTCGAGTTCGTGGGTGACAACTGCTAGTAGTTCTTTCTTGCGGTTTCCGGCGACACGAATTTTAATTTCCCTTTGATTGTAGTTTTCAATAACTTCGGCGCGGGTTTGATCTTTACTGAGAACAACGCCGTTTTTCCAAACAAGTTTTTGCTGTTCAATCCAAAAGTGTGTCTCAACAATGAAGCGGGTGAGGATACCTTTGGGCATGAAATCATACTCGTAGCGCAAAATTAGGTTGTTGGTTTCGTCCCAAGTGTAGTCGGGTTGGTTAGCACAAAGCAGTTGAGGTGCAATATAGGTGTCAGGAAGATTGTCAGGACGATTGGGAATTTTATAGCAGAGTTTAAATTTTATCATTAGCTGCAACAGTTCTGACCGCATATCGGTATATTTGTTGTCATGCCAAATTTTTGCTAAATCATTGCGGTCAAATTGACCCAAGTTTTCAATCACTTGTGAATTATCCAAAACTTTGTAAACGGCATCTGTACCCCAAGTAGGCTTGAGAATCACGGTTTTTCGTAGCAAGTCATCGTCTTGGAAGTGAAGACATACGCCTAAATCATGCAGATAGCCGCTGAGTTGGAATTTGTCCTTATTTGTAGTAAACCCATATTTCTGACAAATAGTGAGATATTCTTCCAAGCTAATATATTCGCGGGAATCGTGTTCTAAAGCTTCCCGGACTTTAACCCAGGTTTTGGGGAGTTCTGTTCCTACATGGGGTAGGTTTTGAATGTAAGACTTAATATTCTTAAGAATTTCTGGAAGACCACGATTAGTAGCAAGATTTGTAGTGAGTGTTTCTTTAAAATTAGTGAACTGATGCCGTAACTCCCGTTCGTTTATTTCTCGTTTACGCTCCTGCTTTTCGTTTTTGATAATTAACAAAGGACTATTATCGCTCTGTAATTCTACCACTTTTAGCCAGTAGTAAAAATCTGTATCTTCTTTACGAGTATCTGCGACCACAACATAAAGGGAGCGTTTGGTCAGGAAAAATTGGTGAGTAGTATGATAAATTTCCTGACCGCCAAAATCCCATATGTTAACCTGAAACTCTCTGTCAGTTGAGAATGGAAATTTCCATTGAATAACATCAATACCTTCGGTAGAGATTTCATCCTGCTGTAGCTGATAATTTTGGTCTTGAATTTTTTTTGCTAGTGTAGTTTTGCCTGCTCCACCTTCTCCCACAATGAGTAATTTGGCTTCATAAAGGTAATCAGTTTCTTGTTCTAGCTGTTGCCTGTAAAACTCCAGAATTGCTCTAGATTCTTTTGTTCGGATTTCTGGTGGAAGTGACGTTAGGGGATTGTCATCAAGCCTAAGGTCTGTGATTTTAGTGAGTCGTCCAATTTCCTTTGGCAAGCTGTTCAGTTGATTGCCCCAGAGGTCGAGCGTTTGCAGGTTGGTGAGTTGTCCAATTTCCGCTGGCAGTGCGCTCAGTTGATTGTAGCTGAGGTGGAGCGATTGCAGGTTGGTGAGTTGGACAATTTCCGCTGGCAGTGCGCTCAGTTGATTGATCCTGAGGTGGAGCGATTGCAGGTTGGTGAGTTGTCCAATTTCCGCTGGCAGTGCGCTCAGTTGATTGTAGCTGAGGTGGAGCGATTGCAGGTTGGTGAGTTGTCCAATTTCCGCTGGCAGTGCGCTGAGTTGATTGCTGCTGAGGTTGAGCGTTTGCACTTTGGTGAGTTGTCCAATTTCCGCTGGCAGTGCGCTGAGTTGATTGTTGCTGAGGTTGAGCGATTGCACTTTGGTGAGTTGGACAATTTCCGCTGGCAGTGCGCTCAGTCGATTGAAGCACAGGTCGAGCGATTGCAGGTTGGTGAGTTGTCCAATTTCCGCTGGCAAACAGCTTAAGCGATTATCAACAACCTGAAGTTCTTCAAGATGATCAAGCTGTCCAATTTCTGCAGGTAAAGCACTCAGGTTATTCGCGATAGTACCAACAATCTTGCCAGCGTCATTCAACTCATATTTGCCGAGAATCAGTTTTTTGAGTTGAGTCAACTTGCCAATAGATGGCGGTAAAACTGTCAACTCATTGCCAGAGAGGTCGAGTTCTGTCGCTCCCTTACTCGCAGCCACATCAATTACCCGCAGCAATTCTTCCTGAGTCATCAGCAATCTACTGAGCTATTATTCAATATATTAAAGGTAGCCCAAATTCTACTGATAAGTGCTGCATCTACAAGTCAAGTGTAGAGGTTGAAGCGTGGAAAAGTTAACCTTTGTAGAGACGTTGCATGCAACGTCTCTACACACTGGAAATTCCCATCATTCAGCCCTAACTGAACCGTATTGAAGTATAAGAAGGCGATCGCTGATCGCTTGATCGCTTGATCATTCCACATGATGACTCGAAACTTGTTTGTTGGAACACCAGTTGTGAGATAACAAAGGCGATCGCTTGAGCTTATTCGTTCCAGAATGCCTGAAATCAGGATTTTTGGTAAAAGTCTTACCCTGTAAGCGTCTTAGATTATTCACTTGCGATGATATTCAATCCGCAGCTGTTTAACGTCAATCTGCTCGGACACTAAAAACAGAAGACGCTCTAGTTGGTCTAATCCCAAATTTTCAAACTGTGCCAGTTCGGAGTTTGACAATGCCCAAGGGGGACCAGAGGGTTCGGCTTCTGTCTCCCGAAAACGAGTAATCACTAACAGCGTTCCATCGATCGCAACAACAGAGGCGACTGAGGAGATAACCTTTGAGCGCACACTCAAGGGCAAAGCTTGGATATTGCGACATTCAAAAACCAAGTCAAAGGCAAGATGCCATTGTGAGGGAATTGCCAACAAATCTGCAACTACATAATTCACAGTCGAATCGGGAAATCGCTGCTGACACCAGGCAATAGCTGTGGGGGAAATATCAAAGGCAGTTACCTCAAACCCTCGCTTTGCTAAAGCTTCTGCATCATCTCCCAAGCCACAGCCAATTACCAGCGCCTTTAGCCCTTCACCAGATGGTGCATGAGTAGTCAACCAGTCTTGCAGATAGGGGTGGGGGGCTAACTTTGCCCAAGGAATTTGCGCCGCATCACCTTTAGCTTCGACATATAAGACATCAAACCATGCGGATGGCTCTGATTTTTCTGAGGCTTGTGTGGCTAACTCTTTAATATGAAGTCGTACATGTTCTGGTTGTTGTTCAAACATAAAAAGGAGTCTAGCTGTGATTGGCATTAATTAATTTTAATACCGCTCGTAACTTGATTGATCCAACCAACATATTCTGTTTGCACTTCTTCCAATCCAGCCGCCTTCATCCAATCGTCTACACTCTCTGCAGCATAAACTGTCGAGTAAGGTTCTTTGAAGATTTTTATCAACCATTTCGCATGACGCAGCCTTTTTTGATTCCCATCCAAAATAATCAATTGTCCTCCTGGTTTCAGGAGGCGGAAACATTCTTGCAAAATTAACTGAGAAATTTTGGGTGGTGTTTCGTGTAATAAAAAGGAAGCTGTCACCAAATCAAAAGAAGCTTCTTCAAAACCTGTGGCTTCCGCTAGTCCATGCAGCCATTCTATATTTAACCCCGCTTGCTGCGCTTTGTAGTCCGCCACGACTAGCATATAAGGAGACAAATCCAATCCAATAACGTTCGCTTGCGCAAAAGCTTGCTTTAACATCAATGTAGCCGAACCTGTGCCGCAACCTAGATCAAGAATTTTCCTTGGCTGATTCTTAATAACAGCAATTAACTGCTGACGAATCCACGCTTCATTTGGTGGCGAAGCAAATGCTGTGACTGGATCATATGTTATCGCTGCTACAGAATTAAGGTACCCGCCTTCTATACCGTGAAAATTCTGACTGCTGTAATAATGTGGATAAATTAAGTTTGGTTGTCGGAAGCGATCGCTCTGGTGTTGCCAATCTATTGTTTCATAAAACTGCAGTTTGTTCTCTCCAATCAGGAGGCGAAGGATCGATTTTAACAAAAGCTGCCCTATTGGGTTCTGACTTGTTGACACAGTCATCTGTTTTCATCGCTTAACTAAGATCTTGCACCAGCTTTTCCGTCCGCCAATAAATAAATTTCTTGGCTCAGAGCTTCAAGTAAGCTTTAGCTTACTCAATATACATTCCAGTCCGTTTTAACGGACTTTGATTATGAGCCTTGAACTGAAGTTCAAGGCGTACTTAGGGGAAGGTGCAAGATCTGAGTTACAGTTTTTTCAGTTAATTGAACCACATATTAGATAATAGGCATTAACCCGCTCATAACTTCAGCGAGTATTAAGAGTAATTTACACCAAAATCCTATAAAGTACCATGAAATTAAACTATCAAAACAACAATATTTTTACCTTTGTAAAAGTTCTATCTACAGTCCTCATAACAAGTGCAATTGGATTGGAATTATGGAATATTTATGCAGTCCTAACTAACACGAAAGTACCAAGCAGCCTGAATCCAGTTTTTTGGATTGAACGTTTTGCAGTCACAATCCATTTCCTTGAAGGAGTTGTCGCAGCTTTTTTTGCACCTTCCAGAAAAAAGACGCCACTACAATATGGCATTTATACTTTTTTTGTCGGCACAATTGGTTTGTTAGAATTGTTTCAAAAAGAAGATGACTCATAGTTATTTCTTAACTCAGATCTTGCACCATTCTCAAGTTCGCCCCACAGTCCGCCTTGAACTTAAGTTCAAGGCTCATAGCCCAAGTCCATTGAAATGGACTGAAATTCTTACTCAGTCTTATGCGCGAAGACTTTAGCTGTTAGCCTGGGGTTTAAACCCCAGGCGGGTAATGCGACTGGTGCAAGATCTGAGTTAAAAAACATACATATAAATTATTTCAATAGAGCATCCCAAATGTGTCAATTTATTTGATTTTGTAGTGCGGGCCGGACAGCCCGCTTTCAATTAAAGTAGGGAGCAAGATGCTCCCACTACTGTCTTTTTTGCAAAATGGGGATACTCCCTATTTCAACTCCTTGGCTGGTGGTATAATACCAAACTTATTTAAACCTTTATCAAGTTGCCTGAGTAATTTAAAGTCCTCCTCTGGTAAAGAATCACTGCTACTGCTGAACCCTTTACCAGAAGACTCTTCCAAAAAGGAGAATGCTTGTCGAAACTGATGCGGCTGTGCTTGAATTGGTGAGTCAAAATGACAGGGAATAATCGACTGAAAGTCCCAACTCGCTACTTTCTCAACCCAGTTGATAGTTTCTCTTGGTGCGCGGTTGAGAATGAGAGTTCGTAAAATTGGTGCGACAAATAAACGACCATTCCCTCGCAGTGCATCAAATGAGGACTTCCAATCTGAGTTCCATTGGAAGGGAAACAACCCGAAATAAGCTTTATTGGAACGTTCCGGTGCTTGAAAGGCGTTACGAAATACCTCGCCCCATTTCATAATCTCTACCATACTTGGTCGAAAGTACAAAGCAAACAACGAAATACGTTGCCATCCCTTACGGCGATTTGCCGGATGATCTTCAACTATGTCAGATGCTTTGTCTTTGGCGTGGAACAGCAAGGGGTATGGATCTAATTGGACGATCGCCGGTGGTTCTTCTGGTACACAAACCACTGAATCTGTGACGAGTAAGGTGTGCGATCGCCTATGAAAAAACGCAACTTCCGAAAATCGACCCGGTCCAAGCTCTATAGAATCCAGTATTGCATAGTCAAATTCTTCGGCAAAGGGAGTTTGGCTGCTGTCTTCTGGGAGAACCTGAGTGCGTTTGGAGGGTAAGCCTAACCAACTAAGTGGAAGATTCAGCGGAAAACTCCACTGCTTAGGAGCAACAAAAACCTGTGCATTCGGGAAGCATCTCGCAAACGGACCAACGAAGACTTTGTGTTCTAAACCAGAGACAGTTGGCAGAATGATATACTTGACGTCGCCGTGTTCTGTAACCAACTCATTCACAAGGCGAATACACTCGGTTGTCGGTGCAACAGGTGCATAGACAAGCAGACCCCCTTCATTTAACTTAATAATGGTCATGCGAATCGGCACGACAACATAGAAAATGCCCTGAAGCTGGTCAAAAGTCCAAATTGTATCTTTGAGAACTTCTTTGCGAATAGTCCGCCGTTTGCCAAAGGGGTAGAGTGGCAAAGCAAACCAAAAAGACCATGAAAAGTCCGTTGGATAAGTCTGTTGTTCCTGCGTTACCTGCACATTCTTCTTAGTTTGAGCCACTTGATGCCCTCGAACCACGTCTATTATGCTCAAATCAGTTATCAGTTATCAGTTATCAGTTTTCACTGTTCACTGCGCTGCACTGAGCTTGTCCAAGTGTTCACTGCGCTGCACTGAGCTTGTCCAAGTGTTCACTGTTGATTGTTGAGCATATAAACTATCTTGCGAGATTTCTGGCAACATTTTATCGAGTTTGAAAAATATTTTGCACCATTTTTTTGTCTGCACTCGCAGCCGCTTGATCCAACTCTGCTATTTCACCAGAATTTAGTTCCCAACCCAAAGCACCAATATTCTCTTTTGCCTGTTCCATACTCTTCGCGCCAGGAATAGGAATAGCCCCTTTACAAATACACCAATTTATGCTTACCTGTGACATAGTTTTGTTTCTAGATTGAGCCACCTCTCGTAAGCTTGCCAAAAGTGGACGGATTCCTGGTAACATTTGCCTAAACAGCAAACCTCGAATGCCTTTTGGAAAAGGACCTTTTTCAGAGTATTTTCCTGTCAACAGCCCCAATGCAAGAGGACTGTAGGCAATCAGTTTGATTCCAAGCTGATCACAAACATCTTTAACTTCCAATTCGGTAACGGGATACGTGGACAGCAGCGAGTATTGAACTTGCAAAGTCGCGATTGGTACTCCTCGTTCTGCAAATCTTTGATGTACGCGTTTGAGCCGTTTTGGTCCATAGTTGGATAAGCCCACACCCTTGACGAGTCCTTGCTCATAAAGGTCAGCAAGACCATCCAAAAGTCCTTTTTCCTGCCAGGGAGCATAATTCGCCGTAGACCAGTGCATTTGTACCAAATCCACATTTTTTCCCAGCCGCTTGGCAGATGACTTGCAAGCCGACACCATAGATTGGCGTGTCCATCTCCAAGGATAAGCAGCAAGCTTGGTTGCAATGCAAATATTTTCTTTGCCTGAACCGAGATATTCTCTAGAAAATCGTCCCAGGAGTGACTCGCTTCGCCCATTCAATCTCCCAGTTCCGTAAGAATCACCCGTATCAAATAAAGTTACACCGTTGCTCACACAAAGGTTGAAGACGGCTTGCAACTGGGCATCCATGCTTTCGTCATATCCCCAAAGCAGTCGGTTACCCCATGCCCAAGTTCCGCAGCCCATGCTTGGGAGGGAGAGTTCTTGACAAATTTGCATTTTTACTATCCTTGCTGAGCTAATTTGCTAGATTCGCCTTTGGTTTAGCAAGAAACAGACTAGTACTGTAAAGTAACCTAACCATACCACGTTGATCACAAAACTGTGCGTGCAGTTGTTGCAAGTCAGAGATAAGTTGTTGGAGTACAACTCCTGTAGCCGGTATGATGGAATGACTCTGTGTTAAACCAACAAGTCCAGTTAAATCCACATCTTGTGTGTACGTAAACACACACTGTTTAATATCAATGAGGTGATAACTAGCTAAGGATTCCATTGCGGTACGATGCTTGTCATCTTGAGGGTAATTTGATGCTGTTTGTATCAACTGAATGTAATGTCCTGTAAATTCGTCATTCTTATCCCAGGTATTCCAAACAGCAGCTAGCCTTCCCGACGGTTTCAAAATGCGGTGAAATTCCAAAAGAGTTGGTTCCGGATTGAACCAGTGGAAAGATTGAAAGCACGTCACTAGATCCACTGAAGCATCACTCAAACCTGTGGCTTCGGCTGTTCCTTCCCGAAACTCGACTAGAGGATGGAATGCAGCTGCTTGTCTCATATCAGCGTTGGGTTCAATTGCTAAGACACGCACTTCCCGTTCCGCAAGAAGCCGCGAGGAAATTCCTGTTCCAGCGCCCACGTCTGCTGCTATTATTGGGGACTGGGTTTCCATTCCCTCTAGGATGACATCAATTACTGCTGCTGGATAACTTGGTCGATACTTTGCATAATTTGGCGCGCGATCGCAAAATCTCGCGAGTGGATTCCAAGTGTATGGCGGCGTTTGTTCTAAATCAGACATACAGCAATCCTAGATAAGTCGTGAACAAAAAAAACGAACCGCAAAGGCGCAAAGGACGCAAAGAAAAGAAAGAGAAGAAGAGGATGATGTTCATATCCTATTTAGGAAGGCTGTAACCTTTAAAATGTGGTGAACAATAGTCAACTAGGATGCAATTTGGGTTGACGCCACAAGGTGATCTTGAATTCCTCGCAATAGCATCCCAAGCCAAGAGTTTCTATTTGATGATTGTATATCCAATCAAAAATTCGTCGTGCTTTGGCGAGCGCAACATTTGTTGAAGGGTAAATACGGGGGCTAGGACAAAAAACTTCTCCATTAATATGGATTGCAGTAATATGCCAGTAATCACTGCCCTCACCTTCTGGGATAATTTCTAAAAACCCGTCTTTGAAAGGTTCAATAATTCCCATATTCATACAACATTAACATCAATTCACTTTACAAATCGCCTCTAAGATCTCAGTATTTTAAAATAGCCAATCAAGCTGTTTCTCTCTTTACTTGATAGCAGCGGAAGCAGCAGCAGCACGCAAGATAGGTAACGGACTGTTTCATTCACTGTACTCAAAATCAGAACAGCAACCGATATAGTTACCCACCCAAGAGCTACTGTGTAATTTGGACTACCTATTTCTTTTGCTATAAATATATGAATAACTATATAACTGCCTAATGCAACTATTTCTGCCCAGCCATAACCAACCATCCCTAAGTACGGTACGAGTAAAAAGGCACTTCCAGCAAAAAGTACTATGTGTGCTGTATGAAACCAAGTGACCAGAAGATTTTTACCTAAGAGATAAAGGACTGACGAATGTAAGTTGAAGATAGAATTAGCAATATAGCCAATTGCAATCAACGGAAAAACTTGCAGCAGTGGAGTCCAAACTTTCCCAAAAACGACTGGTAATACAACAGGCGCTACTATTGCAAAAGCAGCCATTGGCAAACCAACAGCTAGTGCTTGTAGACGCATTCCCTCTTCAATACTCTTGCGTAGGCGAAATGGATCATTCTCCAATTTCGCAAGCGCCGCCATAGCCAAACGCCAGGTGACAGACTTGGCAAAGGCAAGCATTTCTGCTAAGCGAATCGCTAAAGCGATAAAACCAACAGCTTCAAGCCCAGCAAAACGTCCTACAATAACTGGATTGACGAGCGATCGCAATTGCCAAATCCACGTTGAACTTGAGTAACTCAAACCATACACCAACATCTCCCGTATTAAACTGGGTTTCCAGCATAAGCGTGGGCGTAGATCGGTACTAAAGATAGTTAGTGAAACCATAGTGATTTGCTGCAGCCACAAACCACCAGCAGGTGCCCAAGCACCAAGTTCTTTAGGTGCTAGGTAATGTGCCAGGGGTAAAGCTGCTACATAATAGCTAACTTGGCTGATTAACTCGATATAGGCAACACGCTGGAAATTTAAGTCTCGATCCAGTTTGATTGTCAAAGGCAGATTTAACAGCGAAATAGGTAACGTTAAACCCAAAGTTGCCAACAGTGGTGCGGATTCTGGAACGTTCAGCATCTGGGCAAGAATGTGTTGCCCAAAGACAAGAGTGAGTGTAAAGACACTGCTAATACACAGCAACAGAGTAAAAACTTGGTTATAATCCTGTTGGTCTGGGTTAGATGTTTTACGTAGTAAATAAACATCCAAGCCCCATATACCCAAGCCACCCAGAAAACTTACAATTCCATAACTCACTCCATAAAGTCCATACTGAGCCGGCCCAATAACTTTAGTGATGAATAATACGCCAATTAAACTGAGTAAGATACCCAAAGCTTGACGTATGACCATCAAGGCTCCACCCTTAATGACTTTACTACGAAGTCCCACGACAACTCCAATAATAAATAAGTTTTACTTTTGCAAAGAATTCAAAATTTAGGTTATCCCAAAAAGATGAATTCAAGGGTTGTTTTGTTAACTCGAAAAATAATCGGACAATTTTGTTCATAATTGCGTTAGCGCAGCGGGACGCAGTCCTTTCCGAATTCTTTCTGATTCATGTTGTACGAGCGAACAAACCTCGGCGTAGACTGCGATTAAAAGACCGCACTTTCTCATATCCATCAGGTCCAAGAAATCTCATGACTGCGATCGCTATATTTAGGCGAGTAAACCACGGTTTCAAAATCAGTTGAGGATACATTGCAAACGCTTGCTGAGTATAATGAAAAGCCTGTTCATAATTTTTTGTGTCAATAGCTCTCCATGCTAAAAAAACATACAATCGACCATAACTCCTCGGTCTGAGGTATAAAATATCTGTGGGCAAAGAGCTATAGGTTTTCTCAATTAACTGGCGAAAACCTCTTAACATTGATTCGCAATCTTTTGATTTGTTGTTTGGGTGCTGGCGATACCTCACTAAAGGTTCTTTGACTACTCCATAGTGATAGCGAGTGGCGATACGTATCCACATATCTACATCTTCAATGTAACTCTCCTGGTCAAACAAGCCCAAGATGTCGAAACAAGAACGACGTACCATTGGTGAACTTCCACAGCAAACAGGACTGTCACATGATTCTACAACTTTTTTGTAGACATCACCCTCTGTATCGTTCCTCATGACTAAACCCGTGGGCTTGCTATTCTCATCTATAAAAGCTGTCCAACAGTCTACCAAACCTACCAAAGGATTATTATCTAAGCATTGGGCTTGTTTTTCTAATTTAGTTGGTTCCCAAATATCATCAGCATCCAAAAAGGCAATATATTCGCCTTTCGACTCAACAATTCCCTTATTTCTTGCCGCAGCTGTGCCTTGATTTTCTTGGGAAATCAGTCTGATTCGCGAGTCTGTGATTTGAGACGCCCATTCAACAATTCCATCGGAACTGCCATCATTAATGATTAATACTTCAAAATCTGTGAGTGTCTGATTCCAAATACTCTCCACTGTTTGTGGAAGATATTTCATGGCATTATATGCCGGAATGATAACAGTAACTTTAGGCATAGTTTTCAACTTTCTCATGGGAGAGATTAACTTTGTTTCAACTCATCTCATGAAATCTCATTTCGAGATTTTTCTGACGTCTATGTGAGTTCCTATAGCAATTCTAAATGATTCGTGAAATATTCCGTTACTTCGGCTGTCATTTGTCATTCTTCATTGGTCTTTTGTATAAAAAAATGAAAAATGACTGATGACGCTCAAAATTAGGTAACCCAAGTTGCTACTCCCTTCCCGCCAGAAGAATACCTATTTTTGAACCGCAGAGGCGCAGAGAACACAGAGAGAGGAGTTAATTATTTTAGGTAATCTTAGACCGGGAAGGGAGTAATTATCAAAAAACGCCTATTTTTAAGTATAAGCTTCAGGCTTTGAGTGTTTAGCAATACTCATAAGTTAAATTTTGGTATAGAACTAATATTTGATTTTTGACAAAGCTAGGTACACTTTCTGTTAAGCGTTAAGCGTTAAGCGTTCCCTACCTCAACGAGTAATTTCACAACTCATTTAGGATTGCTATAATTATTTCCTATTCTCCACTGTCCATTATCCGTTGATGTGTGTCGCCGCAGTGTTCGTATAAGTGTTTTCATTTTGTCATAGGTTTGATGCCCAAATGTTTTCAAGAGTGTCAAAGCTATGATTTGGCGGATGAAGTCCCAAGAAAAAATAAGTTGTGGATGATGAGCGATCGCCTGACGATTAAACTGCCAAGCTTGTTCATAATCTTTATTATTGATCGCTCTCCAAGCTAAGTAGAGAGAAATCCGACCATATCCTTTTTCTCTTAAAGGTAATAAATCTGCATGAACTGACTCAAAAGCTTTCTCAACAATTGTACGAAAAGCTTCCAAAGTTCCTTGACAATTTGTAGACTTACTACCTGGATATTGGCGATAGCGAACTAAGACTTCTTTTATAACTGCAAAACGATATCGCGAAGCAAGGCGAATCCACATATCTAAATCTTCAAGAAATGGTAATTCTCGGTTAAATAACCCTACCGTTTCAAAACAACTGCGACGAATCAAAGGTGTACTATCACAAGCGCATACTGTTTTAAACTGAACAAGCTGCTTCCATACGTCGTCTCCCTCTGCGTGAGAAACAACAACTCTTCCTGTAGACTTGCCTTGTTGGTCAATTAAAACTGTCCATGTATCTACCAAACCAACTAATGAGTTTTCTTCAAGATATCGCACTTGCTTTTCCAGTTTGGTTGGCTCCCAAATATCATCAGCATCCAAAAGCGCGATATACTCTCCAAGCGCAGCAGAAATTCCTGTGTTGCGTGCTCCAGATGAACCTTGATTCTGCTGCGAAATCAGTCGAACTCGTGGATCTTTTATTTGAGAAACCCAACAAACTGTTCCATCAGAACTTCCATCATCAACAATTAAGACTTCAAAATCTGTGAACGTCTGCTTGAGCAAACTCTCCACAGTTTCTTTTAGGTAAGCCATAGCATTGTAAGCTGGAATAATCACAGAAACTTTCGGCATATGACCCTCTTGTATTTAATGAGTTGGTAACGACACTTTTTTCTTGGACTGCAAAATCATTTCTAAAATCAGATCGCGATAACGTAATGCGATCGCATCCCAACTAAAGCGAGCAGCATTCTGTCTAGCACGTTGACTCCAGTCACCACAAAGCGCGTCTTTGATGGCAGTTGTGTAGCTATCCAAATTAGTAACATCACATAGAATACCACTATCACCAACAAGATATCGCCGCATTTCATCGTCAGTAGCGACAACGGGTAACCCGCTAGCCATAGCTTCTAAGTAGACAAGTCCGAATGGCTCGTTAATGGAAGGGAGTGTAAAGACATCCGCACTGCGGTAAACTTCAGGCATCTGATCATGGGGGAAAGTCCGAATCGCAAACCGATGCGATCCCAGCAACTCGTCTCCCAGCGCTTGAAAGTATGAGCGATCGGGTCCATCTCCACATATACAAAGACTAACCTCGCTTAAGCTAGCTACTGCTTGAATGGCGAGTTCAACTCGCTTATGATTCTTCCGGCTTAAACTAGCCACACACAGGGCGATTGGTTTTGGTAAATCAAGATTAATCGCTGTTCCTTTTGGTGTAAATCGCTCAAGATTCACACCATTGGGAATTACACTCACAGGTTGCGTCGGTTTCAAATTATGGGCGAATGCTGCTGTCGCTTCATCCAACACAACGAGATGATCTGGACGAAAACGAAGATTGCGCTGCAAACATTTTCCCTCTGCATTTGAGCTATTGTGTTCAGTAAACAGTATCGGTGTCCCTCTCAGCGCTCTGACACAAGCAGCCATTGCCAATCCACCATAATCATTGTGAGGAAAAATCAGGTCAGCAGGATGTCTAAGCAAATGGAATAAGCAAGGAAAAAAACTCGTTAGATGTTCCACCACAATCTCAGGAGTTGAGAATCTACCCATCAGTGGAGCAACCAGAGGGTGACGCACAGCATGATAAGCATGAGAACGGGGAATGCATGGAATGGGGTGGCTAAAAGGTCCACAATCAGCGCCACTAAGCAGTTCGACTTCAAAGTAGGAACTCAGACGACGAGTCAGCTCAATCGCCACAATTTCGGATCCACCACTCCAGTTAACTCCGGTGCTGGGATGGACTAAGACAACTCGGTACGGTCGTTCACCTCTTTTACTTAATTGAGTGTTATTGATGGGACTAATAGTTTTTGTGGTCATTCTTATACGATTTTACAGACAATAAAATAAATTATGGAAACTGATTTCGACTAGTAGTCTGTCAAGGCAACTTTGCCAAGTAAACTCATTTTTAGACTCATCCTCTTTTCTCTTCACTCTGCGCTCTCTCTCTTGAAAAGGTATGAGCGGAGGAAACCTCCGCTCATACTTTTCGCTGCTTCCTCTGCGGTTCGTTCCTTTACCCCTCAAACTTCGCTTCACAGACTACTAGGTTGTCACTGCTTTTGGCTTGAAAAAAGTGAGTAATGGTTTTTCGATATAGAAATATATCAAACATCCACAAATGATAGCTATAATGGCAAAAATAAATCCTAAAACATCTGAGAATACCAGGTTTTGAAAAATATTAAATGGTAATTTTTTCAAAACTTTCGTTATCTGGTTGATGAAAAAACCATGTGCTAGATAGATAGAGTATGATGCATTGCCTAAAAATAAAAGAATATTAGGGACGTTAATAGTTTTTCTCAGTTCCAAAGAAGCACCACCGACAACAAGAAGTGTACAAGCAATGCCGAATGTCATAACAGATGATACTCCTAAAAATTTGTAGAAATAATCGATAGCTGATAACGTATAGAGAAAAATCCCTACATATAGAAATGGTATTCCATTACTGATTTTTTTGCTTAACAAAGCATAGGCAGCTAAGCAACCTAAAACAAATTCTAGATTGTACTCCGAAAAGACAAATTGAAGTAATATATTATCTTGAGGTAATTGAAGAATACCAATAAAATGAAAAAAGACGCCTGATAACCAAGCGATAATTATCGGAAAAGAAAACTGAGGTTTCAACGCAATCAAGAGTGCAAACATAAGGTAAAAGAAAATCTCAAAGCTGAGTGTCCAACTCACTCCAAGAAAGGTTGATGAAAGAATTTGTCTGTCTTGGGGAAAGAGCAGAAAAGCTTTGAGAAATTCTCCAATACCAATATCCTTGATATTAGATTTCTCAAACAATATGAAAGATGCAAAGATTTTACTTGTTAAGACAACCCAGTAAAGCGGGTAAATGCGTGTAAAGCGTTTAAACAAAAATGTTCCTAATTGGTTTTGATGACCTATATCCTTCTGATGAATATAAAACATGATAAAACCGCTTAAGACAAAGAAAAAGTCCACTCCTGACCCTCCAAAAGTGGTTATTTTAAATAAAAAATTTTGATTCAAATTCTGGTTATATATGAGATCTGTATGGGCAAGTACTACAAGTACTGCTGCCAACCCTCGATAAACCTGAATAAGATTTAGTCTTTTCGCTGACATAAATTCTAAAGTTTCCAAGCCATAATTTTTATCATCAGTAAAAACGCTTTGGAGAACGGATCAACGTAGTACTGCTCTCTACAGGGTGTTCATTCCAGTTCCACCCTGCGACTGCCATTAAAGTGAACCAATAAAAAAACAGAGTTGTATGACTCCAGATATTTTCTGTAATCATTCCTACAGGGATCGCTAGACAAATAGCGAACATAACTGAACATAACTCACGTTGAGCGCTGCCAGGTGGTGCCGATCGCATAAGCTGGATAAGACGCACACCTTGAGCTACAAGAAACACTAAAAAAGTTACAAAACCAAGTATCCCACCTTCTACTAAAGCTCGGACATAATCATTGTGAGGAAGTAACCCATTAGTAGATACATTGATACTCAATCCCAAACCGTAACCTAAAAAGGGATGCAGACGCCAAGCATTTAGCAATGTATACCATTGGGAAATTCGCCAGTTAAAACTGTTGTTATCGCTTTGTGAAAGTAGAATAGCTCGCGATACATCGATATTTTGATTGAGTAGGGGTGTATTGGCGAGTGAACTTAGGCGTTCTCGTCCAAACTCGGTGCTGGCAAATAGTCCCAACACAAGCGCTACAAATAAAACTCCACCTATGAGGTTTACTGGGCTTAATTTGGGAGCAACCAAAACCACAACAAAGGTAGCAATCATCATCAAGCCAAATAATGCCTTAGTACTCACATAAAAAAATGCTAGTAAACCTAGCAACAATAACCACACAAAGCTTTGTCTTGATTGCTTGAGTTTCCACCAGGTTAAACCAATAAATAGTAACAGCAAAGTGACAAACCCATTAGGGTGACCGATCGTCCCTTTGATGCGAAAACCTTCAGATGTCAATGAATCACTATCATAGTTTTGCGCTGAGAGAAAAGCGGGTAAGACAGAAGGTATGAACATCTGCATCAACCCTACAACGAGTGGTGCTACCAAAGCTAAGAACAGCACAGAGATCATTTTCTCAGGAGGAATTCGGTCTTTGAGCTGCATCACCAACAGATAAACCATCAACCACGAAAAAAGACGAATCCATTCACGGATGCTGTCTGACAAATACCCAGCAGCTAATCCCAACCCTCCCAAACACAGAAGTACCACCCATAAGCCTTGTAGGATCACCCAGCCAGCAAAGAACCACCAAAAGCGATCCGTGCGTACAATTTGCCCTCTCAATAACATAACTGTTACGTAAAGCAAAGTCAGAACATCTAGCCCAAGAGCAAACATCGCTGGTAGTTGTTGCCCAGAGAAAGGATCTAGAGAGGTACGTAAAATTAAAAGTCCGAGAACGACTTGTTCAAAGCTGGTAAAAAAGTAAAAAAGAAATGGTATTGCACCCAAAGCTAAGCCCAAGTAAAGAGGTTTGGTACTTCCGATCAGGAATCCTGTTACCAAACCAACTACCACACCTGCTAACCCAATCAAGAGTCCCAGACGAGAAGAAGGACTAAAGCGTTGTTTGGTCAACATTACTACCTCTGCCTCATACTGTTCGCAGAATCTCTAGTCTCATATCTTGCACCAATCAATTGCTTCTGAGATTTGGGTAATCGAGGTCGGTAACGATAACTAGGATAACGGTAACTTTGTGTCAAATGTGTCATTCCATTCACCGCGACTCCCAGGATAGATATCCGATTTTGTGTTAAATCCCGTACACATCTTGAGAGAACTTCTTTATCCGTGAAGCCTGGACGTGCAACCAGCATAAGTCCATTACCTTCTTGAGCTAATGTTAATGCATCCGCACAAGCAGTTAATGGGGGTGTATCTATTATAACTAAATCATAATTTTCCGATGCTTCTGCCATTAAGGATTTCATATCAATTGACTCTAGCAATTGTGAGGGACGTGCGTGTTGATTGCCACAAGTCAATACATCTAGGTTCTCAATATCTGTTGGCTGCACAGCATCCAGCAAGGATACATTTCCTTCTAACACATCGGTAATCCCTGGACCAGGGGCTAGGTTGAACAGTGTGTGCTGGGAAGGTCTTCGCAAATCTGCATCAATAATCAATGTTCGCCAAGATAGCATACCTACAACAGCAGCAAGGTGTGATGCGACTATAGATTTACCTTCGCCAGATATAGTACTACTGACAACAATTACCCGCAATTGTTCCGATTTGCGAAACTCCAAAGTTTTGAAGAGTGTGCGGTAAGGTTCAATCAACTCCATATTATCTAAGAAGTGACTGGCTGGCTCAAGAGCAAGCATCTTGGCAGGTAAACGTGGTAAAATTCCTAGCAATGGTAGCTGTAGTAGTTCTTCGGCTTCGGCAGGATCGCGTAGTGTATTATCCATCACCTCTAAAAGTAATACAACGCCAACACTTAGCATTGTTCCAAACACACCAGCAAGTGCTAATACCACTTTCTGCTTGGGTTGTGATGGTGATGATGGTGCTACAGCATTCTCGATCGCACGAATGTTGCTCACTTTTTGTGCTTCTGTCAGCCGTGCTTCTTCCAGTTTGCCTTGTAGGAACTTCAAAGATACTGCTGCTTCTTCCCGTTTGCGGGTTAGTACAGTGAGTTGTTGCTGTTTCATGGGTAGTTGAGACAGACGATTCTGGAGTTCAACTTTCTTTTGCTGGAGAAGTTTCAGCCTATCATTAACTGCAGACTCTTCGATTCTATTGAGGATAAATTTAGAGTTTAAATCTTGAGAGAGTTGATCACCAGCGAAATTATTTGTGGAGTCGCTTTGATTTTTTGAGGACACGCGACCCAGTTGTTGTGATAATACTGCACGCAAGGCATCCCGTTCTCCAACTAAGTTTGCCACAGCTGGATGATCATCTGTGAAGCGTAAACGAGCTTCGATGATTTTATTTTCCAGTTCTGATAACTTAGCTCGCAGTTTCTTAATTTCTTCGTCTTGTCCGCTGCGAACGGATGAATAGGCGTTGTTCAGGTTTGTAGTTTTGGTAACTTGCTGCAAGGATGCATCTCGCGCTTTTATCTCTTGAAGTTGGGCCGAGAGAGTACGCTCTTGGTCTTCCACAGTTGCTATACTTTCCACCAAACTTTTTGTTTGTTCTTCAACAGAGACAATACCGCTCAATTTTCTGTATTTGTTTTCTTGCGCTTCAGCTTGTAGCAGCTTATTTTCCGCCTCGGGTACTTGTTTGCGTTCCAAAAATTGCTTAACCTTTGTAGCCTCAAGACCAATACTTTTTGTGTTGTCCTCAACCGTCGCTTGAGAAATGGCATTGAGTACCTTCGCCGCAAGCTGAGGATTGCGAGATTGATAACTTAGTTCCAAAATATTGGTTGCTGGAACAATTTTAACTTTTAAATTACGAGCAAGTTCTGTAGTTGATACAGGACTTTTAGATAAATCACCGTTTGTCTGAGGAAAAGCAATCGCGAGCGCTCGTTCAAGAACACGTTGCGACTTGATCAGTTCTGCTTGGTCAGCCAAGGGACTTATTCCTGGTGCGTTTGCAGATACTTGGGTGAGATCACGACCTAATTCTGAGACACTCACCCTTTTGTCGTCCAGCATCAGTCGCGCCAAAGCTTCATATTTACTTGGGGTGACTGCGAGATATGCGACCGCCCCACCAATAACAGCAACAAATGCAGCTATTGCGGGAATACTTCGTCGCGTCAGCACTGCTAGTACACTTGATATTCCTTTTTCCATTACATCTTTCTCCCTTATTTCATGAGTCATGAGTCATAACTCATGACTCATGAAAATTTGAACAAATAACTTGGTAGAGTTCACCCTATACTTACGACACGGGTGTGCCGTAAGTTCTACAGTATACGCTGCGATCAGCGCCGGCTGACGCCACGCCTTACTCACCAGTCGCCTAAGAGGTCACAACAGCCTCCTTTTGGACAAATCTGACCAGTTGCTGTCCAGTTGGAAACTTACTTGGTGCTGTAGGATCACAAATGACAAACCACTATTTTTTTCCCATAACCTCCGCAAGTCCAGTTTGGTTTTGTTGGTAAATATGTACTGGTTCGGGGGAGGTAATAAGTGTTGTATAGAGTTTTAGGGTTTCGTTCGTGATGTGATCCCAGCTATAGTTCAGTTGTACATGTTTTTTTGCATGTACAGCCATTGCTCTTAGTTCTTCTGGGTGATCTATTGCCCAGTTTAAAGTGCGAGTTAAAGAGTTGAGGTTTCCAGCTTCAAACAATTTTCCTCGACCTCCACTAATTAATTGCTTGTGAGGTGGGATGTCGCTTGCAACAACTGGTATCTCTTCCTCCATCGCCTCTAACATTGCTAGAGGTAGTCCTTCTAGATTAGAGGGAAGGACAAATAACCCTGCTCCCCGGACAATTTCCCAAAGACGTCGTCCCCTTAGTTCGCCTGCAAAGACAATATTTGGATTATTTGCGACCTTTTGTAATAGTTGTGAAGTGAATGATTTCGTATCGCTCACACCACCCGCTAGAACAAGTTTCCATCCAGGAGGATTCAAAGCACTAAAGGCGTCAACTAGCAAGTCAGGACATTTTTCTGGTACCAGTCTACCCAAAAAGACAATATAGCGCTTTTGCTCAAGACCTAATTGAGTACCGTAACCAAAATTGGGATCAGATTCACCATACCTGGCTGGGGCGTTGGGGATGTAGACTGTGTCCCTACCATAAGTTTGTGAAAAGTAGGTTTGGAGGACATTAGACACGACGATCAGTCCGTGAGCGAAACGAACTGCGGCCTTTTCTCCCATTTGAATAACGCGAGTTGAAAAACTCCCCCACTTAGCACGTTGCCAATCTAAACCTTGACAGGTTACGACAACCTTTGCACTATTGATAAGTTTTGGTAAACAAGTGAATAGAGATGGACCCAGAGCGTGAAAATGAATGATATCGTATTTTGTGGTGGAAGCTGCTAGTGCTCCTAGTGCTGACGTCACAAAAGCATCCACTCCTCTTAAACCGAAACCAGGTAAAGAGATAACTTGGACGCCCTGATAGTCGTAACGGTCTTGCCAGGAACTGTCCGTATAAGAGGAGCGGGCAAATAAATCAACAGAGTGTCCTTGTTTTACCATACGAGGATACACTTCTGCACAGTAATGCTCAATGCCGCCCTGTTTGGGAGGTAGACCTTTTGCACCAATGACAGCAATTTTCATACTAGTTAAGTCGTGCTAGTTTTGTGATGTAAAAGCATGTACAAATCGAAATTAAGTTACATTTTGTAACACATACAACAACAAGAATACAGAAGATGGGAACACAAAAAATCTCTGTTTCTCTGTTTCAATTTCTGAACTCTAAAAAAGCATTGCCTCTCCCTGATAACTATAATTTTTCGTCTTTTTTATTTCCTAGTTTTTGTATGATGTGCAAATTTTCTTCATAGCTGAATAGCAATGCTATTGCGCTGTTCCCAGCGATTTAACATTTGGCTGTAAACCTGTTCAACAACCGTACTAGCTGCATAAGGCTTCGCAGTCTGCACGCAAGATTCTGTCGGATAATCTCCTGGATGCAGAAGCACTTTCCGTAAAGCATCTGCTATGCACCTAGGCGTTCGTTCAGAACAAACAACCCCACTCTCAGCAGTTAGTAATTTTGGGGTTTCACCACATTGAGTCGTGACGACTGGAGTCCCACTCCCAAGCGCTTCTAAAACCACCAAAGGTAGACCTTCGTATGCACTGCTGAGGACAAAAACATTGCAGACACGATGAAGCTGTGCGAGTTGACTTTGAGTCACTGCTCCCAGCATCGTAACCTTATCTACAAGTCCTAATCTTGCAATTTCCGCACGCATTTCTACTCCTAACTCGCCATCCCCCGCTACAAGTAGATGAATATGAGGCTCGTTTAAAGTAGCAAACGCACGTAGCAGCAGAATCGGGTCTTTTTGAGGATGAAGCCTCCCAGCAAATAAAATAAAACGAGTCTGTTCATCCACGCCTAGCCGAGACGCCAGTTCTCGCCTTTTAATTTCTCGTTCATCTTCTCTTAACGGGTAAAAAATTCCATTGTCAAAAGAATTTTTGATGTACGCAATTCGGTCTTGCAAGCGAGGATAACGCTGCTTATATAGTTGCGCTGCATCAGTATTACACGAGAGAATTTGGTTAAACTGGCGAACTAACAAACCTTCCAATGCAAAATATGCAGCGGGAAATCTTCGCCAAAGAATTGCTTTTTTCTCACCACGCGCTTGCATTTGCGTCTGTATATCATTATGGATAAACAGAGTTTTCTCCCCCTGCCAATTAAGAGCTGCTATTGTTGGCTCTATCCTGTGAAAATGCATAAAGTCGGAAGCAAAACGATGCCCTAAAAGAGCTGCTGTATATTTTAGGGTTGTTGGAATTAAGCTTCGGACGTTATCATCTTCCAGTGTAAATAAGGGCAAAAAAGCAATTTCTCTACCTGCGAATTCTGCTTGTTGCCATTTACCAACAGGCTTTTTTGGATCAGTATTAGTTCCTACGAGTTTTACCTCAAACTGGCTGGGAGCGTATTTGATGAATGTATTTATGAGTGTTTGTATACCTCCTATTGTGGCGTTCCAAGGATTAAATTGGTAAAATATCGTGATCACAGGTTTACGCATGGGGAGTACTCTGCACAACTTTTGCACAACAGATCAAATGTTTTTCAATTGTCAGAAAGCACTCAAAAACTTTAAATATATCCTCCTACACATTAAAGAAATTTGAGCGTTTTTGTATTCCTCCAATAGTCATAATCAAGTAGCTCAAATATCAGTATCATCTTGGCATATTGTAAGATTTATAACCACTGCCGTACAAACGCATAAAGAGTTTTCTACCTTCAGAAAAGGCACATAATTTCTATGTGATTTCTACACTTAAGTTTCATTACATTTATCAAATAGTAATATTTCTGAAGCCAATTTTTACTTCAAAAATATTATCTTTATCAAATCTTTATAATGATTGTATAAATTTTACACGACTGCTATCAACATTATGGTATGCTGTTTTCTTTATACACTTATAAAAAAAGAAGACAAAATTTACAGCAACTTAATAAATCTAATTGTAAAAAAAAGGACGTTTTAAACTCTGTCTACGCCGACATGTGAAAAGATGCTTGAAGAAAGTAGAAATATTCAAAGCAGTTATAGTGAAGGTCAGAACATGAGTGGAGAATTCAAACCCCCATTCAAAGTCTTGACCACCAAATCTGCGGTTTAGTGGTCAAGAAAAAGTAATATTGGCTACCCCATAGAATCAGTAAACACCGACGCGCTGTTATATCTGTTACGGCTTAGATTTTGCTTCTAAGTTTTCTAAGCGGCTTCTGAGTTCTTGGTTTTGTTGTTTAAGTTGGTCAAGTTCAGAACGTAACTGACGAAGCGCATTTTCGGAACCAATGTTGGTTTGCACCTTGGAAATCTCTTCCTCAGCGTAGCGACGTACGCGCCCATCTGGTGTTTGGTCAGCCAAAGCTTGCAAAATTCCAATTGCTTTGGCGATTTCCATTTGTCCAAGGGCTGCGACTACTGCTATTTGAGTTAAAAAGAATGTTTCGTTGGAAATTTCTGTCAATCGTTCTAAAACCCGTTCCACATTGGCACTATTTTGACCAACAGAAATCTTTCCAAGAGCACGAATCGCGGCTAAACGCAAGGGTTGTGGTACACCAAGGTGGGTGTACTCCATGAGGAGATTTAAAGCGGCTTCTGAGGTTTTGAGTTCGGCAAGAGCTGCGATCGCACCACTGCGTACGACCTCATTCCAACCCGCCTTCTCTTGCAAAACGGATTTTAGCAGCTTGATCACCTTTGCTTCCTTTGGTTTATCTTCTGTTGTCCCAGCCGCTATGACTCCTACAGCACGAGTTGCTGTAGCTTCTACATAGTAGCTAGGATCACCCACCTCCAACAGTTCTTTCAACGCCTTATAGCTTTCATTAGTTTTGATTTTTCCAAGTGCTTCCACCACAGCACGCCGCACGTATGAGCTCTCATCCTTTAAACCAACAACCAACTCATCAAAGACTTGATCAAGCTTGATTTCTGCGAGTTGTTTAGCCACCTCGACGCGTACACCCCAGAAGGGTTCATTTTTGAGTGCAGCAGACAGGGCTTTTAGGGCTTCTAAACCGCCTTTTTTTGCCAAAGCTTCCGCTGCTTGGATGCGGGAGATGGGGTTAGGATCAAATTCCAACTGCGCTTTCAATTCTGGTAGTGGGTATTCCAGAGACACCGTTTTCAGGTAGTGATTCCCCACATCAAAACAGATAAATTGAGGTTTTTGCGCAAGAGGGAAGTAGAAGCTTTGTTCGTGTTCATTCACTCGTACTGTAAAAGTTTTAAGGTCACAAGATGTAGTCTGTGAAGGAGTGGACGAGCAAGTCTCTTTGTTTGCTTGTTGAACGTACCCAAAACCGATAGGGATTTTTAAGTCAAATAAATCGCTGTTATTTCCGACACTTGCTTGAGTTTGAGTCACGGTTATTTTAGCCAGCTTACTATCAGAATCCCAAGAGTAAGCGACTTTAAAATCAGGATGACCACCTCGATAAACATACTGGTCAAAAAGAAATAACAGATTGCGTCCAGTGGCTTTTTCAATCGCCCGCAGTAAATCAACTGTTTCCACAGTTCTGTGGGCATTATCCCGTACAAATGTCTGAATTGCTTTCCAAAACAGTTCTTCGCCCAATTGGGTCCGAATCATGTGATAAACACATGACCCTTTCTCGTAGATGTGGCGGTCATAAAGTTCAATCGCTTCCCGGTAAACATGGGTGACCATTGGACGGCGATAGCGAGCACTATCTTCAGCCAGATAACTGCGAGCTTCCTGTAAACGATAGTATATCGCTTCTTGAGTACCGTACTCATGCTCTGTCCACATAACTTCGGAGTAAGAAGCCATCCCCTCCTTGATCCAAGCATGAGACCAGTGCTTAATGACCAACAAATCGCCAAACCATTGGTGCGCCAGTTCGTGGACAACCAAGCTTTCTGTATTGCGATTATCTAATGCAGCCTTTTCATCTAGCAAACATCTGTCAGTTAACAGTGTAGCAGATGTATTTTCCATTCCCCCAAAGATGAAGTCGTCAACACAGACTTGAGCGTATTTGGGGTAAGGGTATGGATAGCCATATTTTTCGCTCAAAAACTCTATCATCTGGGGAGTTTTGCCCATACTACGTTTGGCGTCTTCTTCGCGACCTTTTTCAACGTAGTAGGTGACGGGTATTGTGTTCCACTCATCACGAATTTCGGCAAAATCACCAACTGCTAAAGTCATTAAGTAGGTCGGATGAACTTGCTGCTGTGACCAGTGGTAGATTTTGTCGTTACCAAGTTCATCTGTAGCAATAAGTTCCCCGTTAGAAATTGCTATCAAGGGTTTGGGGACGCGGATGCGAATTTCAGAAGTAGAAAGTTGTCCGGGGTAGTCAAAGCAAGGGAACCAGAAGCGGGAGTCTTCGTCTTCTCCTTGAGTCCAAACTTGGGAGGGTTTATGAGGATAGTGTTTGTCGCTTTGGATAAAGTACAAACCGCGTTGTGGTTTGTCTGCTGAGTAATCGATCGCAATGACAATGGACTTGTCAACTTGTGTAAGTGGTTCGAGTTGGATAGATAACTGTTGTCCATCGTAGTCAAAGTTTTGCGTTTTTCCATCCACTTGTACTGATTCGATACCTAAGTTGACAGCATCTAAATTTAAACGGTCAATACCGTAGCGGATTGGTTTAAGTGTTATGCTACAACGACCTTGGTATTTTTTGTTAACGATATCCAGACTGAGATCTAAAAAAATATGCTCTACAAGTCCCGGATGATCTGGATTGTAATGCGGTTTTGCCCCAGGTAACTCAAAAGTTTTATACTGTGTTTTTTCTGTATCAAAAAAATGTTGTGACATTGATTTTTACTGAATCTTGGTAACCCTGAAAATTCCTTATGAATGTTGTAAGGAAAAACAGCTTGATCGCGTGTTATCCCTATGTCAACTTAGGATACACCCTAAACATTTTGTACACTGTTGTCATTGAACATACAGTGTTTTGCCCCTAAGCAATTTAAATTCTGTAATAATATCCTGATGGTTTTATATAGCTTAGAATAGCTTGTTACCACCAAAAGGTATATATTTTTCAGATAAAGAACAATATCATTTGTGGATTTGTTCTTGACGCTTTTGAAGTACTACTTAGATCGCTATTATACTCATCTTTTCTCCGATTGACAATCTGATCACTAAATCGTGATAAATAGCGTGCAGCCAAATTTAGTGAATCCGCAAAATCCACAATGACATTCTTACTAAGATCTAGGATAATTCGTTGAGCAAAAGGGAACATTTACAATGCCCGAAAGTCGGTCAAAATTTATAATTCCTGCTGTTAGTACTGCCATAGTTGTGGCAGGAGGAATAGCAGCGTATATGTATTTGAAGGGTGGTCCCTCTGGAGATATTTCTGATGTTTTGGGCGCTGCTAAAATCGTGCCAGATGAAGCAATTTTGGCAACTTACATTTCTACTGAGCCAAAAGTTTGGGCAAAGTTAGAGCAATTTGGCACTCCTGAAGCACAACAGATAGTCGCACAAAATTTGGAAAACTTAAAGAAAAAACTGTCTACTGATAGCAATATTTCTTACGAACAAGATTTAAAACCTTGGGTTGGTGGTGTTATGGTTGCCATGCTACCCTCAAGTCCAGCAAAACCTGTTGCACAGAATACTCTGCAAGCAGCACAGGAACCTAAAATTTTGATTGTGGTGGGAATCAAAGATAAATTGGGTGCCTTGAATTTTGCTAATAAATTGAAGGCACAAAAAGAAGTCAAAGTAGAGGAAACTGACTATAAAGGCGAAAAAATCATAGAAACAACTGGTAAGAATGATCACAATTATACTGCTGTTTTAAATACGACTTATGTTGTCATTGCTCCGGAAAAGCAATCTGTAGAGCACGCAATTGACACTTACAAAGGTGAACCTTCCTTTGCAAGTAAAGAAGGTGCAAACAATATGTTAACAAGAGGTGTCAATGTAGACAATACCTTGGCACAAATTTATGTACCTGATTATCGCAGCATGGTACAGCAATTAATAACCGCAAATCCGAACGCCACGCCGATTTCTCCAGAAAGCATGAAGCAGTTAAAGCAGATGAAATCTATGGTGGCGAATGTAGGAATTGATAATACGGGTGTGCGGATGAAAGCCATTGCCAAGTTAGACCCAGAATTGGTCAAATATCAGTATGAAAACAGTTCTGCTGATGTGGTATCTCAATTTCCTGCTGATACAATCGCCATGTTGAGCGGAAAAGGGATCAGCAACTGGTGGTCAGCACTTGTGGAACAATCAAAAGATACTCCTGAGTTGAAGCTTACGCTTGAACAAGCTCGATCGCAACTGAAATTAGTCAATATTGACCTGGATAAAGAAATTTTCGGGTGGATGGATGGAGAATTCGGTTTTGCTGCTATTCCATCAAATCAAGGTGTGTTGGCGCAGATTGGTTTTGGGGGAGCGTTAGTTTTCCACACAAGCGATCGCAAAATGGCTGAAGGTACTCTCAACAAACTGGATGACTTTGTTAAAGCACAATCAGTTAATGTAGCAAAAAGAAGTATCGGCGGTAAAGAAGTTACAGAATGGCTGATTCCTCAACAAGGAGCTTTATTAGCACACGGGTGGCTAGATAATGACTCCGTATTTGTCACTCTTGGTGGTCCTATAGCTGAGACTCTAGCAGATCGTAAAGGTGAGTCTTTAGATGATAGCAACAATTTCAAAGCCGTTACTAGCACTCTCCAAAAGCCTAACGGTGGATATTTTTACTTAGATATGGACAAAACTGTACCTCTGTTAAATCGTCTTGCCACTGCACAACAGCAGCCGATGACTCCTGAAACAAGTGCGATCATAAGTTCCATTCGCGGTTTGGGTTTGACTGCTACTAGCCCCGACAAAACAACTACCGAAGTTGAGATGTTGCTCGCACTCAAGCCGAAAAATGGGAATTAGGAGGACTGTGTACATCTGGTGTTGATCTGGTGGTTCTCACTTCTAAATACATACTTCTGCAATATGATTCATATAGACAGGCTTTCTCCTGATTGCAAAGGTAGACAATTCATTTGATCAACATTAGTGATGAACACGGCTGTAAAAAATACTCCTGGATTAGCTTCGCGTTTTGTAAATGGCGTTCTGGCAATCAAGCCTTTAGCCAGTTTAGCCAAGCATCAAGCTAGGCAAATGATGATTAAACGTGCTAAGAAAATAGGAGTAAATTGGCTCGAAGAAGCACAAACCCTACAAGCGCGTAATTGGCAAGCTGACTTCGCTAAAGTACAAAATCCCAAGCTTTCTTACCCAGAATACTACCTGCGGTCATTCCACGCTTACGAAACAGGAAATCTCAGTTGGGAAGCGGCTTCGGAAGTAGAGTCGGCGGCTTATGCTGTCCATGCCAGAATTTGGCAAGATGCTGGGGCAAAGGGCGATCGCATGCTGCGCCAAAGTTACCATGACATCATCAAACAGCAAATTCCCCAAGAACCACAAGACATCCTAGACTTGGGGTGCAGTGTGGGTTTGAGTACTTTTGCTCTACAAAAAGTTTATCCCGATGCCAAAATTACGGGTTTAGATTTATCTGCCTACTTCTTAGCCGTTGCTCACTACCGTAGCGAGCAGCGCCATGTTAACGTTAACTGGATTCATGCGGCTGCTGAATCTACTGGGCTACCAGATGGCTCGTTTGATCTCATTTCCATTTTTCTGATGTGCCACGAACTGCCTCAAGCAGCAACTAAAGAGATATTTGCTGAGGCGAGACGTTTACTGCGTCCGGGTGGACATCTGGCAATTATGGATATGAATCCCAAGTCTGAAATTTACAAAAAAATGCCGCCTTACATTTTGACGCTGCTCAAAAGTACTGAACCGTATCTTGATGAATATTTTACGTTGGATATTGAGCAAGTGATTGTAGAGGCGGGGTTTAAAACTCCCACCGTCACTCCTAACAGTCCCCGTCACCGCACTATTATTGCTCAAGCCTAAAGACGTAGATGCTACGTTCCTACATGGAATTGTTGTGTGCAGCCATACCACCGCTACTGCTTCTGCTCTACTACTATTACCGCATCCCTTCTGCCCCTTCTTTGATGCGGCTGCTGTTTTTCTTTGTGTTAGGAGCAATATCTGGTGTTCTTGCTCTGGCGTTGGAAGGGGTTTTTGAAACAGTCGCCAATAATTTTGTTGACTGGGAAAGAATGCAGCGTGTTTTCGCAGGTGTTGTTCTGCGACAACTTATAGAAATCGGTCCTGTAGAAGAAACCTGTAAGCTGGTAGCGGTGATTGTCCCAACTTACCTTTTCCAACCTCGATACCGATTTCGCCCCACTTCTGTTTTTCTATTTACCATAGCGGTTGCCCTTGGATTCACTGCCCAAGAGAATTGGATTTACCTTTCTCACAACACGGCACCAATTTTTGAGCGAATTATCAGCACACCAATTCATGCCATGTTTTCTGCCCCTTGGGGGTATGTCCTGGCAATATGTATTAGCGAAAACATTTCTTTGTATGGAGCTCGGCAGTTTTTGCCTGCGGCTTGGCTCAATGCTGTGATTTGTCATGGTTTAGTGAATGTTCTATCTATGAGCGCTCGCTATCCAATACCACTAAATTTGCTCAATTATGGCTTGTTCCCGTTTCTGTTGTGGATGTTTTGGCGACTACAGCAGTTACTGCAAAGGGTGCAAGGCGAACTTCCAATCATGCTGATTTCTGGATACACACCTAAACAGCGCTTCCGGCAACGTACCTTGGTGCTGTTAGCTTTGTTGCTGGCTGGAAATGCTCTTTTTGGGCTATTTCTTTTAGTCAAAAGTCTGAGCTTCTTGAATATATCTCAGCTTTTTGACCGTGATGTTGTGTCATTTATACTTAGCCGCTTATTGCTAAATACAGGTTCTGGACTTGTAGCATGGGTGATTTATACCTCTTTGCGACGTTCAGCACGTCGTTGAGATTTTTAATTTGCATAACGTAACATTTGTTAAGGTATGGCTCGCGATTTATTCCACAATATTGTTAGGTCTGCACTAGAGAAAGATGGTTGGATGATTACAAATGATCCTTTAAATATTCGTTGTGGTGGAGTTGATATTCAAATTGATTTGGGTGCGGAGCGCCTTCTTGCTGCAGAGAAAGCTGGAGAAAAGATAGCGGTTGAAATTAAAAATTTTGTTAGCGCCTCGAAGATTTCTGAATTTCACATGGCGCTGGGGCAATTTATCAACTATCGCACTGCGTTGCGTAGTGAAGACCCAAATAGAACGTTATATTTAGCTATTCCGCTGGCAATTTATAACGATTTCTTTAACTTGCCGTTTACCCAAACTGTAGTATGCGAAAACCAATTGAAACTTATTATTTATAACGTTGATACGGAGGAAGTTGTGCAATGGATAAATTAGATGAATACCGGACGAAAGTTAAGCAACTGCTAACCAAATATGTACAGTACAAACCTAGCTACGGAGATGTTGAAGTCGAACAAATATTTGATACCGAACGCGACCACTATCAAATTATTAGCGTTGGATGGAACAATCAAAAACGGGTTTATGGTCCGATAATGCATCTTGATATCAAGAATGATAAAATTTGGATTCAGCAAAATACAACTGAAGTTAATATAGCCTCAGAATTGATCGAAATGGGCGTACCTAAACAAAATATTGTTATTGGATTTAATACACCGAAAATGCGTCAGTTATCGGGTTTTGCTGTGGAATAAGCATGAATTGGGGCAACTAGTGAAACTAAAGCGCCCCTTTGAAATACTTGTGAACAAATCTTGACTCGCTACAAGCGTACTAACACAGGTTGATTTTGTGCACCATTAACTGAGTTGGAATCTGACTCAGTGCAATAAATTTCACAGGAGTTATTCGGAGTTTCCATTAATTTTACTTTGTATAGTGTCGCTCCTAATTCCTGAATGGGCGATCGCAGCAGGTGACTGATACAAAGTGCAATATTCTCAGCAGTGGGAACAACTTCAGCAAAGTATGGAACGTCTTTGTTTAAGAAGCTGTGGTCAAATAGCTCAATAACGTACTCTTTTATAGCTTGATTCAAAGCGCCCAAATCAACAATTATCCCAGTGCGTGGATCAATCTCCCCTTTTACAGTCACTTCTAAATGATAGTTGTGCCCATGACCGTTGGGATTAGCGCACTTACCGTAAATCTTAAAGTTTTCTTCGCCGCTAAGACGAGGATGAGCTAGCTGATGGGCGGCGCTAAAATAAGTGCTGACAGTGAGGTATGCTTCCATGCCGTTTCCTAAATAATCAGCCCAAAGTTCGGGATGTTCAAAAAGCTGTATACGCACTAAAGGTAAATCGGGTGCAAGCCGTTGCCAAATTACCCGTGCAATGTTTTCTGGGGTGGGTAGAGTTTGTTGAAACTCTAACCATACATCGTTGAGATAGGAAAAGTCCAGTTGACTGGTCACTTTTCGGTTAATAACGTGTTTGACGTTGGACAAGTTGAGAATCATGCCATATTCATCCAATTCTCCAACCAGGGAGACAAATAAGACATAATTGTGTCCATATCCGGGAAATCTTGAACAAGCACCAAATTTCTGAATATTTTCTGATTCACTCAGTTCTGGCAACCAATAGCGATGACTTGCTGAAAACTGAGCGCGACGACTTATAATACATTGCATAAGCAAGCTGGGAGTAAAATTTAAAATTTCTTAAATCTTACTGCTTCCAGTATAAACAAATTCTGGTGTAAGTTGTTAATTGTTGCTTGTTCGTCAACATTCCTGGTTTCACTTAGGACTTACGCGCTGTACAAATGCACCCACTTATGTATTCAAACAAGTTATCTTTGTCGGCATGTTTGGCACAACCTAGACGACATTGACATCACTTGCAACACGCCCAGCTTGGATTGCCCCAGTTTGGGCGCTTTGCAGTTTGTTTATCTACAGACTTCTAGTTTGTGAGGCTAACGTTCTTCTGCATAAAATAACTTTGCTTACACCTATTAAGAATACAGAAGAAAAGCTTCTTTATGCTTAACTTCTGTGAAAATCAAACTTTTGTTAATGCCTAAGTTCTCAAAGTATATAGTGGTTGCAAATCTTTCTGAGGTTATGAAACAAACAACGTTTCAGTAGCATTTTTCTTGATAAAAAACACAACTTGAGGAGTAATTTGATGGCAGGACTTCACCGTTACAAATGCTTTTTAATACAAATCAACTCTAGTACAGGAAGTGACTCGCAACAAACTGAGAACATAGTTTTATCTGATCAACCAATAGTAATTGGACGAGATGCTAGTTGCTGTGACATTGTTTTAGATTCCACGAAATACGAGGAAGTGTCCCGTCAGCATTTAAAAATTTCTCCCCTCTCGTCTGAGTCTCCCAGTGATCTGCCTCAATGGGAAATATCCGATTTGGAAAGCCGTAATGGTATTTATATTAATGGTCAGCGCTTACAAGGTTCTCAAATTTTGCAAGTACATGACCAGATCAAACTTGGTCGCAAGGGTCCAGAATTCGTTTTTGAGTGTGAACAGATTAGCTTTGTTGGCATCAGCGATATATTTCCTGTCGTCTCAGGAAAGCTAGATTTACATCAGAAAGGTTTCCTTGTTCCGGGCATTGTCACAGTGATATTCGTAGTAGCAATGTTCGCTACTCAAAATAGCAATAACTTCCTCTACATCTTGGCAGCTTACCTAGCTCTTGCAAGCCACTATGTTATTCACAAACTCTGCCATAAACATAAGCCCTGGTGGTTGCTAGTTAGCTTAGGTTTGGCTACTGCTCTGCCGCTTTTAACTGGCGGTCATGAATTGACAAATATTCTTTCTGACATCTTACCAGGAGATGCCTCGGAACACAAGGAGAGCATTCTTGCTATCATTGTCAAAGAATTTTTCAAGGCAGGTTTGTTAGAAGAATTGTTTAAAGTGCTGCCAGTGATATTAGTTTATTTCCTAGGCAGACTACTCCAATCACCCAAGCGCGAACTGATTGGGGTATGGGAACCTATGGACGGAATCCTTTTAGCAACAGCATCTGCCACTGGATTTGCATTAGTAGAGAGTTTGATGCTAGTGCATGAAGAAACTCAAAGCAAAGGTAATTTTGCGGGATTAACACTTTTAATTCCCCTGATCTTAGGAGATATTTGTGGACAGGTGGCATATAGCGGCTACTTTGGCTACTTCATTGGATTGGGTGCAATGAAACCTAAAAAGCTTTGGCGGTTTATAGGAATCGGCTACCTGACTTCAGCATCTCTACATACCATTGGAGCGATTATCTCTGAGTTGCAAAAGGAGGGTATACTAGGTAATCCTATCATCGGTAACGTACTCTTAGCTTTGATAGGCTCTCTGGCTTACATATTTTTGATGGCAGCAATCCTCAAAGCCAATCAACTTTCGCCCGCTCATTCACACAAATCAGTCAATAGGTAGAAGACAAGTTAACTGTAGGCGCGTAGCATTGACGTACCTACATCATGATGGTTTCTAATTTGTGTTAAATAAAATAGCTATAAGTGGGTGCATTTGTACAGTGGGTAAATCCTGTCACGAAATTATTACGATCACTAATTATTAACCGTTACACATAGGCACCGAGAGATTCTTGTGCCTCACGGTACATATTAGCGGCAGTGCGAAACATTTCTTGACCAGCGTGCAAGTAACTCTCGTCATAGTTAAGAGGGAAATATGCTAACTGATCTAGCCCATCGCCTATTTGATTGAGACAATAGTAGAGATGGGCTGCTGCTCTTGCTAAACTAGGTGGATTTGGTAAAGAACGAAAAGTCAGGTGCGCCTGCTTGAAGTCAGCTTGACACGCGTGTAAGTAATCCTGAAATTCTTCCAAGAGGATATCATCAAAGGGGTCAGCAGCAAGCTTCTCAATTTGCTCGCGTAAAGAAGCCAGAATGGTAAACAGCAGGCGATTCACTGGCTGATAAACTTGGCGCAGCCATTCCTCTACTTGCTCATCGGCATCTTTTCCTCTTTTTTTTGTCGCCTGGTATTGCTGTTGAGCTGCTGCTGTACGGTGTTGCCTATTGGTAGTGGTTTGTTGAGAGCGTTGACGCAGTTTTTGGTCGTAATTTAGGCGATTTTGAACGTCGCCTAAAACCTCATATGCTGCATTGAGACGGATAATTTGCTCAGGATCGGCGGTACCCTGATTGCTATCAGGATGAAACATTTTAACCAAGCGGCGATAAGCTTGCTTAATCTCCGCTTGGGTTGCGTTTGGACTAACTTTGAGTGTTTGGTAGTGGTTCGTCTGATCTGCCATTTATTCAATGTACCGTTAGCTGATGCTAACTGCTAGCTTTGGTTCCAAGTCTTGGAACAACGGTGTACTCAAATACCTTTCTCCAAAACTAGGCTGAATCATTACGGATTTTGCGTCCCTCGTTCTCTTTGCGTTGGGCAACACGAATAGCAGCACACAAAGCAGCACCGCTGGAAATGCCAGACAGTAGTCCAACTTCATTTGCCAGACGCCACCTGTAAGCGATCGCCTCTTCATCAGTGACCGAAATGACTTCATCTATAATGTTGACATTCAGCACTTGAGGAATGAACCCAGCACCAATTCCTTGAATTTTGTGAGGTTCTGGTCTTTTGCCAGATAACACTGGGCTGTTTGCGTGTTCAACTGCGATACGCGGAGCGTCAAGCGTTCGACTGCCCTTCGGCAGGCTCAGGAACCGCGATAAGCCGAAGTCCTCCGGCTTATCGCCTGAAAACTTGGTTTGCGTGCTTTGATAAGTTCAGCTACACCTGTAATTGTACCACCTGTTCCGACTCCAGCAACTACTATATCGACCTGTCCGTCAGTATCTTCCCAGATCTCCTCCGCTGTCGTCTCCCAGTGTATTTTGGCGTTAGCTGGGTTACGCAACTGCTGTAACATGTAAGCATCTGGAGTCGTATCAACGATTTGCTGCGCCCGTCGAATTGCCCCACTCATGCCTTCAATTCCTGTAGTGAGTTCTAATTGCTCTCCATACGCGCGCAACATTGCCCTTCATTCAGCGCTTATTGTTTCAGCCATTGTCAAAATTAATCGCTATTCCCTTTGCTGCTAACCATTGCTAGAGCGATTTCATATTTCCAGAGGTGGGTTCCACAAAAGAGCCTTTTCCCAGGAGTGATCAACCCTTCTGCCTTTGCCTTTGTTAATCATACCTTATACCAATTCGGTCTTTTACTGATGCTGTTGGGTTAATACTTTCCAATTTCACCACAATTTGTGCCACACAGCCTTCAGCTTGAGGAATACGATTGAGTAGCACCAGAGGAGTACGACCGATAAGTTCTGTAATATCACGAGCTATTCGCATACTGAAGTCCTTAATCCTTAGTCATTACCAGGCAGTGCGTTGCTGCGCCAGTGGTGCAGTCCTTGTTTCCCACGCCCAGACTGGCTCTCCCGTTGGGCGTCGGGTTAAGCGCGTTGTCTCTTAACAAGCACATTTTAGAACCGTTATACAGTAAGGCTTTGAGAAATATCATAAAAATGTGCTTGTTTCATATTTTGCGGGAGCGTTAATCGCGCCCGTGGTCGGCTCAGATCTTGCACCTAACCGTATAAGCCCGCATTTTGTTAAAAGCAGCGCAAGAAAGTGACATGGTTTTTCTTGTCTTTTTTCGTAATAATAAGCGCTTGAGGCTTTGTATTGAGTGTTAAAAATAAATCAACTTTTCTTGGTGCAAGATGTGAGTTGTAGCATCTGCCGTTTATTACTCAACACTCAATTGTAATAATTAACAACCTTCTTTCCCTACTGATTAGATACTAGATACTAGATACTAGTAGTCCATCAAGTCAACTTTGCAGGGTGAAGCAGATTTTTGGTAAGCTAATCGAATTCAGGGTTAGGGTAACATTATGTTAAAAAAATATACCATAAATCTCAGTTCAGAAGAAGCCGAAAA
>NZ_JABXYX010000357.1 GCF_017982655.1 Brasilonema sp. CT11 | reverse complement strand
AGATTGAGCAATGCTGGTCTTGGTTAAAGAGTCGAATCCGCAAAAAACTCGATCAGTTTGATTGTTTACGAGATGCGATTGAGGATGTCTTGCGTTTAGTGTCCTAACCGCCTTGGCGGTTGCTATAGCAAAGGTAAATCATTCGTGAAAAATTATAAACCCGGTTTCTGGCAGAAATCGGGTTTGGTGAACTCCAGTAATTTTCACAAATCAAATAGGATTGCTATACATCCCTGCGTTAGGCGCTTTTCACATATTTTTCGTTACAAATCATATTGAAATATGCGCCTAACACACCCTACAGTCACTCACCGCAAACTCACGACGAACTCATAACTCTGGACAAAACCCACTCACTCAACAAACGGTTCACCTCATCTGGTATCTCATCATGAGGACAATGACCCGCCCGCAAGAAGTATTCTGTTAATTCAGGATAATATTGGCGAAACTTCTTTGAACGTTCTCTGGCACTTATCCAAGGATCAGCTTCTCCCCACAACTGTAACAGAGGACAAGTTAATTGCTTGAGCAGCGTATCAACTTTTTCCCCTTGAGGAGTGCTAAACACAGACAAAAATACATCCATAGCCCCAGAGTCGCAAGCAGGACGATAAATTTCTTCTACTAATTGGTCTGTAATGGCGCTTTTGTCAAGATAAACTTTCTCTAGAGTTTGGCGAATCACCCAAGGTTGTTTTATGTATTGAAATAAGAGAAACTGCGATAAAGGCTGTCGAAAAATCCACCTACCAATTTCACCCAGTAGTTTTTGTAATTTTTCGTTTGGCTTGGGAGGTTCAATTTCAGATTGTAAAGCCTCTGGTTCTGGTGAAGGCTGGTTTTCGCTAAAAGGACCAGCACTGTTGAGCAAAACCAAACCTGCTGCTGCATCAGGGCGTTGTGCTGCAACACACAAGCTTGCATACCCTCCCAAAGAATTACCTGCTAACACTGCTTTTTGACCAATCACTTCAGTGATAAAGTCATTGAGTTGGTCGCGCCACAAGTCACCACTGTATTCTAGTTTAGGTTTCGCAGAACGCCCAAATCCCAAAAGGTCAATCGCAAAAACTTCAAAATCGTTACACAATCCGCTGATGTTTTTGCGCCAGTGATCCGTAGATGCACCAAAACCATGTACCAATAATAAGGGAGGGCGTTGAATTTTTGGTTCTCCCGCTTTCACGTAATAAATCTTCTGCCCTCGCCACTGCCAATATTTACCAGGAATTGGGGTTGTAGAGAAGGCTGTTGTTCCCTGCATGATATAAATAAATGTTAAGTACCTGTTAATAATTATTCTAATACCAAGTAGCGGCTCTATTACCGTGCGCCTAGCCGCGCTTAGCTCTGCCGGAGCGCGGAGCGTGTCCGCAGGACATAGGCTATCGCACTCCCTGAATTTGTGGTTTCTACTTACTTGCCTGTAATCGCTATCATAGCTTCATTTGGCGACTTTCTTAAACACCTACCCTTGAAAGGGATACTCCCCCGGCAGAGTTTGGTGCTCTTGCAACGCGTCTAGACTTCGTTCCTTATGCCCTAGTGGGAACGGCCACGGCTGCGCTCCGCAGCGGGCACGCTACGCACTCCGTAATGACATTTTATGTTTAATTAGGTAGATCGCTACTTATACCATTTCTGTATGAAGCTGCGCTAAATTATTCACAAGGGTGTATTTGGTACAAGTGTGATGGGTCTCAAATTGCAAGTTGAGATTAAACAGAGCCGAGAAGAATTGGAAAAAGCTGTTA
>NZ_JABXYX010000171.1 GCF_017982655.1 Brasilonema sp. CT11 | reverse complement strand
GTAGAGGTTCAAGAATTTCCCACTCTTCGTCTGTTAGGCTGCTGGAGTATGGCATGGTTGCTGGATAAGGCTTTTGCCGTAACTTTACTTCAACACTGTAAAAGATGTCAAATGGGTTCTATATGTGAACATATTTTCTTCTATTTTTACTGGGGAGTCACCTCGGGGAACAAGGTAACCCAAAGAAAGTAGACGGTTGGGAGTGTCAACTCCCAGCAACCGCGATGGCGCAGAGCGATAGCCTTTGGCGGCTCCTAAAGGAGCATCGCCACTATGTTTTTCCTGTGCAAAAATTCCTCAAAGTGATCTCCTTCAACCGCAAACGTACGACGGTTGCGGAGAACAATTTGTTTGTGGTGCTAGGATCTCAGCACTTAGAATAGCCCTGCTGACTCATAAAGCCGTTTGAGCATTGCCATAATTTTGTTACCATATTCCAAATCGGCAGACCAACGTCCCGAGAGTTGTTCGATTGATGGAGCAATACCACGAGTCACAAAGCGAAATCTCGGATCTTCGAGTTCCTGCACTAATGGTTCCAAACTGGCGTAAGCTTTCAAGTGTTGGATGTGCGCCCGAACACCAAGTCTGGCACTTTCAAAGGACGCTGCGTTTGGGGCACCACCAATAGCCCCTAAACCTGCAAAATTATTTTGTTCTGGTTTGACATCGTCACCAAAGTGTAAAAATCCAGTTTCTAGGCACATTTGGCAGAAAGCAATGTCATGACTCACTCCTTCTATAGTCGCTTCTTCGCGGTAGAGTTTGGGCAAGTCGGGAAACTGCACGATCGCATTTTCATTATTGTTTCTCAAAAATAACTGCAACTGGACTTCTGATGCATGAGCATATGACATAATCTTGTCAATTTGACCTAGGGGAATTTGGGCGATCGAGCGTAAATTTAGACTTTGACTTGTACTATCCCATACGACAGAAAGATGAAAGTCGCGCAGTTCAACGGCTTTGAGGAAAACAACTCGGCGATAAGTCACGCGGCGGACATTAGGCGCTTTGGATAAATCAATCCGCAAGCGATCCGCCAAGTCAATGGGGATATAGGCATTACCGTTAATGAGTATCCCTTTCTCTGGATAAAGTTGTCCATTAATTTTGATACTAAATACCGGATATGTTGAGTCTGTTTCCACAGCTGAACCAGGATCAATAGTACGACTCCAAGATGCAACTCCATCGGCAATTCCTAAGGCAAAGTCGCGGCGGCGAGTTTGTAGCAAGGCGCGATCATCTGGGCTAGTAAGAAAGCCAACTTGGATCAACAAAGAAGCAACTGATGTCTGACGACAAAACGCCAAACGCCCCAAACCTGTTGCTGAGTCTGGCTTGACTCCCCGATTTGGTAACTGAGGAACACGACGCAACAGTGCCACCAGTAGCAGTTCGGCATGATTTCTGCGTTCATCATTGTTAGCAATGTATAAAATGCTTGCCCCACGTACAGAAGGATTGCTCGCAGCATCAGCATGAATTTCTAGGGCAACATCTTTTTGACGAGCGCGAGAATTTATCCAAGCGATAGTTTGTTGGGCGCTCAAGTCATCTGGAACTGCCAAAACTTCAAAATTACGCGCTCTGAGTTCGGTGATGATCAAATCCCGCAGCAGAATCATTTCCTTGGCTTCGGTTGTCCCACCAGCAATTGAGCCTGGATCTATTCCTCCTGCTTCTTTGCCTCCGTGAGCTGCTGAAAGAAAAATGCGTCCCATTTTCAGTATTTCCTGTTATACAATTAACAATGAGCGATTCTGAGGCGTCATTCTTGGATTGGCATCAAGAATATAATATTCATCAGAACCGTTAGTCTATAGACAACAGTCAATGATCAATCATTTGTAACTCTTGACTGTTGACTCCTAATTTAGTATGCACATCCCCCGCCTGCATCCGGACACAATTGAAGAAGTTAAACAACGAGCTGACATTGTCGATGTCATCTCCGAACAGGTTGTCTTACGCAAGCGCGGAAAAGACTATGTAGGTTTGTGTCCCTTTCACTCAGAAAAAAGTCCCAGTTTCACTGTCAGCCAGACTAAGCAGATGTACTACTGCTTTGGCTGTCAAGCTGGTGGCAATGCTATCAAGTTTCTCATGGAGTTGGAGAAGCGCTCTTTTGCTGAAGTGGTATTAGATTTGGCGCGACGTTACCAAGTCTCAGTGAAAACGCTAGAACCAGAACAGAGGCAAGAGTTGCAGCGTCAGTTGTCTTTGCGCGAACAACTATATGAAGTTCTCGCTGTGGCGGCACAGTTTTATCAACACGCTCTCAGGTATAATGGACAGAAGCGTCCTTCGGAGGTTCCCCTGGTTGAGGCGAGTTCGGGAGAGAAAGCATTACAATATTTGCAATCGGTACGCCAACTGAAGGAAGAAACAATACAGCAGTTCGGTATCGGATATGCACCCGCAGGTTGGGAAACACTCTACCGTTATTTAGTTGAGGACAAACGCTACCCAGTACAACTGGTGGAAAAAGCAGGTTTGATTAAGCCACGTAAGGAAGCGAGTGGTTATTATGACGTGTTTCGCGATCGCGTGATCATTCCGATCCACGATATTCTCGGACGTGTCATTGGCTTTGGTGGCAGAAGTTTAGGAGACGAGCAACCCAAATATTTAAATTCACCGGAAACAGAAGTTTTTATCAAGGGGAAAACTTTATTCGCCCTCGACAAAGCAAAAGCAGGGATTTCCCAACAGGATCAAGCTGTGGTGGTAGAGGGATATTTTGATGCGATCGCTCTCCACGCAGCTGGGATAAATAATGCGATCGCCTCCCTCGGAACTGCTCTTAGCATAGAACAAGTTCGGCAAGTCCTACGCTACACCGACTCCAAACAGTTAGTCCTCAACTTTGATGCTGATAAAGCTGGGACAAACGCCGCACAAAGAGCAATTGGAGAAATTGCCGAACTCGCATATAAAGGTGAAGTCCAGCTTAAGATTCTCAATTTACCTGATGGCAAAGACGCTGACGAATACTTGCAAGGACGTGAACCTGAAGATTATAGAGAATTATTAGCAAATGCTCCTCTTTGGTTAGATTGGCAAATTCAGCAAATGACAAAAGACTGTGACTTAAAACAGGCTGCTGATTTCCAACAAGTGTCTGGGCAGATGGTTAAGTTATTGAAAAATATAGCTAACAGTGATACACTTAACTATTACATTTCCCACTGCGCTGAAATCCTCAGTTTAGGAGATGCCAGACTGATATCCCTAAGAGTAGAAAATCTTCTGACACAAATTGCTCCTACTAGGGCATTTCGTAAGTCAACACCAGTTATCAAACAGCAACCTGTAGAAAGACAGCAAAGTCTCGACAAGAGTGAAAGTAGTTTATTACCAATAGCAGAAGCTTTATTGTTGCAAATTTACTTGCACTATCCAGTATATCGTGGGGCTATAGTTGATGTTTTAGACGAGCGAGATTTGCAATTTAGTCTTTCTCATCACCGCTTTTTGTGGCGGCAAATTTTAGAGATTTCCTCTGGAATTGACGATGATTTGATATCAATGGTGCAAGATAGATGTCTAGAGTTTCCTGAAGAAATGGATTTAGTCTCTCACTTATTTCATTTAAATGAGAAAACACAAAAGGAAATTATTTCACGTCATGATAAGTTGATTCAAGCAGCCACTGCTTGCATTGAACTGGTGCTACGTGAAAAGCGCTATCGTCATTTATGTCAAGTCTTTGAGCAAATCGATCCAGAAGCTGAGCCTGAAAAATGGGAATCTTATTGTAAGGTTTTCTACCAAGAAAAACAGCAACTTCAGGAATTAGAGCGTCAGCGGCAATTTTCCCTTGCTGAATTGCTGTAACACAAGTTTCAAAGGCGTGTAGGGGCGATTGGTACTCCTGCGCTATACGCTGAGTCCCAAGGGGAGCCACTTGCTCCACTTGGGGAAACCCCAAGTGGAGCAAGTGGCGTGACACGCGCAAGGGACGCGTCAAGCCTCTGGCTTATCGCCCAAACCTTGCGGAAAGTCTTCTGGCTGGATTCCCGAACAACCACGAAGCCGTAGAATTCGCTATCCAATACTTAACGCGAAAAGTCAGATGCTGACAGTATCGATGTTTGGTGATGGAAGCTCACAAAGCCTCTTTCAGCTAATATCTCTAAGTCTTGAAGTGTTAAAGATAACTGTGTACATAGATGCGATACGCTGCGCTGACCATTACAAGCCAATAGGATCTCACCAAGTCGAGATCCTACTGGCTTGATCTGCAACTGATTTGTGGAAGACATTGTCAAAAGGAGATAGTAATCACCTTGAAGCCCAGATTTAGGCACTCGACCCTCATTCAAGGTTGTGAGCAGACTATCAGGCTCATGCCGGAAAAAGACAATGCGATATTGAGGATTCAAATTAGGAAAGAAATCCTCTGAAACCCCTAGTTTTAAGCTGTTATTGCCAACTACCTGTTCAGGTATAAATTTCATTAGAAAAAGCACGGAGATCTCGAAACGCAAAATTTCTTCCAGAAATTCATTCTCGATCGTGCCTTGCTCAAGTTCTGCAAGCAAGAACTCCGCGAAGCGAACGGCTTCCTGCTGGTAGTAGAAATTGCGCGGCGGCTGTGTTTGCCAGTAAATATTGAATACCTGGTTGAGATTCTGAGTATTTAGCACTGTGCAGGTTTTCGGCAAGAGATTTACCAGCATGCTAAGACGAAATGAACGATGGAGCATCCTGCCGATGCCAAGCCCAGGCGTCTGAGCCAAAAATACTAGGCGCTGATGTTCTAGGGGAGTTAGATCAAATACCCCTAAAGCCAAATCAGGACTGGTAAAAACTTGCAAGCAAAACTCTGGAGACATCACTAATTCGGATAAAGCCTGTTGAAAACCTAGAAGTGTCATAAAGTCATTCCTTTATCGGCTGGCTTTCCAAATCGTTTTAGCCCTACTAAGTTCTTGTTTGAGCAGTTCAGGTCCCATCCGATGGTAATGTGTCCCAAAGACTTCAAAGACAATACCAGCTACATTTGGGGCTTTGGGCAGAAGTTCCTCCAGTAGTTGCCAAACTGCTTCTGGACAAACTCCTGAGTGAGCGTCTAGATAGAAACCTTCCATCACCATTCCGCCTGCGAGATGGATTTCTACCACTTGGGTTAAGTCAAGGTTGCTAAGGAAATCCCAAGGATCAAAACTATGGTTGCAGGCATTGACATAAACGTTATGAAGGTCGAGTAAAAGCCCACAGCCAGTTCGAGCTGTAAGTTGATTGAGGAACTCTGCTTCACTCATCTGTTGGCTGGGAATCTCAAAATAATAGACATTGTTCTCCAGCAAGAAAGGCACTGAGATTTCTTTATGGACATGGTTTATCCTTTCTACAAGCAGATCCAGGACTTCTGCATCATAGGGAACTGGCATGGTAAGCCCAACATCAATAAGATGACCAGATGCATGCGCTAAGCGACTAAAGGATAAATGATCGCTGTGCCAAGGAAAGTGATACTGTCGCTGCCATTTCGCAATCTGGGCTACATGTACACGATCAAACCAATCTGCACTGCCAATGGACAGTCCGATGCTATGAGCAATAATCGGCTTGTGTTTTGCAAGAAATTCTAAAAATCCCTGAGTATTTCGATTTTCTTCGTAGCGAGGAGTCGCACTAGAACCCAAATCATTCCAGAGGGTATCTGGAATAATCTCTAGGAAATCAAAAGTATCCAAGTGAGCTTCTACAAAACTTTGCAGCGGTGCTTGAAATGAAAGACCGACACCGAGTTTGGGAAGAGCAGACCATTTATTGGCGCAGTTCCTTGGTTCCTGTTCTAGTGCAAGCATAAAATTGCTATCTCTAATATCAGATGAAGTGGTCGCAAATCGCCAAACAAATGAAGATAGCGGCGTGATAATCTCGCTCAGATGTAATTGAAAACCACTCCGTTATTCACCACTCATTGCAAGTAAATGCACCTATTACTGTCACCGCTGTTCAAATTGTTAGCAGAAGTTATCTACTTTTGAACATATCTGGCCACTAACTATGACAGATAGGCTAGTAAGGATGATTCATGAAATAAAATGCAAAACTTTTATTGGATAAAGTGCGTTAGCACTACTCGTAACGCATCCTAAAAAAGCTGCTCTTTTCTTTATTTAATTCACTTCTTGATGATATCCTGATACTGAGGAGTCACCTTTGGATCAACTCCAGAACGACAGCCAGGACAGGTACCGACATTGGTATACTTAACATCGATGACAGAGCTTTTACCACCAGTCACTTCCTTAGTTTCTTGTTCAGATAATTCTTGAAACTGCTCTAAATCTTTCAACAAAGACTGATCGCTCATGATTTTTCTCCACATATATAAATTAAGTGAAATTCGGTGAAAGATTGCTAAATCTCCAACCAAATAAACTTATCATATTATATAGGAAGCCGGTTAAATTTTTGAGTCTTGCATCAAAGAAGTGGAATTCACTGCGGTGATCGGGTAACGATGCAGAAACTGCCCAATCATGCGATACGCGGAGCGTGACGCAATCATGCGTATCGCACTTCATAAAAGAACATGGATCGCTAGAAGAATTGAAGCAGCGAGTCACCAAACAGTAATAAAATTTATTATACAGCACGAGTTACGTATCAGTGAGTACTCTTTTTCGTACGAAAACGGATACTCGTAGAGTGCAGAACGAGTATCCGTAAAAGGGTTGGCACTTTCGGTGCAGGTTTTCCCCCAGACAAGACAAGATAGAATCAAAGATGAGTGAATGAAAAAATAGGCAGCATAAGAATATGGAAATTAGTGCTCGTAACACTTTCAAAGGTACTGTGAAAGAAATTGTCACCGGATCTGTTAACGACGAGATAACCTTAGAAATCGCACCAGGAGTAGAAGTCACTGCGGTTATCACAAAAACTTCAGCAGAAAGCCTAGGACTCAAACAAGGAAAAGAAGCTTACGCCATCATCAAAGCATCAGATGTGATGATTTCTGTTGATTAGAAGACTCTTTTTCTACCGAAGTCTGGCTTGGCTACTGATATGATGTCCGCTTAAATACCCGGAATCTAATCTCATACAAAAACGTACCAGACGCCAAGAAACAGAGATGCTTTTATTATGGGTTATTTAGCGGACATCATATTAAATAGAACCACTAAATTCTGAAGTTCTTTTGATTTGGATAAAGTCTGCTTTTCTTCAGAGAAATCAAAGTGGATTAAGGCTGCCGGAAATATTTGGGTTTTAAAGGGGAAGCAGGACCAGAGAGTACTAAGATGTTTCTAACGTTGCTGATATAACGTCCTCCTGCTTTATCACCAGGAACCACTAGACGAGCAAATCCCTCATCTGTATCTGTCAAATATTGGATGCTACCATCGCTTGCTTTTTTTGCATATGCAACTAGTACTTGTTTCCCTTCAAAGTTGGGTTGAATTTCACCAATACTTACGATCGCCCCATAGCAGTCAGTAGCTTCAGCAAGAACGTACTGTCGCAGGAAAGCGTTTTTAGGATTTTGACCAGAATTACCAGCTTTAAGTCCCCCTGAAGAAATCTCATTATTAATTAACTCCCACAAAGGGACTCCGTAGTATGTTTCTGTTTTCGGACCTGATCCTGTTTGGAAAGACACAGTAACTTCGGTCACGACTGCTGGGTTTTGATTCTTTAAATTTTCTTGCAAATTTATAAGCTTTTGCAAGTCGAAGGTTGTCGGATTGTTGACTTCACCACCCAAGCGCAATGTCTGAGAAACACCGCCTGGGCACGCATTTTCTTCCCACGGTGCTGGTGTTTTCTCTGATTTTAAAAGAGCGTGGTTACCTGGCGAAGCTAAAGTCGCTTGCCAAAACCCCAATATGGACAGTGTTAAAGACACAATTGCGATCCGACGAGTAAAACGCATAAAACATACCTCTGTAATTGTTAAAAATTCCCTTCTAGTGACAGCAAGTAGTCACCTTCCTGATTGTTCGCTTTTTGGAAGATGCTGATGTTTTCTTTAGAACTAAAGCAATACCAACAGCAAGGATAATACCACCCAAATTGTGTGATTCGGGAACCGAAGTGGAGCGAGTAGAAGATGGGGAACTAAAACCGTACTTCGCCAGAATTTGTTGTCCGGCTGGTGAAAGAATATACTCAGCAAGTTTTGCGCCGTTAGGGCTAGCATCTTTGAGTACAGTCAGTCCATAATCGCCTTTGACTGCGAGGTTGTCTGGCAATTTTACCACTTGTAAGTTGGGTGATAGTTCTAAGGCAGCCAAAGCACTGGTGTAATAAACCGGATAAATATCTGCCTGTTGAGCTTCTTCGAGATAGTAAACTATGCTACCCCCAGGGCTATTTCTCTCGGGTGGTAGTGATCCTGTGAAGCGTATGGCTTTCGCATTGAGTTGTTCAAAGCTACCTGGTCTTATTTGGTCGGCTTTACGGAATATTTCTATGGCATAGTCTCCTAAAGGATCGCGTCCAGGTTGTGCAATCCCCAACTTAACGTCTGGATTCAGGAACTGGTCTAAGAGGTTATCTGTTGTCAGTGACACTCTTGGAGAGGCGATCGCATAAAGGGGATTACCAGCAAATATCTCCACTTGTCCACTCAAGTTTTTTTGATTTAGAGCGATCGCATTACCTGTATCAGCACTGGCAAATACATCCGCCTGTTCCCCGTTTTCCAAACGTTCTCGTAAGGAACCAGACGAGGCAAATTCTGTTTTTACAGGAATTCCATATTGCTGGGTAAAAACATTAGCGACTTCTGACAATGCACCTCTCAAACTGCCAGCTGCATAAAGGGTTAGAGTAGGAGGTTGAGACTGGCTTGAATTTGTCAGCGTCAGAGCTAAAGACTGATTTGTCAGGCAGACATTAAAAGCGCAGGTTATCAGTGAGACAGCTAGCAGATATTTTTTCATAGGTATTTAAGGCGGATGATAAGAAGTCTAATGACTCTAATCGTGGCTAGTAGTCACCTTCCTGAGTTTTCGTTTTTTAGAAGATGCTGATGTTTTCTTCAGAACTAAAGCGATACCAACACCAAGAACCATACCGCCCCAATTCTGGGATTCAGGAACGGAAACTAAGGATTCTGAACTAAATCCATATTTTGTCAGAATCTTTTGTCCAAAAGGAGAAAGGATATATTCAGCAAGCTTCTTCCCGTCAGGACTGGCATCTTTGAGTACAGTCAGTCCATAATCGGCTTTGACTGCGAGATTGTCTGGTAATTCCACCACTTGCAGGTCAGGTGCAATTTTCAAGGCTGATAGGGCACTCGTGTAATAAGCCAAAAAGACATCTGCCTGCTTAGTCTCCTCCAAAAAGTACACCAAATTATTTTTTCCATCGGGAACTGGTGGAGAACTTGGTCCACCAACCAACCGCAAAGCTTTTGCATCTAGCGTTTGAAAACTACCTGGTCTCAAAGTATCGGCTTTACGAAATATCTCCTGTGCATAATCTCCGGAAGGGTCAGATATGGGGGTTGAAGTACCTAGTTTAATATTTGAATCTAGCAATACGTTTAAAAGGTTATCTGGTGTGACAGACAACCCCGGTTTCACAACAAGAGTCATGCGATTGCTAGTGAAGTTTACCACAGGTTCACTCAAACCTTCTTGATACAGTTTGAGAGGATTTCCGACGTCAGCACTAGCAAAGACATCAGCCTGTTCCCCGTTTTCCAGACGTCCCCGCAGTGTTCCAGACGGACCAAATTCTGTTTTCACAGGATTTCCGTACTCTTTGGTGAAGTCATCAGCAACTTCTGACAATGCACCTCTCAAACTGCCAGCCCCGTATAAGGTGACGGTGGACGGTTCAGACTGATTTTGATTTGTCAAGGAAGCTGCAATTGCCTCAGAAGTCGGCATGATGTAGGAAACACAGGTTACGAGAGAGATGGCAAGCAAACATTTTCTCATATTGTTTTATTGGTAGAATTTCAAAACAGTGTTATCGTTTCCTGGCTCTTTACTAAATTTCAGCTTTTGTCGCACCCATTAATCTCTACGAAGAAACCCTGATACATATATTTCAGTTTCTGTACGTTTTGATAATTTACCAATAAGGTTGGTGAAAATCAAGTTAGCTACATTTAAGATTTGTTAAAAGTCATGGCGAGCACCCCAGCAGTGGGTGTAAAGGTGTGGGGGTAATACCAATTCAAAATTCGCTCATTCAAAATTCAAAATTCAATCCGGAAGAAAGCCGAGACTACACAAGGGTTTGGGAGTGTGTATCTGTCGCATTCTTTTTTAAAATTGGTATAAGACATTTTCATGGCAAGTGCAGAGTAAACTACCTACACTGACCTTGCGGTACAGTGTAGGCTTTCAGCAGCCCTGAAGAGTCTGTACTGAGACTACAGCACAAACAGTTCGAGCCTCCAGGCTGGCTTACGGACAGCCCCAATAATGCAATCATCTTTGCTCCATTCAAATCCGCGTCACAAGATAATTCACAATTGCCGCATTTGAATTTCTTTTCAGAGCGTAAACCAATATGTAGACAACGGTTACAGGTCTGACTCGTGTAAGCAGGCGGGACGGCTATCACCTCAACCCCGTCTCTCAATCCTTTGTATTCCAAAAATATCCGTAACTGGTAGAATGCCCACGAGTTACTTCTACGACGTTCTATTTTGTTACGTGGTTTTTGGTTTGTGCGTTCACGAATACCCGTTAAATTTTCAATTGCTACAAGTGCTTGTTCACTTTTGGCGCTTTGTATGATTGTTCTAGATATATTGTGGTTAACCCACGATTGAAATCGTCTCTCACGCCCCGATAGCCGTACCAAGACTTGCCGACATCTACGCCGGCTAGACCTTGTGCGTGTGGAAGCTTTTTTTTGAAGAGACGCCCTTGTTTTACTATATTTATCTCTCGTTTTTGTTAACTTTTCACCACTCCATGAGTCACCGTTGCTGGTCACGGCAATGTCGCGCCTACCAAAATCAACGCCAATTACTTTCTTAGTGGGCTGTGGGTCGGGAACTTCATTTTTTAGCTGGATGTGGATATAAAGTTGTCCATCACGGTGTTTGCATAATTGAGCGCTTGTTGGTTTACGCCCTGCAAGTTTACCACGTTGATAGTTTCCAGCATTGATTTTAATATGCTCTCGACCAGACAACGTAGTTAAACTAACAGTCCAATCCTTTTCCCTGAAGGCAAAAATCCTCGCATCGTAATCAGCAGATGTAGGTTTACAGCGGTTTTCAGTTGAGTAGACTACAAATTTAGTAAGCTAGAGGAACAGTACAAATACTCGGTCATCATGCCTGCTCCTTACTCAACAGATCGTGAGTCAACGTGTGATTGATGCTTATAAAG
>NZ_JABXYX010000170.1 GCF_017982655.1 Brasilonema sp. CT11 | reverse complement strand
AAATTTGAGTGCTTGGTCGTAAGATGCGATCGCTTCCTCGTAGCGTCCCAACTTCTCCAGCGCAAACCCCCGGAAGTTCCAAACCGAATCTTTGTCAGGTTTAAATTTGAGCGCTTGGTCGAAAGATTCTAAAGCTTGTTCGTAGCGTCCCAAATTCCCCAGCGCATTCCCCCGGTTGTACCAAGTCCAATAGTCGTCAGGTTTAATTTTGAGTGCTTGGTCGTAAGATGCGATCGCTTCCTCGTAGCGTCCCAACTTCTCCAGCGCAAACCCCCGGAAGTTCCAAACCGAATCTTTGTCAGGTTTAAATTTGAGCGCTTGGTCGAAAGATGCTACAGCTTCTTCGTAGCGTCCCAAATTCTGCAGCGCATTCCCCCGGAAGTTCCAAACCGAATCTTTGTCAGGTTTAATTTTGAGCGCTTGGTCGAAAGATGCTACAGCTTCTTCGTAGCGTCCCAACTTCCGCAGCGCATTCCCCCGGTTGTACCAAGTCCAATAGTCGTCAGGTTTAAATTTGAGTGCTTGGTCGTAAGATGCTACAGCTTCTTCGTAGCGTCCCAACTTCCGCAGCGCATTCCCCCGGAAGTACCAAGCCGAATCGTCGTCAGGTTTAAATTTGAGCGCTTGGTCGAAAGATGCTACAGCTTCTTCGTAGCGTCCCAATTCGTCCAGCGCATACCCCCGGAAGTTCCAAGCCAAATCGTCATCAGGTTTAAATTTGAGTGCTTGGTCGTAAGATGCGATCACTGCTTCATATTCCTTAGCAGCAACTAATAAATTTCCCAATTCAAATAGTAAATCAGCCTTACGACTCTCTGTCTGATGTTGTTCTGTTAAAAGTTCTTGAAATTCCAGGATTTTCTCAATCTTTTGTTCTGCGTTCAGTTGCAGGTATTTCTGATAGTCACCTTCCAGCAGCAAACGAGATGTTTCTTCTTCTACCACTTCTAGTGTTGTCGGTAATTCAAATACCCCTGAACGCCAATCAAAAAAATCTGGAGCACGATGAATTAGATAGTTAATCGAAAATGACCGCAACAGAAAAACAAAGCAAAATGGAAAATCATCTCTAAACCGTTCCCGCTGTTGGTTTAAATGATTTAAAATTGGAGGAACACGAGTTAAATTACTAAATTGCCCCTCTGTAATTTCGCCAAAAGTTCTTTGCTCATACTTATATAAAGAATATTCCAACCCTTTAATCAATAAAATATCAACTGGCTTGTCTTTCACAAACTCAGCCACTCGCTGATACAAGTTATCAATAGGTTCAACTAAGCGCAACGCTGCAACATTTTTATGAGGAATATCCTGCGGAAGTTTGGTAATAAAACGATCTGATTCCGCAGGTGTACATTGCACAAAAAACAAGCCAAATCCTGACTTCCGCTTCAAAGCACGAACTAAGTCTTGATAAGCTTCTTCTGGTTCGGGGGGTAAATCTTCATCCCAATCATTTAAATCTGTGTTCATGGAAGTTTTGCCACAGCTTCTTTAAATTCGGAAATTCCTTGAATCAATGGGTGAATGTCATACCAACGCTGCATTTCTCCATCATCATCCAAGTAGCGATATTCTAAAAGACAGCGGTTATACATCAAACTGCGATACTGGTCATCATTAACGATGCGTTTAGAACGGGAGACTTCCGCCAGCAGACACCATTGATGATTTTCCACAGCCCGATGATAGTCATCTCTGGCTTGAGTGATTGCTCGTCGCACTGCTTTTTCAGTAATTGGTAACTCTTCAGTGCGTCCAATAGCGTTTTGAGTTAACAATAGCAAATTTCTGACATGACCTCCACTCATCAAACACAATCTTTCTAAGGTTTGCTGACTATCAAAAATTCCGTTTTCCAAGGTGAGTTCTTGTTCAATTTGCCGGACTCGCTTGCGAATCACTTCTTTGACTTTCTTGACTCCTGGTTGGTAAACTTCTCCTGTGCGAGTTTTGACCATAATCATCGGCAAAATCAAGCATTCACCATAGATATCTCTGATGTCTGTTGCCCGTTTAGAATACAGCATTGAGATGGGAGCAGTGTAAATTAAATGGCAATCCAAAGCCTTAAGTTGTTCACTACGGTCTAAAAAAACTTCTTCATGATTTGTGTTTTCCCCATCTTTGACTAATACCATCCGGTCTAAGTTATCGACAATCACCGCCAGTTGAGTATAGCCGTTTGGTAGCTTGCTTTTTGCATCTGCCAGGAATTCATTCAACACCTTAATTAAAGTGACAGTATGGGGATCGATTTTTCGGCGAATCTGCTGGCGTAATTCGGGAACGGCTCTTAAATTTGCTGTTAGCTTGGCAAATTGAGCGATTTGTGCTTCTAATTTCATGCCCTCAAACTCCATCTCAGTCTGCGCCAAATCTTTCAATTCTTGCCAGCGTTCTTTGAGCCAGTTTAGCACCGGACTAGCATCACCAAATTGCTGTAAATCTTTGAGCAATCGGCGGGTACAAGCGAGGAGAATATCTGTATATTGAGCATCTTCTGAGTCGATATCTTCTTCATCAGCCGCAAAATAAACAACATAGAATTTGCGATTTTCCAAATATTGCTTCAACCTAAGTAGTTCCGTAGATTTCCCCGCCCCCCGATGTCCAGAATACAATTGGCAAGTATTTCTGTCTGCTCGTTGTATGCGATTTCCGAACTCTTGTAAAATATCCGCATCTCCCCGCACATCCTGACAATCAACGTACTTTGGATCACCTGCGGCTAAGGGTTCAAATGGGTTAAAGGCGTTGTAGAGCTTGGTGAGTAATTCTTGACTATCAATCATAGGTAAAAAATATTGCAATCTTTCTCAGACGACGGTCAATTGTAAAATAAAGTTCGCCATAGCTTGATATTAGTCTGCAATTCCACTGACAACCAATGATCATACTGTCGAGAAACCGGCAATCTTGGCACTAACTCCCAGCCTGCAGGCTGTAAAATTTCCCTCAATTGCTCAAATTGGGGATGCGGATAATCAGGATTCACTTCATCTTTTGGTCCAATTCCCCCTAAATCTCTCGCACCAGCTTCTAAACAAGCGAGTAACCATTGATCATCTTTGATTAAATTCGGCGGAATTTGAATTGTAATATCTGCTGGTAAAATTTGACGTGCCTGAAAAATAACTTTTGGCAATTGATGAGGATTAAAAGATGGTGCGTCAAAAGTTTGCTGATTTCCCGGACTATGAGGTTGCAAAATAACTTCTTGAATATGATGGTAACGTTGATGAATTTCGGCTATGGTTTCTAATGTTTTCCACCAATCTTGTTCTGTTTCCCCAATTCCTAACAGTAACCCAGTGGTAAAAGGTATCTTTAATTCTCCCGCGCACTGTAATTGTTGTAAACGCACTTCTGGTGTCTTACTCGGTGCGTGTTTATGCACTGTATTCAACAACTCCGGCGTTAACTGTTCCAACATTAACCCCATTGAAACATTAACTTTCTTTAATTGTTGCATTTCCTGAAAACTCAATGGTCCAGCATTTGTGTGTGGTAAAAATCCCATAGCCAAAGCTAATTCACACAAATCATAAATCCGCTGAAACCAAGCCTGACGCCGTGGGGAAAGAGGATGCACCTCGCCACTCAGTATCAAGATTTCACAAACGTCTTGGTTGTGAAGTTGTTTGAAAAGTTTTTCAGCTTGTGAAATTGTTAGCCATTCGCTCTTACCTGGTTCTGTGCGAAAGTTACAATAAGCACAGCGATTGAAGCACTCGTAAGTCGGAACGATTGTGTAAGCTGGGCTGTAGGTAATTTTTTGGGAATGGGAAGTTGACATATTGGGGCGATCGCTCTTTTGGATGTATGTAACGCCGTGTACGACTTTTTCTTAAGCCCGCTTTTTAACTCAGTTAGGGGATCTAAAGTCTAGGTTACATCACGTGAAGATCCCCCCTAGCTTTTTAAGGGGGGAACAAAATAAAGTTGCACCGAAGCGTTATTTACATGTATATAACTGTAAATTTCAGAATTAAACAAAAGAATAGTTAGCCTGCTGCGCTACATTGTTGCAGTAGAGACTACAGAATCCTCAACATGACTGAACACAGCGTATGGCGAATTTCGTTGGCTCACAAAATCGCTCCTGCTTTCACGGCTAACCCCAAAGTTGAAGCGTGTTTTGCGTTTGGCTCGGCGGCAGTAGGGATCTCAGACCAGTACTCTGACCTTGAGCTAGCTTTCATTTGGTCACAATTACCGTCTGCCGAAGAATTACAAGCTACAGCCCAAAATGTTGGTGTTAAAGGATGGGAAATTCAGCCGCATGAGGAAGGAAAAGAAGCATGGTTGGAGCAGTTCTATCTATACGGGATGAAAGTCGAAGCGGGTCATTGGGCACGAGATGCGATGGACAAGATTGTGACTGATGTTGTTGAGCGCTACGATGTGTCGCAAAATGGGCTTGTGTTTGAGAAGCAAGCGTCAGCGTCTAATCTTCAGCACGCAGTTATTCTTTACGGCGAAGACATCATCAAACAGTGGCAAAATCGGCTTTCTCCTTATCCTGAAGACCTGGCAGTTGCAATGGTTCAGAAGCACCTGAAATTCCGCCCGTTTGATGGTCAATATATCATGACCGAACGCGTTGAGATTCCGATGCTGTATGAAAACAGGTGCATGATCGTGCGATGGCTCCTCAACTTGCTGTTTGGGCTAAATCACATTTATCATCCCGGCTTTAAGTGGACACGCTACTGGGTTGAAAAAATGAAAATTAAACCGCCTGAGTTTTTTGCACGGTTGGAGTATGTTTTTCAAACTGATGCTGTAAGCGGAACCCATGAACTACGCCAACTTGTTGAGGAAGTTTTCGATCTCGTAGAGAAGACACTACCACAAGTTGATCTCAATCGACAGCGCAAGATATTTGAGCGGATTAACCCCAGGTGGGAGTTACCCGTCCATGAGTGAACTTAAATGCTCTCAACAAAGTTGCAGTGCCAAATAATTCTGAAGAATTAGTGCCATTTAATTCTGAAGTTTACAAAGGGGGGCTAAGTCAGCAAAAAAAGTCAAAGAAATAGATAAATCACAGTCATCTGGTTTTTCGCTTTGTGATCAGAAAATGCTATACGTAGAATACGGCGCTTGACGATACTTCTTCAATATTATGGGCAACACTTTTGGGCATCTGTTTCGCATCACCACTTTCGGCGAGTCCCACGGCGGCGGTGTGGGAGTTGTCATTGATGGTTGTCCTCCGCAATTAGAAATTTCTGCCGAGGAAATTCAAGTAGAACTAGATAGAAGACGTCCCGGACAAAGTAAGATTACAACCCCTCGCAAGGAAACGGACACTTGCGAAATTCTCTCTGGGGTTTTTGAAGGGAAAACCCTGGGAACGCCAATTTCAATTCTGGTACGCAATAAAGACACCCGCTCTCAGGATTATGATGAGATGGCGGTTAAGTATCGCCCCTCTCATGCGGATGCAACATATGACGCCAAATATGGTATTCGCAATTGGCAAGGTGGCGGTAGATCATCGGCGCGGGAGACTATAGGACGAGTCGCCGCAGGTGCGATCGCCAAAAAAATCCTCCGTCAAGTCGCCAATGTCGAAGTTATTGGTTACGTCAAGCGTATCAAAGATTTAGAAGGCGCGATCGATTCCAATACTGTCACTTTAGAACAAGTTGAAAGCAACATCGTCCGCTGTCCCGATGCGGAATGCGCAGAGCGGATGATTGAATTAATTGAGCAAACTGGCAGACAAGGTAATTCTATTGGTGGCGTAGTGGAATGCGTCGCACGAAATGTGCCCAAAGGTTTGGGTGAGCCAGTTTTCGATAAATTGGAAGCGGATATCGCTAAAGGTGTGATGTCTCTCCCAGCTAGCAAAGGCTTTGAAATTGGTTCCGGTTTTGCGGGGACGCTACTCACTGGTATTGAGCATAACGACGAGTTTTATATAGATGAAAATGGAGAAACTCGCACTGTAACCAACCGTTCTGGTGGAATTCAAGGCGGTATTTCCAACGGTGAAAATATTATTTTGCGTGTTGCATTTAAGCCAACGGCAACGATTAGAAAAGAACAGAAGACAGTTACAAACGAGGGTGAAGAAACGATTCTAGCAGGAAAAGGACGCCATGACCCTTGCGTGTTACCGCGTGCAGTCCCAATGGTTGAGGCGATGGTAGCATTGGTGCTCTGTGACCATCTATTACGGTATCACGGGCAGTGTAAGGTGTTGTAGGATGATTGATTTATAGGACTGTAGGGTGGGCATTGTTTATGTCCAACCTAATTAATTTGAGGATGCATAGCATTTATAGCTATAGCCAACTCTATTAGGACGTAGGGAACGCTTAACAGGGAACGCTTAACAGGGAAGAAATGCTTAACTCGTCAAGAAATTTGAAAGTCTCGTAATGTCCATATTTTTTCATGAGTTCATGTCCTAATCTACTTGGCAACGGCTATAAATGCAAACTGCTATAAATTATACCAAAATTAAAAAAGAATACGACAGATATACATTTTCAAACCCTTGTTCTGTTTGGCTTTCTTCATTTTGCGAAAAGTTTGCGCGTCCGGTGAGACAGCGCTGCAGGAGGGTCTCCCTCCGTAGGCGACTGCGTAAGCGCAAGCGCACGCCAAGGGCGAACGCGTAGCGTGCGCTTTGCGCTTACCCGAAGGGGTTTCCCGGCGCAAAACTTTTCAAGACGAACTTTGAATTTTGAATTTTGAATTGGTATTATGGTCACAAATAATTCTTTAGCTCAAGCGATCGCCTCAGAATTTAGTCAACTACCTCAAGTCATAGCTGTTGCTTTAGCAGGTTCTCAAGCAACTGAAGTTTCCGATGAATTCTCTGATTTCGATTTTTATGTTTACATACAACAAGACATTCCCATAGACATTCGTTCGGAAATAAGTCAAAAATTTGCTAGTCGTAGCGAAATCAATAATCAATTTTGGGAACCAGGGGATGAGTGGATAGAAACCAATTCTGGAAATGGGATTGATATTATGTACCGTTCACCCCAATGGATTGAAGCACAGTTAGATTCTGTACTTGTGAAGCATCAAGCCTCGGTTGGCTATTCTACTTGTTTTTGGTGGAATGTTTTGCATTCAACATGCTTCTATGACCGAAATGATTGGTTTCAACAACTGCAACAGAAAGCTAATCAACCCTATCCCGAACCTTTAAGACGAGCTATCATTGCCAAAAATTATCCCATTTTAAGGAATAATATTTCTTCCTACCTGCATCAGATAGAAGTGGCAATCAATCGCAATGATTTTGTGAGTGTAAACCATCGAATAGCTGCATTAATAGCAAGTTACTTTGATATTATTTTTGCTATCAACTATCTACCATCACCGGGAGAGAAACACTTGATAGAATTTGCCAAACAGCTATGTCAAAAGTTACCTGTAAATATGGAGCAAAATATAAACAGCCTTATTTGCTGTCTTGCATATCCATTTAGTGATCAAGGCATTCTTTGCAAAGCTAATAACTTGATTAATCGTCTGGAAGAATTGTTGCGTGCTGAGAATTTAATCGACAATTTAAATTAACAGTTGGAAGAATTAATTTTGACGCTTACCAACCTCTAATTACTGGTTCGCGCAGAATTTCACGAATACCTTTAGCAACGGTCAAGTTTTTGCCTTTGGTCGATTCTGCCAGAATATAAGTATAATCGTTATTAATAGCTTCAAAGTATTTTCCCTGGGAATCTCGCCCATTTACACTTAGAGGTAAGCGTACAGTTTGACCAGTCTTTTTATTTACACCTATATAAGTCACTGGTGAATCACTACCACAGATACTTACCCAATAATTCTTAGTTTCTGCAGCAATAAATACACTATCCTGCTTGCGACAGAAGTTACGCACTTCTTGTGTTGGAGTTGCTTGAACACTTTGCGCAAAAGGAAGTGACAGCGAACATACACCTACTACATATAAAATTAACTGATGCCAAGAAGGAGGACGAAATTGCATTATTGATGACTATTAATATCTATTGAATTTGTTAGTACTAAGTTCTACAGCACGTGTGAAGGTGATTACGGAAAACTTGATATATTATTCGCTTACCTGCTTTTAAAGCACAGATTGTAAGTTATGCAAAGATAATTTGAGTGTGGGAGCATGATCACCATCATAAGTCGAATATGCGCTCGCACTCGTATCTCCTGCACGCCTACGCTGATATCATCTTAAACAAATATTATAAGGGTTGCATCTCCATGAATTGGATTAACATATTAGGATTAGTTGCGGCAACGTTAACTACATTTTCCTTCTTGCCGCAAATGCTGAAAACATGGCAATCCAAATCAGCAAAAGATGTTTCATTTGCCATGCTTATCTTCTTCAATTTGGGGATATTTCTATGGTTAATCTATGGAATTTATCTAAATGCTTTACCGATTATTCTTGCTAACGCCGTAACATTATTTTTTAACCTCATAATTCTATGGTTTAAAATTAAATATAGATAACCTGTTTATTGTAAACACCTGTGACATCTTCTTTCTTTACTGCTGAACGCCTTTTATTTACCCCTGCTATCCCAGACACCGACGCTGTTCCCACCATTTTTGCTTTTCCCAACGAGTACACTGTGGGTATTACTAGCCTTGGCTATCAGGTAGTATGGGCAACTTTAGCAATGCGTTCTGATGTGCAGGTGAGTCGTTTATTCACCGACACTCATGAACAACTCCCAAGAACGCCGGAATTATTGGGCTTTTCCTTGTCGTGGGAACTCGATTATGTTAATGTTTTGAATCTGCTGGAATCTTTGGAAATCCCTATTAGAGCAAATGCCCGAGATAATCATCATCCCATAGTTTTTGGTGGCGGTCCAGTACTCACAGCTAACCCCGAACCTTTCGCAGATTTCTTTGATGTGATTTTGCTGGGAGATGGGGAAACTTTGCTGGGGAATTTTATCGAAGCTTACAAACAAGTTAGAAAAGCTGACAGACAAACTCAACTCAAAGCATTAGCACAAGTTTCTGGTGTTTATGTTCCTAGTTTGTATGAGGTGGAATATCATGCATTAGATGGCGCAGTAAAATTAATTCAACCAATTTCACCAGAAATTCCTGCAGTGGTGCAAAAGCAAACTTACCGAGGAAATGTCCTTTCAGCATCAACCGTCGTGACAGAAAAAGCGGCTTGGGAAAATATCTTCATGGTGGAAGTGGTGAGAAGTTGTCCAGAAATGTGTCGCTTCTGTTTGGCAAGTTATCTCACATTACCTTTTAGAACAGCGAGTGTTGAAAGTTCACTGATTCCAGCAATTGAAAAAGGGTTATCAGTCACAAATCGGTTAGGATTATTGGGAGCTTCAGTTACTCAACATCCTGAATTTGAAGCTTTACTAGATTACATCAATCAGCCAAAGTACGATGATATACGTCTGAGCATTTCCTCAGTACGAACAAATACAGTCACTGTACAATTGGCGCAGACTTTGGCAAAACGAGATACAAGATCCCTCACCATTGCAGTAGAAAGTGGTTCCGAAAAATTACGACGGATTATCAATAAAAAGTTGCACAATGATGAAATCATCCAAGCAGCATTGAATGCGAAAGCTGGGGGATTATCTAGTTTGAAACTCTACGGAATGGTGGGCATTCCTGGTGAAGAACCAGAGGATTTGGATGCAACTGTAACGATGATGCGCGATATCAAAAAAGCTGCTCCAGGACTACGGTTAACACTGGGATGCAGTACTTTTGTTCCTAAAGGACATACACCATTTCAATGGTTTGGGGTGAATCCGCAAGCAGAAAAAAGGTTGCAGTTTTTACAGAAAAAACTCAAGCCTCAAGGAATAGAATTTCGCCCAGAAAGTTACAATTGGTCAATTATTCAGGCTTTGTTGTCGAGAGGCGATCGCCGACTCTCCCACTTCCTAGAACTAACCCGCAACTTCGGTGATTCCCTAGGTAGTTACAAACGTGCTTTCAAACAACTCAAAGGACAAATCCCCGACTTAGATTTTTACGTTCATAGCAATTGGTCAACAGACCAAATCTTACCTTGGAACCACTTGCAAGGTCCGTTACCACACTCTACACTACTAAAGCACTTGGCTGATGCCACCAGTCATTTCAACTCATCCCAAAGGGAACTACAACCGTTAAATAACTAAATACAAACAACTAAATGCAAACAACAGCCGAATACTACTGCGCCTATTGTGGGGAACCCAATACCACTTTTATTGATTTGAGTGCAGGTGGACAGCAATCTTACGTAGAAGATTGTCAAGTTTGTTGTCGTCCCAATCTTCTCTACGTGCGGATTGATGAAGAGACTCTTGATGTAGAGATAGATACTGAATACGAAGAATAAACTTTTCTACTGATTTTAAATTGGAAATTTTTTGGTAAGAAATCGTAAAGGATGCTTAGTCGTTATTAAAAATGTAAGTAACAACTAACAACTACCAATTATTACTTACAGAACTGAAAACCGTTGAAATGCTGCACTCTAAATATTCATCAGTAATTAATGCACCAGTAGAGGTTGTTTGGAAATTCCACGAAAGACCAGATGTTATGCAACTGCTGACTCCACCTTGGCAACCCGTTCAAGTCCTCCGCCGCGAAGGGGGACTTGGAAGGGGTGCTATCACTGAGTTTCGCCTTTTTTTGGGACCATTGCCTTTGCGTTGGTTAGCAAGTCACACAGAATACGAAGAATATCACCTGTTTACCGACGAACAAATTTCCGGACCTTTTGATTCTTGGAAGCATCGACATTTGTTTGAACCATTTTCTGGTTCAACGAAATTGACTGATGACATTTCCTTTTCTATGCCTGGTGGACAACCGGTGGAATTTGTCAGTGGTTGGCTTGTGCAAGCCCAGTTAGAAGCGATGTTTCGTTACCGCCATTTTGTGACGAAGCGTGAATGTGAGTCACCATTAGCACGTTAAGTAAATTCTTTACCTTTTAAGTAGGCCGGTACAAATAAAGTTAACTAGTTAAGGCAGTCATTAGGAGGCAGCGCCTTGCGGAGCCAGTGCGAATGACGGCTTTCCCGACAGAGGCATCTGGTGAGACCAGCGCTGCAGGAGGGTCTCCCGACCTAGGCGACTGGCGTATGCGCTTTGCGCACGCCCAGAGGTCTAAAGCGCAGCGAGACCGGAGGTCTTCCCCGAAGGGCGTTGGGGTTCCCCCAAAGTCTGCCGGGGGAAGCTTCCCTTTCAAGGGTAGGTATTTAAAAATCAGGCAGTAGAGAGAGTAATTTGAGAGACATGAAGTTGTGGAGTGAAGCTAGGCCAATCCTCAGGGAAAAAACCACCTTGGGGTAATGGAAGGCGATTA
>NZ_JABXYX010000356.1 GCF_017982655.1 Brasilonema sp. CT11 | reverse complement strand
CAATATTAGCAGACGCCCTCCGTTGATTTTGATTACAACTTACCTCTACTAATCTTGAATAATAACACTATATTAACAAACACCAAGAATATGGCGAAGAGTTGGAGTGGTGAGAAACGGTTAGATCTGCCGTTATTTCGCCTCATTATTTACAGATCATGGACTTTATAAATACGCTATTGTATAGGTGATAGTGCGGCACAATCTTAAATACAATCTCGTATTGTGACCGGCGCAGTTAAAAATATCAAAAATAACAAAAAATAAACAATCTTGTCACCCCCCCTTTCTTTAAATACCGGAGAACACACGAGACCCATTTATTTTTATTACATGGGAGTGTATATCTATCGTATTTATATTTGGCTACTCTTTGCGAAAGAACCACCTAACGTCACACGAGCGTTTCTTTTTTCAAAATTCAAAAACAACGACTCTGCCGCTCTCAAATCCCACAGCGATCAAATCATCCTTATTAGTCCACTGTATATTCACCACACCCGAGTTCTCTTGGTTCGGGGCAACGTAGGCAGCGAGTAATTGTTTGCGTAGTTTTTTCTTCTCTTTTAACACATCCCACACTTGAACCACACCACCTTTGCAACCTATTGCTAGGCGAGCTCCGTGATGAGAAAATTGTGCAGCTTGAACGAGATCCGGTTGTGCTATTGGCATTTGATCGACGATAAAGTCAATCTCATCATCGTCATTCAGTTGGCTGTGAATTAAGCGCTGTTAGTAATTTTGGTATGACGGTAATATATTTTCTCGATGCGTCGCTTAATTAGAATCCTACAAAACCGCTCTGCAAAATTATTTTGATTTTTTCAAAATCTAGCCGTTTATTTCCATAATTTCACCTCACTCTTTGCCTTACCACTCAAAGCGATAAATAATACCAAAAAAAATCATGGGCACGATAAAAAATAGTTCTACGAGCAAAAAGGGCTCGTCTCTACTTACTCCATCTTGCTCGTCGGATCTTCGAGCCAAAACACCGGTGCGAACTTCCAGGAGTTGACGCAGAGCAGCGAACCAGTCTTATCCCACGATACCGCTACGGGTTTGGTATGAAAGCCTTCTAGATTCACTTGCATGCCCGTCTTGGTGCTGCACAGATGGACGCACGACTCTTGCATTGCACACGCGAGGAGCTCTCCCTCGAGCGAGTATTCGATGCCTATGAAGCTACCCTTCCACTGTAAGAAAAATAGTAAGTAGTATTCCTAATGATGATCCATACGCAAATTAGGATATTCAAGCAAAAAATTGTAAAAGGAATAGATTAATCGGTCTACATCCAACAGAACTCTCACGAACCTCGAACTTCTTTACTTCTTGAAGTGTTTCTATATCTGTCAAGATTATCTCACCGTAGCTAGTACTATAAACAAGATTCTTGCGAGGATTCAGACGCAGCGCACTGATCGTCGAACTTCTTGCTGGAAATTCTTTGAGCAACGTGCCTTCTTCACCTTTCTTCATCGAATACACGCGCAGATTGGTTCCTACGGCTACTGCTAGTCTTTCAAGCTCTTGCGAGTAACTCACATGCTCGATCCAGTGCTGCCCGCAGATTATCGTGGACAGAGCTTCGTTGGTCTTAGTCAGGTCCCACACTTTAATCTTGCCGTCTTGTCCTCTCGTGGCGAATAGGTGGCCTCCGCAACGCACCAAGCTGAGCACATCTCCTTTGTGGGCGTGTTCGATCGACCAGATTTGCTTGTTCTTCACCACGTCGTACACGGTAACTGCGCCGCTAGCCGACGATGCA
>NZ_JABXYX010000169.1 GCF_017982655.1 Brasilonema sp. CT11 | reverse complement strand
TTCTGTTTGCAACTGTTGAACGCACTTTTCCAGCCGAAGAACTTTTTGCTGAGCTTCAGGTTTGAGTGAATCTCCGATTTGTTGGAGGTCTGCTTTAATAGCATTCACTAATTCAGAAGCTTGGTGTAGCTCAGAATAACCGATAAACTCTGCTGTTTTTACATTCCCATTTTGGAACTGGGAATCAAATATCTGCTTGGTTTGCTCAAAATCCTGTAAAACCATGTTTACATCCTTGAAGATTATCGTTTGACTCTTGATTGTTAAGAAACTGTTGTTCGGTGTATTTGCCACAGGGGATACTGAGTAATTGCTGTGACATCTAACACAATATTGCCATTGGGCAAAGCTCCCAGAACAAAAGGTAGGAGTTTAGGAGGAAATAAGCCAGGTGCCGCTTTTTGCAGTTGTTGCAAGTCGTGTAATTCAATGTCATCAACTTGTGGTACTACTAGACCTATAGCTTGTTCGTTGACTTTAACGACTATTGCGACAGGAGTTACCCTCCTTGTCAGCAGAGGATATCCAACAAGATGGTTTAAGTCTAAAAGCCACAGCATTTCTCCTCGCCAGTTACAAATTCCCAAAATACAACTTGGCATTTCAGGAATAGGTAGAATGGATGCTAAATTAATCCTGATAATTTCGGCAATTTGTTCTAGAGGTAATAGTCCACTATCCTGAAGTCCAAGGGGAAAGCGAAGCAATTTAGAAAGGTTAATTTCTGGGAGCAGTGGATTTAGTTCCAGTGATTCAAAACTACTCACTGCAAGTACAGATTTCGGCTCTGTCTGCATCATTTTTTTAGTTATAAGTTGTCGTTAAAAATTGCTATTTGATTAATTTGTTAATCAATAATTGCGAATAACTAAATGATTTACCGACGCCAAAGTTGAAACCCTGAAGTTAATTGCTGAATTGTTTGAACTAGGTGTTGCTGGTTTACTGGTTTAGGTATATAAGCATCAGCTCCCAACATCGTACCCCAAAGTTTATCAGCTTCAGTTCCTTTGGTTGAACACATCACGACTGGGATTCCTTGCGTATTGGCATTGGTCTTCAGTTCACGGCATAATTCAAACCCACTTTGCCCTGGCAAAATCACATCAATAATCACCAAATCAGGCGTCTGGAATTGCAATTTTAGCTGTGCTTCTTCACTGCTGATAGCAGTGACGACTGTTAAACCTGCTTGCTTGAGATAACAAGTTAACACTTGAGTTTCTGTCAAGCTATCTTCAACTAAAAGCACTGTGGTCATAAAAAACATTCCTGTATACTCGGGAATAGGGAACTCTTAACAAGGAACAGAACCTCGTAAAATCTCACTTTTGTAAGAGGTCTATTAATAACTAATGATCCTATGGCGCTCCGCCACGCCAAAAGGCTATTGGGTATGCCTACAGAACGTCGTAAACGTTCATGCGTAGCCTGCGCTTTGCGATCAGCGCCAGTCGCGCGAGCCAGTGGAAAACAAGGACTGGATAGCGCAGGCTCACTAATGACTGATGACCAGTGACTGATGACCAATGATTAATGACCAGTGATTAATGACTAGTGAATTTAATTGGATAGAAATCTACTTATCTAAAAACTAAACTTGAACTGTTTGTAGATGAGTTGATTGCACAGCCACAGGAGTTGGTAGATGCTTCTGTAAGACTTTTAGTACCTTTTCTTTGGTAATTGGCTTTGCTAAAAAGCCAGAGGAGCCAACTATCTTTGATCTCACTCTATCAATTATACCGTCACTGCTAGTAACAATAACTACTGGTGTATTTTTGAAAGCTGATACGCGACGAATTTGAGTACAGATTTCATACCCGTTGGCGATCGGCATGATTAAGTCTAAGAAAATGAGATTTGGTTTGTACTCTAGCAAGATTGGCAGTGCTGTGACTGGATCTTGAATATTGACATACCTATAGCCAGCTAGCTTTAGAATCTCGCCCATTATGAGATTATCGCTTTGGCTATCATCTATGTAGGCGATTATTGAGGCAGTCTCTTTAGGTTGAATCAATTCTGTTTTTGGAGAGTCAAAGGTTGACTGAGGGCGAGTGTTCTCCTTACTCGGTTCCGTTAACTCTGGAGTTTGCAAGGAGGTAATTTCTTTAGGTTGAATCAAGTCTATTTTTGCAGAGTCAAAGATAGACTGAGGGGTAGTGTTATCCTTACTCAGTCCCATTAACTTTGGAGTTTGATGGGAGTCAGTTTTTGTTGAGGGGTTGGGTAAGATTTGAGACGATGGAGTGTGTGTTTTGTTCCCAACTAAAACAGCTGAAGCTTGGGTTTGTTTTTCCCTGGAAGGCGCTAATATTGTTGCTCCGACTGGAACTCTTAAGTCTGGGACGTTTAAGAGTTCTATAACACCCTGATGCGCTAAATCCTGTACAATTGTTGCCGCAGTTGTCACACTTTGTCTGGTGTGTAAGGCGATATCCCAAATTGTGTTTTCACCATTAATGAGTTGCCTGAGACTGAAAAAAGTTTTAGAAAATTTTAAATTTTGCTCAAAAGTAGATTGTTTTAAAATCGGTGCCATGTCAGGGCAAAGTGTTCCTAAACCCATGTTTCGCCATTGCTTGCACCGATCAAGGGCTGTGTATAACGATTGATTTACTTCTATCAGGGCAATAGGATACAGTTTTTTAGGCAACCAAACGCTTTTCAAGTCCGAATAGGCTACTAAGCTAAATAGAACCTCTTCAACAATTTTTTCAATAATACTTTTTGCACTTGTCAGACTTATCTGGTTTTTCTTAATACTTTCGTTCAGTAAGTGATATTCCCACAGTTCATTCTCTTTCAAATTACGAGCATCAAATATCAAGTCAGGGCAGTCTTGCTTTAGTGCTCTATGCCAACGCCGAACACGGTGAACTCCTCCCGTAGCATATAGCAAACGTCCTAAGAAGAAATACAGATGCCACTCGTTAGCCCCTGATGAAAAAATTAGCTCTCCACTAGCTCGTTGCTGACTTAACGCTGCTAAGCTTTGAGCAATATTCGTGAAGCTTGGAGGGACTGGTTGCATTAGGCAATTTTCCTTAATGAAAAGTTACTTATTTTCTCTTGGAAGTTGCACCCAGTGGTTTTTAATATCTTAGCTTTCGGTTTTTACTGCTAAACAGCAATACTTCAGCTCAATACTTGTGGTAGACAAATGTTATTCCAATCATAGATCAGCAATATTACGTAAAAAACAATCAAATTTTAAAGAATTGTGAAGAAAGTCTTAAGCAAATTAACTCATTTCACTCTTAGAATGAGTGTGATTTTGGATAACAAGCAGTCTGACAACTCACATAAGCTCGCTATACTACTGCCATGATAGAAGGAACAAATTGCTGAAATTGGTAAACTGGAAATTTTTATGTAAAAACATAAGATACAACAGAAAAATTATTTGAGTTCAGAATCAGGAAATTATATGAACAGCGATATAGCAGTAGAAAAATTGCGCCGCTACAAAGAGTATGGGGAATCTGTCATCCAAAGCCTTGAGTTGGTTTCACAAAACCCACCTCCTCAAGAGAGTTGGGTTCCTAGTAATCTTCATGAAAGTATCCAGCGCCTTCAGCAGTCTGCTCAAAGAACGGTGCAACTTGCATCCTCGCCAGTCAAAATCGGTATCATGGGGGAATTCAGTAGTGGAAAAACTTTACTTTTAGGCAGTTTGATTGGTTACGCAGATGCTTTACCAGTCAGTGAAACCCCCACGACAGGAAATGTCACTGCTATCCACCTTGTTCAACAACCAAACTTTCAAACAACGAAACTTGGCAAGTTTACAATTGAATATCTTTCTAATGAAGGAGTAAAAGAGTGTCTGCGCTTTATGTTAGAGGAAGCGCAGCAACGAGCAAAAGCTACAGAACTTCCTTCAGCACAGCTTGATGCTTTAAAAAGTTTACACCCCAGGCGAGAAGTTGACATTAACGGTATCCTGAGATGGTGCGAGCAAGCGTGGAAGCTGCAAAGTTTGGAACTACGCTCTCTGCTTAAGGAACTGGTTGCTTTTGTCCGTACCTACAGCGCTTATAAAGAAGATATCTGTGGTAAAAGTTACCAAATTGACAACACGACTGCTCACAAAGGACTAAGGCTTGCACAAGCGCCGATAAATATTTTAGAACTTAGCTTTGACCATTTGCCCTCTACTCCCAAACGCTGGGAGAATTTAGCACAGCCATCAGCTCAAGATTTGCAAAATAGCTTCTCGCTGATTCGTCGTGTAGATGTCACAGTTGAAATATCCAAAGAAATTTGGGATTTGTCTTCTTTACAAGGGACTAATGAATTTATTCTTTTAGATTTTCCAGGATTGGGATCTGCTGACTCTGGTGTGCGGGATGCTTTTTTATCTTTACGAGAACTCACAGATGTACAAACTATTCTGTTGCTGCTCAACGGTAGATATCCTGGTGGTGCAACCGCAGCGAAAATCCGCAGTATGCTAGAACGGGATAAGGGACAAGACCTGAGAGACCGTATTATTGTAGGTGTAGGGCGCTTTAATCAGCTTCCCCTGACAAGCAGCGATGAACGGATTATTGATGAGCTTTTGTATGAGATGCTACTTTCAGAAGAAGTTGTTCTTGATGAACTCGGTATTCTGAAATTGGCGATCGCCAGCGCAAACAATTTGACGACAGAAAAAAAGAATATTGTTTTGTTGTCGCAACTTTATGGATTAACAAAACTCGCAGAACTTTCTTCTCTTGTACAAGTTTGTTCAAAAGAATTCTTAAGCGAACTAGACAAACCCAACAAACCAGAGGAAACTGAACTGCGGCAGAAATGGCAGCAATTAAGTGAAATGCTACCTTCTTCTAGTATCTTGCACAAACAATTGAGTGACTATGCTGAAGATGGTGGTATTGGAAGATTACGTTCATTACTGAAAGAACATGTTGCTCTTCATGGTATGAAGCAACTTCTAGAAGACACTCAAAGAGCTGCTGAGGCTTTGCGCAAAGAGCAGAATAATCTCAACAATCTGCTTGAGGAAATCCCCGCTTACATACCAGTTGAGGAAAGTTCTAGTTTTTTCACCCTGCGGGAAGCAATTGAAAATGTTGTCACAACCTACAGACGATTTCAAGAAGATTTAGAGAAGCAGCCTATTCTAAAAAACCGTCATACTATAGCGGTGAGCGAAGTTGTGAAAAATGAATTAACAAATAAAATCTTCTTTGATTGGAGCGAGTGGACTTTGCTTTTTGATCGAACCCAAAATGGCACAATATCTCTAAGCAAAAGTGAAAGCATTTTTGAAGAAGATGAAGTGGACGATACTATTCCGACAAAAAGCGATGATTTTTATGCAGCATTTGTCAACACTATTAAAGAGATGCAAGGTTTTGCCCATGAGCAAACCACAGAGGCTGTAACAGACTTATTCAATAAATTATCTACTGATGTACAACTAGAACGCGAAAAACTCAGTAAAATTTTGCTACCAGAAAAGGAAAAGCAAATTGAACAAAAATTTGGAAAAAGTCAAGTCCGCTTTTTCAGAAATCTCTTGCGTGCTGTTGATCCTGCTAAGAAATGGCAAAATCTGATCATTCAACACAGTGGACTGGCTAGTAGTGCTGCTCCTATCAATGCTGACATTTTATTCCCTTTAGCACGCAAGGACGACAAGCATCAAAATGGTCAAATCTTTGACTGGAGTCCGGATAAGCAGTTTCGTGTTCCCCCTAGACCATTCAATCACCAAATTGCCGTTTTGCGACTGCGAGATGAAATAACTGCTAGTGCAGGGTTGCATCTTGTGCAGTATGTGAGTCAGTTAACTAAACAGGTGAAATCTTCTTTTTCGAGAGCTTTGAAAGAAATTGTAGATAATCTGCAAGAACTTTTAAAGTCGAAACATGAACCTTTACTCAGACACATAGCATCTGCACAAGAGGAAACCTCGACTCCTATTCCACCGTGGTTAGAAACTCTTTCTCAAATTCCGACAATTTCTTATCCACAGGAGATGAGTCATTAGTTAATTGGTTAGTTGTTAACAGCAATTCCATATAGTTCGTGAACAAAAAAGACAAAAACGAACCGCGAAGAGCGCAAAGAGGAGCCAGCGCCGTGGGCGGGTTTCCCGACTTGAGGCGACTGGCGGCGCAAAGAAAGAAAAGAGGAAGAAGCTGTACTACTCCTTTACCTGTGTAAGATTACTTATCTTCTTTTCTTCTTCCTTTGTGTCCTTCGTGTCTTTGCGGTACCCTGCGGGAAGCCGCTCCGCGTCTACGTTAAATTAGGTATTCTTTGGGCGGGAAGTGAGTAATCATTTAATAAACTTATAGCAATATGAGAAGGGATGTTTATAATTACATGTTTTTCAATATTGCTTGAGGTTTAATTGCTAACGACTAACTATATTTAAATTTCAGGGAATACATGAGATGGGTGTTAAAATTGAGCTTTTAAACCGCTACCAATTGCGTACGAAAGATGATGAGTTATTACTTCTGCCAGTTATTGAAATAAAACCTACTGAGAGTTTTAATTTACCTCATATCACCAAAATTGATATTGTTGTCAGCGGAACGCCAGAAAAGTTAGCAGCACAAATACAATCTGCTTATAAAAGTGTTAACTTTAGCGCTAGTAGATTTCTGAGACTTTCTACACCACAGCGATTAAGGCAAACTGAGTGTAGGTGGAATGAACCACTACCAGCAGGTGTGAACTGCACTTTGCAAGTGATTGTTGAGTATTTTGATTCAGATGAAATAGGTAATCCTAATTTATCTACAAGCAAAAACTCTAGGGCTGAGTGCAATATATGGACTTATGCAGGTATTGAAGATACCGTAATACAAATGTCAGTGAGAGATACGCTACCATTGCCACTACCAGAACCTTTTGACAAACCCGAATCATCTCAAGAAAGCAAAAAGCCAGAAATTACTTATCCAGGCTGGTTTGCGATTGATTTCGGCACTTCTAATTCTACAGTTACGCTCTACGATCCCAAAGTCATCGTCACTCCAGATAGTTTACCTAGCGAGCAAGAGGTGCGGCTACGGGAACGTATGGCAGTATGGTTAAATCAGCGTCCTGTGGATAATGTCCCAGGTATCAGTCGTCATGCTTGGGAACAGGAATGGCAAAAGTTTTTAACTGAACTGAGTAAAGATTTTGTTTCAATTCCTGATTCTGTTCACCAGAATTTAGGGGAGCAACTTTTTCGAGGTGTTGACAGTACTGAATTATTGGAAGCTATCCGACAGATAGAAATTTGTTTGAGTAAACGTCTTGGTTGGTTTCGTCGCGCCGCCAGTAAACGGTTGAATCAGATCTATCACGAAGTTTTCCGCGTACCACCCCTGGAATGGCAAAGTTTGATTCCAGTAGAATTGGATAAAGACCGTCGTCTTAATGAAATTCCTAGTGAGTTAGAAGTTGTTAATCTGGAACCTTCTTTGTCAAAAGATGACTCCGCAAAGGTGAAAGTTGTCTTGGGTGAACAATCTAGACAGCACAGATTAGACACGATTGGAAATGGGGAGGAAATTGAAGGGAGGTTCCTCCACTCACCCAAGCGCTATTTTGGTCAAGAACGTTCTTTTAAAATTACACTAGATGATCAAGAAGACACAATTGAGGTTAATAAGCTGCTTCAAGCTGCTTATGCTGAGCTGATTTCGCTGACGCAGAATTATCGTCAACGTTACCCAGGTAAGTGTTCTGAGGGTAAATTCTACCGTGCAGTGGTGACTTACCCAACGATCGCCTCACCATTTGTGCGCCGCGAGATTGAGAAGCTGGTGAAACAACTGGATATCGAAGATGTGCAGATGGCTTATGACGAAGCGATTTCGGTCGCCATCTTCTTTTTATGGCGAGAGTTTGGCGGTGATTTGAATGTGGGGATTGAATCTTTCAAAACCCGTTGCCGTTACAATGGGGATAAATGGTGGCAAAATGTCCTCGTTTTGGATATTGGTGGCGGAACCACTGATTTAGCGCTTATTCGCTTGACACTGGAAGAAATTAATCCTTTTGAACCTGGGGAAGACCGAGGCGACGGCGGACGGTATTATAAATTAACTCCTAAACTATTAGGTTCTTCCGGACATTTGCAGTTGGGTGGGGAGTTGATTACTTTGCGGTTGTTTTTGTTGTTGAAGGCGGCGATCGCAGACTGTTTACTTACAGCCGTAACTGAAGAACGTTTGCCAAAAGATGTGTTGAAAGTGCAGCCAGAAGAGTTGAGCGATCGCTTTCTTAATAACAGCAAATTCTTACCTGGTAGCCTATTGGCTTGTGTAGACAAAGAAATTCGAGAAGGCGATCCTTACAAGGATGCTTTAAATGCAGCAGAAAAAGTACTTCCCACTCGCTGGAAATATTCATCATCTCGCGCACAAACTTTCTACACTCTTTGGGAACAAGCAGAAAATGCAAAAATAGCACTAGGTCAAAAACGCCAACAAGATGCACCCGAACCTATCTTCATTATTGATGGACAAAAAATTTCTGAACTCCTGCAACAAAACGATATTGAGTTATCAACTGAAGTGGTTGATAACCTAAGTGTAACACTCACAGTACAGCAATTTGAAAGAGCAGTATCTCCTGTGATTCGAGAAGCTGTTGGTATTGGTCAAGGATTGCTCGAAAATGCTTTAGAAAACAAGCTTTCCCATTCCGTAAATTCTCAAACCAGCAAAGAGCAAGTTGACTGGTTGATTCTGTCTGGAAAAACTTGCAACCTTGAATTAGTTGAACGTGAACTTTATCGAGTTTTTAGCAAATCTGACTATTTTATTTGGAATGAAGAGCGAGTCACCTTTGAACCCGAATATACAAAGCTTGCAACCTCGGCTGGAGCCTGCTTTGCAGAAAAACTAAGACAATTGGGTTTTGCGCCGAAAGAATCTAAAGAATTGCTACGTAGAGGAGCTAATCAACTCTATATTGATGTCAAAAATCTCTTTTATTTTTTACCATGTTCTTTTAAAAGAGAGGTTATTGGAGGAACTTTAGATCCAATTTTTCAAGCTGGACAAGAACTTTATCAACTCAAAGCTGACGATGCAATAGCGAAATACCGCAGTAGTTGGCAAGGTATGCAGTTAACAAATAATATTATTCGTCAGGATTTTGAGAATATAAAACCTCAACTTTGGGGTAGTTATAACGGCGACGCTTTGAGAAAGAAACTGGAAATGAGTGAGGAAGATTTTAAAAACTCTATAAAAGTCCAGTTTGAAATTAATCAAAAGCTTGATATTGATTTACTACTTTGTCGGGGAAATCCTCACTATTTAATTCCTGTGAATATTCCCTGTCTTGATGCGGCAAAAGTCATAGGAATACCAGATGTGATTTCTGATGATGCTCAGGTAGTATGTGATATTGCTGTGAATGTCGCGGAATCGGCAAATGCTCTCAAAACAGATGCTCATACTGTCGTATTTGAAGCGGATAAAAACTATAGCAGTAATTTGAGAGTGTTTCGATATGATGATGGTGCTATACAACCACAAATGATGGGGTTAATAACTGAATTACCTCCCTTTCCTACGAGTGGCAAACATACATTCTACTTTCAGTTTCACAATCCCAAATCTAATAAATGGGAATTGATTGGCGAATTACCCGAACCAGAAGTCAAAAGTGAATATCCTTGCCGATATTATGTCTCTCTCAATAAAAAAGGTATCCTGAAAGTACATGCATTTGAAGTACCTTATTTGACATCAAAAAATCCAGAATGTCTTCAGCAAGAAGGATGTGTTTTTCGAGATAATCTCCAACCACAGCCTAACGATGTAAAGGCAGAACGTGATCCGTTTTCTGGAGAACATTGAAACAGTTATCAGTGAACAGTTATCAGTTAAACTGTTCACTGTTTCTACCTTCCAACATGCAGAGATTGGAAACGAGAGAAATTTAAAACTTAAAACGGAGGATATATGCAGCACCTCAGCAAGTTATTGAAAGTTGACAACTCAAATTTAGCTTGGGTACTGCGGTTGAGTTTGCACGGACTGCGGATTCAATTACAGGAAGCTTTAAAAACAGCAACTACAGATCCAGGAAGCACTGCTTGTCAAGAATTGCTGAGGGAATTAGATATACTTTTGCAAGAAGCCTTTCAACAGGAATTTTCTTGTGAGGAGACTGTCTTATCCTCACAAGAAAATTCCTGTTGGGAAGATGTGTTAGAACCAGTCACCAGTGAACTAAAAGACGAACTCAAATTAAGACAACTTAGTGAAGCTTTGTTATCTGACCGAGAAATATCAAATTATATCGGGGATTACCAAATTCTCAGCACTCATGATAGTGATTTGTGGAACGAGATGCAACGTTTGCTCTTACGCGTTCCTGAGAAGATAGCTCATATTTGGCAAGAGCAAATGTTAACACAAGCAAGTCAAGTGGGTGCAACAGAAGATAAGCGATCATCGCACTTATCACTACCTTTCATCCGCAATGAATATATCTATCCTGGTTTGAAAGGGAAGGTAAAAGCGACTGGCTTATACTTATCAGACCAAGTTGATTTTGATCCACGATTAATGGTGGAAAGACACAATGGTGAACTTGATTTGTTAGCTGGGGTGGTTTCTATTTATCTGAAATTTCTTGAACTCGATTCATCTTTGCACCACGCCCTCAAAAGTGTTGATAGATTCGGTGTGAGGTCTTTAAACGATGAACGAGAAAAGTCTAAATATATTACAGCACTGATAGACCGTTTTCGCCGGGTACAAACCACTGCTGATAATGTCGATCCAGTTGTCGCTTTGCGTGCCAGACTAGATTTAGATGAAGCAATACACTCTTTGGTGTATTTGCCATGTGCTGAGCGTTATTCTTGGTGGGGTAAATTGCAACAAGAAGCACGGCGTACTCTTGACTCAATGGTAGAGAAAACGCGTCATGTTGGCTATCATGTGCAAATTCGTCCATTATGGGGAACCTATGCTGATGTTTTCAATTGGTCAAAGGACGATTTGCAATTAGATATTGGTGGAGTGCGCGGGGAGGTGTCTGCATGTTTGCGGGTTTATGCCAAGATTAACGATGAGGTGCTTCCAGGAAGAGTTCTTTTTCGTTCTTCTTGAGGAAGGGATTTTCTTGTTGGGGCTATTGCTGGATATGATACTAAATCCGGTTTTCAAATCCCCCAAAAAATAGTAGTCTAAAATCACACTCAAAAAACCGACCGAAATCAGTGATTCAATTGTCATGCCCAAGAAAGCGCATCTAGAGGTCCATTTAAGTACAGAAGAACTCAAGCGGCGCTATCTAGATTCATCTGACCCTGTGGAGTCCAGACGCTGGCATTTGCTGTGGATGGTTTCTTGTGGATGGACTCTAAAGAAAGCCGCGATGGCGATTGC
>NZ_JABXYX010000168.1 GCF_017982655.1 Brasilonema sp. CT11 | reverse complement strand
TTAATCATTTAACATTACCACAGGGGCGCTTTTTTCCTGAACCCTGGCCTACATTTACTCCACAACTTAACGTCTCTCAAATCACCTTCTCCTCAGCCTAATTTTTAAATACCTACCCTTGAAAGGGGGATATAAGACGGGCAGCGACGATTGTATCTTTGACCGAATCTTCCCGTAAGGGAGATAGGGAAAAGATATATGTTAGCGGAGCGGCGCGTTAGCGCGGAGTTGCCAATCTTCCCGGAACACTGTTATTGAAAAGTGTATATAATAGTAACAGGTCGATATTTGGAAAAGTTTAGATGACGCATTGTCCCCTAGAAATTGAGCCAGCCTTTGTTTGGTTGATCTTTCGGTGCAGACGGGTACTCGTAGTAGTAAGGCTGGCTCAATTTCTTACGTGTAAGACCCCGTGAGACGGCAAGCCGTAAAAATTAGGTTGTACCCCACAGACCAACAGGTTCAGATACTTGCACAGCATTTTGGATGTGCTCGGTGGTGGTGGAACTATGGGTTGAACAAGTGCATTGAAACCTATAAGGCAACTGGAAAAGGCTTGTCTCAGTCTGGTCTAAATTCTTTATTGCCAGCACTGAAAAAAGACGAAGAAACGGAATGGCTAGGAGAATGTTACTCGCAAGTTTTGCAATCTGTAAGTCTCAACCTTAGTCGTGCGTACAAAAACTTTTTTGATGGTAGAGCGCAATATCCTAAGTTCAAGTCAAGACACCATCGTCAGTCAATCCAGTATCCACAAAAAGTAAAACAAGTCAATGATTGTTTGAAGTTTCCCGGAACGTTAGGCGTAGTAAAAGCTAAAATACATCGTTTACTTGATGGGACTATAAAGACTGTCACTATCAGCAAATGCCCATCGGGTAAATACTATGCTTCTGTGTTGATGGAATACGAGGATAATTGCCCAACATCAAATTCAGAGGGTAAGGTAGTTGGTATTGATTTAGGAATAAATGATTTTGCAATTACCTATGATGGTGAAAAAGTTTCCAAATACCCGAATCCTAAACACTTAGCTAAATATGAAAAAAAACTAGCCAAGAAACAACGTATTGCTGCACGCAAAGTAAAAGGTAGCAATCGTCGTAGAAAGGCAACTTTGATTGTAGCTACGGTATACGAACAAGTTAGCAATGTCCGTCAAGACTACTTACACAAGCTATCTAGAAAGATAGTTGATAACAATCAAGTCGTAGTAGTTGAAAATCTTTTCGTCTTGGGCATGGTTCGTAATCACAAACTAGCAAAAGCAATATCTGATGTAGGATGGGGAACTTTCGTCAACTTTTTGTCTTACAAATTAGAACGTAGTGGCGGTAAGTTGGTAGAAATAAACCGATGGTTTCCCAGTTCCAAACTTTGCTCTAATTGTCATTACCAAATCAAAGAGTTGCCACTAGATGTAAGAACTTGGGTTTGTCCAAGTTGTGGTACTCAACACGATAGAGATGGTAATGCTGCGATGAATATTAGAGCAGAAGGCATCAGAATGCTTGCCCTGAGCGCAGCCGAAGGGCTGTCCTCCTCTGGGACGGGGGAGGCTAACGCCAATGGAGAGGAAGTAAGACCAAATCGTGGGCGTAAGCCTGTGATGCGGCATTCCTCTGTGAAGTTGGAAGCCCTCACCATACCGCTTGCGGTTGGTGATGGGTAGTTCACCGCCCATATTGGTTCTGGAACAACACCAGGGAAAGCCCGACAAAACCGGCATTGACCAACTTAACAAAATTTAGAATCAATTTCTACTCAAACTCTAAAAAATTCGCCAGAGTAGAAAGTAGAGGATATCACCGGTGTTTCTCATCCCCTACTTTTCACTGAAGGTGCATATGACTCAAACTTTAGAACCCACAACAAGTAAAAACCGATACGTTCGTGCTGCCAAACTTGCAGATGTTCAAGCAGCAGGGAGTTTCATCGTTAATCTGGAAAAGCACACCATTGCCCTGTTCTACTCTGACAACAAAGTCTATGCCATAGATAACCGTTGTCCTCACATGGGTTTTCCCCTCCACGGGAGTACTTGTAAAGATGGCATTGTCACTTGCCCTTGGCACTATGCCCGCTTTGATCTTGCGAGTGGGGGAACATTCGATTCTTGGGCGGATGATGTTCGTGCCTTTGCTGTAGAAATTCGCTCTGGCGAAGTGTGGGTGAATTTGAGTCCTCAAGTTGACTCTTATGTCCACCACCGCCAACGGCTTGAGGATGGGTTAGAACAAGGCATTTCTCTGGTGATTGCCAAATCTGTGATTGCCTTACTAGACATGGGGGTAGATGCTAGCGAATCCTTCCAAGTAGGATTAGAGTTTGGCACCCGTTACAACAAACAAGGTTGGGGTGCAGGCTTAACCATCCACACCTGCATGATGAACTTGCTGCCCTATCTGGATGCAGAAGACCGACCTCTTGCCCTTTATCAAGGACTTTCAGCTGTAGCCCGTGACAGTGCAGGTGCGCCACCTCACTTTGTAGTTCATCCATTGCCCAATTCCACAGCTGACATCGAGACTCTCAAAAGTTGGTTCCGTCAGTTTATTGAACGTCGGGATAGTGAAGCGGCAGAACGTTGTCTAATATCTGCAATCCGGATGGGTGCTGATAACAAACAAATAGCAGATATGTTATTTGCTGCTACTACAGACCACCGTTATATTGATGTCGGTCATACACTCGACTTTATTAACAAGGCGTTAGAAGCACTTGATGCGATCGATTGGCAGGGTGCTGAGAAAGTTTTAGCAAGTTTGATTTCTGGTTTGGCAAATGCCTCCCGCATGGAAGAGTCAAATTCCTGGCGCTACCCTGTGGATTTAGTCGAAATTTTAGAGTCTGCGTTTGAGGAGTTACCCGCAGCCTTGGAAGAAGGACGCCCTGAATGGGGAACTTGGTCCGGTCGAGAAGAATTGGTTCCTATTCTATTAGGTGAAGATGCCCAAGCTATAACGGACGCGCTATTGACTGCCCTCAAGCAAGGTTGCACTCAAGAGCAATTAGCAGGTGTCGTTACTTACACAGCCGCCCTGCGGGTTGCCCGATTCAATACCAATAACGATTTTGGAGACTGGGACACAGCACACCATCCCTTCACGTTTGCCAATGCAGTTCATCAAGGATTGCAACGAGTGCCGTCGTTAGAGTTACTTCGGGGTGTGTTTGATGCTGCTATAAGTGTGTACCTCAACCGCTTTTTGAATGTGCCACCTGCCCGACTTCCAGAAGCAAAACAACCAGTTGAAAATCCAGAGAAATTGCTTGAACAACTGCCGGAGTTATTGAATCGTCAACAGCAGGTGAATGAAGCAGGTCAGTTAGTAGCTCAATATCTTTACGGTGGTGGTAATCCACAAAGATTACTGGCAATGCTGGGTAAATTAATGCTACGAGAAAATCGGGACTTTCATGTCGTTCAAGAAGTAGAAGCGGCTTTGCGTCAGTATTCTGTTTTAGGTGAAACTCCTGCTGGTATTCACGTGTTGGTTGCTGTGACAAGGTATCTAGCGGCACACGCACCGACAATGCGATCGCAAGTCCAAACATATCAAATAGCTTATCGATTGCATAAAGGCGATCGCCTGTTTGAAGAGTGACTAAAACAAGTACAAAAGCGGGGTAGAGGATGCAGAAATAGATACCCCGCTTCTTTGGCAGGGCTGTTTCATTCCCTCAAAGGCTTACATTGTCAAGTGTTGAGGAGATGAAAATCATAGCTGCAAAATTGATTTAGCGATCGCTTACACTCAATTTTTGCGCCCATCGGGTAATTTTACTAACACTTGTACTTACATATTTATGGACGGATGATATTGACAAAATTCTTACGCTTATGGAATGAAACAGCCCTGCGCTTCTTTCGGATTTTCACTTCAAAAGCACTTACGGCACTGGGTTTTGCCTAATTGTGGTTATTGTATTGTACCCAAATGAGAATCCCTATAGTTAGCGATCGCATGACCGTAAGTGCATAGCACTTACGAAATATATGTTTTACTTTTTACAAATTTTGCACACATAAACCTTAGCTTACTACGATCACAAGATATGTGACAGTTCAAGGTGCGGAATATGGGTTCTATGAATGCTACTCTGACTAATGTAGGCGCACACTGGTTTGTCGTCAAACATCGCACTGGAGAAGATGAGGGCGATGCCCGCACTTAAAATCCAAAAGCTAAAGCATCAAGCATATATTTACTTTTTTCCCGTCCTATTTCTAAATAAATGTCCAACAATTCCTCGTAAGCAGTTGCTCCGCCTACAATATTCCAGAATTCATTTCCAATAACCACAGCTTCCTCAAAAGGCATATAATTTAACCCGTATGACCACTTATAATCAGATTTTGTGAAACCGTAAGGATTATAGGGCATAGCATAATAGGCTTTTACTTGAGGACGGTTTCTACCACAGAGTAGGTGAAATCTAAGAAGACGCTGCGTCACCTCTAAGCATTGCCCCTTATTTGGCTTTGGAGCTTTTATTTCAAAGAAGAATTCTGTTCCATCTTTTGCAAGAATATAAAGGTCAGTCCGAACACTCTTTGTTTCTAAATCGTCTGAGCGTCGAGCCTTAAGTACTGCTGTTATCATCTGTTCTAAAGAAGGTTTAGCTTGTCCTCTATGAGCCGCAGATTCGTAATTTTCTTTTTGGCGTTCGGCTTCGGCAAATGCTGCCAGACTTACTTCTGTTCTGATATCATAACCCCGGCGTGCTTGTTGATGATGTTCAAGGGCAATTAAGCGGGCGCATTCTTCAAGAGAATTTCCTAATCTCGTACTCAATCCCCGTTCAAACTGGTTAATACGTATTAATTCTGGTGGAATAAGTGCTGCTTGAAACGGCTTTAATTCTCCATTAGATGAAAATCGAGATAGGTATTCTGCTGGATTATCGGGTTTTATAATCTCACGTCCTTTATATTGATCTACAAGTCCCTGAATAAACCCCTCTAGATACCCTTTAATTTCTGCACCAGTTTTAGAACTAATAGCTGCCATGTGTCAATTTATTACTATAAAATTATTTTCAGTAAAGCTTTCGCCAAATGGTACACAACAGGAACTGAAACAGCATTACCAAATTGATGCTTTGCAGTTGACTCATTATTAGCAATCTGAAACCATTCGGGAAAGCCTTGCAATCTGGCGTAATCTTGTGCTGTTAGATGCTTAAATTTTTTATTTTTATAAATTTCTTTAATAAATGTTTGTTTATATGCTTCTGGCTTTTGACATTGTATCGATATTGTTGCCACAAAATCCTTAGTTCCAGTTGCAGTTAAAGTTGCAATAGCATCAGCATGGGATAAGAAAATTTTAGATATGCCACCAATTCCCGAAGAGATTTTAGAATTCACAAACTCGTATCCTTGTCCTTCTATAAAACGCAAAATTTCTTTAAAAACCAAACTATCAACCTCTTGTTGTTGTAAATTGGGAATTAACGTTTCTAAGACTTTCCTACTTAACGGATTACCATCTTTCAGTCCGTACATCTTCTTTCTTCTATTTTTCAGGATAGTTTGACAAATTAACTTTTCCCTTGAAGTTGTATCGATTAAGTCCCAAGAATGAATAGTAGTATGTCCATCTCGGATGTCAGAGAAAAGGAAAAAATCATTTAATTCATCTATTTTTTGAAATCGACCTCTAGAAGCGGGGATTTTACCATCAAATAAAACTTGTGGTGGAAACTTTTTCTTAATAAAATTAGCCTGTTGTAACCCAGAAATCACATCATATAGCTTAGGTTGTTTGTCTAACGGTTTAGGAAAGGTAAAACCCCAGCAATTTTCTATATCATTTCTAATCCCGACGATAAATATTCTATCTCTATCTTGTGGCAGCCCAAAATCATAGGAATTCAGAACCTTCCAACTACATACATAGCCATATGCTGTCAGATTATTAATTATATATTGCAGGCTTGATCTATTTCTCGGTTCCGTTAAACCTTTGACATTTTCAAAAATAAAGGCTTTTGGTTTATTAGCTTTTACTACTCTAAAAACATCAATCCATAACTTACCTCTTGGGTCATCTAAACCTTGTAATTTTCCAGCAATAGACCAAGGTTGACAAGGAACCCCACCAACCAATATATCTATTTCAAAAGGGAGTATATTGAGCTTGGTAATATCTCCTAAATAGGCTTCGTCTGAATTGGAAGATTTCAGAAAATTCTTTTGATAAACTTTAATAGCTTCTTTGTCAATTTCTGAGTAGCCTAAACATTGTCCTCCTAACTCTTCCAGAGGAATTCTAAATCCACCTATACCCGCAAAGAAGTCTACAAATGTAAATTTAGAATGGCAACTTATAGTATTTATTGGTTGAAATAATTGAAATAATTCTAGTTGTTGAGCAGAAACACCTGTTTCCATTTGCTTTACAAACGCCCCCATTTACCAAATAGCCTCAAGATTTAACACAAATCCAGGTAGCGCATCCTCGCCTGACAAACTAACAGAAGATTCCAACACTTCAACCTCTTGCCCAATTCGATAAATTTCTACTTGCCGAGATTTACGATTAATTAACCAACCCAAACGAGTACCATTCTCTTGGTATTCTTTCATCTTCTCCTGAGTCACTTTCAAACTATCACTCGGCGAAAGTAATTCAACTACAAAATCAGGACAAAGTGGTAGAAATCTTGTTTGTTGTTCTTGAGTCAGTGCATTCCAGCGTTCAAGTTTCACCCAAGCTGCGTCAGGGGAACGATCCGCGCCGTTAGGAAGTTTAAAACCACCAGAAGAATCAAAAACTTTACCTAGTTTATCTTGCTCATTCCATAGCCAAAGTTGAGCAGTTAATCCTGCGTTGCTGTTGCTCGTTTCTCCCCCTGTGGGTGGCATGATAATTAATTCTCCTGTAGCAGTGCGTTCAAACCTCAAATCGCGGTTTGCCTGACATAGCTGGAAAAATTGCTCATCTGTCAGTTCAATCACGGGATTGAGATTAACTATTAGGGCATTCATAGGGGGATTTAAGATGGAGAATTTCGGCAGGCAATATGCCTGCCTTACAAAAACTATTCTATTCCTTCAATCCGATCTTCAACCTCCTGATACAACTCGCGCAGCAATTCCAAATTACTCTCGCTTGTCTCCCAGTAACCGCGTCCATTGACTTCCAATAAGGTGGAAACAACTTTGCGGAAAGAATGAGGGTTGAGGTTCAACAAACGGTTCCGCATTGCTTCATCTTTGATGAAGGTTTCATTGGTGTCCTCATAAACCCAGTTATCCACAGCACCTGCAGTTGCACTCCAACCCATTGTATTTACCAAGCGTTTGGAGAGTTCCCGCACACCTTCGTAACCGTGAGACAGCATTCCTTCGTACCACTTGGGATTTAACAATTTGGTACGAGTATCCAAACGCACGGTTTCTGATAAGGTACGAACTTGAGCATTAGCTGTGGTGGTGTCGGCGATGTAAGATGCTGGTGTTTTACCATCACCCCGCAAGGTAGCGACAACCTTTGTGGGATCAGAATCAAAGTAATGGGAAACATCCGTCAAGCTAATCTCGGATGAGTCGAGATTTTGGAAAGTGACCTCAGCAGTTTTCAAGGTTGTTTCAAAAATCTTTCGGGATTCTGCCATCGTACCGGGGTTATCGGCACTGAAGGCAAAGGATTTGCGGTTGAGGTACATTTCCTGCAACTCGGCTTCGCTGTCCCAAGTGCTGTTTTCTACCGCCAAGTTGATATTGGACGAGTAGGAACCAGAAGCATTGGAAAACACACGAGTTGCTGCTTGGCGCAGGTTGATCCCCATTTCCTCTGCTTGGTCGAGAGCATGTCTGCGGACGTAGTTCATTGATGGTGGTTCATCTGCTTCCGCCGCCATTTTCACTGCTTGATCTAGCAAATTCATTTGGTTGATGAATAAATCGCGGAAGACACCAGAACAGTTGACAACCACATCAATACGCGGACGTCCCAACTCTTGTAGAGGTATTAATTCTAACTTGTTGACCCGTCCCAAAGCATCGGGAACCGGTCGTACTCCAACCATCCACATAATTTGTGCCAGTGATTCACCGTAAGTTTTGATGTTATCGGTTCCCCATAGCACACAAGCGATGGTTTCGGGATACTTGCCGCCGTTTTCTGCTTTGTTACGCGCCAGCAATCGGTCTACAACGATTTTCGCCGACTGTACAGCAGCCGCTGTAGGAATCGATTGGGGATCGAGGGCGTGAATATTTTTACCTGTGGGCAAAACATCTGGGTTACGAATCGGATCACCACCAGGACCTGGAAGGATGTACTCGCCTTCTAAGCCTTTGAGTAATGCGCCCAGTTCATTATCAGCGCAGACTTGCTGTAAGCAGAATTCCAAATACTCAAACAGTGGTTTGAGTGCTGTCGCATCCACCTTGGTATAACCTGCTTTGTGCAGTGCTTCTACCCAAGGTTCTTTTTTGCCCATGTTGAAGAAGTTGAGCTTGGAAACGAGGGAAACTCGTCCTTCTGCGTCGATTTGCTCTTTCACAAGGGCGAAAACTGCAGCGCGGGTTGTCATTGTGATGTCTTGCAGCAGCTGGACATCATCTAAAATGCCTTTGTCGCTGTTTTGGTATACTTCGTCGATGTTACGCCCAATACTGCTTGCGATAATCCGGGGTAGACTTTGAATCTCTTCCTCGCAACGGTCTAAGTTGGCAATGTTGACCAGAGTGGCGATCGCCTCCTCAGCCGATGGTGGTTTACCAACAACGTGTAATCCACATGGTAACAATCGCGATTCAATTTCCATCAACTTGCGATAAACCGAGCCAACAATATTATCGCGTTCTTCGGCGGTCATATCCTTGGCATCTTGCTCGCTCAAGGCGATGTCCTTATCCAAGTTCACCATCCGGCATTTATCCATGATGGTGTTCACAATCGGAATACCACGTCCGGTATCTTTCAAGGTTTGGTAAGAACCAATCAACTCACTGAGTTCTTTCAAACCTTTGTACAATCCAGCATTTTCTGCTGGAGGGGTGAGGTAAGAGATAGTTTCTGCGTAGCTGCGACGCTTGGCAATTGTCGCTTCACTGGGGTTATTTGCGGCGTAGTAGTAAAGATTAGGAATTGTGCCAATCAAGTTATCTGGATAACATTCTCCAGACATCCCCATCTGTTTTCCTGGCATAAATTCCAAGGAACCGTGAGTTCCGAAGTGCAGCACAGCGTCAGCTTGCCAAATTTGCTCTAGATAGGTGTAGTAAGCTGCAAAACCGTGGTGTGGACTTGCAGAACGCGAGAATAACAGCCGCATGGGGTCACCTTCGTAACCAAAGGTGGGCTGAACACCGATGAAGACGTTACCGAATTGCTTACCATAAACGAGCAGGTTTTGTCCATCGCTGTTGAGTTGTCCGGGAGGTGGTCCCCAGTTTTCCTCAAGGCGTTGTGAGTAGGGTGTGAATGCTTCATACTCAGGAACCGACATCCGATAAGCAATGTTGAGTTCCGGGCTGCTGTACTGCGCCTGGGCGTCGTGGATGACTTCTTCCATCAACTCTTTGGCGGACTCAGGCAAGTTTTGCACATCATAGCCGTTGTTCTGAAGTGCTTTCATCACCTCGTAAATTGAGCCGAACACATCCAGGTATGCGGCTGTTCCCACGTTACCTTTATCTGGTGGGAAGCTGAAAACGGTGATGGCAACTTTCTTATTTAACTTCGGCTTACGGCGGAGGTTAGCCCATTTGAGGGCGCGTTGTGCGACTGCTTCGACGCGATCTTGTAGGGCGATGGCCTTCCCTGTTGTCCCATCCCGTCCTGATAAGATGATCGGCTCAATTGCGCCATCTAATTCCGGAATCGCAATTTGCAACGCCACCTGAATTGGATGTAGCCCCAAATCGCTATCTTGCCATTCTTCCGTTGTTTGGAACACCAGAGGCAGCGCTACCATGTAAGGACGGTTCAACCGCTTCAATGCCTCAATTGCCTTTGGATGGTCTTGGCGTGCTGGTCCACCTACTAGGGCAAAACCTGTCAAGGATACAACAGCATCCACTAGTGAGGTTTTTGTTGTTGGTTCGTACAAGTACGCATCCACAGGTTTGGAAAAGTCCAAACCTCCAGCAAACACAGGAAGAACCCGTGCGCCCATAGCTTCGAGTTCCTGCACTATTGCGACATAATGGGCATCATCACCAGTCACAAGGTGTGTGCGTTGTAACACCAACCCAACACAAGGTGCTAGGGGATCTTTCAAATCATTAGGGATATCCTTACGACTGTTGTGCCAGTTGAGGTATTCCTTGACATCTTCAAACATTGTCGGCGCTAGAGGATGCCAAATCCCCATATCGGGATAGACAACTGGTGCTTTGTATTCTACGGATGCTAAATTTTTCGTTTCTACATTATTTTTCAAGACGTACTTATCAGCTAGCATCAGCAAGAAGTTTTCCAAGTTGTCTGCAGAACCCCCCAGCCAATACTGAAAGCTAAGCATGAAATTTCGGGCGTCCTGTGCTTTGTCCATTGGCAGATACTTCAGGACTTGTGGCAGTGTCCGCAGCAACTTTAGCATTCCATCTTGGAAGCCAGCCCCGGATTTCTCCTTGCGCTTTCGCATGAATTGTGCTATCACACTTTTCGATTGCCCCAATTGTGCTAAGGAGAAACTGCCCATTTTATTTAGGCGCATAACTTCGGGCATTGAGGGGAACACAACGGCAACGTCCAGGTGATCGCGATATGGTGCTACTGCTGCGACTAACTTTTGTGCTAAATCTTCTATAAAAATCAGTGAGGCAATAAAGACATTGGCACTTGCCATATCCTTTTGGAACTCCTGGTAGTTCTCTTGGTCTCGGAGTTCTTCAATCAAGTAACCACTGATTTCAATCGCCAAATTGGGATGATTTTGGTTAATTTCCCGAACCGCTTGTGACAATGCACTCTGGTACTGGGACTCTAACACGACATAGACCACCTTAATTAAATGACGCCCCCGTAGGTTATCAGGCACAATATGTCTAATGGTGGACTTGACGTGAGTGAACATGCTTCCTTGGCTCCTTTGATGCGTGTTCTCGTGAAGTGTAAAGTTATGTCAGGCAAAATTTGCCTAATGATGACTTTGTTTGTTCGGCAATATGAGATTTTTATCAGAAAATGCTTGCTTAATGGGGATTTTGTCGCCTATCTGACACAAAACGATATAAAAAGCGAAACATTTTGTAACAATTATTGACTTATAAGTGAAGTGCTTACTCAGCTATAAGTAATATAAATTTATAGAACCCATTTGACATCTAACAAGAGGCTGCAAGCCTCTTAATCATTAACCTGATGAAGCAGAGGTTGAGTTTGGCCGTAGCACCAGCCAGGGTTCGTTCAAAGTTCTTAACCAGAATTTTA
>NZ_JABXYX010000355.1 GCF_017982655.1 Brasilonema sp. CT11 | reverse complement strand
TATTCAGGAAGGTTATATCGTTAAGGCTGATTGTGGATTGGCGGGTCTGATAGAAAGCGTAACTCCCAATACTAGCCGTGTGCTGTTAATTAGTGACCTCAAGAGTCAAGTTGGTGTAACAGTCAGCCGCACAGGGGCAAAGGGTGTTTTGCGAGGAGATTCCTCTGCTGATGGAGTCCTGGAATTTTATGAAAAAGTCCCAAATGTAAAACCTGGAGACGTAGTTACTACATCTACCTATAGTCAGAAGTTTCCTTCGGGATTGGCTGTCGGACGAGTGAAGTCTTTAGATTTAAAGAAACTTCCCGCATCAGTGGGGAAAGTGGAACTTTTCCCGTCAATACGCTCTTTGGATTGGGTGGCGGTATATCCTAAACCACAAACCCATAAACCAGAAAATGTCGGTTCTGTCAATCAAAAGTCAGAAAAATCTAAATGAAACAATGAGGACTCCTCAATTACAAAGCACTAGCAAAAAGAAGCCAAAACCGCCAAGACGAAAACCCAAAATTCAAATCGTCGCCCTTTCTCGTTGGCACCCGCGCTTACGTCAGTTCACTGATTGGGCGATCATAACTGGATCAGTCATGTTATGCTTACTGATGCTGTTAATCCGAATTCCCGGTATGGAATTATTGGGAATAGGACCAAACTGGCCTGTGATTTGGGTAGTAGCTTGGAGTGTCAAGCGCTCAGCTTTTAGTGGCGCATTCGCAGGTGTTGTTTTGGGTTTACTACAAGATGCTATGACATCACCTGATCCAACTCATGCTCTGAGTTTGGCGGTGGTTGGAAGTCTAACTGGTCTGTTGCAGAAGCAGCGTTTTATACAAGAAGATTTTATTTCTATTGCCTTAATTGTCTTTGGTATGGCACTATGGTCAGAGACAATTTTTGCATCGCAGTTGATTTTAATGGGCGATCGCAATCCGGCGGATGTCTGGGCATATTTTCAAAAAGTCGCTCTTGCCTCTGCCATTCTCAGTAGCCTCTGGGCACCAGTACTTTATTTTCCCCTAAATCGCTGGTGGCAGCAACTAAAATTAGCACAACAGTCATAAATCAGCAAAGAAGAATTCACCAATTCAGAAATCTTCTAACAAAGTACCAAGTGCGGAGTGTGGATAACCTGGGTTTAAACCCACAAAGGAGTGAGGAGTGAGGAGTCAGATTAATCTGACTCCTCACTCCTAAATTTTTCTTATCTAAACTTGCGCAAACTTGTAGTCATAGCCATCCTTACGATGAACTGCTTTGATGTCGTTTCGAGAAACGCTAATTACCAATTCTTTGCTTAAGCGAATATCAAAACCTCCCTTGAACCGCACAGTTTTTAACCGTTTTCCTGTAATACCTGCAAACTTCCCGGTGACTACTGATACGATGTCGCCAGTATTCCAGGCTTTGACCTTTTGCTTGGCTCGATATCCTTTTCGGGGAAATCCGTATTTATCTGTTTGCACCATCTGTCGGCATCCCCACCCCAACGCCTTTATCAATAATGGCTGCTGAGTTAAAAGCAAGAGCGATTCAACCTTACCCACACATGCTGCATCCAGCCAGTGGGTTTTAGGTAACTGCAATCGAGTTCGATTGAACTTAGTCAATCCACCTGAACCAGTGTTAATATCATGTCCGGTGGCATAGTAAGTGTATAATTCTCTAAAAGAAAAAATTGCTGGTATATGCCAAAACGTTTAACGCTACAACCACATCTAAGTATCGCAGAACTGGAGCATCGTTACCGTCAGGCGATCGATCCAATCGAACGGACTCGCAACCAAA
>NZ_JABXYX010000167.1 GCF_017982655.1 Brasilonema sp. CT11 | reverse complement strand
TAAGATTATTTAACCGCAGATTGACGATGCGGATATGTGCAGATAGATGAGAGATTTATCTGCGTTCATCCGCGTGCATATGCGGTTGAAAATAAAAAATGACAAATTATGAGATATCAATGAAGATGATGCGAGTTGCCCAGAATTTGTACGAACAAGGATATATTACCTATATGCGTACAGATTCGGTGCATTTGTCGGATCAGGCGATCGCCGCCGCCCGTGACTGTGTAGACAAACTTTACGGTAAAGATTACCTCAGCCCTCAACCGAGGCAATACACCACCAAATCCAAAGGCGCACAAGAAGCCCACGAGGCAATTCGCCCCGCAGGTAGCACCTTCCGCACTCCCCAAGAAACAGGCTTAAGCGGTCGGGAGTACCAAGTCTACGACCTGATTTGGAAGCGTACCGTCGCCAGCCAAATGGCAGACTCTCGCCAAACTCAAATCATTATGCAACTGCTTGTGGAAGATGCTGGTTTTCGTTCTTCTGGCAAACGCATTGATTTTCCGGGATTCTTGCGCGCTTATGTGGAAGGTTCTGACGATCCAGAGGCGGCGCTGGAAGACCAAGAAGTCATATTGCCTAATCTCAAAGTGGGGGATAGTCCCAAATGCACTGATTTAGAAGCAGTTGGTCACGAAACCCAACCCCCAGCGAGATACACCGAAGCAACCTTAGTCAAAACTCTCGAAAGCGAAGGCATTGGGCGTCCCAGTACCTACGCTAGTATCATTGGCACTATTATTGATAAAGGTTATGCCCAATTGGTAAGTAATGCTCTGGTACCCACCTTTACTGCTTTTGCCGTCACAGATCTGTTGGAAAAATATTTTCCTGATGTTGTTGATCCCAGCTTTACCTCCAAGATGGAGCAAACCCTGGATGACATTTCCACAGGTGAAGCTGCGTGGTTACCCTACCTGAAGGAATTCTATTTGGGAGATAAAGGTTTAGAAACCCTGGTAAAGGAACAGGAAAGCCAAATAGATGCCAATGTTGCCCGGACAGTGGAACTAGAAAACCTAGATGCCAAAGTCCGCATTGGTAAGTATGGTGCTTATATAGAAAAAGAGAATGGTGATGGTGTTGTCACCGCCTCCATTCCCAAAGACCTAACTCCTGCTGACCTTGACCCCCAAAAGGTAGAAACACTGCTGCGGCAAAAAACCGTCGGTCCAGACGAATTAGGTATTCATCCAGAAACGGGTGAAACAATTTACGTCAAAATTGGTCCTTACGGCCCCTACGTACAATTAGGAGATAAGACCGAGGAAAACCCAAAACCCAAACAAGCTTCCTTACCCAAAGGAATAACGTCAGAAAATGTCACCCTTGAGTCAGCTATTGGTCTTTTGTCACTACCGCGAACACTGGGGGTTCATCCACAAACAGGCGCTCAAATCCAAGCCAACTTAGGACGCTTTGGACCTTACGTTGTTCATAATCAAACTGGTGAAAAAGATTACCGTTCCCTGAAAGCTAGTGATGACATATTGACAATTTCCTTAGGGCGTGCCTTGGAACTGTTGTCTGAACCGAAAAAAGGACGCAGCACCAGAAACAGTAAGTCAAAGGCGGCTGAACGGGAATTGGGTGCTCACCCAGAAGATGGTGAACCAGTTAATATCTACAATGGCCCCTACGGACTTTACATTAAGCACGGCAAAACTAATGTTAGCATCCCAGAAGGTCTATCGGTAAGCGATGTGACTCTTGCTTCAGCCCTGGAGTGGTTAGCATCCAAAGCATCAACAGCAAAATCGACTCGGAAAACTACAAGTAAATCAAGGAGTTCTAGCTCTAAATCAAGGACTAAATCGTCAACCACCACCGCAAAAAAAACAAAAAAGGCTAGTTAAGCTAAGAGGTTGACATCATCGAGTCGTATGAACGTAACGAGCTAAATGTTTGATGAATGGCGATACGCGTAGCGTCAAGCCTCCAGCTTATCGCTACTCATATAAATGAAAGCATGTGATGACATGGAGGGAGCGCCTCAAAGGGGCGCTCGCCCTCATAATCCAGCAAAAGGCGTTAATTATGTACGTAAGAAGGATAGATGCTTTCGTTTACAAGCGCTTGCCAACTTTAAATATAGAAAAACAAAAGAATTCATAAAAATGCAAAAATCTTGAACTCCCTTAAGTTCTATACCCATGAAACCTTCCTTAGTAAGATGCGGTCTGTAATAGGGATGATATGATACTCTAAAATGTAGAAGAGAAAACAACATCAAATTGTCACGTATTCACAGAGTGTAAACTATCATAGTATTAAGCTGAGGGTGCAAAAATACTCTGGTTTCTCCGTGAAGGATTATAAACATAGTTGGTAGTATCTCGGGAGCGGTCAGTTCAATGGACTATATAGAAAAGGTGCTAGAAAAGCTAAAGGATTTGGCACGCAAGCTCATAGAAGCCCTTATGGGACCAGAAGCGGAACCGGAACCGGAACTGATTCCGATTCCAGTACACGATCGTTCACGCCGTCGATAAGAAGCTAACCGTGCTAGATTTAACCGATCGCCCCATAAGTATTCTGGTACTGCATGGACCAAACCTGAATTTACTGGGACAGCGAGAGCCGGGCATATATGGTTCGTTGACATTGGCTGAAATTGATCGCTCCTTAGAACAAGAAGGAGAAAAATTACAGGCAAAAATCTCTCATTTACAATCAAATTATGAAGGCGCTCTAGTAGATGCGATTCATCAAGCAGTAGGGAAACACCAGGGAATTTTAATCAACGCAGGGGCATACACTCACACGAGTGTAGCTTTGCGGGATGCGATCGCTGGTGTTAATTTACCTACAGTTGAGGTACACCTAAGCAACATCTACCAGCGGGAAGAGTTTCGCCATCATTCATACATAGCCCCAGTAGCCATTGGACAGATTAGTGGTTTTGGGGCACAAAGTTATTTACTAGGGTTGCAGGCATTAGTGCATTATATAAGAAAGTAAAAAAATAAAAAACTTGTTTTGACTTTTCACTTTCTTTGTGATATGCGCTATTCTCTCGCAAGTCGGTTTAAAGGCACAATACTCGGGGCAATTATTGGAGAACAAATAGCTTTCAGTCGTAGCAATCAGTTACAGGGTGCTGGGACGTTCAAAGTACCATCTTTGCACTGGAGTAACATGGCTATTTTATATGCTGAAAGTTTGATTTCTTCAGGTAGATTAGAGACACAAAATTGGCAAAAACCTCAACAACAAGAGTTTACGAACTTGAAAAATAGCTATGGAGCTATTCTCGCCACATTGCCAGTGGCGCTATTTTTTCATGACAATACAGTGAAACTACGACAAAACTTACTGCTGGCGACGGAAATTTGGCAGGATGATCCAGTCGTACGAGATGGAACACTAGCAGTGGGCTATGCTATAGCGAGATCTCTGACAGAAAAACTCTCTCCACAAACCCTAATTTCTCAGACGATCTCTTTTGTTGGGGAAACGCAGACAAACTTACCACAACAATTATTAGAAGTGAATAATTTGTTAGAACATGGTGCAGGGTTAAAAACGGTACAAACCGAGTTGGGTAAGGAAGAAAAGTTAAGTAACATCATTGCCTTGGCTTTTTACTGCTTTGTTAGTACCATAGAAGACTTTCGTCTTTCAATTTTGCGAGCAATTCAAGATAGTTCTCGCTATTCGGCAATAGGTGCCATGACTGGTGCTTTATCAGGAGCATACAACAGTGCAGTTGGTATTCCTGTTACTTGGCAACTTATGCTTGTACAACAGAGATCGGCACAAGACGGCAAACTAGCTGGCTCTTCTAAGATGGTAGAATTAGCTAACGCAATTATGGCTGTATGGTCAGGAGTATATAACCTTGCTTCGCATCCAGATAAAGTCAAAGAAGAAAGTGGTGCGATGACACCGCCTTTATTGTCTTTACAGGCGACAGCAGCTCCTCACGTCATTCGGTTACGTTAACATTTTTTCATCGCCAAATGTGACTGATTCCAAAATATCAAAGGCTACAAAGTGATTCAAACTCGAATCAATCAACTAACTTTTCATCCTAGTCTTAAAAAGAAAATCTCAATTTAATCTCTGTAGGTAGCTATAGTGGCAAATCGGCTTCAAGTATATTGCCGTCCTAGATGTCTTGTATTAAGTTATCAAAGTAAGTAACTGCGGTCATAGGTGATGAAAACGCAGCAATTTTTTCAGTCCTTGACTCAGAAGCTGACTTTCTGGCGGCAACAGTACAAAGTGCGACATTGTCATATTACATCATCAAAAACAAGCCGAAAAGACGGATACCCATTAGCAAGAGTGTCACGCTCAATTGACAAATCACTCAAAAATAAAAATGGTATTGACGCAGTGAGTTCGCGCTGGGCGAAACTCAGGCGTTCATGCGTTGTTTTCGTGATCACAGTTGTCTGCATAACAGGGGTTATGGGGCAAAAGTTATACAACCAACCACAGTTGCAAGTGGGGACTATTGCGCCACAGACAATCAGAGCACCAGCTACTGCGAAAATCGAAAATAAGAAAAAAACAGCCCAAAAGCGCCAAGCTGCAACAAAAAGTTCCTTGCCAGTTCTCATGGTAGATGAACGCATCAATGCAGAAATTGAGCAAAATTTACAAGAGATTTTGCAAGATGGGAACGAAATTCGTGCAACAATTGGCTCTTTTCCTTTTTTTGACACTTTGGTTTTATCCGTCTCTACCCAGCGTTACTTGCGTTCGTGTTCTAATTGGGAATGGCAAGCACTGCTGTTAGCTGTAGAAAATACTGACAAGCAAAAATCAACAATATTGCTTCAAAAGCCCACAAGTCAAATAGGACAGAAGAATGCGACAAGACGGAGAAATGAGAATATAGGAAAAGTTTCTGCTCTTGGCTCACCCTTCGGCTACGCCACTTCGGCGCCGCTCAGTGCAAGTCAGGGCAAGCTGTATCAGACTCATTCCATATCAAAAGAAGCTTTTGCAGCCAACGTGCTAGCTTCATCTGCAACATTACAACAACCCCCCGTTTCAGGTTCCTACCTACCCGAGATTGAAGACTTAAAATCAAATGATTTGTTCCAAAACATAGACTTTGCACGATCAGTGAGGGAATTACAAGCTTTCCGCCTCAAAACTTCCAAGCAAAACTTTTCCTCACTGCTTGCTCAAATTACGAAAATACGCCAGGGATATTCTCAAGCAAAGACTAAACTGACAGATTTGGTGAGTGCCAAACCAGATACAGTGTACGATGAAGCCTCTGTTCTCAACTTGTCATATGAGGATTGGGCGAAAACAAAAATAGGAATCCAACAAACTTCAAAGCGGATTCTCACCCAAGGTATTTCACCAGGACTACCACAAAAGATCCTACAAGATGCAGTCAACATACAAATTCAAACCCTAGTACCAAAAAATGCCGAAGCTTTGGCTAGCAAACTTTTGTTAGCTGTGCTCAAACCAAATCTGAAAACAGATGAATTACTAACACAGTTTATGACTGCAAAGGTTGCTGCAGAGGTAGAACCTGTCATTGTCACTGTGTATAATGGTGAGGTGATTGTCCGTCAGGGACAGAAGCTGAGTGCATGGAATTTTGACGTACTAGATCATTACCACCTGATTAAGCGCGAAATTCATTGGCTGGAATTGATACAGTTAGGCAGCTTTGTCAGCGCGTCTGTTGGTGTTTTTGCAATCGTAGAACAGCGAATCAAGCACCGATTTCGGCAAAGGGATCGCCTATTGGTATTGTTGCTAAGCCTAAGTGTACCATTGGTAATTATGATGGGTACACCTTACACCACCTGGAGTGCTGTTGGGTTATTGTTAGGTAGCTTTTATGGACCAACTTTGGGCGTGACCGTTGTAGGATTGCTGTCACTACTGCTACCCATCAGTCTAGAAATAAGTCTAATTGGTCTCGTCGCCGGTGTATCAGGAGGACTTTTAGGCTGTTGCGTTGCACAACGGCTGCGATCGCGTGAAGAATTAGCACTTTTGAGTCTTGCGATCGCCTTAACACAAGGCGGTGTCTACTTAATCATCAAACTTTTGCTCAGTGCTGTACTCGGAATTCCAGTACACTATTTTGTACTACAAAAAGCAGGATTATTTGCTTTATCCGGCTTAGTATGGAGCATAGTGGGCATGGGGTTGAGTGCTTATTTAGAAAAACTATTTGACTTAGTCACTCCAATCCGGCTTGCAGAACTAGCAAACCCTAACCGCCTTTTATTGAAAAGACTTGCGACTGAAACTCCTGGGACTTTTCAGCATACCCTTTTTGTGGCGACTCTTGCCGAAGCTGCTGCCAAACAGCTAGGATGCAACGTCGAACTTGTTAGGGCGGGTACATTGTACCACGATATCGGCAAAATACACGACCCAATGGCATTTATTGAAAATCAAATGGGGAGACCGAATAAACACGACACAGAAATTAAAGATCCTTGGATGAGTGCGTACATTATCAAAAAGCACGTGAGTGAAGGGCTGGCGCTCGCGCGCAAGCACAGTTTGCCTTCCTTAGTTCAAGCTTTTATTCCAGAACATCAGGGAACAATGCAAATTTCCTATTTCTATCACCAAGCAAAGCAAATGGCGCTCTTAAATCCAAGTTTAAAAGTAAATGAGGCAGATTTCCGCTACGATGGTCCGATACCCCAGTCACGGGAAACAGCAATCGTTATGTTAGCAGATTCTTGTGAAGCGGCGCTGCGATCGCTCACAGACGCCAAACCAGAACAAGCCTTAGCAATGCTGAACAACATCCTCCGCGCCAGATGGCAAGACAATCAACTGCTAGATTCAGGCTTTACACGAGAGGAAATGACCCAAATTGCCGAAATTTTCGTGCAAGTTTGGCAGCAATTCCATCACAAACGCATTGCTTACCCGAAGTTAAATGTAGCAAAAGAAGGAACGCTTAACAGTTAACAGTAAACAGTGAACAGTCAACAGTAAACAGTGAACAGTCAACAGTAAACAGTGAACAATTGATCACTGGTAATTGGTAACTGGTAACTGGTAACTGGTAACTAATAACTGATAACTGATAAAAATGTACCTAGTACCGCAAGGCGGAATTCAAAATTCAAAATTCAAAATTCAAACAGGTATACAGCGTAAGCGTTTCATTAATCTCAAATGGATGGTTTATTTATGCCGTGGTGTACTAGTTTCACAAAAATAAAATAGAATTGTTATATGAAAAAGTTTACACATTGGCTGATTCAAAATTAATAAAACCAGTAATAGCAAGTAGTCTAGTTCTTAATAGCTTATGCTTGTGTTTGTCATACCCCTGAAAAGTCCGCAAGCTTCTAAATCTTGGGAACTTGTAACCAAGTTATTTGAAAGATGCATCAAATCAGTTTGCCATCAAACTTGCTCAAATTATCGGGTTATTGTTGTTTGCCACCAAAAGCCAAAAGTTGAATTTCATCATCCCCATATTACATATATCGAAGTTGATTTTCCACCTGCAGCTAACGAACCAGATACCTTCTCCAGAGGGCATACCGATAAAGGACGAAAAATTTTAAAGGGATTAATCCATGCTCAAGAATTTTCTCCATCTTATACTATGACTGTGGATGCTGACGATTGCGTCAGCAAGTATTTAGCAGAATTTGTTAATCAAAATCATCATAATAATGGTTGGTTTATAAATAAAGGTTACAAATATCCAAACGAAAGTGATGTTATATATGTCAAAAGAAGAAACTTTTATAAAATGTGTGGCTCTTGTAATATTCTCAGGTACGACTTAAATAATCTACCTGAAAATCCAGAATATAACCGTGGATATGGTTACTATAAATTCTATATAGATCATGAAAAAGTCCGAGAAACTTTGGCTAAAGATGGAAATAATCTTCAGCCATTACCGTTTCCAGGCGCAGTTTATATTATTGCCACCGGAGAAAATCTTTATTATGGAACAAGCCAGTTAACATTTAGTATATTTAACCGTAAAACCTTAAACCCATCAATTCGCGAAGAATTTAATTTGTACCCGTTGAATTTATAGGAATCCAGTTTGGTTTGTGTTCGCACTTCGTGGCGTCTTTCCTGCGGAAACCCCCTCTGTGGCAGTATCTCTCCCCAGTGCTGCCTCCGTTACAAACCTTTTTTCCTTGATGGGCACTCGATCCACCTCTGTTCAAAGTAGCCTGCCGTCAGGTATAGGATTTTCCTCTCCGCCACACCGTTCGGACGTTCGGCGAAGCCTTACCTTGGCGTTGCCCTTACACCCCTAGTTCTTGACTGACCGCAATTTTTGGGTAAATAAGACACACACAGAGATTCTCAAGAATCATTTAGGACTGCTATATTCAAAATAATATGTAAAAAAACATCTATAGCTAGTGACTTTATGCGCATATCTACAGCAACGCCATGCTGACAGCAAAGTTAAAATCCAACAAATACAAAAAAGCAAAAAAACAGAAGAGTCAGGAAACTCCAACTCTTAGCCTCAAAGAACGTTTAGCCCAAAAGCGTAAAGCTGCACAACAGCGCAAAGAATTCACCAATTTTTTAACGACTGCTGCTTTTGGCGGTATCTTCTTTGGCATTCTCATGGCTTTTGTCGGTGGAATTAAGGCAGCAGTTCCAGGTTTATTGGGAATTGTGACTATCGCTTTGTCCTACAAATATCCCCGCCAAGCCCTTTTTGCCTTTCTTATTTACGTGCCGTTTGCGGGTACTATTACTTACTACCTCGGCAATAGTCCCATACTCCAATTAGCAAAAGACTCCTTTTATATTCCAGCGCTGATTGCACTTTGGCAAATGTGTCGAAAACAGCGACTACCCCTAATCATTCCCCAAGCTATTAAAACTCCACTGTTTATTTTGTTAGGTATATGTTTGCTAACACTAGTATTTGTTAATGGAGCGCAGCAGCTTAACCCATCTTTAACTCAATTATTAGACGATACAACAACAGAAATACCCATAGGCGTGGGGATACTCGGTTTAAAAGTCTTGTTAGGCTATGTACCCTTGATTGGTTGCGCTTACTATCTCATTCGCAATAAGCGGGATTTCCTATTTTTATCGCGCCTGCAAATTGTACTTATATTAGCGTGCTGTGCGATGGGATTAATTCAATACGTATTACTATCTAAGGGAATATGTCAAGGCACAAGATTCTTAGAAGGGGCTGCCCAATTTAAAGCATCAATCGAAGCACGATGTTACTTTGGTGGTTCTCTGATTTATAGTCCCGATCAAGGGATAATTCGTCTACCGGGAACTTTTGTTGCGCCTTGGCAGTGGGCATGGTTCTTGATTTCCAGTATCTTTTTTGCCTTTGGTTCCGGCTTTAGTGATCCTTCTAGAATCTGGCGGATTCTGAGTTTAAGCTCTATGGCAGTAGTTATGATGAATGCAATTGTCTGCGGGCAGAGAATTGCCCTAGCATTGGTACCTGTGTGCTTCGTAGTTTTGCTATTGCTGACTGGTCAAATTCGCAACCTCAAACGGTTTATGCCCATAGGAGTGGGACTGGCGATGATTTTGGGATTTGCGATCGTGAAAAACCCTGAGATTTTCCAAGAAAGGACAGCAAGTCTGAATGAACGTTGGGAAGCTTCCCCACCCCTAGAATTTATCACGCAGCAATTTGGCAACGTTTGGAGAAATTTAGAACCGCTAGGACATGGGTTAGGGCGCGCCACTAACTCAGCTCGTGTGCTAGGTAGCACCAGACTAATAGAAACTTACTATCCTAAAATAATATATGAAATTGGACCGTTGGGATTACTGGGATTTTTAGCTTTAGTCACAACTTTAACAATCGTGTGTTTCCAGACTTATCGTTCCATCAAAAATCCTAATCTCCGCAGTTACGCAGGTGCTTTGTGGGTGTTCATATTATTTATTAGTTACAACACCTACTATTATCCTCTTGATGTCGATCCAATCGCTGTCTATTACTGGTTTTTTGCTGGAATCCTGTTGAAATTACCAGAAATAGACAAGCAAGAAAGACTCCAAGAAGCGCAGGCAAAAGAGAAACAGGGTAAGAAGAGTAGGGGGAAGGGAGTGAGGGAGAGAGGAACAGAGGGAGTAGCGGAGTGAGGGAGTGAGGGGAGAATAGCTAATCTCAGATCTTCTACCTTGACTTTAGTACGCCTTGAACTTAAGTACCCTGGGGGAAGCCGCCTCCGGCGTCTACAAGGCTCATAGCCAAAGTCCGTTAAAACGGACTGAAAGACTAACAAGAGTCCGTTTTAACGGACTTAAACTTTGAGCCAAGAAATAAATTTCTTGGCGGACGAGAATTATGGTGCTAGATCTGACTAATGACTATTAATATGAATTTACCTTTAATTTCTGTTATTATCCCGACGTACTGTCGTGAGGAAGCACTGCGCGATAGTCTTGCTGATGTTTTGAAACAGGACTACCCAAACTATGAAGTTTTGGTTGTGGATCAAACTCCAAAACATCAATCACAAACGGAAGCTTACTTACAAGAGTTAGCCGAAACTAACAAAATAAAGTGGTTTCGTTTGAATTGGGCAAGTTTGCCTGGGGCGCGGAATTATGGAGTGCGACGTGCAGCAGGTGAAATCATTTTATTTATTGATGATGATGTGCAATTAACCCCTGGATTTTTAGCAGCCCATGCGAAAAACTATTTAGAAAAACCAGAAGTGGGGGCTGTTGCTGGACGGGTATTTGATAGAATGAAATTGGGTGATTCTGGAGGAAAATTGCAGATTTCATATCTTCCTCCCCAGGCAATGGATCCAGGAATTGCTTGGTATTATATCGATTTGGTACATACAATTAAGCCCCAAGAAGTTCTCACAGCAAGGGGTTGTAATATGTCCTTTCGTCGGGAAATTTTTACCAAATACGGTTTGAAATTTGATGAAAGGTTTCGTGGTAGCGCAGTGCGAGAAGAATCTGATTTTTGTTTAAGGTTGCGGCAGACAGGATATAAAATTTGGTATGACCCAGAAGCAGATTTGGTACATTTAGGAGAAGAGACGGGAGGTTGCCATGATATTAGTATGCGCTCTCTCCAATACCAACTCACTTTTTACCACAACCATTTCTTGATGGGGCTGAAAAACCTCACCACTACTCAAGCTTTACGCCTTTATGTTCGTTTATTTGACTGTCATGTGCTTGGACATCCTCCTTGCAACAAAAGTGGTTCACCCATCAAAATTGTGACTCGTGGCGTTTTCTTTTCTTTGGGGTTTTTAAAAGCCTTGGGTACTGTCATTCAATCAATTTGGAATGATGGTCAAATTTACACTCACATGGATGAGCAAGTTAAGATTATTTAACCGCAGATTGACGATGCGGATATGTGCAGATAGATGAGAGATTTATCTGCGTTCATCCGCGTGCATATGCGGTTGAAAATAAAAAATGACAAATTATGAGATATCAATGAAGAT
>NZ_JABXYX010000023.1 GCF_017982655.1 Brasilonema sp. CT11 | reverse complement strand
AAGGTATAAATGGATGTGGCTGTATGGGTTTGTACATCCAGAATCAGGAGAAACATATTGGTGGATTCTGCCGAGTGTGAATACTCAATTATTTAATCGAGTTTTAGCTGATTTTGCTCAAGAGTATGGTCTTGGAAATCAAAAACGAATCCTCCTGGCTGTTGACCAAGCAGGTTGGCATACAAGTAATGATTTAAACCTGCCAGAAGGTATTGATTTAATCTACTTACCCGCGTACTCACCTGAATTACAACCTGCTGAACGATTATGGCCCCTGACAAATGAAATCGTCGCGAATTCTTCACCATCGTCTTTAGACGAACTGGAAGAGCTCTTGGTTTATCGCTGCCAACAACTAATGAAACAGCACGATTTTATCTCTGGACTAACTTGCTACTACTGGTGGCCCAGAACCAGGGCGGCTTAATTATAAGTATTCATCCGGACATGATATAACTAGCAACTTGGGTTAATAGTAATATTTTTTTTCACTAATACTATTTTCACCACAAATTCTTCACAACCTGCTGCTGCCTCGCAACTCACAAATCGCAATCAAGCTAATGAAATATCATTTGATGTTTGTCAGGAATCTAAAACTTGGATGCGCCCAAGCAATGCAGAACAGAAAAAGCATATACAAAAATTTGCTGATAGATATAATCAAAAAATTGTTGAATCACTTGGAGGAGATTATTGGAAGTACAATATTTTTGTATTTACAAGTTATCCAGGTGGCAGTGGAAATTTTGATATAGGGCATCTTTCTGGACTTTGGTCACTGAAAAACGTTATACACATATCAAAATGTGAGAATGATGTCACCAATCTCAACTCTAAAAAAATAGCTGGAATTTGGGTACTTTCTCACACAGTGACAAACATAAAATGGGTAGATAATCGCTATGTAATGGTAGTTAAGCCTACAGAGCGTGGTGTCCAGTTCCTTCAATTTTACCGACAAGAAAATCAGGATAAACTACCATTAACCGTGGTCACTGAAAATGGCAATCAAGTAGCAGTTCTAGCAAATTGATCTTGAATTTTTTTAAGTGCACAAAAGTATAATGTGCTACTTTTTATGAAGTCATAACAATATTTAGCAGGAAGATAAGTCGGTCAACGGTTCGACTGAGTCCTGAGCCCTTCGGGCACGGCAAAGCCAAACGGACACGCTGCGCGAACGCGGAAGCTGAGTCTGTCGAAGCTCACCGTTGACCCTGAGCGACTTGTATCGAGCGAAGTCGAGATCAGCCGAAGGGTCAACATTGAAAAACGTAAGGAAAAATCTTTGCGATTACTAAGCGCCAAAGGCGCACATTAAGCGAAAACTTCAGCCTATGGCGCTCCGCCACTCCTTATACCGTTCCACTTTAAGGTTGAAACAAATAGGCAGCAGGGGCAAGAAGCACCTGGGCAGGGGGAAAGAATTAGAGACCAATCATTTGTTTCTGGCTCGATTGTGAAATGGTATTACTTCTAACTTTGAGCGAAGTGAAGTCAACCGCATGATAGTACATATGTTCTGGTTTAGAGTTTTGCACCGCGAACTAGTCTAAACTCCAATTAATTAGATTTAATATGATAAGTGGGCATTGCCAAACTAAAAATTTCGGCTATTTAATATGAATATTTCACTGAGTAAATTACTGCCATGGTTAATTTTGACACTGCTATTCCCGCTAGTTTTTCTCAATGGCTGGCTAGCGTTTCGAGTTATTCTATATTTTAAACCCCTGATAACAACTTTTATTTTAGCAGGTTTACTTGCCTTTATTCTCAATTATCCTGTTTCGATTCTTCAGCAACGGGGAGTGAAAAGAAATTATGCAGTTACATTAGTTTTTCTAACAGCTGTAATAATTATATTTGCTTTAGCTTTGACTGTGTTGCCCATCATTTTACAGCAATCTCATGAAATGGTGACAATACTTCCTCAATGGATTTATTCTAGTGAATCGGGATTAAAAAATATTAATGATTGGATACTAAGCTTCGGTTTCAAAGTAAATTTTCATCAGATCTTTTCTCAAATAGTAAATCGCCTACCTGATGAGTTAGACTATCTGGTAGATGAAATATTTACTATTGCAATCGACACTATTGATAGTATCTCAGAAGCTTTAATTACAGTTGTGCTAACTGTCTATTTGCTATTAGATGGCGAGAGAATTTGGGATAGTTTCTTTAAAAAATTACCTTTGAGTTTTGGTCAACAGTTGAGGCAGTCGATTCAAAAAAATTTTCAAAATTACTTAATTGGTCAGGTAGCTTTAGCTTTCCTGATGGGTATTTCACTAACTATAGTGTTTCTCGTTCTTCAAGTCCAGTTTGCTTTACTGTTTGGTTTGGGAGTCGGGATTTTGAGTTTAATTCCCTTCGGTGATGTTGTTAGTCTTGCTGTAGTTACTCTGATCATCGCTTCACATGACCTTTGGTTAGCAGCAAGGGTTTTAGCTGTAGCCGTTGTCATTGACCAATTAATTGACCAAGCGATCGCTCCAAGACTTTTAGGTAGTTTTACAGGACTTAGACCAATTTGGGTTTTAATTTCTTTACTAGTAGGAACTTACATTGGTGGAGTTTTGGGATTACTTATTGCTGTACCCGTAGCAGGTGTGCTCAAAGATGCACTAGATAATTGGCAACTTCCTTCTAAATCTGATTATTCCGACACTGTTGTTGAGAGTAAAGAATTGTCAGAAATATTAACCAATGAGTAGTGATTGGGTTATTACTGTACAACCAGGTACTTCCTGATTATTGTAAATGAAATGGATCTTAATCACATATTAACTTGGATGGTCTGTCTATCATGCATCTCGACCATGATGAGCGCATCTTTATCTGGAACTAATAATAATCGTGGCTGGATTTTAGTATCAGGATTAATCTTAGTTCTAATAGCACTTTTGTCTTATCTGACTCCATCCCTGGGTGGGTTGATTGGTGGATGTTTGTGGGCAATTTTAGTTATTTTGCCTAATATTGGTCACAAGAAAGTTGACCAACTTATTGATCAACAACGTTTTGGTCAAGCAAGCAGAGTGGCGAGTCTGATTTGGTGGCTGCATCCCTTGGATGGTTGGCGTGAGCAACCAAAATTGTTATACGCTTTGGATTTGGGGCAGCGTGGTGCAAGAGCTTCAGCTGTTGCTATTTTAGACCGTTATCAAACTACTACAACACCAACTGGTCGTTCCGCAGCTGTCAGCCTTTACCAAATGGATGCTCGTTGGGAAGAATTGCTGGTGTGGATACAGAATAGCCTAAACGAAGCAGTATTGCGCAAAGATTTCGATGTGCTGGTTTGCTATCTGAGAACACTTGGAGAAACTGGCGATTTGAATGGTATGCTCCAAGCTTGGGAGCGCTATCAGCCAAGCCTGGAAAAAATACTTAACCCAAGAACACAAAATCTAGCGCGTATGTATGTGCTAGCCTTCTGCGGTAAAACAGAACATGTCGCGAGATTATTGAGTGGTTCACTAGCGAACTATTCCAACACAATCAAACTATTCTGGCTAGCAACAGTTGATCAAGCTGCTGGAAGAGAAGTTATAGCTGTCGAGCAATTTTTGAGTCTTGCTGATAGTAACAATGTTTGCATTCGTAACGCAGTTGCAAGACGTTTATCTAGTCCTGTGGTTGTCGCTGACACATTACTTACTGAAAAATCACAAGAAATTTTATTTAAAATTACTACAGAAATAGAGTATGAAACAACATACAGCGCTAGAGCTAGCTTCAAGCCACGTTTTGCGATCGCTACAAATTTTATTATTACTTTAAATGTACTTGCTTTTGCCCTAGAGGTAAAACTGGGAGGTAGCACCAACCTAAATAACTTATATCGTTTGGGTGCATTAGTACCACAAGAAGTTGTTAAAGGAGATTGGTGGCGCTTGTTAACAGCCGCGTTTCTTCACTTCGGCTTCTTGCACCTATTCCTAAATATGTTAGGTCTTTATTTATTTGGTCGCTTAATGGAATTTGCCCTCGGAACACCCCAATTTTTCCTGTTGTATTTTGCTAGTGCAATTGGCTCTATGCTAGCTGTGACTTATATGTCAGTTCTGGGATATTCTCAATCTGATTTTGTAGTAGGTGCATCAGGATGTGTGATGGGTCTTGTTGGTGGTTTTACTGCTGTGCTGTTACACGAGTGGCTAAGGAAAAAAACGCGCTTTGCTGCTAGAAATTTACGAGGAATTTTAGCAGTTATTGTGTTGCAAAGCATCTTTGACCTGACAACTCCACAGATTAGCTTCGTTGGACATACTTCTGGGTTGATTGTTGGTTTTGTGATGGGGATGATTTTAAAGGCTTTCTGAACGAGGTTTAAAATTGTTAATTGGTTTGTAGAGTAAAAATTTTAAACATTGGACAAAGTGGGTCTTTTGTTTATCAAAGTGCAAACTTCATGGTAGATTCAAGCATATCCACAGAAAACAAAGAAATTATCAATCAAGATAGCGACATCAGGCTGCATTTACTTAAACCATTTTGAAATTCAGGTTAAGGAGTTGTCTGGTGAAAATTTTATCGAAAGCAACCGCTGGTACTTTTTTATTCACTGTAGTAATGGGTTCAGGCATAAATACAGTCTCGGCAGCATCTTTATACTCAATAACTGATCTAGGCTCCTTGGTAGGTTCAAATTACAGTTACGCTACTGACATCAACAATTTTGGTCAAGTTATCTTTGATTCAGGTAAAGGCACCAGCAACGGGAGTCCAGATCGTGCTTTCTTATATACGAATGGTCAGGTAACTGAAATCAAACCTCTCTCTGGTGACACTCATATCGCTGTTACAAGTATCAACAACTTTGGTCAGGTGGTAGGTAATTCGGTTAATGAAAACAACTTCACTGGGAATAACCCCTTGCTGTATAGCCAAGGCAGAACACAAAGCCTCGTCGGTCTTAATGATGCTATCCCTTATGCCATCAACGATAAAGGTGAGATAGTGGGTGGAGCGCAAAAAATTGGTCCGTTTTTGTATAAGAACGGAACGGTAGTTAACTTCGGCACTGAAGGTACTGTCGCATATGATATCAACAACCAGAGTCAGGTAGTCGGCATTTTAAACACTAACAAAGCTTTCCTGTATGAAAATGGCACAACGACTGCCTTGGGTACTCTCCCCGGTGACAATTACACCTCAGCTGAGGGCATCAATGATAAAGGTCAAGTCGTCGGAGTTTCAGCCCCCACAAGCATAAGTAATGGTCAGGCTTTTCTCTACACTAGTAGTACAAATCTGATTAACCTCGGTAGACTATTTCCTACTGACCTTTACAGCGTTGCTTTTGACATCAACAACAACGCTCAGGTTGTTGGGTTTTCGGGCAGCAATCCTAACTTTTATTCAAACAGTGGGATTGGAATTCGTGCTTTTCTTTACAGTGACGGCATTTTACAAGACCTTAACTCCCTGATTTCTCGTGATTCTGGTTTTACCATCACTCAGGCAAGAGCTATTAACGACCTGGGACAAATCGTCGGGGCTGCTACTTTAAACGGTCAACTTCGTGCTGTTGTGTTGACACCTGAGTCTGTTTCCACACCTGTGCCAGAACCCTCTACAAGCGCTGGCTTAGGGTTGTTTCTAACAGCTCTAGGTTGCTCTAAATTTCTTCAAGAGAAATTGAAAAAGAAAATAGCTGCATAACCGCATAGATTGTTGATGTTGTTGATCCAGCGCTAGAGCTAGTTTCAAGCCACGTTTTGCGATCGCCCTTTGGGCGGCTCCCTTTGGGAGCATTGTGAATCAGCTTGTAGAGCGAAATTTTGAAACATTGGACGTGGACAAAGTTTTTAACTTTCTATAATTTAGGTTGCGAGAAAGAATGAAAAAACCATTATCCTTAAATCTGAAAAAACTGCGGTGCCTTTTCATGAGTTTAATGGTTTGGCGTCATGATTAGTAGCTAAAAAATCGCCCTCTTACTGGATTTTCTCTGGTTCAAGATATATTTTTGATGGGCGATTTTCCTTATTTTCCTTATTTTCCTTGTAGCTTTGTTTAACCTGCAGCTAATTTTGCCACTGTAACTGCTAGTTCAAATGGGTTGTAGATATCTGTAATAACTTGCGGACAATGCATACAAGCTGCCTTGCCTTCCTGCTGCCACCACCGACAATCTCGGCGGATAGAACAGAAAGGCAATTCTTCTGTTACAGCAGGTAATTTTTCGGCAATTTGTTTTGCCAGACGACAATCTTGCCCATCAAAATGCAGACAAGCTTTAGTGGCACAAGGTGTCGTCATGCGGAAGATTTCAGTGGGTGTTATTGGACTAGCCTTTGCTATCAGTTCATCTGTGATTGGTTGGGGCTGCTTGAGATAAGCTACACGGGGTTCTGCAACTGTTCCACCGAGAATTCCAAAAACCATACTATCCACAGATTCTGCTCTAGCGCTGGGGCAAAGTGTAGTTTTTTCAGTAGTAATTTCTGACATGAATTGAGCCTTCTGCAAAGAGGATTTTTTCTGAGCGTCGCTGGGATAGCGACGCTTGCAAAATATCTACATCTATGAGGCTATACAGAAGGATTACAGCAATTTTCAGGTAAATAGACCACAGTGATTGAACCAACCAAAGGCATCATCTTCAGTAATATAATTGACAGCTTCAGTCATTGCTTGATTGAGTGATTCAGCAGTACGTGCCTCACAGGAACGGAGGAATTGCTTGAGTTTAGACCAACAAAGCTCTATAGGTGATAAATCTGGAGAGTAAGGTGGCAAAAACTTGACTTTTGCACCAACCGATTCAATTGCAACTCGCACACACTCAGCATGGTGAACCCGGAGATTATCCATGACAACTATCGCTCCATGCCACAACTGAGGGACTAAGACTTGAGTTAGATATGTGAGAAATACTTCAGTATTTGTACTTCCTGGTACAGTCATTGCAGCAAGCAGTCCATCAAGATTCAAAGCACCAATTAAGGAAACATTCCCACCTTTAGTTCCCGGAACACTACCAATTGCCCGTTCGCCGTCTACTGCTCTGGCAAACAAGCGTGACATTGACAAATTCAATCCCGCTTCATCAACAAATACCAAGTTTCTTACATCAATCTTATCTAGCCAACGGCGATAGTCATGTCGTAGCTCCTGAACTCGTGGAGTATCTTGCTCGTTTGCATAGAGAGTTTTTTTTACAGCGCAAGTTTAATTTTTCTACCGCACGATGCATTGTTGGAACACTTACCCTGATTCCTGTACTTTGCGCGAAGCGATACGCGGAGCGTCAGCCCTTTGGGCTATCGCATAATTCTGAGAGCAACAAATCGTTTTTACCCTCAACCAAAGATTTGATGATACTTAGATGTTCCTGTCTAATTATTGGTTTCTGGTATCCTCCACGCCGTTTTGCTTTGATTTGTCCGCTTATCCGATAATGACGCAGTAGGTTTCGCACAAATGATAAGCTGACCTTGAATCTTTGAGCTAACTGGCGTTGAGAACCTTCTTTGCCTTCCCATGCTTCAACTACACGACGACGCAAATCTGCTGAGTAAGCTACTGGCATTGAATTAAACAATCACTCCATGTCTACTTTACCGCACATTGTGGTTCAATTACCTGAAAATTGCTGTAATAATCACACCATGCACTATAGGAGAATTAATAATCATACCATCCACTGTAGGAGGCACTACAACAGGAGGTTCTACAGAAGGCTTAATAATCACACCATGTACTATTGTACACTTATTATACTATTAGTTGATTCATAGTAATTGAATGGGCGATCGCCCTTGTGTCAAACATAGGAATAATCTGAATCATCGGCAGTTCGGCTGACAGACAAGGAAACAAGATTAATAGGACTTACGCACGAGTTACGAAAGATAAGACTATGAGATTGCTTCCTTGCGTCGCAATGACACAACTACGTTATTTTTGCGTAAGTTCTGGTTAAGTTCAATATTCTTCTGTTGAGCAATCAGACTAACACTATTTTCAGAACGAGTCACGCTTGAGGCATTTCACCTCACATCACTCAACTACAATAAGAATAGAATTTGTTGAGATTTGTATAGTTTAGGATAAACTATCATGGCTCCCGCCGTTTTCATTGAAAATTTCAAAAAACGCTACGGCATGGTTGAAGCCGTGAAGGATGTTTCCTTTCAGGTGGAACCAGGGGAAATCTTTGGCTTACTCGGTCCTAACGGAGCAGGCAAAACGACCACATTGAGAACTTTGTGTACTCTCACAACACCAGATGCAGGTAAAATAGAAGTATCTGGAATATCTGTGGTGGATAATCCAAGAGCAGCAAGGAGAAGGTTAGGCTACGTAGCTCAAGAAGTTGCCTTAGATAAGGTGTTGACTGGACGCGAACTACTACAACTACAAGCCGCACTGTATCACTTACCGAGTGCAGTGGCAAAACAACGAGTTGACACCGTGCTACAGTTACTCGGTTTGCAAGAATATGCAGACAAAAAGACTGGCACTTACTCTGGTGGGTTACGCAAGCGCCTAGACTTAGCAGCAGGATTACTCCATGCACCAGATGTTTTGGTTTTAGATGAACCAACAGTAGGACTTGACATAGAAAGTCGTTTCGTGGTATGGGAATTTCTGCGTAAGTTGCGAGAAGCAGGAACAACGGTACTGATTACCAGCCATTACTTAGAAGAAGTTGACGCTTTGGCTGATAAAGTGGCAATTATTGACCGTGGAGTTGTGATTGCCACAGGAACGCCTTCAGAGTTGAAAGATAAAGTTGGGGGCGATCGCATTACCTTACGAATCCGCGAATTTTCACCCGACGAAGAGACGCACAAAGCTAAAGACTTGCTGAAATCTTTGTTGTTTGTTCAAGAAGTGATCATTAATAGCGCTCAAGGGAACTCCTTGAACTTAGTCGTGACACCGCAAAACGATGCTTTGATCAGCATCCAACAAACACTCAATTCGGCTGGATTACCAATTTTTAGTATTGCCCAATCTCGACCGAGTTTGGATGATGTTTATCTTGCAGCCACTGGACGAACTTTGATGGATGCGGAACTAGCCGCCGCTGGAAATCGCGACGGGAAGGCTGAACGCAAGCAGAGTATGCGTTAGGTTTTGTGAATTGGTAATGATTAACACCGATCCTACTATTTTGAACTTTGAATTTTGAATGTGTGAATTTTTATGAGCGGTACCGTTTTACCTCCAAAATCCGATATAAATTGGCAACAAGTAGCATCACCTCAAGTTTACCAGGTAGATGCGACTCCCAATGTCTTCGGTGAATTTGTACAAGAGACACTTGCTTTGACGCGTCGCTTATTTATTCAGTTGCAGCGGCGTCCCTCAACATTAATTGCAGGAATTATTCAGCCTGTGATGTGGTTGGTGCTGTTCGGTGCTTTATTTCAAAATGCACCAAAAGGTATCTTTGGCAATACCACAAATTATGGACAATTTCTGGGCGCTGGCGTTATTGTTTTTACTGCATTTGCTGGGGCGTTGAATGCTGGTTTACCAGTGATGTTTGATCGGGAATTCGGCTTTTTGAACCGTTTGCTCGTGGCTCCTCTTGTTTCACGGTTTTCGATAGTTCTGGCTTCGGCTATCTTTATTATCAGCCAAAGTTTACTGCAAGCTGCGGTGATTGTGACAGCAGCGGCATTTTTGGGGGCTGGGTTACCAAATGCAGCGGGTTTAGGAGCAATAGTTTTGATTGTCTTCCTGCTTGCATTAGGTGTGACTGCGATCAGTCTTGGTTTGGCTTTTACCTTACCGGGACATATTGAACTTATTGCAGTCATTTTTGTTAGCAACTTGCCATTGTTGTTTGCTAGTACTGCTTTAGCTCCATTATCCTTCATGCCTCAATGGCTACAGGTTGTCGCTACCCTCAATCCCCTCAGCTATGCGATCGAACCAATTCGCTATTTGTATCTTCACAAAGATTGGGGATTAAATAGCGTAGTCATGCATGCTTTTTGGGGTGATGTCACCTTTGGTGGCGCTTTGCTGGTATTGCTTGGCTTCGCCCTTGTAGCATTACTTAGCATTCAACCTCAATTGCGACGGACTCTTGCTTAATATAGAAGCATTATTGGATTTCAGTGATTTTGGCATGAAAAGAACTCACCAATTACCCACATACCACAAAAAAGAATTATTCTGAGTTAGTGAGTTGGTGTGTTCTGTATGATTCTTAATCAAAATCCTTTAACAGTCCTCCCACGCCCAGAAAGCGTGGGTTAACACATTTCTTGGAGGCTTTTATGAAAAAACCATTTTTACCGTTTAAACAACTATTTGTACTTACTGTGGCAGGAATCAGCTTTGCTTCCTTGCTATTGCCTCAACCTAGTTTAGCTGAACCTAGCTCAAGAAACATTCTGCAAGACCTCAATTCACAACAGGATAACGATCCATTATCTCCTCGCAGCGATGAGGTGAATAATATGGGCATGTTTGGTTTAATGCATCGCCTTCAACAAGGAAATGCAACTTGGGATCCAAATCAACAGAACCAACAACTTAATGATGCAGCTGCTGCATTCAAGCAAAAGCAACAACAATTGTATCAACAAAATCAACAGCAACCAAATCAATCAGGCTTGAGGGTAAATACACCTGGAATCATTAAACCCACATCTGGTCAGTAGAGCAACAAAAAAAGAACACAGAACGCAGTAGCAAAAAAGATCTGTGTTCTGAGTTCTTTTCAATGATTGCTAATAGCTTTTTACAGCCCCAATCCTGCTAAAACATCGCCAGCGTGAGTTGATGTATTGACATTAGAGTCAACGTTGGTGATTTTGCCGTTACCATCAATGACGTAAGTAACGCGTTTAGCATATCCACCACCATCGACATCGTATGCCTTGATTAAGGTTTTATCACTGTCAGCCAGTAGCGGAAAATTGAGACTATATTTTTGGGTGAATGCTTGGTGGGAAGCTTCATCATCTGCGCTGACTCCCAGCACAACTACATCTTTGCTCTTGTAGTCCTCACTAGCATCCCGAAAACTACAGGCTTGTTTGGTACAGCCTGGGGTGTCGTCTTTGGGGTAGAAATACAAAACCACTGTCTTACCTTTGAAATCAGACAACGAAACAGTATTGCCGTTGGTGTCTTTGGCGGTAAATGCAGGTGCATCGCTACCAACTGCTAAGGGCATAGTTTTAGTATCTCCACTATACAGGGTTTGCTTCAGGGCACTTTGTGGTCAGTAACACAAGTTCGAGCTTTCAAGTTTTGGGACTTTGTTTGGTGAAAGTTACGAATACCTGTTACTGTTTTCCCTGATGGCGGTATTGTATCAAACTTTATATATTTTTGTGAATTTCTGGCTGCTTAAGGTTTGAAGGTCTATTTCGTATCAAAAGTTATAAAAGTTACGTAATTTCTGGAATGGCGATCGCAGATGCATCCCTACTTTATTACTAACGCGGGCATCCTGCCCGCACTACATTTTATATTTTAGGACTTACGCACAAGTAACGTAATAGTGTCATTACGAGCGATAGCGACGTAATCTCGTAGATGCTGGGATTGCTTCCCTACACTTCGTTTCGGTCGCAATGACATTATGATATCCACGTCATTAATGTATAAAATAAAACGACAAACTTATACATGGCTTGGTTGTAGGAAATGGGTGAATGTGAGCAAAAAACTTGATGCAAATGAGATAATGAGGTGTATTGCCCTTATAGTTCTTCACCTTGAGAAACAGATACCTAAAAGTACTAACATTATTTTGGAGCGCTGCCATAGAAGCTGAGTTGGAGTATCGGATCAACTTCCTCTTAGCAACCTTGAGCAGCTTGGGCAATCTTGCAGGTAGTCTTTTTGGACTATTCTTGTTTTACGGTAATGGCTACAGCTTTGCTGGGTGGAGATGGGAAGCAGCTTTAGTCGTCCTAGGAATTTTCACGCTGATGCAAGGCTTTTCTGCGACTTTCCTTGCTCCAAATTTGAATAGCATTGTCCGCCAAGTACAAGAAGGTACATTGGACTTTGTCCTACTCAAACCCATCCGCAGCCAGTTTTGGCTTTCTACCCGTACCATATCACCTTGGGGACTTCCAGATATAATTTTTGGTAGCATCATCATTGGCTACGCAGGTACAAAACTTGGTTTAGGAATAGACGATTACCTCATCAGTACAATTCCCTTATGTTTTAGCTTTGTCATTCTTTACAGTTTGTGGTTCATGCTAGGATCTACTAGCATCTGGTTTGTCAAAATATCCAACGTTACCGAAGTGTTGCGGGGTCTGTTGGAAGCTGGACGATATCCGATGGTTGCGTATCCCACAGCATACCGTTTCTTCTTCACGTTTGTTGTTCCAGTCGCTTTTTTAACAACTATACCCGCAGAAGCAATGTTAGGTCGAAGTCAAATCACTTGGATAGTAGGCGCAGGAGTGTTGGCGCTGGTGCTGTTTTTTGTTTCTACTAGGTTTTGGCGGTTTGCGTTGCGGTTTTATACGAGTGCTTCGAGTTAGAGACATTGGGGTACGAATGCGTCTCTGGCATCAAATTATAATTTTGTCCTGATATCAAGCGGGAAAATACGGTTATTTTGATAATAACTGCATCACACCATCGCTTTGAGGTTCAATATGGCAGGACAATGGAACATTAGACTTACCATTGCTCAGATAGCAGAGCAATTTATAGCAGGCAAGGAGCTTGCAAATGGCTAAGTTTGCCTTGCTGATTGGGGTGAGTGAGTACGAACCTGGTCTTACCCCGTTGCCTGCTGCTGTAAAAGATGTCGAGGCAATGCAGCGCATTTTGCAGCACCCAGAGATTGGTGATTTTGATCAGGTAAAACCGCTCCTCAATCCTGAACGACAGGCGATGGAGGAAGCGATCGAAACTTTGTTTTCAGGTCGTCAAAAAGATGACCTTGTGTTGCTATTTTTTTCTGGTCATGGAATCAAGGATGAGAGCGGCAAGCTTTACTTTGGCACTCGTAACACCCGCAAAACTGATAAAGGAGAACTTGTTAGATCAACAGCAGTGGCAGCTAGCTTTGTACATGACATCATGAGTAATAGCCGCCCCAAATCCAGACACCAGGTAGTGATTCTTGATTGTTGCTTCAGTGGTGCGTTTGCTGAGGGTATGTCAGCTAAATCAGCTAAAGATGATGGTTTTGTAGATCTCAAAAATCAATTGGGTCAAGAAGGGCGCGCTGTTCTCACATCTTCGACTTCGACTCAATACTCTTTTGAACAGCAAGGAGCTGATATTTCAACTTATACCCGCTACATAGTTGAGGGGCTGGGAACTGGTGTAGCAGATAGGGATCAAGATGGTTGGATTTCTGTTGATGAATTGCATGAGTATGCCAGACAAAAAGTTCAAGAAGTTGCTCCTGCAATGAGACCGGAGATATATGCTATCAAAGAAGGCTATAAGATCAAGCTTGCCAAAGCACCCATTGGTGACCCGAAGCTCATATATCGTCGAGAAGTTGAGTATTGGGTGAAGGGCGGCGACGGCGAGATTTCTTTTACTGGTCGCACTACATTGGATGAGAAACGAAATACGTTGGAACTATCATCTGAAAAGACTGCCACAATTGAGGCTCAAGTTTTAGAACCTATCAAAGTCTACAAGCAAAAATTGCAGCGATATGAGCAGGCGTTACGTACGGAAATTGAACATGGGTTTCCTCTCAGTGATAGAACTCACGCTGATTTGACACGTCTTCAGCAAGTCTTAGGACTAAGAGATGAAGATATAGCCTTAGTTAAAGCTCCTATAATTGCGGAACAGCAACCTTCAACACCTGTGCCAACTCCTCTTGAGCAAGCGTTAGGACTAACAGATGAAGATATAGCCCTAGTTGAAGCTCCTATAATTGCAGAACAACAACCTTCAACACCAGGGAATCCAACTCCTCACCCCTCCAGAAAGAAAAATTTTCTCTTATTTATGGGATTGTTCATTGGAGCAGTCAGTTGCTTTGGAGCAGGCGTTTGGTTTAGCCCCAAATTAAATCAACCTCTTACAACAGCCGTTGCATCTTGTCAAAATAATACACAACCAGAAAGAGGGTTAAAGATTAGTTTGGGTGAAGAAATTTTACTAAAAGGAGACACCAATTCTGAAAAACAAGCTGGAATTCAGGCATTTGCCAACAACCATTTTCAGACTGCTATCGAGAAATTCACATCATATCGGCAAACGTGCCGTCTTGATCCAGAAGCATTGATTTACTTGAACAATGCTCAAGCGCTTAAGAAGGGTAATCCCCTCAAAATTGCCGTAAGTGTACCTATTGGTAGCACTCAGAACATAGCAAAAGAGATACTGCGCGGTGTGGCTCAAGCTCAAGATGAGGTGAATACCAATGGCGGCATTAATGGCAAGCTATTGCAGGTAGCGATCGCTAATGATGATAATGACCCAATCGAAGCTGTACAGCTTGCGACTCAGTTTGTTAAAGATGCTAGTATTTTAGCTGTAGTGGGACACAATGCTAGTAATGCTTCCCTCTCTGCAGCCCCAGCGTATCAAAGAGACGGGTTAGTGATGATTTCTCCCACTAGTTTTGCCCAAAACCTCGCTGGAATTGGCAATTATATCTTTCGCACAGTTCCCAATGTTAGCTTAATGGCAGATGGTCTCTCTCGTTACGCTATTAAGGCGGCTGGCAAAACAAATTTTTTTATCTGTGTTGATTCCAAAGCAATTGATAATCAATCGTTTAAGGATGAGTTTGTCAAAGCGATCAAAGCTGCTGGTGGCACAATTAATTCCACAAATTGCGATGTTTCCGCTTCAAACTTCAACCCTAATGCAGTCATTTCTCAAGCTATCAGCAATGGCGCAGATGCGTTGGTATTAGGTCTCTACATAGACAGAATTAAGCAAGGTCTAGCCGTGGCACAAGCTAATAAAGGACGGTTAGCACTATTTAGCAGTCCCACGCTTTACACATTAGAAACCTTCCAGGTTGGGAAAGCCGATATTAATGGCATGGTACTCGCTGCACCTTGGCATCCTCAGGCACTTTCCGGTAATCCTTTCGGGCAAAAATCTCAGAAATTTTGGGGTGGAATTGTGAATTGGCGAACGGCTACGGCTTATGATGCAACTAAGGCTATTATTGCTGGTCTACAGCTAAGCAACACTCGCGATGAATTGCAACAGGTGCTGCACAGTCCAAATTTTTCAGTCGATGGTGCAACAGGAAAGATTAAGTTTTCATCATCAGGCGATCGCATCGACAATACCATTTTCCTAGTTAAAGTTCAACAAAAGTCTGGCAGTAATGACTATGAATTTGTGCCGCTACCTAACCCTAAGTAAAATAATAAAGTTTTTGTAAATATAAATAAAAATTGACGAAATCCATATTTTTAGTTGTGAAGTCTATAGAGAATGGATTTTTCTTTGGGTTATATTGAAACGTTAAAAAAAAACTGCTTTCAAGAAGACAATTATTTTCTCATTCTTATTGCCCATGATAAGTAAGCATGAGATAGTGACCCTTAAGAAGAACATTCCATAGACTGCATAAGTCAAATTGAATTGCAGCTATTACAAATTGGATAATATTTATCAGAGTCATCTCACTTATCAACAAAGATGCTGGGAAAACTTAGCTAGAGATAAAATTCAAACAAATAATTAACACTAAACATCTTGAAGAGGTAAAAAATGTCTGAGAACATAAAATTGACTATCGCTCTTAATGAACCAAACCTAGATGCAGAAGAGAGAGAAGAGCAAACGCGAAATTTACTGCAAGAGGTGAAAGACAGAGATGAAGTTGAACAAGCCAGTCTTGTAGGAGTTACAGAAACACCACCTGGCTCAAAGGCGTTTGCAGGTTTTCTGGTGGGGATGTTGCAGGCTGAAGTGAGTGTTGCCAATTTGAAGAAATTGCTGGGATTTTTGGGCGATCGCCTCGGTGACAAATCGATTAAGCTGACAGTCAAAGCACCAGACGGTAGAGAAATCAGTTTGGAAGCCAGCAGCCAAGAAGAATTTGAATTCGCTAGGCAGCAAGCAGAAGAATTTCTGAAAAATACGAAAGATTCATAGGATATTTTCTTCTGTTAATTCAGAAAAGTTTTCTAAAATCTCATCATCAGACATGCCAGCCGCCAGCCAGCTAAAAACATCGGCTGCGGCTGATTTTAGCGCTCAAATGCTGCTAGGATATCTTCCGGTAAGGAAGCGTTGAAATCTTCTAGCACTACGAAACGCCCTTGATCCTGCCCTAAACTACTCCGTCGATTGGATGAGGATCGAAACGGAACCAACTTGGCGATCGCAACGCCTCGGTTTGAAATAATGATTTCTTCTCCAAGTTCTACCCGCGACAAAAGCCGTAAGAGATTCGTTTTAGCTTGGTGGATATTGACCGTTTCCATAATGCTTATAAACTAAGTCTATAAATTAAGTTTACTTTAATGACAAATTGTGCTGTATTCAGCAATTGAAGTTTTACAATACTTTAAGTAATAATCCGTAACAGCGCGTTTTGATGCTGTAGCAATAAAGAAGTTGAGCAGCGACTGCAAGCCCCCAGAACAAGCAATGGAGTCACATCCTCTGTTCAATATATACATGAACCAAAGTGAAGAACTACAAAAATTACTGGATTTGCTAGAAGAAAAGATATTGTTTCTACAGACAGCAAAAGTCACGGCAATAGACGCTGTGGCTCTTTTCAGTCTGCACAAGCAGATTGAGGAAGCTGAAGGTGAACGCGATAAAATAATACACCAGATTGAAAATATAGAGTCAGTAGCTTGTAGTGAAGAGTTATACCGTGCTTTATTAAAATTAGGCTACCGAGACCAAGTGCGCTCATTCCTCAAATTTCTGAAAGCACAGTCAATAGGGGCTTTCCTAATCCACGGTTTACTAGATCATGGACAACGTTGGTTACTGAATCGATTAGTCACACAGCATATCCGCTTCGGTACAATGGGCAAGATGGTGCGAATTGAACTTGATCGGATAGGACGCAGAAGAGATATTTCTGCTTTGTGGCGTGAATTTGGCGGACGTGTTGGGTTGGGAAGACAACACTCACCTACAGAAATTGCAGAACGAGTTTTTCACTGGTGGAAGACACAGAATTTGATTCTTGTCTTTCATGGCGTGGATTGTATGCCAGAAGGGTATTTGCAAGAATTACTTGACGAATTTTGGTTGCCGTTGGCGAGTCAAGCACGAGAGGTTGTCTCTGCAACAAAATACCAGTTACTGATGTTTTTGGTGGATTATGAAGGCTGTGTAGGTTGTCAGGATACCATCTTTGTGGAGGAACTAGAAACAACTTGGGAACCGAGAGTTCCAATTAAACTACCAATAATTAATCCGTTTGGCGATCGCATTCTCACTGACTGGTTTGAGATGGTTGAGACAGAGTTCCACACATTACCTCTGGTTGAACTCGTAAATGAAATAGAAGATTTAGTCCAAGAAATTTTGGAAAATAGTGATAACGGAGTTCCAGAACTAGCGTTTTCAGAAATTTGTCACCGCTGCGGCTGCAATTGGTATGAAGAAAGGGAAAGATGGTTAAAGATTTGACTGACAAACAACTTGAGTACACAGGCAAAGTGCAGCCGCAGTTGGGAGAACGAGATGCAAGTGGACATCTGTTGTATCCTTATTTGCCGAATGACGAACTGATAGAAGCTGTTAACTTGGGAATTTACCTCGAACGACCACTTTTGCTCAAGGGGGAACCGGGATGCGGTAAAACAAGATTAGCTCGTGCTGTGGCTTATGAACTTGGTTTGCCGTTAGAAGCTTGGTACGTCAAATCTACCACTCGCGCAAAAGATGGTCTTTATAGTTATGATGCGGTGACTCGCTTACGCGATGCCCAACTGGCAGCCACAGGTCGTATCATCAAAGATGAGGATATCCCCCGGATTAGTGATCCAGCCACCTATGTGAAGTGGGGACCATTGGGACGTGCTTTTCAAAATGAACAGCGGACGGTGGTGTTAATTGACGAAATTGATAAAGCTGACATTGACTTTCCCAACGACTTGTTATTAGAACTTGATGAGCAACGGTTTATTGTTGAGGAAACAGGACAAGAAATTCAGGCAAAAGCACCGCCCATAGTTTTTATCACAAGCAACGATGAGAAAGATTTACCAGATGCTTTCTTGCGGCGGTGTTTGTTTCACTATGTAGAATTTCCCAGCCCCCCAAGATTAGTTGAAATTGTGAATAACCACTTTCCTGATTCACCTAAAGCGTTAGTAGATAAAGCTGTCGTTCGCTTCTTATTGCTGCGGGAGGAAATGCGGAAAGATAAAGGGGAAGGTGGTAAGAAAGTGAGTACGAGTGAATTGATTGACTGGTTTAAGGTACTGCGTCGCTTTCCTCAAGATGAGGTTTTGGCAAAATTGGATGGTAAACTTCCATTTGCAGGCGTGTTGCTGAAAAGTTGGGATGATCATATTCGTCATTTGAGGCAAAGCCGTGGACGTGAATGAATTGCCACTTCAAGAACTTTTCACTCGCCTACGGGAAGCTGGCTTTCCACTGGGGATTGATGAGTATCAGTTGGTTTTGCAAGCTATGCAAGCTGGCTTTGGGATGAGTGACAAAGCTGCTTTGAAGCGTTTGTGTCAGACTTTGTGGGTGAAATCTGCTGAGGAAAGGCGGTTATTTGAGTATCAGTTTGAGCGAGTGATGGATAGTGAGGGTGTCGTCTTAAACTCGAAAACTCAATCTGCTAGACGGCGTAAAATTTCTCGGATAACTCGCTATGTGATTTTGGGGTTTTTGGTTGGAATTGTCTTGGGTATTAGTTCTAGTGCAGAACAATCACGTCCAACATACACATCATCTATGAAAATACGTGTAGAACCTCAGACAGCAAGCCCAACAACTCCAACTAATATACAAAAGTCAAACACACAGACAAACCAAACAAATTGGATTTTTTGGAGTTTGCTATCGGTCATAACCTTAAGTAGTGGATATGGTGGGTATGTACTTTTGCGGTGGGTATTTCAGCAGAAGCCTCAACCGGGGATTGCTCACAGTATCTCTCTTGCCAAAGAGACTCCAAGCCAGTCTGCTTCTTCCCCTCTACCTTCAAAACTGACACAGACAATCAAAGATGAGGTACAAGTAGCTCAAGCAGTCCTGCAAGCTACCAGTGGAAAAAAGGAAATTGCTGACAGTCGCTTTATCCTAACAAACGAGTATTTTCCTGTTACCGAGCGGCAAATGAAACAGATTTGGCGCTACTTACGCCGTCCAGTACGTGAGGGAGCAGCAACAGAGTTAGATTTGGAAGCAACAGTGAACCAGATTGGACGCAAAGGTTTACTGCTTGAGCCTGTGTTAGTTCCACGTCGGGTGAACCAAGCGGATTTGCTGTTACTTATTGATCAAGATGGTTCAATGGTACCTTTTCACGCTTTATCACATCGGTTAACAGAAACGGCTTTGCGCGGAGGTCGTTTGGGTAAAGCTGGCATTTATTACTTTCACAATTGCCCCATCGAATATCTCTACCACGATTCCAACCATCAGGAAGCAGAGTTAGTGAGTGATATTGTTACCCATATTTGCTCTGACCACACAGCTGTGTTAATTTTCAGTGATGCTGGTGCAGCTCGTGGCGGTTACAGTAAGGAACGCTATGAATTAACTAAAGAATTTCTTGCTAAATTGAATCAGCACGTTCGTTACATTGCTTGGCTTAATCCCATGCCAAAGAAGCGTTGGCATAAAACAACAGCTAGCGAAATTGCACGTCTAGTACCAATGTTTGAACTCAGCCGCCGAGGTATGCAGGATGTTATTGGTGTGCTGCGCGGATGCCCTACTAACTTTGAGGGGCGCAAAACATGAGCAAGATGAGACCTGAAGTCGCTAAGCGACGTATTGAGTCTTTTGAAAAACGCTTTGGAAAAGCGCACCTGTATTTTGCGTATCATGCTGCTTTTCCCTTATCACTCACACCAGATTTGTTATATCGTCTATGGGCTAATTTTCAAAGGGATATTCATAGTGAAGTGCTAGGCATCCCTTGGATAGGCGTAGCTGATTTGCTGCTTTCTAGTATGTGTGATGAAGTAGGGCACGAACTTTATGAAATGGATGCAAGTGTAAGAAGTACACTACTAAGTGACTTGGAGACCAATCTAAACTTTGGTCAACAGCGAATCAATGAGCTATGCGATTTTTTGCTTATTTATGTACAGCCGCAACTACATAGCCCTGATCCTGATATTCGGGACTTTGCTCAAGCCCAATATTGGACAGCACTTGCATATAAACAGCCGGCTATTGCTGCTCGTGAACTAGCATCCGCTTTGACAGGAGCATATAAAAACGATAGAGCAGATTTACGGCGATTAGCTTTATTGGTAGAAACAATAGCAGAACCGCTGAGTAAATTGGAAGAATTTGAATCGCTATCGATCTATGCTCATGGTATGGCGAGCTTCGCCTATGGTAATCAGGAGGAGGCAGAAGCTTTTTTTAGAAAATTGCAAACAAAAGCAAAACGTCCTCCGAACGATAAGGGATTGCCACAAACTTTACAATTAGAAATCAATAATATACTATCTACCCAACCATTCGCTAGTGACAACCATGCTAACCAAGCTTTGAAATTCAAAATACTGTCGATTATCCCACGACGGTTAGTTCTGATTGTGCTAGCCTTACTCGGAATATTATTAGCGGTTCTTTTGAGGACAAGACAGATTGATGTACCACCAACAAGTTACCTATCTCCATTGGAACAACAAGTCATAGACGAAATGAACAAACTACGAACAAATAGTTACCTATCTCCATTGGAACAACAAGTCATTGCCGAAATGAACAAAGTACGAACAAATCCCAAGGCGTATATTCCTATCTTGGAAAACTATAAACAGCGCTTTCAAGGTAAGCTAGTTAAAATCTACAATCAGCGCTTCATGCAAACATATGAAGGGTTATCAGCGGTTGATGAAACAATCGCGTTTCTCCGAACAGTTAATCCTGTTGGTGCTTTAACCACATCTAAGGGAATGTCTTTAGGTGCTAAAGATCATGTTAAAGATAATGGAGCAAAGGGTAGGGGAGGTCATGTAGGTAGCGATGGTAGCGACGGATTTACTCGGATGGATCGCTACGGATATTGGCAATCCAGTGGAGCGGAAAATATCAGCTATGTTGTTAATACAGCTCAGGATATCGTCATACAGTTAATTGTTGATGATGGAGTGCCGAATCGTAGTAACAGAAAAAACATTTTTAACCCCGCTTATAAAGTGGCTGGGGTTGCTTGTGGATCTCACGCCAAATACAAAACGATGTGCGTGATGAACTACGCTGAAGGATATCAAGAAAAATAGATTTCAATGGAATACGGCGATAAAAATTACACCTCTCATTGCAGTGCGATTGTGCGATCGCCCCCCTAACCCGTCTACAGAGCGGATAGCTTTCACCTCACCCTCGCTTGAATCGGTACTAAAATCTTTCCCTCTCCTTAGCAAGGAGAGGGATGCCCGATAGGGCAGGGTGAGGTGTAAGTCGTGAATGCAATACGCCTATTACTCTTGGTTAGTGTAGTGCCATTGAGGAAGGCGATGCTGCAAACCGCGACGCACGCGATCGCCTTTCCCAATACTAAAATCTGCATCACAGTGATATTCTATACTTCTATGTAAAAAAACTGAATTTGTGAAAACTGACAGCATTTTCTATCGTCTCTTTCAAGAATTTCCCAGCATCTTCTTTGAACTCATCGGTGAACCACCAGAAGAAGCACGCGCTTATCAATTTTCATCAGTGGAAGTTAAGCAAACAGCCTTTAGGATTGATGGTGTATTTCTTCCTGCCAAAGAAAGTGATAACCCTTCGACTGCTTTTAAGCTGAGCGAAGCCGAAGCTTCGACTACGCTCAGCACAAGTCCGCTCAGGGTGAACCCAATTTATTTTGTGGAAGTCCAATTTCAAGGAGATTCAGAAATTTACGCGCGACTGTTTGCAGAAATATTTTTGTACTTGCGGCAAAATCAACCACAAAATGACTGGCGTGCTGCGGTGATATTTCCTACCAGAAGTATAGATACAGCAGATAGAAAACATTATCGTGAATTCTTTACCAGTCAGCGTGTTAGCCCTATCTACCTTGATGAATTAGGTGAAGCTGTATCATTACCCATTTCCATTGCAACTGTCAAGTTAGTGATTGAAAATGAAGATACAGCGATTGAAAAAGCAAGGGAGTTGATAGATAGAACTCAACAGGAGATAAGTTCACAACAGCAACAGCGGCAATTACTACAATTGATAGAGACGATTTTAATTTACAAGTTTCCGACAATGAGTCGAGAGGAGATAGAGGCTATGTTTGGATTGAGTGAATTAAAGCAGACAAGATTTTATCAAGAAGCTTTTGAGGAAGGCAAGCAAGAAGGTAAGCAAGAGGGAAAACAAGAAGGTAAGCAAGAGGGACGTTTGGAAGCTCAACTTGAAGCAGTACCCCGTTTCTTGGCATTAGGGTTGAGTGTAGAGCAGATAGCACAGGCATTAGGGTTGAGCGTACAGGAAGTACGACAAGCCGTACAACAGCAATCTTCCAACTAATAGACATAGATATCTGTTGGAAAACAATGTAGAGACGTTCCATGGAACGTCTCTACAAGGGTTGCAGACAACGCACAATTAATTTCTGGAGATGTCTAATGAATTGAGAGGAGATAGAGGCTATGTTTGGATTGAGTGAATTAAAGCAGACAAGATTCTATCAAGAAGCTTTTGAGGAAAGTGTCCGTCAGGAAAAGTTTAGAACAGTACCTCTGTTATTAAGATTAGGCTTGACTGTCCAAGAAGTTGCACGAGAGTTAGAGTTGAGCGTTGAAGAAGTGCGGCAAGCAGCACAACAGCAATCTTCCAATCAGAGTAGTAGTTGAAAATGAAGGAACTGATAGATGGCTTATAGGCAAAATCCACAGCGCCGACGTGACGAACTGCAAAAATTGTATGATTTGCTGAATGAGAAGATAGTACGCCTGCGAACAGCAAGAATCATTGAGACAGACGCTGCAATCCTTTTCAGGTTAGATAAACAAATTGAGGAAGCCCAGACAGAACATGACAAAATCGCCCAACAGATTGACAGCCTAGATCAAGGATTAGAACAAGGGTATTAAAAATAAGTTATAAATTGAGACGTTCCATACACTTTAAAAATAGGTAGCAATAAGCGCGATAATTTCTTCTATACAGCAGTGCTGAGTAGGAGAGACCACCATGACACCAGAAGAAATCGTGATATGGCTACAAGAACGCACGGCTCTAGGAATCTTATTGCCTGAACCTTTGAATGCTATCGCCCAAGTTATTGAACAACAAGTTATCCCACCAAACCATCATCTAGTGACTGAAGGGACTCCTCCACAAGGATTATACATTCTCCTTGAAGGTCAACTCGAAAGCGATAGCAGCAATAAAACGAACCCAGCTTTAGCTATTGGTTTCCTCCCCGGCTCAATCATTCATCTGCAAGAACTCATGTTAGATGAGTTGGCTCAGCGTACAATTACAACAGTTACAGAATGCCACTTATGGTTTGTGCCTGCGGCTAAATTTCGGGAACTCCTCACCCAATACCCGGAAATTGCTCAGGCTGTTTCTCGCCAGATGGCACAGGAATTGGCTCAACTCACATCTGCACTTACCTATGAACAAGAACGTTCTGTAGCTTTGCGACCTTATTTAGTTACAAAAGCAACACGCGGAATTGTGGGGACAAGTCGTTATGCTGTACGTTTGAGACAGCAAATTCGAGAAGCTACTGATGATCGCAAATCAGTATTAATTTTCGGGGAACCAGGATTAGGAAAAGATATTATAGCTGCTTTGATTCACTTTGGTTCCAAACAGCGGCGAGAACCGATTATTAAACTTAACTGTGGTATTCTCCAGACAAGCGGTGCTGATTTGTTTGGTCGTGCTGGAGGTAAACCAGGACTGCTGGAATGGCTTGGGGAAGGCAGTTTAGTTCTGAACAACATTCAAGAAACACCCCCAGAGTTGTTACCAGCGTTGGCAAGTTTGCTAACAACGGGCAAATACACCCCTGTCAGCCGTTCAGGAGAACCAACCCCCGAACCTCGCGTCAGTAAAGCTCGCATTTTGATAGTTTCAGAAAAAACTCAGCCAACGATTGAACGCTGTATCGGTCATATTATCAAAGTGCCACCGTTGCGGGTACGGAAAACTGATATCAAAGCACAGGTAGAATACTACATCAGTCTTTACACTCGCTCAAGAGGTATTAAGCGACCGAAAGTCACCTCAGAAGCTTTGCGCCGTTTGCAGTCCTATGATTTCCCAGGTAACTTGAAAGAACTGCAAAATCTGGTAGAACGGGCGATCGTCCAAGCTGGGGAGGCAAAAGAACTCACAGAAGAAATTTTCTGGTCTGTCGATACGAAGAAAAAGCAATTTCGGGTAAATCTTTTAAATGCCTATCCTGGTTTGCGAAAGTTTCTGCGTAGTTCTTGGTGGCCTGATCGTATTAACTATGGTTTTACTTTAACAGCATTTGCCTTCATTGTAGGAGTCTTATTTGTTGGTCCACAAACGCGCGATCGCAATTTCGCTCTCAATCTATTTTGGGCTTGGTGGTGGCCTTTCTTCCTACTAGCATTTCCCTTTTTAGGACGCGTTTGGTGTTCCGTTTGTCCCTTTATGATTTACGGAGAAATCACACAAAAGCTTTCCCAAAAGTTCTTTCCCCGAAAACTTAAACGCTGGCCCAGACATCAAGCAGAAAAATGGGGCGGATGGTTTCTTTTTGGACTATTTACTCTTATTTTCCTATGGGAAGAACTCTGGAATTTAGAAAATACAGCATATCTTTCTGGTTGTTTGCTGCTTTTAATTACTGCAGGTGCCATGATTTTCTCTGCAATTTTTGAGCGGCGATTTTGGTGTCGGTATCTGTGTCCCATCGGTGGAATGAATGGTTTATTTGCTAAACTTTCCATGACAGAACTCAGGGCGCAGCAAGGTATCTGTTCTGCCAGTTGTACCACATATCAATGCTATAAGGGTGGACCCCAGAAGGGAGAGGGGATGGAAACTGGAGGGTGTCCATTGTACTCTCACCCCGCACAGTTGGAAGATAATCGAGATTGTGTGCTGTGTATGACTTGTCTTAAGGCATGTCCCCATCGTTCTGTTGAGTTCAATTTACGTCCTCCAGGGATTGAATTGTGGACAACTCATGTACCACACAGTTACGAAGTTGCATTGTTGTTTTTACTATTGGGGGGAGTATTCCTCCATCACTTGCCCCAATTGCAATCTTGGCTCGGGTTACATCTGGATTTAACCCAGTTTTTGCCCCATTTAGGATTATCGTTGCTAGCTCTAATTATCCCGGTGGCTGTTCCTTTTTTGGCATATGGAGTTATGCAAGTCTTGTATTTAAGTAACAAACAGCTAAAATTGACTCAGCAAAATCCGAAGCCGCGACGTTTTGTAGAACTTGCTTATGGCTACTTGCCACTCGTGCTAGGGGGAAACTTAGCTCATTATCTACGTTTGGGCTTAAGCGAAGGAGGGCGTATTCTGCCTGTAAGTTTTGCAACTTTCGGTTTGAATGGAGAACAATTACCTATATTGCTGGCTCATCCAGCGGTGATCGCCTTTTTGCAAGGAACCACCCTCATTATTTCACTTTTGTTGACGGTGGTATTGACACAAAAAATTGCTCGTCAACCCATGCGATCGCTTTTTTGGCAACATTTAGCTGCTATTGGCTTAGCAGCGAGTATGTGGGCAATGATTGTATCTAGTTAATCATACAAGTGAAAAATCTGCCACCACTAGTCTAAAAAACAGGCGATCGTAACCGAAAAATCGCCCTTCAAAAATTTCTTCTTAAGCTGCTAGAATCCGGAAATGCTGTGATTTTTCCAAGGGCATCTCGTGAACCTTGGGCTTATTTTGAATTGTTTATGCGAAGTTTTATAAAACCACCACGATTACGTATTAGTGAAGACACAGAAGGAGAAAGACGCGCTACTTGGCTGGAACTTTTTTATGATTTGGTGTTTGTGGTTGCTGTCTCTCAAGTAGCTCACCATCTTCACGATCATGTTTCACTATCGGGAGTGTTGGGCTTTGTAGCTCTTTTTATACCTATTTGGTGGTCTTGGATTGGTACCACATTTTATGCTAATCGGTTTGATAGCGATGACATAGGACGGCGGTTTTTCACCAGTCTACATATGCTTACAGCAGCTGCAATGGCTGTCAATATACACAACGGCTTGGGTGAAAGTTCTGCTGGTTTTGCTCTTGCGTACGTTGTTGGTCGTATTGTACTTGTGATGGAGTATATCCGTGCAGGACAGTATATTCCCCAAGCTCGTCCCTTGACAAATAGTTACGCCATAGGTTTTTCAATAGGCGCTCTTTTCTGGTTGGTGTCTGCATTTGTATCCATCCCCTGGCGTTTCGTCCTTTGGACACTAGGACTGATCATTGAGTTTGCGACACCTTTAACAACACGCAAACTACAAATCGAGTTGCCTCCCCATCCCTCCCACTTACCTGAGCGTTTTGGGCTATTCACGATTATTGTTTTGGGTGAAGCAATTATCGCAGTCGTCGATGGTGTTTCTCAACAGAAATGGGATCTTTTAACTGTGATTTCTGCTGTGTTCACTTTAGGTATTGCTTTGAGCCTATGGTGGGTTTATTTTGATAACCTCGGTGGTACACCAATTAACAGGGCGCGGACTGAGGGTAGAGCCATGATTATGGGTATCTGGCTTTTCACCCATCTTCCCCTTGTTGCTGGTATTGCTGCTTCTGGAGTCGCTGTACAACTTGCGTTGATAAGCAAGCCAATGCTAGCACTTCCTGATTCTGTTCGATGGCTGCTTTGTGGCTCTGTTGCGTTGTGCTACTTTGCTTTAGGTATTCTCCACCGCCTGGGGGTTATACTTTACTGTAAAATCCGCACTAAGTACAGAGTTGGGGCAGCAGTTGTTTTGCTTTTCATTGCCATTTTGGGCAAAGGTTTGTTCCCTGTTGCAGTCATTGGGCTTGTCGCTTTAGTCTGTGCTGTACAGGTTGTGCAAGATTTATCTCAAAGTCGTCCCACAACCCGCTTAGTTGAGCCAGAAATTTAATTTCAAATATTTAGTTAAAATAACTTCCCTGACTGCATGTAAGATTACTGATGTAATTTCTTCTCCCCTACTCCCCTGCACACTTTACGGTAATCTACCCTACGGGTTCTCCTACGGATTGCGGGCACCTAAAGGAGTAGCCGCCGCGCAAGCCCCCTATTTGGCTATAGGTAGTGCATGGCTTAAAATGAGTAGTAATACTCGAAAATAAGTGGCGTTGGACGAGCAGTTAAGCATGAGTGTTTCCATGAGAGATATTATCACTGTCTACATTTGGTTTCCCAAGGAGTTCTTAGGTCACGCTTCCATGCAGGTAGGCATAGATACTTATATAAGCTTTTGGCCTAACAAAGAAATTATAAATAGGTCATCAATGCAGAATACTCAAAGTATTATTAATCATAAAAATCAAAATATTAATCAACTCTTATTCCAGCATTTGGCTGATATTAGAAGTACTAGTTATGAGCAAGATTGTTTGATTTTAGGTCAAGCTGACAATAAAAGACAAGCAGACTGCAAAGTTGAATTATTAAACCTTCCTCAGGAGCCGATTAAAACATTCTGGCAAAAATTTACAAAGGAAAATAAATCCTACCATTTGATAAAAAGAAACTGCTCATCAGTCGTTGCCGAAGCTATAAATGAAGGGTGGAAAGCTTATACTGGTACGGGGAAAAACACAGAGAGTACAAGCTTAACAGATTTTGAGAATCAAGTTGAATACAAAATTCAGGATTTTGAAGCTTTAAGCTTTACCACAGCTGCCTTAAATTTTGGTAGATTGCTTTTTTGGTCTCCAAAACAAGTCTTGCTTTATGCACAAATGGTCAAAAGATTAACAGATTGAAGAAAAGTGCCCGAAAATTTGCAATTATCGTGTACTCAGTTACAGTTCTATTAGAAATAAATCAGTAAAAATGAGAAGAAATCTATAATAATGCAGCTTTATCCTGTAAGTTATGCTGCCTTTACATGAAACCTCGAATCATTGTTTGTGGCTTAAGTCGCACCGGATATAAAATCTTTCGTTTGCTGCGACAACAAGGGGCGTTAGTCGTTGGCGTTCATCATCAACCTATTGCAGGCGAATCATCAGGAGATCTGATTGTCGGCGACTTGCAAGCAGCTAGTACCCTTACAGCAGCGGGAATTCAGCAGGCACACACTTTGGTGATTGCTGGACCTGACGATGAAGTGAATCTGTCAGTTATGATGCAAGCGCGGATGTTGAATCCGCAAATTCGGATTATCAACCGGTTTTTTAATACCAATTTGGGCGATCGCCTGGATAAAGCTGTCCCTAACCACTTAAGTCTGAGTGTTGCAGGTTTGGCAGCACCCGTCTTCACCTTTGCGGCTTTAGGAAACCAAGTAATTGGGCAAATCAAACTTTTCAAACAAACTTGGCCTATTTACGAAGAATATATAGATAAAAATCATCCGTGGCTTGGTCGCAAGCTGAGTGATTTGTGGAATGATCGCTCGCGGATGATGATTTACTATATGCCAGTCAAGGGTGAGATGGATTTGGTTGCTGCAGTGTTGTCTGGACAAGAGTTAAAGGTCGGCGATCGCCTAATCGTTGGTACTCAACCGTGTATCCGTTCCACCCACAAATCACCGTTTACAAAACTTCTAAAAGTCCTGACCAATTTACGGCAGTTCAAGAAACACGGGGAATCAGTGGTCGTGATGACTATTGTCTTGCTGATTACTATTGTAATTGCCACCCTCACCTACACTTCTACCAATACGAATATTTCTATTGTTGATGCCCTCTATTTTGCAGTAGGCATGATTACGGGAGCAGGTGGTAATGACAAAGTGGTAGAAAATGCTCCTGACAGCATTAAACTGTTTACCGTTCTGATGATGCTGATTGGGGCTGCTGTCATCGGTCTATTATACGCACTGCTCAATGATTTTGTTTTGGGTAGTCGCTTTAAACAATTTTGGGATGCCGCACGAGTTCCTCGCCGTAATCACTACATTGTCTGTGGCTTGAGTGGAATCGGTATAAAAGTTGTTGAGCAACTCTCAAAAAGCGGACATGAGGTCGTCGTCATTGAACGCGACTCTAACAACAAATATGTCAACACTGCCCGTGGGGCGGGTATTCCCGTCGTTTATGCTGATGCTAGCTTTTCAGCCACACTCAAAGTCGCTAATTTAGATTCTGCCGCTGCAGTCCTTGCTGTCACAGGCAACGATGCGACTAACCTAGAAGTTGCCCTTAAGGCAAAAAATCTGACACCCCAAGTGCCAGTGATAGTCCATTACGCAGAACCCGATTTTGCCCATATGGCACAAGAGGTGTTTGACTTCGAGGCAGTCTTGAGTCCTGCTGAACTTGCAGCCCCAGCGTTTGCAGCTGCTGCATTGGGTGGAAAAATACTCGGCAATGGTATTACAGCAGATAGTCTTTGGGTTGCTTTTGCAACTTTGATTACACCCGCACACCCTTTTTGTGGTCAGCAGGTGAAAGATGTAGCCATGTCTGCTGAATTTGTTCCTTTATACTTAGAGACTAATTCTCAAACTCTTCACGGCTGGGATTTACTGGAAACAAACCTGAGTGGTGGAGATATTTTATATATAACAACACATGGTACACGCTTGTATCAGTTGTGGCGTAGTGCACCGCCGCAGGTGATCGCGAGTTAGCTGTAGCGAACTGGAAACATAAACGCCTGAAACTGCAAACGAAGTAGTTTAATCTGAACTAATACCGTTCAAAAAAATATCTGTTGCAGTTTTTCCCGGAACTCCACCTGGAAAACCAAAAAACATGGCTACTTCATTTGATATTTTTTCAAGTTCCCCTGCCTCAGTATCTAAATTAAAATTTGCAGACCACGGAGACCCATCGAATTCCAATAAGTGTACTTCTAGATTTATATGCCCTAATTTATCTGAAGTACAACATAATACAAAGTCAGCTTCGGTAGAACGCCAAGTCTTTTCACCTTCCCAACCTTTCCATGCTCTAGCCATCTCTCTGAATAGATTAACTAAAAACTGACAGTCGGAATAATCACCATCAGCATAAAGCCACACATCTTTAGATGCACTCAGAGTTCTGCTTTCAAACAAAACTCTGAAGCAATCATTACCAAAATTAAGGAATTCTAGTTTTGCATCTGTACATGTCGATTTAATGGTAACTTCTCTAGACATAGATTTATAAGAACAACCTTGCCAGATATTTTTGGAACAGATACTAACTGATTGAAACTACTTTCTTCAAACATATGTGTTTAGTTTAAATCCTCATTTTAAAGAGTCCATCCCTTCTCTATTCCAAAACAATTAATCGACATACTGTCAATTAATTACCTGTGGTTAATCGAACATGTTCTAAAATCTGCAGCTTACGCTCAGTGGAGTTAGATTTGGAATTATTAAAGCTGCTTGTACTCCGAGCCACGTGCTCCAGAATGCTTTTTTGACGGTCAGACTGTGAAGCCATAATTTACCAAATTAACTAAAGATTACTAGAGTAAAAAATCTTGATTAGCAAAGCATCGATTTACGATTGTTTGAGCTTTGCCGTGATTTTTGTTTCATCTTAACGCGGAGACTTGCAGCCTTCATAATTCTTTAGGAGGAATATGGAGGAATATTAAGATAAAGTCTTTATCTTTCATCCTTCAACCTTATCGGCAAACAATATTAAACAGCTTCCATCAACTCAACACAGTTGTCCATCTGCTTTTTCATAGTTTCCACATCAGCATGATACCTACGCCCATGACCTGGAAGCACCCACTCGAACGAGTAATTAGCCAGTTCACGCATGGATTTAATTTGCTCTGGCCAAGAGTACCAGCAGTAATCGCGAAAAGCAATGAGTTGATGGAGTTCATCAGACCATGCCAAATGGTCGCCAGAAAACAAAAATTTCTTCTTATAAAGTAAGACAGTGTGTCCTTTGGTGTGTCCAGGAAGCGGAATAATGAGTATATCGGGAGCGAACTCAAATGGTTCTGTTCCACTGAGCTGAATTTCCACATCGCGAGTCCCAGAAGTAATGTCATCTTCGTGGAGGATGCGCTGACACTGAAAATGCTCAGCAAACTTTTGATGATCCGCTACGTCATCTTTGTGAGTCAGGTACATATAACGAATTCCCCCCATCTGTTCCAAACGTTTCACTAAGGGAGGAGAAAACCGGGGAGAATCAACCAAAATGTTACCTTCCGGTCGTTCAATGAAGTAGCTAGCAGCGCCGTAGGAATTTTCCGAGTGATAGCCGCAATGGTAAACATTATCCTCTACAGAAATCGGAAAACTCAGTTGAGCAACTTTGACATCTTGGGGCTTTTCTACTGTACCAATGGAACTGGTGGGACAAGCTAACAGAGCTTGAAGTGCTGCTAATTTTTGCGCATCATTAACTGGTTGGTGATAAACCACCGATTGTTCATCAACTTCTGTAAACACATCTGGAACCATCCACCGGCAAGTATCACAATCTATACAGGAAGTATCAACATAAAAATCCCCACTGACATTTTGGGGGCGACGCAGATTTAAATGAGCCATATAAAACCTCTTTCACCCAACCATTTGCAAAGGAAGGGTAACGAACGCTGTATCTCCAGGTTAGCAAAAGCGTTGAAGAACTTGTTAAAAAAGCACCCAGACGTTCTCTGAGTGCTAGTCATGATTATTCTGATCTCAAGGCTTGTAATCTTCGATTCAATTAAACTTAAAGCATTAGTATATAAAACTTAGACAGGTTTAAAAAGTTAAAGAAAGTTTAGAACTTTGAAATGGAAATGTCATAAAAAGCAACAATTTACCTAACAAACCCTGATACTCACTTATCCAAGACTATTTATAAGAATCAGTAAGTTTTGATTCGTCGCTTTCTAGACCAATCAAGCGATAAATGATCTTTAAAACTTTCTTCATGGTACACTCCTTAATTTTGTAATTGGTGTTCTAAAGATATCTTCAACGTGTTCGCTAGCGTTTCCAGAAAAAATTTATGTCTTTTTTTGGGAGTCTAATATATGACAATCCTATTTGAGTTGTTAAACAAAGTATTAAATCAGCCAGACAAAGAGGGAGAGATATTTCCTCACACTCCTACACTGCCACCCCCACAAGAGTGTTTACCAATCATTTATACTCTTCAGATTAAAGTGATTGGTATCAAGAAAATTTTACAAAAATTGACAAGATGATCAATCTTAGTAATTCCGTAACTAATGCTGGTCAACTTTAGAGCAGCTACGTATACTATTTACATACACGTATATCGTATTCATCTACAGTTAGTTAAGACAAACTCAGTTAAAGTAAGAGTAAGTAGTTTTGTGACTGGAAATAATTTTTAGCAAAAATCTGGTAAAGCTAGGCGGCGGTAAGAATTGTGGATATTAATCGCTGTATATTAGTTTCTGATACTGCTGTGTTGATTAAGCTGTCGGCTATCAGCCAAAGCAGTTCTGAGTACAAGGTACCGAGTGCGGCAAACTCCCTACGGAGTCGTAGAGATAGCTGCCCTGCAAGCGGTTACGGCAAGCCCAATGGGCTTTACGGCAAAATCGCCCTTCGCAGAACACTTCCGTCTACAATTCTTCTCCACCCTTGGAGAGTGTCCGTGGCGTCTACAGCACTTCCTACTCAGAACTTTCTGCACACTGACTGCTTTTAGCTTAAGGCTTTTATTTCATTTTGAGTGGATGAAAAGAGGTAAAAAATCGTGAAAGCATTGGTGCGTTTATTAACAGTGTTTAGTTTGTTGTTGGGATGCTTAGGATGGCTGGGAACAACTAAAACAGCTCAAGCAGCTGATTTGAGCTTAACTGCTTTTCGTTCAGTCCCAGTTCTGGCTGCTCAAACCCTCCGCAACCCTGCAGATGAAAATCTTGCAGAGGTTTATGGTAAAAAAATTGATTTGAATAATACCAACGTGCGAGCTTTTCAAAAGTATCGAGGACTGTATCCCACCCTTGCAAACAAAATCATCAGGAATGCTCCTTACCAAAAAGTAGAGGATGTGTTGGATATTGCCGGATTGAGCGAACGTCAGAAACAAATTCTGGAAGGTAACCTAGACCACTTTACCGTATCAGAAGTCGTACCTGCCTTCACAGAAGGAGCCGAGCGCTTCAACAACGGTATCTACAGATAATCGCATTTGTAGCTCATCAAGCTGCTATGTGATCCACTCCTTTTTGGGAGTGGAAATTAGTTTATTTAGGAAGAGGGACAATGAGGATAAAAGGACAAGGGGAATTCCCCTACTCCCTCACTTTCTCACTCCCTCATCCCATTTCCCCCACTCCCCACACTCCCTGCTTTGCCTCAGACAGATATTAAAAGCCAATTTGATGTTATTGTTGTCGGTGCTGGTGCTGCTGGACTATACACAGCATTATGCATGCCTGCCGAGTTGCAAGTCGGCTTGATAACTAAAGAAACAGTTTCTCTCTCAGCTAGTGATTGGGCGCAAGGTGGAATTGCTGCAGCAGTCGCCCCAGAAGATTCTCCTTTTCTACACATTGAAGATACAATCCAAGCGGGTGTAGGTTTGTGCGATCGCCCTGCTGTGGAATTTCTTGCAAAACTTGCTCCTAGCTGCATTCAATCCCTTGTAAACTTGGGAGTAGCGTTTGACCGTCATGGCAGCCAGTTGGCTTTAACCTTAGAAGCTGCTCATTCCCGCAACCGCGTTCTTCACGCTGCAGACACAACAGGTAGAGAAGTCACGACTACTCTCGCCAACCAAGTTCTGCGACGCCAAAACATTCAAGTGATTCAGCAAGCTTTGGCTTTGAGTTTATGGCTAGAACCAAAAACAGGCAGATGTCAAGGTATTAGCCTGTTTTATCAAGGTCATGTTAAATGGATAAAAGCAAATGCTGTGGTTTTGGCAACAGGTGGAGGGGGTCAGGTGTTTGCCCAAAGCACAAATCCTGCTGTTAGCACAGGTGATGGCGTAGCGATCGCATGGCGTGCTGGGGCAATTCTCAGGGATTTGGAATTTGTCCAATTCCACCCCACTGCTTTAACAAAACCAGGTCGCTTTCTGATCAGTGAAGCTGTGCGGGGCGAAGGGGCGCACCTTGTCGATAACGACGGACGGCGTTTCGCCTTTGATTATCACCCAGCAGGCGAACTTGCTCCCAGAGATGTGGTCAGTCGTGCAATTTTTAGCCATTTACAACGCACTTCAACTGATCCAGCCACAGCCCATGTTTGGTTAGATATGCGTCCCATTCCTGCTGAAAAAATCCGCCACCGCTTTCCCAATATCATTAAAGTTTGTCAATATTGGGGTGTGGATGTTTTCTCGCAACCTATTCCCGTTGCCCCTGCAGCTCATTACTGGATGGGTGGTATTGTCACCGATTTGATGAACCGGACAAACATTCCTGGTTTATACGCAGTGGGAGAAACTACAAGTACTGGGGTACATGGAGCGAATCGCCTTGCAAGTAATTCTCTACTCGAATGTATTGTATTTGGCGCACAAATGGCAGATCTCCAGATTCCTCCAGATGTGAGTCGCGTGTCAAACATGTCAGAACTTCTTGCTATACGAGAGTTTCGCGCCGATGTAAGCGAATGGAAACCCCAGCAAGAACATTTAGAAGTACTGCGAGATAAAATACCACGTCTTCTTTGGCAAAGCGCTGGTATTTGCCGAGAGCAATCAGGTTTGGAAAGCGCGATCGCTACTCTTGAGTCTTGGCAGCAGGATTATATTTCTTTGCCTGTGAGTCAATTTTTGCTGTCTTTACGTCCCACAGAGTCAGCTCGTTTAGAGATACCTGACGTTGAACGCCAATTGCGGTTGTGGGCGGAAACTCGCAATTTACTGGATATTGGTGTTTTAATTCTTAAAAGCGCTGCCTTTAGAACCGAAAGCCGGGGAGGACATTACCGCCTAGATTACCCTCAACTAGACCCTGACTGGCAAGTCCACACGCTTATACAACAAAATAACTGGTGGAAATCTCCAGTTTTGAGCGAGTAAAGTAATACCAATTTGAAAAAAGAATGCGACAGATACACACTCCCAAACCCTTGTGATGTCTGGCTTTCTTGATTTTGAATTTTGCTTCGACTGCGCTCAGCAACCATGAATTTTGAATTTTGAATTCTGAATTGGTATAACCCACCCTCAGGCAACGAAGCCAGGGTGGGTTACTTGAGCAACTGGAAACTATTTAAAAGCACCAGGAAAATTGTTAAAATTGCGTGGACCTTGATAGCCAGAAATTTGAGCTAATTTCTCTAATGCCTGTACGTTAGGATATTGTTTACCCTTAATTTCCCAAGTAGGAAAGCCTTGAATACCAGCTGTTTTGCACAAATCTGGACGAGCGTCTTTACCTTGCGGGTCACACTCAATTTTTTGAATTTCTGGATACGCCTGTTTACCGAACAGTTGTTTTTGTTCGTGGCAATGAGGACACCACCAAGCGACGTATTCTTTAGCACCAATTTTGGTTAAGTGACGTGCTAACTCAATTTCTGCTTCACCAGAAGTCGTGGTGATCGGCCAACCAACACCAGCTGTTGGATCTCCGCTTGGTTCTAAGCTAACTCCATTCGACCCAGTTCTAGCATTAGGGTTATTTACATTGGCATAAACGCCTAAAGTCCCAATGAGCGTCACCATGCCAACAATAATGGCAGTAAAGAAAATTTGCCCAATATCATCCCATGTGCGACCAATGATAGTTAGCACTAACAGAGTCAGGGAGAATACAGCCGAAGCGAGACAGTACAGACAAAGTGCTTTGATTGTGAAAAATAGCAGGTACATTAAATAGCCGCTGAAGATAGACATAGCTATCGCACCTGCCAAAAGCAACAACCATGTCACATTTTCCAGCTTTGTCCGGCTATTTTTATTTTTCGCTGGATCAACTGCCAAAGGAGCCAAAGCGAAGACTGCCATGCTGGCGTAAGCTAGGAAGCCAAACAAAGCCAGAGGTAGCCCCAAAACTGTGGCATAAGGGCTAGCAAGTACTAAATCACAGCTCTTGGTGGGGCAAGCGGCAGATGCTTGTGTCAACTTAACGACAGTCAGGTAAGCTGTTGTTAATGCACCACAAGATGCGATCGCGGCAATTAATATCCGCGACTTTTTATGAATCCAGGGAATAGAACGACGGCGACTCATAAACTGCAATAAAGAATTAGGAATAACAGACTAGGATTTGGGAATAGGAAATTGGAATTTATGAGTTGTTGGTTGCTAGTCATTAGTTTTTTTACTCATTACTTCTTAAGTAACTACTAGCGACTACTTGTTCCCCATTCCCAATTCCCTATTCCTCAGTTACGAGTGTAGCTTTAGCTCGGAAATTGATTTTGTTTCACTTTTTGAGTTCCAACCTTTACGTGCAGCTTCTACAAACTGACTGACTCGATTTGGATCTATCGCTTGCTCACGACGACCGTGGCGTTTCAAAGCACTGGAAACAATGACACCATCTGCCGCCTGTATCAGTGTAGCAATGTTTTCTAAACTTGCTCCACTACCAATAAACACTGGAGTGCCGCTAGCAGCAGAAGATGCCAGTTCCAAATCTTCTGGGTTTGTGGGATGACCCGTCGCCCAACCAGATATAATCACCGCATCTGCCAAACCGCGCTCAATGGTGTCTTGCACTGCTGTGGTGAGATTCACAGCACTCAAGGGACGAGCGTGCTTGACCAACACATCCGCAAAAATTTTGACATCGCTGCCTAACTCCCGCCGATAGCGCAGGAGTTGATAAGCTTCTCCCTCAATAATGCCCTGGTCAGTTGCCATGACACCTGTCAGGACATTGACGCGGATAAATTGCGCTCTGACACAGCTGGCGATCGCCATTGCACTCCTTGCGTCGTTCCGTAAAACATTTATACCTACAGGCAGCGTTACCATATTTTGTATCCGCTGTACCAACATAGTCATGGCACTCACAACTGCTGGATCAACCTGGTTTTTGGGAAACGGCGCGTCGAAAAAATTCTCTACAATAATACCGTCAACCCCTCCACTTGCCAGGGCTGTTGCTTCTTGCTCGGCACGGTCAACGACTGCTTTGAGGCTACCTCCCCAACGGGGCGAAGTAGGTAACGGTAGTAGGTGAACTACGCCTATAATTGGTGTTCGGGTTTTAAATAGCTGATATAAGTCCACGTTTTTAACCCGCTTTGCGGAGTCATCAGTCCTTAGTCATTCATCATTTGTTATTATCACTGGTGACTATTGACTATTGACTATTGACTCATAATTCACTACTAATTATTTAAGTTTGCTTTTTATCACCATTTGTTCAACTAGCTCTTAAACAATTTTATTTGTTATTTGCACCCAACAAGCATTTCCAAGGACTTGCCAGTAGTGTTTTCTTTGATTTTAGCTCCTGAACAGCTTGCGTCCTCCTTAGCATGGAATGTGGCGGCAAAGTTTCCATAAGATATGTTAAGATATTGTTGACACAGCAAGAGGAGTTTGCCACTCACCAGACGCGAGGCAGCTTCCCGTGGATAAGGCATCTCGCATATCACTTCTTTCAGGCATTGCCTGAGTAGAGGGATAGCATTACCGTTATGCAGGCGTTAACGCGCTATTTTCCTTAGGGTAGCGACTTCTCAAAAAGCGCCACACACAGTTGGTTTTGGCGAGATGAGCAATAATTCTCATTAATCTGACCAATTTCCAAATCGAGAGTGGCTTCCCAAGAGGTAAACTAACAACACACACGTAGCGGTAATGTAAAATACCAACAGGCAATTTATAAACAAAGATTAACGACTAGTGTCAAACTTATCAAAACTGTTGCTTCTTTTCTCTTGATCAACAGATTAATAGAGCTATCATAGCATGAACTCTATCTTGATCATGGTCATAGCTGCCTGAGGCTGTATATAACTAGAAAGTCATAGCAAAATTAGGAGGTTTTTACCAACCTCATGGTGTTTGAAGCAAAAAACTAGCCCTTAAACGTTGAAGTACATGAAAAAACCTAAAGATTTTTGTGAATATGGGTGACAAGCCAACAATTGCAATTTCTCACTTAGGGTGTGAGAAAAATAGAGTAGATACAGAACATATGCTAGGACTCCTAGTAGAAGCAGGGTACGGCGTAGATTCTAATGAAGAATTAGCAGAATATGTTATAGTTAATACATGTAGTTTTATTGAAGCGGCAAGAGAAGAATCTGTTAGAACTTTAGTAGAACTGGCAGAAGCAGATAAAAAAATTGTTATCACAGGCTGTATGGCGCAGCACTTCCAAGAACAGTTGTTGGAAGAGTTGCCTGAGGCAGTAGCAGTGGTGGGAAGCGGGGACTATCACAAAATAGTGGATGTTATTCAGCAAGTAGAACAAGGTAAGCGGGTTAAGCTGGTTAGTTCACAGCCAACCTACATTGCTGATGAAACCACACCCCGCTACCGCACCACAACAGAAGGAGTCGCTTACCTGCGGGTTGCCGAAGGTTGTGATTACCGATGTGCTTTTTGCATTATTCCCCACCTGCGGGGGAACCAGCGATCGCGTACCATAGAATCAATAGTTACCGAAGCAGAACAGCTAGCAAGTCAAGGTGTCCAAGAAATCATTTTGATTTCCCAAATTACCACCAATTACGGTCTCGATATTTATGGCAAGCCGAAATTAGCTGAATTACTTCGTGCTTTGGGGAAAGTCAATGTACCTTGGATTCGTATACACTATGCCTATCCAACCGGACTCACCCCAGATGTGATAACAGCAATTCAGGAGACATCTAACGTCTTACCTTACCTGGATTTGCCCTTGCAGCATTCCCATCCAGACATTCTCCGCGCTATGAATCGTCCCTGGCAAGGACGGGTGAACGATGGGATTATCGAACGCATAAAAGAGACATTACCAAAAGCTGTGCTGCGAACGACGTTGATTGTCGGTTTTCCAGGAGAAACACAGGAACATTTTGAGCATCTGTCGCAGTTCATCCAGCGTCATGAGTTTGACCATGTGGGTGTGTTTACCTTTTCAAAAGAAGAAGGAACACCTGCCTACAACCTACCAAATCAGCTGCCTCAATTCGTCATGGATGAGCGGCGGAACGTAATCATGGAACTCCAACAGCCGATTTCTTTAAAGAAAAATCAACTTGAAATTGGCAAAGTCGTTGATGTTCTGATTGAACAAGAAAATCCTGTCACAGGACAATTAGTTGGTCGTTCTGGCAGGTTTTCCCCAGAAGTAGATGGGCAGGTATTTGTTTATGGAGAAGCACGCTTAGGAACCATCGTACCAGTAGGTATCCAAAAAGCTGATGCCTACGACCTTTATGGTCAAGTTGTCACCAACTAAGTTGTCATTTGTGAGCCAGCCGTTGCCAAGGAAAGTTTTCAACTATCTGGCGAGTGTCGCTCATCACAAAGTGTACGCGACTTTAAACGTCAAAAGACCTGTCATAGGCATACCCTAGGGGTTCTTTGTCTTTTGAGAAATCACAAATAACTCATCAAAAAACCAAACGAACATATAGGAGATTTAATGAATCTTTCGTTTTCAGATTTAGGAATTTCACAAGAGTCTGCTCAGCTATTAGAAAAACTAGGCTTTAGCGCACCAACAAACATCCAAGCGCAAGCAATTCCACACCTGTTATCAGGTCGTGATGTCGTAGGTCAATCCCAAACTGGAACGGGAAAAACGGCAGCATTTTCCCTGCCAATTATAGATCAGGTGGATGTGACTCAAAAAGCTGTCCAAGCTTTGGTTCTAACACCAACTCGTGAGTTAGCTATTCAAGTTCACGATGCGATCAATCAATTTATTGCAAACCAAGATTTGCGCGTTTTAGCAATCTACGGTGGTCAATCGATAGATCGTCAAATGTTACAACTCAAACGCGGCGTTCACATGGTCGTAGGTACGCCAGGGCGAGTGATAGACTTGCTGGAGCGAGGCAGTTTGAAGCTGGATCGGGTGAAATGGTTTGTGTTGGATGAAGCTGATGAAATGCTAAGCATGGGCTTTATCGACGATGTAGAGAAAATTCTCTCTCAAGCCCCCAAAGACCGCCAGACAGCTCTATTCTCGGCAACAATGCCTCCCTCAATTCGTCAGTTGGTGAACAAGTTCTTACGTTCGCCAGTCACAGTAACCGTTGAGCAACCAAAAGCCGCTCCTAACAAAATTAATCAGGTGGCTTATATTGTACCGCGCCACTGGACAAAAGCCAAAGCCTTACAGCCAATTCTCGAAATGGAAGACCCAGAATCGGCTTTAATCTTTGTTCGCACCAGACGTACAGCAGCAGAACTCACCAATCAACTGCAAGCAGCTGGTCATAGTGTGGATGAATATCACGGTGATTTGTCGCAACAAGCGCGGGAACGCTTATTGATACGGTTCCGCAATCGTCAAGTACGCTGGGTCGTTGCAACGGATATTGCAGCACGAGGTTTAGACGTTGACCAGTTGTCTCACGTGATTAACTTTGACTTACCCGATAGCGTAGAAACCTATGTTCACCGGATTGGTCGTACAGGTCGAGCTGGTAAAGAAGGTACAGCCATTTCTCTGGTGCAGCCCTTTGAACGACGCAAGCAGCAAGTGTTTGAACGCCATAATCGGCAGACTTGGCAAGTGCTGTCGATTCCTACACGGACACAAATTGAAGCGCGGCAGATAGAAAAATTGCAAACTCAAGTGCGAGAAGCATTGGCAGGTGAGCGTTTAGCTTCATTTTTACCAATGGTAAGCGAGCTGATTGAACAATACGATGCTCAGGCGATCGCTGCAGCAGCGTTGCAAATTGCTTACGACCAAACCCGTCCTGCTTGGCTGCAATCAGAACCAGACATTACAGAAGAAGATCTTGTACCCCCAACTCCCAAACCCAGACTGCGGACAGGACGTCGCGGCGAGTTGTCTGGCGATCGCCCCCGCTCCTCTTGGTCTTCATCCGACACCAACAACACAGAAGGAGAAAAACGTGGCAGTCCCAAGCCCAAACTGCGGACAGGACGTCGCGAGACTTCAGTGTCTCCAAAAAAGCTAGGTTCCGGGGCAGCTAGGGAAACAGCTTCTTAGGTTCTCGTGATCAGTCATAAGTCATGAGTTCCTGACTTTTGACTATTGGCTTTTAGTTCAGTTAAAGGTTGATAAACTTATCAATCTGGACAATTTCATCATCACCAAAATCAGCCCAATGTGCCAGCATGATTTGTATTGGTTGGGCTGTTTTTGCATTTGTCATGAATGAGTTACTGTCTTTGTTATTTTGCGCAATTTAAAATAAGTCATAGGTAGCTTCTATTTTTTTCAAGCCCTGAAGTTCCTAAAATGCTATGACTATAACCACAGCAAAACGTTTTACAATTTCTGAATACGACCGTTTAGCAGAACTCGGATTTTTCAGTGAGGATGATCGAGTTGAGCTGATCAACGGAGAAATTATCCCAATGGTATCGAAAGGTAGACCACACTCTGTTTGTGAAACCCGTTTATTTCGAGAGTTATTCAAGCTTGTTGGAGAACGGGGGACACTACGAGGACAAGAACCAATTATTATTCTTAACCACAACCAACCTGAACCAGATCTTGTCATTGCACAAAATCGAGATGATGACTATCTCAGTGCTCATCCCAGTCCCGCCGATATATTACTGTTAATTGAAATTGCTGATTCCTCTTTAAAATATGACCAAGAGGTAAAATTACCAATTTATGCTGAAGCAGGTATTTCTGATTATTGGATATTTAATTTAGTAGATAACTGCCTGGAATGCTACAGTGAACCGTATCAAGATTTACAAGGAAAATTTGGTTATCGTAAAAAGTTGATTTTTCTGCCGAATGAGTCAGTGTTTCTACCGTGTTTTCCTGATTTATCCTTAGATTTATCAAAAGTTTTTCCTAAGCAATTTGCCTGAGACTATATCAAGGTGGCTGTCTTTACGTTAGCTCACTTTTCTAAAGGTAAGATTTATTCTTGGTTTCATGACCTTGCTAGTCTTTGGTGTTTGGTGTTGCCAGAAATGTTGCGTTGCTCCTTTCATGAGAAGAAAGCTTCCATGAGTTAATTCAATCTCAAATTTTAATTCTTTTTGAGATTTATGCCTAAACATAAAACGGCGACTAGCGCCAAAGCTTACAGAGCCAATCTCCGGGTTTTCACCAAGCTCTGGTTCATCGTCGCTATGCCAAGCTACACTGTCTTTGCCGTCGCGGTATAAATTTAGTAATACGCTGTTAAATTGCGTGCCAACTATGCTCTCAATTCGAGACTTGATTTTTATTAATATGGGAGTCCATGAATGACGCTCCATTTTTATTTTTGAGTAAGTATAAAATTTGCCTTTATCCCCATACCAAGCGGTAAGTCGTGGTAGAGCGATGCGTTTACCAAAAAGCAGTGTTGTATCTTGTTTCCAATGAGTAGTCCTGTACAACTCAGAAAACATTTGGTCGCTTTCGTTTTTATCAAATAAGTTGGGGTAAATGATTACTTCTGCGTCAGGCATAGGTAATCGCGCCCACTCTAGCTGCTTTTCCCTTTCTGGATCTTCCCAAAGCTCCAACTCTGTATACACTTTATACTTAACAGGTGTGATATTTTTAACAAAAAATCTAAAATTTTGGCTACTAACAATTATTTTAACGATGATGAGTATACCTATTGATGAGCAGAAGTCAGACTTAGGAATATATATTGACAAATTTACTTATCCAAAACTTCGCGCTAATGTTGCATTCCGCGTGAGAATCCCTTTGCCGGAGTGAAACGATACAATGCGATAGCTTCGCTGCTGTGCTCCGCACAGATCGCAGGAATTTACAGGAATCGTGTCACTGATTTCGATGAGCGTCTCATGTTAGTCTCCACAGGGCTGTGGAACTTCTATTTGGATGCGGCATAAATCGGGAGGGGATAGGAAGAATCCTAGCATCCGACACTTTATTTTTATTTCCCAACAGGTCTGATAATTAACAGTTACAGCTAATTTCTTGCATCACTCCCCCTTCAAAATCAAATCCTCCATCGCCAGTTGTAAATCCTTCGTTAAATCAGCAACTGCTTGCCTTGCAGCTTGACGACTTGCCTGATAATTTGGATAACGTTCAGAAACAGAGATTGGCTCACCTATTGTTATTTTTACCTCTTGCTTGCCAAGTGTTAGGTAATGTGAAGGACTACCGCCTCTGATTCGATTAACCATGTTCCGTATTAATAACGTTGTCTCCGCAAAGCGTTCTGGTGTGGGTTTTTCTCGTACGTATTTACCTGTGACAGCAACGAAATTTTCCACCAGCCTCATGTGCCACATCCGTAAATTAGCTTCTTCGGCGATGCGATCGCCTAAACCGCGTTCCAAAGGTGACAGTGCTTTGACATCCTTAAATTCTTCACGAAAAATATAATTCCAGCCAGCCTGTTCTACGCGACGACAGCGATCATTAAAATTTCCTTTGGGTTGTAAGTCAAAATACTGTTCTGCAACTTGTAAGACAATATTTAACAAAGCTTTGAGACGAGATGCCAACAGTTCATTGACATCTTTTGCTTCTTCTTGCACAGGCAGTTTTTGATGATAAAACCGCGTGTAAAACTTTTCCATTAAAGACAATAAATGTTCGCCTAAACGAAATAACCGTGGATACAGAGAGTCGAAAGTGCTGTGTTCTGATTGGCTTTGTCTGTCTACAGCTAAACCGCAAGCAGCTTCCAATTCGGTTAAAAGTTTGGCGATCGCATCCCAAGGAGCAGAGATGTAACTATATTTAATTCCAACTGGTACAATAAAAACCTGCTCATGTCGATTGTCTTTGTGCAAATCTTCAGCACACCAAAAGCCGAGTTGAGCAATGCCGGGTTCCAATGGGTTGACAATTTCTGAAAGACCATTCGTGGCTCCTTCTGGTGCAGCCGCCATCGGGAACTGACCATTGGCAAACAAATCACGCGCTGATCGTAACCCCGTCCAATCTGCCTTACCTCGGACGATAGGCGTCCCACCCAAGCGTGAAGCAACCCAGCCAATGTAGGAACCAGCCCATAGAGGAATTCCCCGGTCGTAGATAAAATGAGCGTGAATCGGAGGCTGTAGCACTACACCCTTGTGTCGTGCTAGCTTTGGCAAAATGTGGGAGAGCAAGTAGACCAGACAAAGTGGATCTTCTGCCTTGGGATGACGAAATGCGATTAAAAAACGGATTTTGCGATCCTGAAACTGGCGATAAAGATTCAGCAAAACTTCCTGGTTGTCTGCTTCAATATGACTAATTGCCGTTCTCCAGTGTATTAAGCTGGGTAGGAACAATTGGCAAACGCGTAAAAACCAGGGATCTAGCGCTGGAGGGATAAATTCTAGGGGTGGCTGTGCTTGATAAACGACATCAGGCAAGGTAAAAATGCTCCTGAAGCTGCAAGCCTTCATTTTAAACTGTAACTGAAATAGAGATGATCGAATTTGGAAAGGGGACAAACGATGCGACTGTCACAAATGTTATTTCTCACACTCAGGGATGATCCAGCAGATGCTGAAATTCCCAGTCATAAACTTTTGCTTCGTGCAGGATACATTCGTCGCATCGGTAGCGGTGTCTATGCCTATCTTCCGCTCATGTGGCGAGTACTGCAAAAAGTCTCCCAAATTGTCCGGGAAGAAATGAACGCCGCTGGCGGACAAGAATGTCTCTTACCCCAACTTCAACCGGCTGACTTGTGGAAGGAGTCTGGACGCTGGGACACCTACACTAAAGCTGAGGGTATCATGTTCTCCCTCAAAGATCGTCGCGACCAGGAACAAGCCCTAGGACCAACTCACGAGGAAGTCATCACGACAATTGCTCGTGATATGATTCGTTCCTATCGTCAGCTACCACAGCTGCTCTACCAAATTCAAACTAAGTTCCGTGATGAAATTCGCCCCCGTTTTGGTTTGATGCGCGGACGAGAATTCATCATGAAGGATGCTTACTCCTTCAACGTAGATGAAGAAAGTCTAGAAAAAACATATCAGGATATGCACATCGCCTACAGTAATATACTGCGGCGGTCTGGCTTGGCTTTTCGTGACGTGCAAGCCGATTCTGGTGCAATCGGTGGTTCTGCTTCTCAAGAATTTATGGTGCTGGCGGAAGCAGGCGAAGATGAAGTCCTCTACACTAAAGATGGGCAATACGCGGCGAACGTAGAAAAAGCAGTTTCTTTACCACCAGACGCGCAACCCTCTGCATTTACCAATTACGAAAAACGAGAAACACCAGGGACGGAAACAATTGAGAAAGTCTGTGAATTTTTGAAATGTTCCTCCACCCAGCTTGTGAAAAACGTTCTTTACGAAACAATTTTTGATAATGGAACATCAGTAGTAGTGCTGGTGAGCATCCGAGGTGACCAAGAAGTTAATGATGTCAAGTTACAAAATGAATTGACAAAGTTAGCTCCGAAGTACGATGCAAAAACGGTGATTAAACTTGCAGTACCAGATACAGAAGCTCAAAGGAAATGGGCTAGTAAGCCTTTGCCCTTGGGTTACATTGCCCCTGATGTTGCGGATGATTATATTAAATCTGTGAAGAATATAGCACCAGGCTTTTTACGTTTGGTCGATAAAACTGCAACTGATTTAAAAAACTTTGTCACGGGTGCCAATGAATCTGGCTACCACGTCGTCGGGGCAAATTGGGGTGAGCAATTGAAGTTACCAGAGTTTGCCGTGGATGTGCGTAAAGCCAGACCAGGCGATCGCGCAAAGCACAACCCAGAGCAAACCCTAGAAAGTGCTCGTGGGATCGAGGTAGGTCACATATTTCAACTGGGCACTAAGTATTCCATAGCAATGGGTGCAACTTTTACCAACGAACAGGGTGAAGAAAAACCTCTACTGATGGGTTGTTTTGGTGTAGGTGTGTCACGCTTGGCTCAAGCTGCTGTAGAGCAATCTTACGACAAAGATGGAATTATTTGGCCAGTGGCGATCGCACCTTATCACACAATTGTTACAATTCCTAACATCAACGACGCCCAACAAGTGGAGATCGCTGAAAAACTGTACGTCCAACTCAATCAAGCAGGAGTTGAAACCTTACTCGATGACCGTAATGAACGGGCAGGAGTAAAATTCAAAGATGCAGATTTGATTGGCATTCCATACAGAATTGTCACCGGACGAGCGATCGCCAATGGCAAAGTCGAAGTTGTGGAACGAAAAAGTCGAAAATCACAAGAAATTGCGATCGCTGACGTTGTATCTACACTAAAGCAGTGGATTCAATCGGTGAACAGTTAACTGGTAACTGGTAACTGAATACCACTATCACAAACGAAAACATGGAATTCTTCATACTCCTTGTATCTGGCTTGTTAGGGTTAGTGACTCCGGTAGGACTGGTGGTTGATCAGACGGCTGAAAATGCTATCCGTTCTCAGTTGGCTCAGGTAGAACAATTGCAAGTGCGAGTTGACAATGCCCCTACTCACCAATTGCTGCAAGGCAAGGTAGAAAAGGTGCGTGTTGCAGGGCGTTCTTTGCAACTCAAGAAGTGGCAAAACATTCGCATTGCAGCTTTAGAATTGGAAACCGATGCAATTGAATTAGAACCGCGCAGTCTGGGAAAAAAGCGACCATTATTCAAACGACCTTTACAAGCTGGTGTCCGTTTGGTGTTAACTCAACACGATATCAATAAACTCATACAATCACCTGAATTTCTGGTGATGTTACAGAAGCTAAAAATTAACACAGGGGGTTCTTCAAACACAGCGCAGAAGAATTCTGTCTATCATTTTACCAATCCAAATGTAAAATTTTTAGCCGACAACCGCTTGAGTGCCCAAGTAGAATTACAGGATAGAAGTCTGGATAAGCCCTTGTTAATTAGGGTGGAATCAGGATTTCGTATCGTTGGTGGCAGGAATATCCAGTTAGTTAACCCAATTGTGGCAGCCAATGGAGAACAGGTTCCACCTCAATTTGTCAACACAGTTGTGAACAATCTCAACAAACGATTGGATTTAAGCAATCTGGAAGGTGACGGTCTACAAGTACGAATCCTAAAATTGAATATGAAACCAGAAGAGTTAGAGATTGCCGCATTTTTGCGAGTAGAGCCATCTTCTAGGTTTTTGGAAACCCCTAGTTTATAAGTATCGTCGTTAACCAGGCTTCTCCTCATACAAATACTATTTCAGCCTAAAGGTAGGTTTTCAATATGAAAGAACAGCAAGGATCTAACCGTTTATCTCCAGGTATTATTGCAGCTATAACAGCAGCGGTTATTGCAGTGGGTGGTGGTATAGCTTTTTTTGCCAGCAAACCCGCAGATAATAATAATAATAATAGTGCTCGTATTGCTCCTCCTAATAATCCCCCTGTACAAATCCCTGTTCCAGCACTAAGTCAACCTCCAGTATCAGCAAACAAGGTGGCTGATGAGCAAAAAGCTGAAGTTTTTTGGCTGCAAGATACAGGTAGTGGGTTTAAGTTGGTTCCCCAAACAGTTCAAGTCAAAGCTCTTGGGAAGTCGCCTAACGAAGTTTTAGAAGGAACTTTCCAACAGTTATTAGCTGGACCAACAGAAAGCAGCGAAACTACCACAATTCCACAAGGAACAAAGCTACTGGGTGTTAAGGCAGCAAGTGATGGTGTTCATGTCAATTTATCAGAAGAATTTGAAAGTGGAGGTGGTAGTTCTTCTATGATGGGTCGCGTGGGGCAAGTTGTCTACACCGCTACGGCTGTAGATAAGAATGCCAAAGTCTACATTGAAGTAAACGGCAAACCTTTAGAAACTTTAGGCGGCGAAGGTCTGGAGTTAGAACAGCCATTGACACGTGAAAGCTTTGATAAAAATTATTCACTGTAAGTTAGGTAAACAGTTTCATCCCCCGGTTTGAACCGAGGGATGAATTTTTTTAGAATTCCTCAACAGATTACTATGAGTTATAACGGGTGAGCAGTTCCTATCCGGAGCGTAAGGGGTAAAGGGAAAGGGGGAAAGAATTATCAAAAAACCTTTCCCTTTTAACCTTTCCCCTTTCCCATAAGAGTGGCAATTGTTACTTTTGCAATCTTGTTTATAGTTTTTCTATTCAGCCAGTATATAAACGGACTTTTGGGGTAATAAATACCATCTTACTGGAGTTTAGACTAAATTCTATTTTTAAGGCTACAGCCCTTGTATAGCAGGCATTTTAGACTTCAGAATCACAACCCGCATATAAATTAGAAAAGCTTGTCTGGATAGGGGTTTGGCGGTTTGATAAGCAAAATTAGTCTAAACTCCAAATCTTAGTCACCTGAAATGTTTACTGCTTAGGGCTTGTTGTCAAAATTATTATATCCTGTATAACAGTGCCTAAGAAGATGAATCATGTCAGTACTTCGTATCCTTCATGTAGCAGGGTCTCCATCCAGTGATTTTTACCGTGAATTGTCACGCAATTACGCCCATAGCTGTCTGGTAGCTACGGCAAATCCATCGCGCTACGAATTTTTCATTGCATACATCACACCTGATGGCCTGTGGCGATTTCCTTCCTCTCTGAGTCTTGAAGATATTGCTGTCGCCAAACCGCTTTCTCTGTTAGAAGCTATACAGTTTATAACAGCGCAAAACATTGACGTTATGTTGCCACAAATGTTTTGTCTGCCTGGAATGATTGAGTACCGCGCACTATTTGACTTGCTTAAGATCCCTTACATAGGGAATACTCCGGATCTGATGGCATTAACAGCTCACAAAGCCAAAACCAAAGCAATTGTCGCAGCAGCTGGGGTCAAAGTTCCTTCTGGAGAAGTCCTCCGCAAAGGAGACGTTCCCACAATTACACCTCCAGTAGTCATCAAACCCGCAAATGCCGACAACTCTTTAGGGGTGTCCTTAGTCAAAGAAGCTAGTGAGTATGACGCTGCCCTCAAGAAAGCATTTGAATTTGCTTCGGAGGTGATCGTAGAGACATTCATTGAAGCCGGTCGAGAAGTCAGATGCGGCGCTATTGTCAAAGATGGGGAACTCATCGGTTTACCTATGGAAGAGTATATGATAGACCCCCAAGTCAGACCCATCCGCAGTTATACTGACAAATTCAAGATACCCATCGAGGGCGACTTGGCTTCAACTGCTAAGAATTATGTCCCTGGTTGGATTGTAGATATTAATGACCCGATCACCCAAAAGGTTCAGCAAGAAGTTAAGAAGTGTCATTTGGCTTTGGGCTGTCGCCATTATAGTTTATTTGACTTCCGAATCGACCCACAGGGACAACCTTGGTTCTTAGAAGCCGGGTTGTTTTGTATTTTTGACCACAACGCGGTGGTTGCTTGTACGGCGAACAAAGCGGGAATTCCTTTAGATGAGTTATTCGCAATAATGATCAATCAAGCGTTGGGCATGAAATACTTGGCAAATCACCCCTGCTAAGAGGCTGTTTTTAAATAACTATGAAGAAGCCGCTTGAAATGTGGCAAGTCGTTTCAACATTAAACGATTTCTGCTAGCAGAAATAATAAAATTGCTTATTTCCGGTAACAATTCATAGTATTTACTTAAAGGACGATGGCGCTTTACTGCAACTTAGATTAAAGCATGAAAAACAACTCAGCGCTGCTGAGTTTTCTAAAAAAGCATAGGCGTGACAGCTTACTTTGGTTTTAAATCTTTTGACATAAATAAATTCCCTCCTCTTGATTTGCAGCTTCCCAGTAATCCAATATCTTAATGTCATAACTGTTGAGTACTGCCTGGAGCTTAGGAGTTGTATAACGGTACGAAAAAAATAATTGTACTTTATCTCCGTTTTTCCACTGTATTAATTGGTCATCCAATTTTAAACTCACATCATTTTCTACTTCAAAGTCAGCATTAATCCTTTTTAAATCCTGATTACTTTTATCATCTTCTATAGAAAATTTAATAGTTCCATCTTCTTGATTGATACCAGCATCCATTAAAACTGTTATTAACCAATCTTTTGTTAATTCATTATCGTATTGTGGTAGTACTTTTTGAATGCCTTGAACGTAATCGTTTCCAGGGGATAAATTTGCACTCAAGAGCAATATATCTCCCTTTTGCAGAAAATTATTTAAGACAGGCAAAATTTCATCTGGATAAAAGTTGGGAATCATTCCAAAAAATGTTATTATCTTTTTTTCACCTTCTTCCCTGTGATTAAGATGAAGTATTAAATCATCAGAATTAAGTAAATCACAAACAATCGGCTGCACGGATATTTTCGGGTAAGATGCCCTGACTTTTTGAGCAGCGATTAAAGAAAGAGACAAACTGACATCGACGGGATAATAGACTAATTGTCTCTGTGGACTCCAAAGATATGACACTAAAAGATTATCTTTTGTGCCTCCACCACAACCTAATCCAATTAACTGTAAGCTGAAACTGTATTCCAGAATATCTGCAGTTTTTTGAAAACATTTTTCATAGGCATCGACACAATCATCACTGTTTCTCGAAGGAGAATAATGTTCATGAATCCTCAACCATTTCTGACTTTGCTTAACGCTGTCATAATGAAATTTATGATTTATTTGTTTTAAGGAAAAGCCAGCTAAATAATCTTGATAAACTTTGTCTGGAAATTGACTGGGATGTACATATACTTGTTCAAATCCCTGAAATATGGTAGATGTCATAGAAGTTTCCTTACGGCTGATGAAATAGAATAATTGAGTTTGTAGTAATTAATTCTATGGTACTTGAAGCAGAGCTTTTTTACCCATCAGCTTTCAGTCGTGGGAATGTCAAATAAGCCCTATTGTCTTAAACTATTGAAAAACTTACAATGACACAGCGTTCACTGAGTGCGATCGCCCTCGGGAGTAACCTTGGTAACTCCCAAGCTATTTTAGAAGCTGCCCTGGAAAAACTGGATAAAACTCCAGGTATTACAGTAAAAGCACATTCTAGTTGGTATAGAACAAAACCAATAGGACCATCACAACCAGATTATCTCAATGGCTGTGCCTTATTAGAGGTAGAGTTAAGTCCTCATAAATTGCTAGAGACTCTGCTGGGAATTGAACAAGAGTTTGGTAGAGTACGTCAAGAACGTTGGGGACCAAGAACCTTAGATTTAGATGTACTTCTGTTTGATGAGTTAATTCTAGAAACACCTGATCTGCAAATCCCTCATCCACGGATGACACAGAGAGCTTTTGTTTTGGTACCATTAGCCGAAATTGCTCCTGATTGGATAGAACCCCTCTCAGGGATGACTATCTCCCAACTTGTTCAAAAGGTTGATTGTTCTGGAGTTAGTCAAAACTGAATTTAGGTTTTGTGTATGTTGCTTAGGAATATTTTTTGGAGCTGATATCATCAGGAGAGATTCGTCAAACTCAAGATTGGGGATGTGGACAAGAACACCCAAAGGTTCACCATTCTTGAGACGTCGTTCTTTGCATTTGGCTAATGCCATCAAAGTTTCACGCTTTTCGCCAACACACTCAAATGGTTTTTCAGTCGTTGGATCAAATAGACGTCTCCAAACTTCCTCAAGTGTCGTTAGGCTGAATAAGTCTTTACCAACAACCTGCACAGCAAAACGGTAATCTGTTGCTGCTTCGATTAAAGCGTATGAAAAAGCACATTTGGGACATTGGCAACACCATCGACACGATCCTGGTGCCCACTGCGCCTCGTTACATGAGGTAAGAACATTCAGGAGACTTTTATCCCAAAGGGATAACTGGTGAACTGTAGCAATTGAGTACACCTGTTCACAAATGCTGACATAGCGAAATGGCAAACCCTTGCGTTCTAAAAAATTGTTAAAACGTTCTATGTAAGCAGTTCCCTTAGCACTCTGATGATTGACTTCGCGTCCCTCATATGTGGCATTTGATTCATTGGAACTCTTATCATTTGCCAACACGAGGAACCGATGACCCTGCTGTGCTGCAATTACCATCATAATAAACAGCGCATTAGTAATTGTTGGATCGTTGCGAACGCCTTTGTAACCAAAATGTTCTGCCGGATCTTCTCTTGGATGGGTTAGTATTTCCCAAAGGCGGGTTCGATTTCGTATGTAATCAAATACTGGAAACTTTTGCTGCCAATTGTTTCCTAGTATGCCTCCAGCATGATGTATAGTGAAGGCTTCCATACGAAGGTTAGCTTGCTGCATCCACTCGAACCCAAAGGTACTTTCTTTACCTCCACTGACTGCAAGGAGGTAAGTATCCTTAACTGATGGTAACCAATCATTCTCTATCTCTATGCCATTTTGAGAAAACTCAATTCGAGGCATTTTATCCCAACCCCATTTCTCCAGATAAAACTTTTGCTGGAGATACCAGTAAATGTCCTCATTCCACCAATCTGATTCCCACGGCAGACAACTATACCAACAGACTTGTACAATTTCAGGGGTACAGATTTCACAAAGGCGATAAATTTCAGCCATTGCAATCCCAATTAAGACAGATGGGTGGGGTTTCTCTGTATTTTCAAATTCGAGTGGGAATTCAATTTCATAGAAATGCTTCCACTTGTCGATCACAAATGGAAAAACCAGTTTAGAACTGTTCCACTCAGGTGTTTCAGAACACATGACAGAACAGGTTGGGGATTCTCCTGTAGCCATGTACTGTATACGCGACTCGTGATATCGACTCTTGAATTGTTCAAAAATTGAGGACATGACTACCAAAATTTGAAAAGAAACAGAGAGTATTTAAAACTGCTGATGAAATATTTCTGACTCCCAACACTTTAAAAAAAACTAAGAGTATCTAAAATAGCTTTAGTTTTAGGGACTTCATGAGTTCTAAAGAGATCAGTTTTTCCTAATGCAGCAAGAACAGCGAAAAAAGGTTCAGCACTTCTGACTTCTTCGCCAAAACTTTCAAAAGCATGGGGTAGCGCATGGCAAACTGGGAAACCTAATTTCCTGAGTCGAAAAGTATTTAAAAAGGTTCTCATCTGATAACGAATCCGCACTGAGCTATCTTGGAGATTTTTGTAATAAAACCCTAAGCCTGGATCAACAAAAATTTTTCTTATGCCATATTTAGTAGCTGTTTCTATTTCCTTAGCTAAATAATCGTACATTAAGTTGATCGGATCATCGCCAAAAGAAAAGTCACCAACTTCTCTAACGTTTTTCCCTTGAACATAACAGATAATTACCCCTGCATTAAACTCAGACACAGTTTGGTAAATTTCTTCACTTTTTTCTGTTCCTGTTAAGTTAATGACATTTGCCCCAGCCCGCAAACATTCTCTAGCAACTTGAGGATAATAAGTTTCAATTGAAGTCAAAACACCTTGTTGATTTAGAGCTTCAAGAACAGGCAGAATTTGACTTTTTTGTCTTACGTCTTCAACCCTCTCTGCTTTTTCTAAAGTGGACTCAGCGCCAATATCTACGATATCAGCACCTTGAGCTTTTAAAACAATTCCACGTCGAATAGCTTGTTCTGAACTTAAACATACACTTTCCCTATACCAAGAATCATTAGAAAGATTAATGACTCCTAAAATGGCTTTTTTCGAATTGAAATTGAAATTGAAATTTTTGCTGCCAATTGTGAACTCTTCTACTTTTGCATTTAAGGCATCTTTGTTGAGTTCATGAATTGCGTATAAGTCTTCCAGAGTAAGCATATTTCAAATCAGTTGAGAAAAAATAGAAATTATCGGAGAGCAGCCTGTCTAACGAGCTGCACTCATCTATAACTATGGCAATAGAGCGAGACTACAAACTCCAGCCGCCCGATACTTCCAATACTTGTCCTGTGATGTAATCAGAATTGGGACTGATAAAAAACCAAACAGCATTGCTTATTTCTTCCAAGGTTGCTGCGCGTTTGGCAGGTAGTTTGGAAATCATTTCCTCTACGTCAAAAGAATTTTCTGCTATTCCTGGTGCTACCACATTGGCAGTAATGTTGTCCTTAATGATCTCCTGAGCTAAGGACTTTGTATAGATGATGACACCAGTTTTAGCAATGACATAAGCTGTATTTTCCCGACGTGCCACCACATTCTGGGCGCTGGCACAAGCAAAATTGACGATGCGCCCCCAATTGGCTGCCTTCAGATAGAAAAGTGCTGCTTGAGTTATGTAGAAAGTGGAATTGAGGTTGGAATCAATAACTTCGTGCCACTCCTCTATGGATGTTTGGCTGGTAGGTTTTCCCAAGTAGTTACCCACAGTATTAACAACAACTGACAAGCCACCAAGTTCTTTGGCTGCATTTTCTACCAAGGACTTAGCTTGATCGGGATTGGTAACATCTGCTTGGAGGGCGATCGCTTTGACTCCATAAGTCGTTGCTTCCTCACTAGCCTTGCTGGCTGCTTCTCCACTACGGTTATAGTGAAATGCGACATCAAATCCTTGAGTTGCTAGCTTGAGGGCGATCGCCCGTCCAATTCCTCCCGACGAGCCAGTTACGAGCGCTTTTTTTTGCATTGTTCTTGAACTTTATTGTGATATAACTTGTCGATTTGCTTTTGCAGATAATCCAAAATCAACACGCGGGTGTAGGTATTAAGAGGATACTCTGTTGCCCTTTGGGGAGTCACCCATGCCCATTCCTCAATTTCTTCGTTGGGTGTGATGGTTTCGCTAGCAGAGAACGCGTAGTAGTTCACCATAATGAAATGCGCTTCCCGCACAAATTGTGAATCTAGAACTGCTTCTTGTAGTAACCCAAAGCGTACGTCAGTCAACTCTAAACCGACTTCTTCTTCAAACTCTCTTTTAACTGCAGCTTCTAGCGTTTCGCCCCATTCCACTTTACCTCCCGGTACACCCCATGTGCCTCGCCACTTAGTCGTTTTGACAATTAAGACTTGTCCATGAGGATTAACAGCAAGTGCCCCTACAGTCGTTAAAGGGAAATGCTTCTCCACAGATATTTGTCCGATTGGGGTTTGATTTTGCATCACTTTGCCTTAACCATTTAGAATAACATCTCTGAGTTAAGCATTGACAGAAAGCTGATTATGTGCGCATAATCTCACTTTCTGTTTTAAGTGTTCCAAATATAAAGTAAATACTAAGACATCAGTCTATTCGCTTTGTTTAGTACTTTGCAGCAAACTAAGTTCAGTTTAATACTGAATAAGCGCGGACTCGCCCGTGGAGTTATTTTGTGTTCTGTGTTCTGCATTCTGAGTTTTTCTCAAGAATTACTTGGTATTTAAGAACCGAAAATTACGGGCTTGCTGTTCTAACCTGGAGGCGAGTCGATCGCAAACCCTATTACACAATTCAAAAATCATTTCATCTTCAACTCGGTAATAGGCACAGGTTCCTTCACTGCGACGACTAAGGATTCCTGCTTGCCACATGACCTTCAAGTGTTTTGATACATTAGCCTGAGAAGTCTGTGTTGCCTCTACCAATTCTTGCACGCATTTTTCTTCATCTCGCAGCAAATGCAACAGCCGTAGGCGCATAGGTTCACTCAAGAGGCTGAAGTATTCAGCCACTTGTTGCACGACTTCTGGCGGTACAGGCAACGCTTGTTTCATCAGGGCAGACCCGTAAGGACTCATTAAAAATTTAACAACTAGGCATCGATATATAGATTAATACTTAATCTGGGTTAATTCGCATCAAAGGTTGACCATATTCCACTGGTTCACCGTTTTGTACGAGAATTTCTATGACTTGTCCGGATACTTCGGCTTCAATTTCATTCATCAGTTTCATGGCTTCTATGATACATACTGCTTGACCGCTCCGAATGCGATCGCCCACTTGCACAAATGGTGCTTCGCCTGGACTCGGCGCACGATAAAACGTTCCTACCATTGGGGAAGGGATTTCCACAAACTTCTGTTCTATGACAGAGGAACCAGTCGGTGGTGAGTATACGCCAGAAGTATTACTGTCAGTGGGGCGGTTTGGCGGGGTTACCGTCACGGTCGGAGGCGACATTACTAACGGAATAGGCGGTGGAACTGGTGTGTTCGGTGTACCAACCGCCCCTAACGCCCCTTGAGGTGCTGCTGACAACATTGAAGGAACGCTTACAGCCTTACGAACTGTGAGTTCAAAATCGTCACTTTTGAGCGTGACTTCTGCAATGTCCGTTTGTGCAATGGTTGTCAACAATTGGCGGATTTCATTAAAGTCCAATGGCACAGCTTTCCTTACCTCATGCAATTACGTCGTACAGAGACTTTATCTTTTGAAATGAATTTGTATAGTTAGGCAGGGATGGAAATCCCTGTTATAGATGAAAATCGGGATTTGCATCTAGAGGTGAGAAGAAAGTTACTCCCTGCCAAGGTATTTATCGTCACGGGTGTCTATACGGATGCGTTCTCCTTGAGAAATAAACAAAGGAACCATCACCATTGCTCCCGTTTCCAAAGTTGCAGGCTTAGAACCACCAGTAGCAGTGTCACCCTTAACACCTGGATCTGTTTGCACAATTTCCAATACTACGGAGTTAGGCAGTTCCACTTCCAGGACTTGGTCGCCCCAGCGAATAACATTGGCTTCCATACCTTCTTTGAGGTATTTTACGCGATCGCCAATCTGTGAGGCGCTCAATCTGCCTTCTTCATATGTTTCCATATCCATAAAGACGTATTCATCACCTTCTTTATAGGTATGCTGCATTATGCTTTTTTCCAGGTTAGCTTGGGGAACTGTTTCACCAGCGCGGAACGTTTTTTCCACCACGCTTCCACTTTGAACATTTTTCAATTTCGTCCGCACAAAAGCAGAACCTTTTCCTGGCTTAACGTGGAGGAATTCCACCACACGCCATACGGACCCATCTAATACTATCGAAACACCGGGTCGAAAATCGTTGCTGGAGATCATGAAGCTTTTAAAATTTTGGGAGACAATCGGGATTTATTTTAACCTCCAATAGGAGTGATTAGTTATTTCTTTGCTCATTAGTTATTAGTACTTAGTCAAAAACCAACAGTTATCCTTCCTCCCCGACTTTCCCGGCGAACTTCACTTTTTTACGTATGCCAGCAACATGATATTAGCTGCTGCGGCTGAAAAAGACAGCAGCAATGATAATTAACCCTAAAAGCGCTAAAGGTACCCAGAGATTGGGAAAATCAGACAAACTCATAAAATCAAAAAACAAAAATCAAAAATTGTTTTTCGTCAAAAAGACGACAACTTTTTTAGAATGGATTAAATTCCAGTTATCCAACTGCCTAAATTTTCGATCATCCTGCCTTGAAGTGAACAACTCTTGCCAAATGCTTTGCTCTTATCTCAATAACTGCCAACTCATATTGACTAATAACAAAATATATGCATTGTCTGATGATTAGTTCGGGAACGAACAATGGTGTTGCTCGTAGTGGTGGGGGGAAGTGCGAGCAAGGTAATACCTCTCGTCATTGCGAGTGAAACGAAGTGGAGCGTTCGCGAAGCGTGTCCGAAGGACTCAGCAATCTCCCCAGAGCCAGCTACATTACCCAACGTCGCTGTAGTCCTGCCTTAGCACCTCTGAAGTCAGCATCTTTAAGGATAGCGTTGCTAAAATCTGCCCCTCTAATATCTGCACCACTAAAGTTTACTCCTGTCAGATTTTGACCTTTAAAAGAGCGACCTCGGAGATTTTGACCGGAGTAGTCTGGCGGCATAGCTGGGTCAGGAAGGGTTTTTGTTTTAGAATTTATACAATGTGATTATGCAATTTTCCGGATTTTGTCAAAATTTCGTCAAACAGATGTGTTGTACTATCCTGAAAAATGCGATCTAACATTTTGTACTATGTTCAATAAATGCGATCTGCCGTTCGCGTAGCGTGCGCTTTGCGCTTAGGCAGCAGCGAAGCTATCGCCCGTAGCGTGGGCATTGCTTACGAAATTTTGCAATATGTTCTAAAAGATTAAGAGCAATGCCCACCTTACCCTTATTCACCAAATACCATCTCAGCGAAATCTGGAACTTGGGGCTTTTTACCACAACAGCTACAACCCCAATCAGCCTGATATCCGCCTTTTTTTACCCATCTGTGAAAACTCGAAAAAGATATTATCTAGGCGATCGCTTTAGTATCCCGTTTCTATCACCTCAGAACTCAAAACCTCAACTTCATAATTCGGACGAGGTGAGTGCAAAATGAAAACAGGCGATCGCCCCACTCACCTTCCAACCTTTATTCCCTGCTAAAATCAAGACCTGAAAACTGTGTATAGGGAGACAATCAAGTTGCCTACACTTGGTGTAAACATTGACCACATCGCCACGATTCGCCAAGCGCGGCGGACGGTGGAACCAGATCCCGTGGCGGCGGCGGTACTAGCAGAATTAGCTGGTGCAGATGGTATTACGGCGCATTTACGGGAAGATAGGCGACATATTCAAGAACGGGATGTCCGCCTGTTAAGACAAACAGTGAGAACGCATCTGAATTTGGAGATGGCGGCGACAGATGAAATGGTTGGTATTGCTCTAGATATCAAACCCGATTACGTTACTTTAGTACCCGAAAAGCGAGAAGAAGTCACTACAGAAGGCGGACTAGATATTGCTGGTCAGATTGATAGAATAGGACAGGTAGTTGATAAATTGCAAAGCGCTGGTATTCCTGTCAGTTTGTTTATTGATGCTGAATCAGCACAAATTGAAGCTTCTGTCAAGACGCAAGCAAAGTTTATTGAACTGCACACTGGGCGATATGCTGAGGCTAAGGATGAAACCAGTCGCGAGCAAGAATTAGCCTTGCTATCCAAAGGGTGTGAGCAAGCAATAAATGCAGGGCTACGAGTGAATGCTGGACATGGACTAACTTACTGGAACGTCTATTCTGTGGCTAATTTGCCGGGGATGGAAGAACTAAATATTGGGCACACGATTGTTAGCCGCGCCGCACTCGTTGGTATGGAAAGAGCAGTCCGTGAGATGAAATTAGCAATGCGGGGTCAACTATAACAACAATCAGCAAGCAACTAACAGCATAATATAACAATTTTGGGGTTCGACTGCGTAAATCCAAAAAGTCTTTGATATGTTCAAAACAGAGATTATTCTTTGACGGTACTTTTTTATGAGCGCAACACAGTCGAACGATACTCGGGTTTGGGTACAAGATAGAGACACAGTGATCGCACATAGTCCTGACGCCGAGTGGCGCTATCAAACCCCTCCAGATTACTCTCGCTCAAAAGAAAATCTTGCGAAACAAAGTACACACAACTACGCTGAAGGTTCACTAGAGGCAATTGTCCAAAACTTAGTCAGAACATTTGAGATGGAAGCATCGTTCAAAACCAATCCACAGCAGTGGTTGTCGGTTGTGAACGAACAGTTTCGTATGAGTAGTAATGGTGGTCCAGCTTATACAGCATCAGATGTGGTAGAGGCTGGGACTTACAATTTATTTATTGATGATACAGAAGAATACAAGGCTTCAGAGGAAACTTTTGAATCATCAGCCAATCTTTTCCATACAGCATTTCCCCAAGGATTTTTGTGGGAAGTGCTTGAGGTTTATTCGGGTCCACCAAATGTTACGTTAAAATGGCGACATTGGGGAACTTTTAGTGGTTCATACAAGGACTATACACCAACAGGAGAAATAGTAGAGATCATCGGTATGAGCTTGGCACGTGTTACTGATGATTTGAAAGTTCTTTCCATAGAACACTACTTCGACAACAGTCTGTTTCTCAAAAAGCTAACAAACGGTCGAAAACAAACAACTAGCGAACAGCAGGAAGGTGGTTGTCCGTTCCATTCCTAAATCAGGTACTCTATATTTTAGTTATTGTGTAGGACATAGGACTATCCTCTGTGTCTTACACAATAACTAGATTAACAAAGGATCAAAATGCAAACATATTATTACATCTTGGCGAGTCAACGGTTTCTGCTGGAAGAAGAACCGATGGAGGAAGTTCTCAAGGAACGCACTCGTCACTACCACGAGCAAGAAAAAGCAATTGATTTTTGGGTGGTTAAGCAACCAGCTTTTCTGGAAGCACCCCAAATGTCACAACTGAAGGCAAAATGCCCCCAGCCAGCAGTAGCGATTATCTCCACTAATCCCCAATTTATTACCTGGTTGAAACTTCGATTAGAATATGTCCTGACAGGCGAATTTCAAGCTCCTTCACCAGAAATTCCTGATGCATTGGCATCTCTGGCTGCGGTATCTTAATGTATGATTATTAGTCATTAGTCATTAGTTATTGGACTATAAACTACTGACTAATAGCTACTATAGGATTCCTTCGCAGATTTTTGCTCAGCTAGGTAAAGTTTATGTTCTCAGTTAAGGGTTAAGCGTTCTTTACCTCAACTAGTAACTTCGTAAACCAAACCGGATTCCTATAAATACATTAATTTTTTTCAAAGAATTAAGAAAATTTTATGTATAAGAGTGTTGTTCAGAAATTTCAGATATCTAATACTTTAGTGACTAGTTTATTGCTAGCTATTGTTGGGTTAAATGCTAGCAGAAATTTTGCTTCTGCTCAACAACAAAATATTCCTGTCTGTCAACCCCCCAATTCCGGTGAGTATCTTTTGTTAGTCAGTAGTCCCACTACAGAGAATCAGAAGCAGTTACGTCAAGCTTTACCGTCTAACACTAAGATAAGCACTTGTAGATATATCAAAAATACAGTCACACGAATTGGTGGGTTTAACAAGATAGATGATGCTAATAGTTGGGCAAGGTATATCAAGAATATAGTCGGGTTATCTGCTTTTGTCTCTACTCGACCGTCATCAGAAGTGGCACAGAAACCCTCTACGCTGGCACAAAAACCGCCTACAGTTACACAAAAACCGCCCACGGCGACACAAAAACCGCCCACGGCGACACAAAAACCGTCTATAGTTACACAAAAACCGCCCACGGCGATACAAAAACCGTCTACAGTTACACAGAAACCGCCTACTCAGACAGTAAGCAGCTATAAACCTGAACGTTTGGGAGAAGGTTTGGCTGTATTAGTAGATTACTATAACCGTCCTGAAATGGCGAACAAAGTACGGGAAGTCGTTAAGGGAGACGTAGGTTTTGTTTCCTACGGAGAACGTCCTTATTTGCTGGCTGTTTACACAACCAATCAAAAAGAAGCATACAGCACACTGCAAAAGTTGAGCGAACGAGGTTTTTTTGCCGTAGTTGTAGATAGTCGCAAAGTGCTGCTACTGCGCTCATCTGTGCGTTTGCAGTAGCTTGGAGCAAAATACAGTCAGGTTTTTTGGTTGATTATGGACTGACAACCAACACGCCGGTTGATTTAGCCAACCACGAGATAGTTATACCCAACGCCGAACCAACAATCACCTGGACAGGTGTATGTCCCAGTAATTCTTTGAGGCGATCGCCATCAAACTCTGGGTGTTCGTGAAACAATTCATCAATCATCTGATTAAGGATACGGGCTTGCTTTCCAGCAGCTTGACGAACTCCTGCGGCGTCATACATAACGATAATGGCAAAAACCATTGCCAGTGCAAATTCCGCAGAACCCCAACCAAGAGTTTGCCCGACTCCAGTTGCAAGAGCTGTTACTAGTGCAGAATGTGCACTAGGCATCCCTCCAGTTGTGACTAAAACTCTAACATTTAGCTTACGATTCTTGAGTAGTTCGATGACAAGCTTAAATGCTTGAGCCATCAAACAAGCTCCTAGAGCAACCCACAACACTCGGTTTTCTAATATGTCGCCTATATCCTGCATGCTATTTTGATCAGATGAAAAGTTATGAGTTGTGAATGATGAATTATGAACAGAGATATGAATTATGAATGACATATTATAGAATGCCCTGCTTCTATCATTCATCATTCATTATTTATTTAATTTTTACGACTGGTGATAAAGTGTGCTAATTCCTTAAGGGGCAAAGCTTTATCTCCAAAAGGTTCTAATTCTGCACAAGCATCCTCTACAAGCTGCTGAGCTTTTTGTTTTGATTCTTCGAGTCCCCAAAGACTAGGATACGTCACTTTTTGAGCCTGTAGATCTTTACCAGCAGTTTTGCCCAATTGCTCGTCGGTTTGAGTGATATCTAGAATGTCATCAATAATTTGAAAAGCAAGCCCAATATTTTCGGAATAGTGAGACAGCCGCTGCACTTCTGTTGATGATGCTCCTGCTATTATCCCACCACAGACAACACAAGCTTCTAAAAGAGCACCTGTTTTGTGCCGATGAATGAAATTCAACGTTTCTACCGAGATATCTGTCTTTCCTTCTGAGTCTAAATCAAGCACTTGACCACCAACCAAGCCTGTAGCTCCCGTCGCATGACCCAAACGAGCAATGACCTGTACAACTCGCTCTAGTGGTACATTATGAGTATGATTGACTACATACTCAAATGCGTAGGCTAACAACCCGTCCCCAGCTAAAATCGCAATGTCATCACCATAAACTTTGTGATTTGTCAACTTACCGCGACGGTAATCATCATTATCCATTGCTGGCAAGTCGTCGTGAATGAGGGACATTGTGTGGATCATCTCCACAGCACAAGCGGTAGCCATTGCCATATCAATGGTACCACCCATCATCTCACAGCTAGCAAGGCAAAGAATAGGGCGCAAACGTTTACCTCCAGCCATGAGCGAGTAGCGCATTGCTTCGTAAATCTTTTCTGGATAACGGATGGAAATAGATTTATCCAAAGCAGCTTCACAAAGCTTTTGTCGCTCTTTGAGATAAGCTCGTAAGTCAAATTTGACGAACTCTGGAGTTTTTTGAATGTTATCAGCTGCTACCATTCTTAAATTCCTTAGTGTTGTGTTATATACGTAACAATTTTACGGGAAAGAGTCATCCATCATTCGTTATTCGTCATTTGTTACGTTTTTACCAAATGACAAAAGACAAAAGACATATTCCTAACTATGGGAGCGTTGGCTATAGCTATTCACCGTATTTTGTAGCAACATAGCTACAGTCATTGGACCAACACCACCGGGAACTGGTGTAATAAATTCCGCAACACCAGCAATTGACTCAAAGTGGACATCACCAACCAGACGACTTTCACCGCTTGAGTGTGTCACACGATTTATGCCTACATCTACCACAACAGCACCCGGTTTCACCATCTCAGCAGTAATGAGTCCTGGACGACCTGCTGCTGCAATTAGAATATCAGCATTTGTGGTGATGGACTGCAAAGAGTGCGATCGCGAATGAGCCACAGTTACAGTCGCATCTGCCTCTAGCAGCATCAAAGCCAGTGGTTTGCCTACCAAAATACTGCGTCCCACCACTACCGCATGCTTTCCGCTCAAAGGAATATTATATTCCTGCAACAGCCGCATAACCCCGGCTGGAGTGCAGCTACGTAAACCAGGTTCTCCTCGCACTAGTCGCCCTAAGTTAATTGGGTGCAGTCCATCAGCGTCTTTGTCTGGCGCGATTTGATGCAAAAGCGCTACAGCATCCAAGTGGTTGGGTAAAGGCAATTGCACGAGAATACCATCGACTCTTTGATCATGATTGAGTTCTGCAATCACTTGTTCTAGTTCTGCTTGAGTCGTTTGTGTGGGAAAATGCTTGCCAAAAGAGTCAATACCCACTTTTTGGCAAGCTCGTTCTTTGCCCCGTACGTAAGCTGCTGAGGCTGGGTTATCACCCACCATCAGCACTGCTAAACCTGGGGGGCGTCCTATTTTGGGTTGCAATTGTGTAATCGCAGCAGCAAGTTCTTGCTGAATTTTGTTAGCTAAAGCTTTACCATCAAGGAGTTTGGCGGTTTTTGTTTCCATGATAATTCAAGAGAAGTACGCAAAGCGCTTTGGCGCGTTGCTGTTTCATGCTTTCCTTGCAAGCAGCAAAACCACATTCATTATCTTCTCAAATTGGTTGTCTAAGAAGACTTTAAGAAACCAGAATTAGTGAATGTTGCTTGTAGAAATTAAGCGCTGTACAAATTAACTATCATATGCATCACCAAATTTGGTTGTTTCCAGTCTTAACGATACCAAACTCTTTCACCTGCACAGTAGCTTGTAAAGTAAAGTAGAAGGCAAAAGTATCAAGAAGCTGTTATGTACGTGCTAATTGGTGGAGCAGGTTTGGTAGGGTTGACTTTGGCACAGAAATTGGTAGAACTAGGGCATACCGTATCTGTGATTGACTTTGACCCTAATGCTTGTCGCTATGCGCGCGAACAAGTAGGGGCAATGGCTTTTGAAGGCAGTGCTGTCAGTACAGAAGTGCTGTTAGAAGCTGGAATTCGTAAAGCCGACACTTTGGCAGCTGTCTTACGAAATGATGCCTTGAATCTGGCGATGGTAACTCTCGCCAAGCATTACGGAGTCCCCCACATTTTAACTCGGATGCGCCATTCCGATTTTGCTCAACCTTTTCGATTGGCAGGAGCTAATCATATCATCAGTACCATTGAGCTAGCGGTTTCAACAATGGTAAATGCCATTGAGTATCCGCAAGTCGAATCAATCATGCATTTTGAGCAAGGACAGATTGAGGTGCTGAAACTTTTGATTCCAAATAATTGCTATGTTGTTGGTCGTACAGTTGCCGAAATTGCTCAAGATTCCCGCTTTCCTAATGGTTCCCTAATTATTGGCTATCAACCCCATCCCCATGAGGATTTGATGATTCCGAACGGCAGTACAGTACTCGAACCTGATTCAACTGTGCTGATTGTGACTAAACCAGGGTCATTACATCAAGTCATTGATTTTATTGAAGGTTGTAAATGATTTTTTATAATGAAGCTATACCCACTTTTTTATTTAGCGATCGCTCTTATTTTACTGACATCCTGTACATCACCACAGAATCCATCGCAGTCACAACCTGATATGAGTCAGGCAAATCAATCTCAAAAGGTGGTAACTTTAGATAAAAATTTCAAGGCAGTGATGGGTGAAACTATTTATGTTCCTATCTACTCCCACATCTATCATGGAGATCAGAAAAGAATTTTTGATTTAGCAGCGACTCTGAGTATTCGTAATACTGATTTGACCAACCCGATCATCATTACTTCTGTGCGCTACTATGACTCGAATGGCAAACAACTTAAACAGTATTTAGAGCGCCCAATTCAACTTGACGCCTTAGCTTCTACGGATTTTGTTGTAGATAGAACTGACACTACTGGGGGTGTTGGGGCTAACTTTATTGTCGAGTGGGTAGCCCAAACAAAAGTTTTTCAGCCTGTGGTTGAAGCAGTTATGATTGGTACTGATTTTCAGCAAGGTATTTCTTGGATTAGTCCTGGCAAGGTTATTAAAAGTCAAAGTAATTCTAAGCAATCATCTTCTGTACAGGGTTCCTGACAGTAACAACTTTGCACAGACTACTTAAGGGGCAGAACAATTTGAAAAGTTGATCCCTCCCCTACTACACTTTTAACATTAATTTTACCGCCGTGAGCTTGGACAATTTGTTGGGCGATCGCCAACCCCAAACCAAATCCACCAGTTTTGCGGGAACGCTTCTTATCGACTCGATAAAATCTCTCAAAAATATGCGGCAAATCAGTTTCAGCAATGCCAATGCCATTGTCTGCAACTTGAATCACAGCCTGACGTGAGTGGGTAAAAAGTCGTAACAGTACTTTCCCGTCAGCGTTCGTATATTTGCAGGCGTTGCTAATCAGATTAACCACTGCTTGACGCAGCAAGTCTGGTTCGGCTTGCAGTTTCACATTATCAGGGGGTAGTTCGCAAGTCAAACTAAGATGTTGTGCATCTGCTTGTGTAGCATAGTTGTCTGCTAGCTGCTGTAGCAAGTTCTTCAAATCAACTGCTTGCAAAGATTCAGGAGGTAATGGTCCTTCATGACGAGCCAGAAATAGCAGATTACTCACCAGAGTACTCATTGATTTGGTGATATCAACAATTTTCTCAAAACGCTGACGCTGTTGAGCAGGATTGCTAGATGTAGACAGTAAGGCGAATTGGGCATTGCTGATAAGTGCTGCTAAAGGCGATCGCAATTCATGGGAAGCATCAGATGTGAAGCGTTGTAGTTGGTCGTAAGTTTGACGAATTGGTTGCATTGCTAATCCACTCAATAACCAACCAGCCACACCTATTATCCCTAAGGTTACTGGTACTGTCACGAGCAAAACCAGCCGTAACTGAGCCAGATTATTTTGAGTAGATGTTAGTGGCATTGCAACTTCAAGATAACCGATTAACAAATTATCTTGATATACGGGCAGCGTTAACTCACGCAGCCAGATAGCAGTGGGCGTTTTATTCGAGGAGTGAAGTAGCGCGGTGAGGCAGTGCGGACGCCACATGCCTAGGTCGGGAGACCCTCCTACAGCAGTGGCTCGTCTTGGGGTCTCCCCAAGACGAGCCACTGCCGAACCCGTAAGAGTCTTGATAGTATGAAATCCAGGGGTCATTGTCAACTGCGCTTTTGGAGTCGTACCAAAAAATTGCACCAGTTGCCCTTTAGTATCGTACCAACGCGCATATACGAGTTCACTACCCAGAGGTGGCAAATTACTTCCTAACAACGGCACGTTTTCCAGATCTAACTGTCTTTGACGCAAATCGTACTTCGCGTTGACTGCCATCACTCTGGATTTTTGGTAGAGTAAGCGATCTAAATCCTCTAGCTCGTTTAAAACTGCCCGGTAGTAAAGTACTCCTGCGAAAACGACCAAAATACTCCCCATCGTTAGGGTAAACCATACAGCTAGATTGCTACGACTACGATTAAACATAACAACAGGGCAGAGGCTAGTATCATTTTTACATTACTGCGTTTGTCTAAATTCTCAGCTACTCGTTGCCGAATTAAGCTTGTTATCCTTTTGACAAAAATCCTGATACATTTGACTCCCCCTACTTCCCCTACTTCCCCTACTCCTCCACTTGCCCACCATGTTCTAACTTTAAAGTGAAACGGTATTATCCTATGTCCTTGTCTCCCCGGTTGCTAAAATTGCGATCTTTAAAGCTAGCATTTTTGATGCCTGTGCCGTTGTTTTTAATTGCTTTTGGATTTGCTGGTGAACCGTTGACAAACCTGCTATTGAGTCGTTACAACGGTACAGCAGACAAGCTCCAAGCTGATACACATACCTTAACAATGCAGCTTGTAGTCAATGTACGAGTCATCAAAGCTGAAATTGAAAAGGAGCAGGAACATACCTTAGTTGAACTCAATACAGCTAATTCTGTACTTAAAAAGTTAAAATTCGAGTTTCCAGTCACAGAATTAGGCAATGTAAAAACCATGATTGCTCAAGAACTGGGAGTGTCTGCCAAAGTACAAACTCTGCAACCCAATACACAAATGCAGGTGCGACTTGCAGTCAAAGCGCTAGGAATTTTAGCTGACATCAATAAGGATCAGGGGTTAACCAAAGTTGAGGTCAAAACCGCAGACTCGGTACTCAAACAGTTAGAATTCGAGTTTCCAGTCACGGAATTAAGCTCTGTAAAAGCCATGATTGTTCAAGATCTAGGACTGTCTCCTGAAAATGCCACTATGGTAGTCAGCTATCGGCTAAAAAAATAGCAATCATTCAAAATACTCGCTCTGAACCCTCTACTCTACTCTGTTGGTGGGTTTGAGGGTATACCCCATACCGTAGACTGTTTTAATCCAATCTTCTGCACCAACTAACTGCAACCGATGCCGCAACTTGCGTATCAGTACAGTTAAAGCATTGCTTTCTGGTTCCATACCCCATTCCCACAACGCGTCTTCTATCTGATTGCGGGTTAAAATCTGATTAGGGTGACGCATCAAGTACTCTAGCAGTTGAGCTTCACGGGGCGATACCTCCACAGTAGCGTCACTCCGTTGCACTTTTAAGCTATTGAGGTGCAGTTGTAAATCTGCCATGCGGAGGGTATCTCCCTGCCATTGAGGCGATCGCCGCCCCAAAGCCCGTACCCGTGCCAAAAGTTCTACCAGATCCGCAGGTTTAACCAAATAATCATCTGCCCCGGCATCTAAACCCGTCACTTTATCTAGCGTAGTGTCTTTGGCTGTAAGCATCAGCACGGGTGCAGTTTTACCTGCTTGACGATACTGATGACAAAGACTCAACCCGCTGATTGTCGGCAACATCCAGTCCAAAATCAACAGATCATACTCTTTGTGGGACAACAGCCATTGTGCAGTTTCCCCGTCTTCAACGCCATCCACTATATATCCGGCTTCCGACAGTACAGCGTGTAATGGCTCTAACTGTTCTGGGTCGTCCTCTACTACTAAGATGCGCATAAGGCGGATGATACGTCTTTGCTATCGAATCGCTTTACTCATAATACAAAAGTCCAGGACTCCTCACGTCTTCCACCAGTGGTGTTTCTATTCCCTGTGCTTTGAATATTGTGATGGCACAGAGTGCCCGCCTTCGGCGATCGCACACAGCTACGATGATCACTTTCTGGTCACATTTGTTGTCCATATTTAAAGAGAACCCAGACAACACGAAAAATCTTGGTTGATCAGAACTTTTTGAGCAGCAAATGACTTTTAATCAATTTCATCACGCTATTGGTACATTTGCCAACCGTAACAGTACGGTACAGGCACTTGACAAATTGAGAAGTATTGACTTCCCAATGCATAAAGTTTCTGTAGTCACCAAAAAACCTGAACCTAATAACACCGACACGACTGAACGTAGCATTACTCCAACCCAAGGGGCGGCGGCGGGCGGGATCGCGGGCGCTACTACGGGAGGTTTACTTGCCTTAACCGGAGGTTTGGTTGCATTGCTAATTCCAGGGCTTGGTGCAGTGCTGACAGTAGAATCTGTTTTACTTGCTCTTTTGGGGAGTGCAACTGCTGGCAGTTTAATTGGCGCACTACGGGGTTGGTTTGATCCCGAAGAAATCGCTCAACTTTATGATGACCGAAAACACCAAAAAGATTATTTGTTGACACTCAAAGGCACAGACAAAGAGATCCGTCGTGCCGAACCCATTTTAAAACAATGCGGTATTGAGAATTGGCGTATTTTTGATATTTCCAATAAATAACGAACAAACGCTCTTCGTCGGCGAACATTAGCGGTATCTCAATCGAGTTTTAGCCGGAAATTTGTATTGTCAATCTTAAACTAAAAACAGGGAGCACTATGACAACAGCTATTAAGGATTCGTTGGAAACCGTATGGCATAATATATCTCCTGCTGAGGTAGCGCAGCATATAGATAGCCATATAAAAGATGGTCTGACTTCAAATGAAGTGGCTCAACGACAGGAACGTTTTGGTCTTAATCAACTATCTAGCCAGAAAAAGAAAAATCCTTTGTGGCGTTTTCTTCTGCAATTTAACCAACCCCTGTTGTATATTTTGTTGGTAGCTGGAGTCGTCACGGCTTTACTCCAAGATTGGGTAGATGCTGGGGTCATTTCTGCTGTGACACTGCTTAACGCGATTATTGGTTTTATCCAAGAATCTAAAGCTGAAAGTGCGATCGCAGCCTTGGCAGAAATGACCACAACAGAGGCGTCTGTCATCCGCAATCGTCAAAAATCACTTGTTCCCTCCAACGACTTAGTCCCAGGTGATTTAGTCCTGCTGTCCTCTGGTGATCGAATACCAGCTGATTTGCGGCTGATCACAGTCCGGGATTTACAAGTTGACGAGTCGGCTTTGACTGGGGAATCTATTGCGGTTGAGAAAGCAGTCAAGCCACTTGAAACCGACATCCCACTGGCAGAGCGAACGAATATGGCATATGCTGGCAGTTTGGTGACTTCTGGACGGGCAAGTGGTTTGGTTGTAGCGATCGGTGCAACAACTGAGGCAGGCAAGATCTCACAGCTAATGGATCAAACTACAGACTTGGAAACACCGCTGACACGCAAGATCGATAGATTTAGCAAAAAATTGCTTTACGTTATTCTGGTACTAGCCGCACTGACATTTGCAGTTGGTTTGGGGCGGGGAGAATCCGTGGTTAATGGCTTTAAAGCAGCTGTAGCCTTAGTAGTCAGTGCGATTCCAGAAGGGTTACCTACAATTATCACAATTACTTTGGCGATTGGTGTTTCTCGTATGGCTCGTCGCCATGCGATTATTCGGAAATTGCCAGCGGTAGAAGCTTTAGGCAGTACCACTGTTATCTGCTCTGATAAAACGGGCACACTCACTCAAAACCAAATGACAGTTCAAGATATTTTTATCAGTGGCAAGCATTATGCAGTGAGTGGTGTGGGCTATGCCTCACAGGGTGAAATCTTACTAGATGAACAACCTGTTGATGTGACCGATAACTCGGCTTTATATGAATGCTTGCTGGCAGGACTATTGTGCAATGACGCTCACATACAACAACAAGACGGACAGCAGGTAGTGGCTGGAGATCCAACAGAAGGAGCGTTGATTGTCGTTGCTGGTAAAGCAGGTTTGAGCCAATCAGCATTTGAGCGGCAAATGCCTAGAGTGGACGCGATCCCATTTGAATCTCAATTTCAATACATGGCAACTTTGCATAAAGTCAACTCAGACAAGGTTATCTATGTTAAAGGTTCAGTGGAAGCAATTCTCCATCGCTGCGAGGGGATGCTTGACACCCAGGGGAAAGTTACTCGCCTAGACTCCAAACAAGTGGAACACCAAGTTAATGCAATGGCACAAAAAGGTTTACGAGTGCTAGCTTTTGCCAAAAAACTTGTAAGAAAGAACCAGCATTCTTTAGATCATTCTGATATCAACGAGCAACTCATTTTTCTGGGTCTACAAGGCATGATTGACCCTCCCCGACCTGAAGCAATTACTGCCATCAAAGCCTGCCAATCAACAGGCATTCAAGTGAAGATGATTACGGGGGATCATGCCTTAACTGCTGATGCGATCGCTCGAAAAATTGGTATAAAACAAAATCCAAGTTCACGTGTTTTCACAGGACAGGAACTTGCTCGGATGAACCAGCAGCAACTCGCTCAAGTAGTAGAGGATAGCATGGTTTTTGCCCGTGTAGCACCTGAACAGAAACTGCAGCTAGTCGAGGCTCTGCAATCCAAAGGTGAGATCGTAGCAATGACTGGAGATGGTGTTAATGATGCTCCGGCTTTACGCCAAGCAGATATCGGTATCGCTATGGGGATAACTGGAACCGAAGTTGCCAAGGAAGCCTCTGACATGATTTTGACCGATGATAATTTTGCCTCAATAGAAGCTGCTGTTGAAGAAGGTCGGACAATTTATCAAAATCTGCTCAAAGCGATCGCCTTTATCTTACCAATTAACGGCGGGGAAGCCATGACGATTTTGATTGGTATGTTCTTTGCAGCAACCCTGCCAATTATACCCGTGCAAATACTGTGGCTAAACATGGTCAGTGGCGTTGCCCTGTGCTTACCGCTAGCCTTTGAGCCACAATCTCCCAATCTCACACGCTTATCCCCACGCAACCCCAATGAACCTTTACTTTCAGGCAGTTTACTCAAGCGCGTCCTGACAGTTTCTATTTTTAACTGGATTGTTATCTTTGGCGTATATGAATGGATACTACGAACTACAGGCAATACAAATTTAGCCCGCACAATGGCGATTAACGCTTTAGTTGCAGCGGAAATCTTCTATCTGCTGGGAATCAGCCAATTCTTACCCTCAGTTGTTGCTTTTGCGCGGGGGAAAACGAAATCCATTGGTTATGCGCCCGCAATTGGTATTGTCTGCGTTGTCATTCTGCAAGTTCTTTTCAGCCAGTGGAACATTATGAATCAAGTATTCGATACAGCACCACTGAGTTTAGCTCAAGGTTTAATTTGCATTGGAGCAGGCTTACCTATGATTGTTTTAGCCCTCTTGTTAAAGCGCTTTGCTGCTTTAGATTAAGTGGATGGAAGCAATGAAGTTAAACGTAATTAAGTGGCAAGCGCTATGGTGGACTATTTCAGGAAGCATCATCTTGGTAGGGTTAATAGCGATGGTAATCTCTTGGCAGCAATTTGGGACACCTCTAAAACCAAGTCTTGATTTTACGGGCGGTACCCGATTGCAATTTGAACGAGACTGTACCCAACCTAATGCCTGTACTAGTCCGATTGATACTGCTTCCGTACGGAATATCTTAATAAATCAGGGTTTACAAGCCAACAGTAGCATTCAGATTCTGGGCAGAGATCAACAGGCTGTCTCAATTAGCACGGTACCTTTGAGTAGAGAGCAACGAATACAGCTACAAACTGCGCTCAGTCAAACAATTGGTGTCTTTGATCCTCAAAAGACTCAAATTGATATTGTTGGACCTATCCTAGGTCGTCAGATTTTTTACTCTGGACTACAGGCTCTATTAGTTTCTTTTGTCGGAATCACTGTTTACCTCAGCTTCCGATTTCAATTCGATTATGCCTTCTTTGCCCTTATTGCTCTGTTCCACGATGTTTTAGTAACGATTGGCATGTTCGCTCTTTTGGGACTGGTTCAGGGGATTGAAGTAGATAGCCTATTTATTGTTGCCATACTGACCATTGTGGGTTTCTCGGTCAATGACACTGTGGTGATCTATGATAGAATGCGCGAGAATATAAAAAGAAATCCTAACACGTCGATTGCTCAAGTTGTAGATGACGCTGTGAATCAAACTTTAACGCGCTCTATCAACACCAGTTTTACAACCTTACTGCCTTTGATAGCCATTTTTTGGTTTGGTGGAAAAACGCTGCAAAACTTTGCCTTAGCACTGATGATTGGTTTTATCGCAGGCATTTATTCCAGTATTTTTATTGCAAGTACACTACTAGCTTTGTGGCGAAATCGGAATGGAACTTCGCCTTTGTTCCTTTCAGAAGATTCAAACGCAGGAAATGGAAGTTCAAAACAATAAAGCTTTACCTATTTGCGTTTTCAATTTCGGTTTATTAGTAACAGGTGATCCCTCTTATGTCACTCTGCAAAGAGAAAAACTTCTAATTTTATTATAGAGTAAATGGCTCAAACAAAAGTTAAGGAACTTCGTGAATCAGTCCTGAGAAGGTTATTAAAAGTCAAAGTAATTCTAAGGGATCATCTTCTGTACAGGTTTCTTGAATGCCACTATCTAATCATCTTCTAGCGCAAGCAATTGCTCATCAATATTTTTAAGTCGCTGTTGTACAACTTCTTCTGAAAGCATTTGTTTACGTATTGCCTCGTTGAGTGCTCCTTTCTCTGCCAATAGCAAACGGCGGCGAATGGCTTCGAGTTTCCTGTGCCCATCACTTTTAAGATCAAATTCATCTGGGCGGCGATTGTACAATTCCCGCAAAGCTTTTTCTGCTCCTGCGACTCGCACCTGATAAGCTGAGCGCATCTCTTCGTAAATGGCTTTTGGTAATATTCCTGACTTTAACAAACTATCCAATTCATCTTGCGCTGCTTTACCTGTGATTAATTGGGCTTGTAATTCTTCAACCTGCTGACGAGATTCTGAAAATTGGGACAAGCGCAAACGTTTCACTATCCACGGCAAACTCACTCCCTGCCCGAGTAAGGACAGCAACACTGTCCCAAATACTATGGCAATGATTTGTTCTCGTCCTGTTACTGTTGTCGGGATGCTGAGTGCTAACCCCATAGAAAGAGAACCTTTGATATTGCCAAGAAACAAGACGTGCTGCCAGCGCCACGGAATTGGCCGGTCAAACCAACGTAATATAGCTAACAGCGGATAGACGCAAAGTATACGCCCCACTTGATAAGCAACGATCGCCAGCAACACTGCGGGCAGAGTTCTCCAGAGAGTGAGTAAATCAACTTCTATACCTATGAGTAAGAAAATAAAGCTATTGACACCAAAAGAGATAGACTCCCAAAAGCTGAGCAACGTCAATCGAGTAGAAGCTGATATTTGACTTGAAAGTCCAAAACTTCCAACAATTAATCCCGCAACAACCACAGCTACCACACCCGAAACGCTGAAAGATTGCCCAATTTGAAAAGCTCCTAATGCCACAGCCACCGTCAGTAAAATACTACTGAGCGGCTCATCCGAGCGAACAAATAAACTTGTACTCAAATAACCCACAGCAAGTCCCACTAGGGTTCCACCAACAATGACCACAAACAATTCTTGTAATCCACTGAGGATTGTCAGTGAGCCAACATCATGAATTTTTACAATTAGGCTAAATAAAACTAGCGCCACTCCATCGTTAAACAAGCTCTCTCCCTCAACTATGGTGGAAAGACGGGGAGGGACAGCCACTTCCTTGAATACAGCAATCACGGAAACGGTATCAGTGATTGCCAAAATCACCCCTGCCAGTAGTACTGCTGTCCAATTCAGTCCTAGTTCCCATTTCAACATCGCTGCTGTTATACCAAAGGAAATCACAATCCCAGGTCCGGCTAGCAAGGCTATTGGTTTGACGGTGCTGCGGAGGCGGCTGAGATCAGTATTGATAGCTGCCTCGAATACCAGAATCGGCAGAAACAGATTCAAAATCAGGGAATCGTTTAAATGGATGGGGCGCGGTAGAAGTTGTGTAATTGCTAAGCCGGCTAAAACTAAACCCGCAACATAAGGGACTCGCAGCCAGCGTGTCACCAAAGCTACGCAGGTAGCAACGAGTAGCAGAATAATAGAAACAGTGACTAATTCAGCAACATTCACTTTTTGCTTAACCCCTGAGTTCTTCTGTTAAAAATGGCGAGCTTACAATCTTAAACTTAATCGTACACAGAATTTATTTTAAATACTGCGTTGGCGTGACCGGAGCTTGACAGTTTTTGGCTCCGCTTTTGAGTTATTTGTTAAGTGTTTTTGATACCAAAAGACAAAGTATTGATAGTTACTATCTAAATGAAAATTGTCACAAGTCAAGCACTGATGCCAAAATTGGCTCAATAGATGATATAGATTATGCAGAAAGTGAAAAATTTAAACTTCTCAGTATTAGATAGCCACGGCTTTGTCGTACTCACACGCTTGGGACTAACCTTTTTGCTTTTAGTAGGACTGCTCAGTTGTGGTAGTTTAGGGTACTTGGGCATAAATGCCATAGGAGCCAACATCACCCAGATTCAAGATTTGAAAGCACAACAAGAAGATGGTAAAACACTTTACGTGCAAGGTAAGGTGGAAAAGAGAGTCCCCCTTCTCAATCGATACGCATATCAAATTAATGATTCGACAGGAAAAATTTGGGTTGTTACCAATCAAACTGGTTTAGGCCAGGGAGCACAAGTGGTGATTAAAGGTAAAGTTCGTTATCAGAGTATTCCTCTAGGAGACAAACAATATGGGGAATTTTACATAGATGAAGAGTGATAAGTGAACTACCCCTCGACTACGCTCGGGGCTTCTGTACTCGCGGGGGAATGCCTTAGATTAGACTTTCGTCCAAATTTTGGTCTTACTTCCCCTCCTACAGCAGAGACGGCTGAACCTTCCGCCTTTAGCATTCTGATACCTTCTGCTCTAATATTTATGGCTGCATTGCCATCACGATCATGATGAGTACGACAATGAGGGCAAGTCCAATCCCTCACGTCTAACGGCATCTCACCAACTTGATAGAAACAATTAGAGCAAAGTTTGGAGCTAGGAAACCATCTATCTATTTCAATTAACTTCGCGCCCTTGCGTTCTAACTTATAGGCTAAAAAGTTAGTGAAGGTTCCCCAGCCAACATCAGATATTGCTTTTGCCAATTTATGATTACGAACCATGCCTTTGAGATGAAGACTTTCTACTATGACAGCTTGGCTATCGCTGACTAACTTATAACTAAGTTTGTGTAAGAAATCTTGCCGCGAATTGCTAACTCGTTCGTATACTTTGGCAACAACTTTTTTATACTTAACCCGTGATAGACTACCTTTTTGTTTACGCGCTAACTTCTGTTGTTTACGCTTCAGGTTTTTTTCGTGTTTAGCAAGATGTTTAAGATTATCGTACTTTGAAACTTTCTCACCATCAGTAACGACGGCGAAATGTTTTAAGCCCAAATCAATACCATAAATCTTACCTTCGCAAGTAGTAGGATTATTTCCTTCTACCGTCGGGCGTTGCCCGCCCGCTTCGCTAACAGTCAAGATAGACGCAAGGTATTTTCCGCTTGGTGTTTTGCTGACGGTAACAGTCTTTATGGTTCCTTCAATCGGACGGTGTATTTTAGCTTTCACTTCTCCTACACTACCCGGAAGTTTTATATTTCCATTAACCACTTTTACGTATTGCGGATATTGGACAGACTGCTTACCGTGCTTCGACTTGAACTTAGGAAAACCAGCGCGTTTATCAAAAAAGTTTTTGTAAGCAGTAGTTAGATTCAGTGTTGTAGCCTGCAAAACCTGGCTATAACACTCTTTCAACCAAGAAGTTTCTTCTGCTTTTTTGAGTGCTGGTAAAAGTGCATTAAGTGCTGAACGCCCCAATCCCTTCCCAGTTTCTTTATATGCCTCAATTGATTTGTTTAGAGCATAATTCCACCAGAAACGTGCACACCCAAACGTTTGAGCTAACAGTATTTGCTGCTGTTTGTCGGGATATAGACGGACTTGGATCGCTTTGTACAACACTTTAATCACCTCCTTGGCTATTGTATTCTATCACAATATATAGTTAGTGATAAAACTTGTAGAGATGGAAATTACTCGGACATCCAAAAAGGATGTACGTCGCAATTTCAAGGGCGTACCATCCCCACCGCACGGCGGATGGGGAATTCCGCCGAAATGCGTTAGTTTACCGGACATGAAATGACTCATCAATTGGGCAACCAACCTGAAATCACAGCCACGATCAAAAATATCCCCATCCCAAAGCGATAAAAGATAAAAATCAAAGTGCTGTGTTTTTCCAAGTAGCGTAGAAGTCCCCATATTGCTACAAAAGCAGAAATACTGGCAGAGATTAAGCCGATAAGAAGTGTCAACCAACCAGCCCCACTCAATCCTGCTTTGAAAAGAGTATGCAATTCCAAAGCCCCAGCCAAAACCACTGCTGGTAAGCCTAACAAAAAAGAAAATTTTGCGGCTGTCTCGCGTTCCATCCCTAAAAATAGTGCAGCTGTGAGAGTGGAACCAGAACGAGAAACGCCTGGTATCAGGGCAAAGGCTTGAGCAATCCCTACCCAAATTCCATCCCAGAGGGTAATTTTTTCAAAAGTGCGATCGCGTTCTCCTCGTTTTTCTGCGATCGCCAACAGCAAAGACATCACAATAGATGCTGCACCAATGACAACTAAACCTCGCATTGGGGAGTCACAGGCGTTGAGAATTGGTTTAAGTAGTAAACCTGCAACACTAATGGGTAAAGTTCCTAGCAACAAGCCTACCATGAGCCGAAAAGAACTCGATTGATAGTCTTGCCCAGTTATTGCTCTTACCGTTTCTCCCGTCAATTTTTTTAAGTCTTTCCAGAAATAACTCAAAACAGCTGTTAAACTGGCTAATTGCATTGCTGCTGAAAAAGCAGAGCCAGGATCTTGCAGTCCTAATAAAGTAGGTACTATCCGCATATGAGCAGTACTACTTATCGGTAAGAGTTCTGTTATTCCTTGGACAATGCCCAAAATAATCACATCAATCCAGCCTAAGCTAGTAAAGTCCAGATTAACCTCGCTACCGCTGGCACAGCCTGTAGTCGCCACTATAAGAGAAAGCATAATTTAACTGGTTTAATGAATTTGTTTGCAAATAAATTACAGACAAATTAACCTGTGCTTGTGTTGTTGCTGTGACTAATGAATGGCGACAGTATGACGTGTGGCAAACTAGCACTTTTTACGAGGTTGATCCCATGAGAATGACATAATTTACCTAAGTTGACATAAATAAAGCTGATACTGTTGTGATCTGATTGATAAAAAGTTAAAAGAAAGAATCCAGGAGTCAGAATCATCCGTCAGAATCACTTACGCTAGCGGGATTTGGATTTCAACCAATTGTAGGCACCCCCCATTGAAACTGGAGATTTAAACCCAAGACGAGACCGAGAATCGCTACTATGTTCATTCTGAACGCCCGAAGGGCGAACGCCACGCCTTACGGCTATCGGGGAGAACCTTCGGTTCCGCTGCGCTAACGCCAGTCGCCTACGGAGGAGCCAGTACTGAAGGAGGGTTTCCCTCACTTGGTATCTGGCGTTGGAAACCCTCCTGCAGCGCTGGTCTCACTAGACATTTACGGTAGGGTTTTCCTGATCAAGTGCTGGCTCCTCCTGGGGACTGACGCCTATGTTATTTTGTTAAAAATATTACATTAAACTTCTAGATAGCTTGCAGGTGAGAAGTGACACAAAAAGACAACCCTCGGAAATGGAATATGGAGCGATTGCCATTTTATTTGGGAATGATCACACTGGTATCTATAGCTTCAGGAGCAATTTTTTCCCTTCTGTTGAATTTAACTCCTTTAAAAAATTATGCCGCCTCTCATTTACCTCACAGTCCTGCAAGCCTGACAGGTTTTATCCCTGCAACCCTCGACCATCCCGTTAACATTCTAATTCTCGGTATCGATAACTCAGGACATCCGCACCAAGGAAAGTTTACTCCCATTGAAGCACTAGCTGGTAACAGTGACACAATGTTACTGGCGCGACTACTGCCAGATAAGCATCAAATCAATATTCTATCAATTCCACGGGATACGCTGGTGCACTTACCAGATGTCGGTATCGATAAAATCAATGCTGCAAACGTGCGCGGTGGGCCAAAACTGGCGGCAGAAACTGTAAGTCAGTTGTTGAACGGTGTTACTATTGACCGCTATGTCCGAGTTGATACCGAAGGGTTTATTCATTTGGTCGATGCACTGGGGGGAGTCGAAATGAATGTTCCCAAAAAAATGGATTACATAGATCACACGCAACACCTAAACATCCACTTTTCCCCTGGAAGGCAGAAGCTGAATGGGCAACACTTGCAGGAGTACGTCCGCTTCCGCCATGATGCTTTAGGCGACATTGGTCGCGTGCAGCGTCAGCAAGAAGTGCTCAGAGAAATTTTACATACAGCGCTTCAGCCTGCAACTATTGCAAAGGTGCCTCAAATTATGCAGGTTGTGAAAGAGAATGTGGAGACTGATTTGTCAGTGGAGGAGATACTGGCGATCGCTCAAACGGTAGCAACAAACAATCGCCACCAGATGCACTTAATGATGCTTCCTGGGCGGTTTAGTAGCAACAAAGAATACAAACGTAGCTACTGGATTTCCGACTCTAGTGCCACTGCTGGTATTCTATCACGTTATTTTGATGTCCAAACTGCCAATACTCTAGACACTCAAGTCAATTCAGTTCAGCCGCAAACATTGAGAATTGCTGTAGAAAATGCAACAGGACAACCAGAAGTTGAAAAAACTGTAGTTTCTGTTCTCAAAAAACATGGTTTCAGAAACGTTTACGTTACTCATCATGAGATTGATACAGGTGTAGACTCGGCTGGCCGAACTCAAATTATTGCCCAACACGGTAATCCCGAAGCTGCAAACGCAGTTAGCAGTACTCTTGGTACAGGTCAGGTGATGGTTGCTTCTGTGGGAGATATTCTCTCTGACGTGACTGTTGTGGTTGGAGCAGATTTAGTTGAGAAACTTAAGCGCTAGAACCAGTATCAAAAGCGGCACAAAAAGCATTATAATCTTTCTGTACCTGAGCAGAATAAGCGCGAGCATAATCGAGTAAAGGTTCGCGCCACTGAGTAGAGCCAGCAAAATCTATGAGTTCATCTGCAATCGCTCAGTCAAGTGCGACAACGGGGACAACAAGTATACGGGGCAATAATTGTTTTGAAGATCAACGCTCTAGGACAACGTTTGAGGTTTGTTCATTACCAATCCTATCACTGGGGTTATGCTCTGTAGGCTGTACACTAAATCCCCCAATACGCCAGTTGTCTGCCGTGTCTTTGATAAAACTGGCGATGGGTATAGCAACCAACAAACCCAGCACTCCTCCCAGTTTTGTTCCCAATAATAAAGAAATAACCACCCACACCGGATTTAAACCAGTCAAATTCCCCAAAAGACGCGGAGCAACAAAATTACTATTGACTTGGTCAATCATCACTGTAACAGCTAAGACTTCAACCCCTAGCCAAAAGTTTTGCAATCCCAGCAACAAACTAACTATAGCGATACCTATGCCTGTACCAAAGGGAAATAAAGAAAAAAATCCAATGACCAGACCAAACAATAAAGCCAAAGGTATTCGTAGCGCTATAAATACAAGTATCAGAATAACAGCTAGCAAAGCAGCGACTGTTGCTTGACCGATAAAGTAATTTTGAAAGTCTTCACGCAACAATTGTCGTACTTGCGAACCAGTATGAGGCGGAAACCACTGAAAAATTCCATCCCAAAGACGTTCTCCATTTAAAACTAAGTAGATTGTCAACACAACCGTCAGTAGCACGTTGAGCAGACTACCAATGGTATCCACCGCAATACCAAGAATTTGACCTGTAAAGGACTGAAGTTGATTGGAGAATCTGTCTAACAGTTGAGTTAATATGCCACTTAAATTAACAGGAAGCTGTTGGGTTGCAGCCCAGTTTTGGAAAGCTAGAAGTTGTTGCGCTCCAGAATCAATCCAAGTTGGTAAAAAATTAGCTAGTTCATTAAGCTGTTGCAGAATCAAGGGAAATAAGGTGAAAGTCAAAGCCACGACAAGTACTACAGCTAACAACAACACGCCTCCCACAGCTAAGTTGCGTTTAACCCTTTGTTTTTGGAGAAACCGAATTGGATAGTCCAGAACAAAAGCTAGCAAACTGGCGGCGACAAAGATATTGACCAAAGGTTGAAAATACTGCACAACCAGAAGCAATACCCAACCGTTGAGTGCAATCAGGGGAAACGCTAGGCTCAAACTTAACCATTGCGGTAGTTTGTAGTTAGTCATTCGTCATTAATTATTAATTAGATGAAGCATTTGTTTCTATAAAATCTAACAGAATTTTTTGATGCACAGGTCCAAGGGGTCGTACGTCTGTTGACACAGATGAATAACTCGCACCCAGACGAATGTCTTCTGGTGTCATTAAACCCATATCCCAACCTTCGTTGAGAACTAATTGATTTAATTCTACTGTGAGTGGTGCACAGAAGACATGACGAAAGACTTTTTCATCAGGATAACAGCCAAACTTAGAAAACGTTGATGGTAAAGTATAGCCAATTTCTTCTAAAATTTCCCGTTGTACTGCAACTTCTGGGGTTTCACCCGCTTCAATGTGTCCACCAAATAGCGCCCAGTGAGCGGGATAGAGAATATTGGGGTTATTATCCCGCAACTGCATGAGAAACTTGTCTTCTTGGTAAAGAATAGCGATCGCTACTTCGATTTTCATATTCACTTCTTCAATAAAGCCCTTGCACTGCAAGGGCTTGAGCTCTTACTGAGCAATACTACTTAGGAGCGCTAAAGCCAGCCTTTCCAGCAGTAGCTACATCCGCAAAGCAGATCTGTGGCTTGACCTTTGCATAATCAGGTGTGTTGGGAGCACGATATATGTTGCCCCGCTTCTTGGTCACTAAGCCCTTAACAGGAGCATTGCTGGGACACGTGGTTTCTCCTTCGGGGTTTACACCTAACTTTTTAGCTTCCGCTGAAAGTGTTCCCTCTGTTGAGGTAGTAGCCCCACCAGACGGAGCTGTTGTAGATGTAGATCCACCAGATTCGCCAGATGGAGAAGAAGTGTTACTTGACTCTTCAGCCTTATTCCCGCAACCTGAAAGGACTAAGATACTCAACAATGCGATGGACATTATCCATCGATGTTGCAACGGATGTTTCATAGCTTGTTTTTTTTGCCGAAATGTAGAAGTTAAACCCTATTTAACCAACACTAACTTGATCCGTTTGTACGTCTGTTGCACCAGTTACACCCTGAGCAACTTGTACCAATTGGTCGAGAATATCTTGACTGGGAACTGAGCCTTTGAGAACAACTGTACCGCCGGTTTGTGCTACGTACAAGGAGTCAATATCATCAAAAGAGCCGTCTTCATCAAAAGCTAGAGCAACCCGCTTTGCCAGACCACTCTGGTCATATTCTCCATTTAACCCCAATCGCTCTGGAGCAATGCTTTCTTCACCGCCTGTGTCATCTGATGTTGCTGGCTCAGGATCTACTTGAGCATCTGCAGGCTTTTCCAAGCCAAAAAGTCTTTGTAACCAACCCATAAGTTTTTTCTCCAAATTTCAAAAACTTCAAACACTTGGTCTATTTCAAATCAGGGTTATTTCCTTTTCAACAACCCGCACAGTTTTGTATTCTCTACCATCTGTCAATCAATTGCCTAGTGATTTGGAACACAAAAAACAACCCTGCTTTTAAACCAGAGTTGTTGCTTTATGAAAAGGCAGGCAATCATTATAGTCAACAACTCGACAAGTTGTTTCTTTCTTTATACTGAAGTCTGTCTCAGTTGTCTTTAAAGCAACGTTAACGAATGATGACTTCATAAGATATAGCAGATACGTACAAAAAAATCTAAAGAAAAAATAAACTTTTTAATATATCAGAATTCCCAAAAGAGTTAATGAACAACTTGAGTTAATCTGTTTAAGTTACAATTGTCAACCGCAATAAATAATTAAACTTTCGACAAAACCTCTCTAAGAGGATGTCTGAAAACTATATGAAAGGTATCTTTTGTCATTCTCAGATAAGCGTTGCGGAACGTAGACGCAATCGCCCCAATTTTGAATCAAGGAGATCTAAGATTTTGTCGGCTGTCCACCCTTCGGGTATCTCCTGCAAAGACGCTACGCGTATGCCTAACGGTACGCCTTACGGCGAACGCCCAAGCCGCGTGCGCTTGCGCTTACGCAGTCGCCTGCGGAGGGCTACACCTTCAAGTGAAGTCAAGCCAGCAGATTATAAAACGCTACAGCAATTTACATCAAATTCAGCTTACCCCCAATTATTGCAGCATCTGATCCCGCAACACAGTCTGGGCAAGCACAGAGTCAGAAATAGCCTTCCTCTAGCCGCACGCAAGGAAAAGTTAGGAGTGGGGTTCTACGCGACTCGTCGATATGAGTCACCTGAAACCACCCACCTAACTGTTGTAGATGAACAGCGCAATGCTGTTAGCTTAACTTTCACAGTCAACTAGGGTTTTGGTTGTGCAGTTGTGGTACCAAAAACTGCTATTCTAATGAATGACGAGATGGATGATTTTGCCGCAGCGCCTGGAGTCCCGAATCTGTTTGGACTTGTGGGATCAAAAGCGAATGCAATCGCACCACGTAAAACGCCTCTATCTAGTATGACTCCCACTATTGTCACTGAAAATGGTCGCCTTCGTATGGCAGTGGGTGCCCCTGGCGGTGGAACCATTATCACACAAGTGTTGCAAGTTCTGTTGAATGTACTAGAATACAAGATGCATCCTGGTACGGCTGTTTCTGCACCCCGCATACATCATCAGTGGTTACCTGATGAGTTAAGAGTCGAACCTCTCGGTTTGGAAGCTCTTACTTTTGCCGAGTTGCAGCGTCGGGGACACAGAATTAAACAAACTGAGCCTTGGGGTAATGTTAATTCGATTGTTGTAACACCAGATAAAACTTTAGAAGGCGCAGCTGATCCCCGTGGTGAAGGTTCGCCTAGGGGTTTGTAAAAAGCGAAAAACTTTCGTATCTTCTGTCTTGACTCATGACTCAACTGAAGTCCTTGAGGACGAGAACTCGTTTGCTCTTGCAGTTGGGATCAAAGTCCAACCTGCTTTTAACAATTTTTGGAAAGTCGCCCAACCCCTAGAACCGCCTGGTATTTTGTAATCTGGAACTGCAAGTTGCCCAAAGGCTGTGTAAGGACGCCAAGGTTCATTTGGTCCTGTCTGCAAATACAAAATTTTTTCTTCACTGTCGCCAAATTTTGACAACCAGCACATTCTTCCATGCATGGCAAACTCCTGATTTATTTTAGTTAGCTTACAAGCATACTTACAGACATATGTCAAGAACTACATCGCCCTTTTGGGGTACTTTCTGTATTGTTCACAGCGGTTAACCTCAAGACGAATCACACAATTCAAAGTGAATGTAAGACGTAGACGCTTTACAGACGAAAGGCTATGAAAATAAACGCAGTCATCTTTTGCGTTTAGCCAATGCTATCCTATGGTTCACAAAAATTGATGTATTTTTGAGTACTTTTTTTGATAGTTATTCGTTATAGGACTTACGAATTGACAAAATTCTGATTATATGCATAATACTATTTGCTTTACCTTCTTCTTTAATTAGATGCAAGCAAAATCAACTTATGCACTTTTGAGATCGAAATGGGAAATTTTTGCGCTCATCTGACTATAGTAAAACCGCACGGAACTAGTGATGCTAATCGTTATCCACACAATAGTTGATTTGTAAAGTGCGTAAGTCCTACGTTATATGGATGGAGCATATAATTTGTCGCTGACAATATCGCGAATTTGGGCAACTAACTGGGCATATATCGAATCAGACAAGATTGGTTGTGATCCTTGTAACGAAATGGATCCGTCCAAGTCAATCCATGACTTACAGCCACCGTACTTGGTGCAATAGGGAATTTCTTGCTCTTGGGGGAGTTTGTAAGTCCGCAGCAGGAGAATATATAATGGCTGACGCGGTTTCCATTTGAGGCGATCGCTAATAAAGTACTCGTTCCAAATATGGAATGGAAGCAGAGCATTAACGACTGACTCCTCACTCACTGGAAAAATATCTGTAATTTCAGCCCAACTGTTAATACCAACTGTTTCTGGACGCCAACCAGGAGTGACTGGGATCACCAAATTAGCATAGTCGGGTTTGAGCAAGAAAGGCTGTTGATGTTCAAAAGTTGGGTAAAGCAAAATCTGCTTGTGGTTAACCTCAAAGCGTCCATGACGTTCATGGATACCACCTTTGCGGAGGAGCATAATTGTTTTGCTTGTTTCTAAGGCATTGATAGCAACTGCCCATTCTTTGAGTGCATGATTCGTCATAATCAATTCTTCCGTAAGCATCTACTATTACTCTGATTTATTTTGACGCCAAGACCGATACACTATGTGACTGTCTGCAACAAATGAATTAAAGCATTAAGGAATAATTATGGAAAAGCGAACGCTGGGTACATCGGATGTTAAAATTACGCCTATTCTTACGGGGACTTGGCAAGCTGGTAAAAAAATGTGGGTGGGAGTTGAGGACACTGACTCGATTAAAGCAATACGAGCAGGATTTGAAGCTGGTATCACAACAGTTGATACTGCTGAGGTTTATGGTGACGGACATTCAGAAAGAATTGTTGCTCAAGCTTTATCTGATGTTCGGGATCAAGTTGAGTATGCCACGAAAGTTTTTGCTAACCATCTCAAGTACAACCAGGTGATTGAGTGTTGTGAGCATTCCTTGAAAAACCTCAGAACTGACTACATAGACTTATATCAAATTCATTGGCCCGCTGGTTCATTCAATTCTGAAGTTGTTCCGATTGAGGAGACAATGAACGCTCTTAACCACCTGAAAAAGCAAGGGAAAATTCGGGCTATTGGTGTTTCCAATTTTTCCAAAACCCAGTTGGAAGAAGCATCTCAATACGGACGCATTGATAGCTTGCAGCCTCCTTATTCTTTATTCTGGCGGTATGTCGAAAAAGATGCAATGCCTTATTGCATCCAACATAAGATTGCGATTATTGCTTATTCACCTCTGGCTCAAGGATTATTGACAGGAAAATTTGAAGCTGGTCACAAATTTGACCCACAAGATAACCGCGCCAAGAATAGCTTATTTCAGGGAGAAAATTTTGAACGAGCTCAACAAGCTTTGGAAAAATTGCGCCCTATTGCAGAACGTCACAACTGTACCCTTGCCCAATTAGCACTAGCATGGTTAATTGCTCAACCACAGAGTCATGCCATCGCCGGTGTGCGTTATCCCGAACAAGCAACAGCAAACGCCCAAGCGGGCTCTGTTCAACTTTCGACTGAAGATTTGAACCAAATAGATCTTATTGGGCGGATTGTGACCGACCATTTAGACTATACCAAACTTATGTGGAATTGGTAATTCCGACGTAGAGGCGCAAAGTATCGCGCCTCTATTTTATTATTGAGGAGTTCTATAGCAATCCTATTTGATTTGTGAAAATTGAGATACATAGATCCCCGACAACTTTAAAAGTTGTCGGGGATCTTGTTTTTCACGATCTAGTAACCCTGACAAGCACATTTTTGGGTTGGCTATAGCCTTGGGCGAAGAAGCAAAACTCCAGTTGTTAAGTTCAGTAAACAACTGCAGGCAATTCCATAATCGGGTGGTAACTTAATAAATAGGACACCAAATAAGGCACAACCAAACTGAAAAGGGCAATTGACCCGGTGTCCTTCCGTCATCAGCCCAAGCAAATATCAGCATAAGTATGATGATGAGTGGCACAGCGCCTGTGTTGAAAGGTGAAGCCAAATCCCAAAGCGGAAAAACGTTTTTTATGCTGAGTTTGTTAGTGTTATTGTCCACCCTAGTTGAAAAACCTTTGTATTTCCTCACGATAAAACCAATTTGATCACTACGAAATCTTTTAGATAAACCTGGTCCCGCTGACCAGGTTTTCGCGTTAAAAGTTATTTCTTGAGTGACATAACAATGCCTAGTTGATTTTTGCACAATAAAATTATAAATCAGTGAACGTGCTCAAGTCACAACTGGCAAGTCATATGGACAAAACAAGAATCCAAACTTATTTAAATACAATTGCAGATCTGTTAAAATGCACCACTCATGCGGAAGCGATGGACATTGTAGCAGAGGATAAAGAATGGATAGATGAAGGGTTCCTAATAGCCTTGGAAGAAGTTGCAGGAAATATGGCAAACCAAAGTCGCCAATTAACTGCAGATTGGTTGTTGAATCTTAGAAATGAGTTGGCTGCTTCTTTGGGAGTAGAAGCAAGTTCTCACACCTGGCAAGCTTATGAAACTTTTTTAGTTGATGTATTGGAAGCAATTGAAAAAGATCGTGATCCCCAAGTCATGTTCCCCTATTTGGCAGCAAATCAGGACAAGCTGAATGATACTTTGGCTCACGTGTTGCAAGTTTGGGCAATGAATATCTTGCCACAATTGAAGGAAATATTAGCACAATACACTGCGGGGTTTATTGTTGAGTTTAGTAAACTGGTGCAGATGTTTGAGCAAGGTAACCCAGCAGGTCGTATGGAAATTGCGATTGTAGGTTACCAAGTAGCCGCCACAGTTTTTACACGCGATCGCTTTCCTTATGAATGGGCAACAACGCAAAGTAATCTTGCGCTTGCTTTCTCTGACCGTGTGCGTGGGGAAAAATCTCATAATTTGGAACAAGTAATATACTATTACAACCAAGCATTGCAGGAATACACACGCGATCGCTTTCCTTATGACTGGGCAAAAACGCAACGTAATATTGGAGTTGCGTACTCAGAGCGAATCTCTGGCAACCCAGAAGAGAACTTGGAACTCGCGATATACTGTTATAACCAAGCATTGCAGGAACTGCCACGCGATCTGTCTGGCGAAACGTGGGCAAAGGTGCAAAACAGTCTTGGGCTTGCCTACTCAAAACGGCTCCGTGGTCAACAAACCGATAACCAAGAACTAGCTATACACCATTACAACCAAGCATTGACAGTATACACACGCAATCGCTTTCCCGATGAATGGGCACGGATGCAAAATCATTTAGGAAATCTTTTGGGTGAGCGTATTTGCGGGAAAAAAACCAAAAACCAGGAACAAGCGATACACCATTACAAGCAAGCATTAAAAGAGTTTACGTATGATGGCAATCCCAAAATGTGGGCAGCAATCCAAAATAATCTTGGGATTGCTTACTGGGAACGTATTCTTGGCGAAGAGGCAGAAAACTTGGAATTAGCGATACATTATTTAAATCAGACATTGCAGGTATACAAGCGCGATCTGTTTCCCGAAATGTGGGCAAGAAGCCAAAAAAATCTCGGCAATGTCTGGTGTAATCGTATTCATGGTAACGCTGAAGAGAACATAGAAATAGGAATACAGTGTTACAACCAAGCATTAGAAATATACACAAGCGATCGTTTTGCCTACGAGTGGGCAATAACCCATAATAATTTGGGAAATACATTCTGTCGGCGCATTCGTGGGGAAAAAGCAGAGAATATAGAATTGGCGATACAGTATCATCAGCAAGCTTTGACAGTATACACATGCGATCGCTTTCCCCATGAGTGCGCAAACACCCAAAGTTTTCTCGGCAATGCGTGGTGTGACCGAATTCATGGTAAACCAAAAGAGAACTTAGAATTAGCGATATACCATTACAACCAAGCATTGCAAGAATACACACGCGATCGCTTTCCCTATGACTGGGCAAAAACCCAAAATCATCTCGGGAATATTTACAAACCTTTGCAACGTGCTCCAGAAGCAATCAAAGCCTTCCAATTAGCCTTGGAGATTTATACTCCCAAAACTTTTCCTTTGGAAAGTCTTATGGCTGGACGTAACTTGGGTAATTTTGCCTTTACTGTGGGATTATGGACCCAAACTATCCAAGGTTTTGCTGTTGCCATTGAAGCTTTAGAAACTAGCAGCAGTTGGCTAACTTCAAAAACACGAAAGTCTAACGTTTTGTTAAACCCTCTTGATATGTATGAAAAAATAGTTCAAGCGTATATAAATCAGGGGTTGTTTGATCAAGCAATTGAATATGCCGAACGTTCCCACTCTCGGATGGTAGTACGCTTGATGGGGACTCAAGACTTCTACTGTAGTGGGGAAATTCCTGTAAAAGTTCAAGAGTTTTTGCAACAGTACGAACAAAAGCAACAGAAAATCGGTGTTGCACAAAGAAGGGATAAAGTACGAACCGGCAAGAAACAAAAAGCGCCAAGAAAGAAGGCTTCTAGTAAGCAAAGAAAATAAAATTATCCCACAAATATGCAACGCCAAAAAGTGATTGTATTCAGGTCTTAGTTTGACTTAAAATTTCCTTAGTTAATGCCATTACATTTTCCACATCATTCACGACATAAACATTTTTTGGCGCTAGTTTTTGGAAGAAATTTTGACTTTCTTCATCTACACTCAACAAAATCACTTTCTTGTTGCCTTTCAAAGCTAGGCAAATTTCTGAAGCAGTACCCGCACCCATACCACAAGCAATGAGCAGATGAGAAGAGAGAACATTGATATTGTTGCGAGCATTTCCCATATCAGTAAAAATGGTAATATCAACTGCTTCAGAAATACCTTGGCTATCATACCAAGGAAGAATACCAATAGTTAAACCATTAACAGATTTTGCTCCCCGACTTGCCGCATCCATAACGCCAACATTTCGACCACCAGTCAGCAAAACCCATCCCTGTGTTGCAATGAGTTTTCCAAGTTCATAGGCATTTTGTAGATCAACTGCTGTAGCTTTTTCTCCAGATCCCATCACTCCAATAATGATTTTTCTCATTGTCAATCAATAGTTCTAACGGGACATCTTGAACCTGTGAAATAAAATTTTCGTAATTTAGAATGCAGTATCATAAACACTTAACTCTTTCTCATAAGCATCTGCTAGACTGATATGCCATTGTTGTAGTTTTTCAAAGAAGACTAATGTATTAGTAAATTCTGGATTCCCTAAAGCATATGAACCTTCACGTAAGCTAATGTTGAGATGTTGATATTCCGGCTCAACGTCAACATTAGATATTAACCCTGTCTGTAAAATAACCTTAGCAGTTCTTTGTTGCTTCTTATCAAGTTTTTCCCAATTTATATACCATTCACTTCGATGTTTGAAATAATTTGCAAGAGCATCCATTAATTCAATAGGTGACGGATGTTCTACAACACCGAATTTACAAATATCTTGTTTATTACCCGAAGTTGTCATTAATTTAATGCCAAAGGATTTTTCAAATCTCTTATGAAGCTTAAAGATAGAGGAAACAACATTTGTTATGTATGCTTGACAGATGACGAAAGCTGCACCAAGAAGATACTCAACAACTAGACATTCATCATCAATAATACCGTCAATCCAGTCTTTTTCTGCTATGAATTCTTGAGGATTATCCAAATCATGAAGTAGAGAGGATGATTTTTCAATAGACTTCCCAATCTCTTCTATGACACGTTTGTACACCTCGCCTTGTGCCTGTATGTAATCACGATTTAAAAATAACCTCGAAAAGGAAATATTTGACATCTTTTCTTGATTGGACTTTGGACAAAAAAATGTGTTCGCGAATAAGGTACGCGAATAATAAAAGAATATAAACTTTTCTACCTCAGCCTTGCTCGTATGCTGAGTCAAACAACTGTATAACCAGAAAAATTACGCAGCTTGTTTTTGTGGGTTGTTCGATTTTTTCCTTTCTTGTAAAAAAAGTAAAATA